>NZ_DALZXX010000040.1:19087-21599 GCF_031988965.1 Microbacterium sp.
AGATCGAGCCGCGGGCCGAGGAGGGGTCGCGAGCCGCGAAGACCGCGCTGTACGCCATGGAGCACGCGACGCTCATGCTCGCGACGTCTCAGCTCGGCATCACGATCTGCTCGCTTCTGATCCTGAACGTGTCGGAGCCGGCGATCCACCACCTGCTGGCGACGCCCCTGCATGCCCTGGGCTGGTCGGACGGGGTCGTCGACGCCGTCTCCTTCGCGATCGCCCTGCTGGTGGTGTCGTTCCTGCACGTGGTGTTCGGCGAGATGGTGCCGAAGAACCTCGCGTTCTCGGTTCCCGACCGCGCGGTGCTGCTGCTGGCTCCTCCGCTCGTCTGGGTGTCGAAGGCGTTCATGCCGGTCATCTGGGTCCTGAACGCCGCCGCGAACGGCGTGCTCCGCCTCTTCCGGGTCGAGCCGAAGAACGAGGCGGCCTCGACCTTCACTCTGGACGAGGTCGCGACGATCGTCGATCAGTCACGACGTGAGGGGGTGCTCGCCGACACGGTGGGCGCCGTGGCGGCCGCTGTCGAGTTCACCGACAAGAAGGCGCGTGACGTCGCGGTGCCGCTGAGCGACCTCGTGACGCTGCCTGAGTCCACGACACCGGATGACATCGAGAAGGCCGTCGCCCGCTACGGATTCTCGCGCTACGTGATCGTCGATGACGAGCGCGCACCGGTCGGGTACGTGCACCTCAAGGACATCCTCCGCGCTTCCGACGGCCCGGATGCTGCCGCGAAGCTCTTCGAGCCGCTGCCCTCGAAACGGATCCACCACATGGTCCCCGTGCAGGAGGACACCGACCTCGAGGACGCTCTCGCCGTGATGAGGCGCGCCGGTCGACACCTCGCGAAGGTCCGTGACGCGAGCGGTACGACCACGGCCGTGCTCTTCCTCGAGGACATCCTCGAGGAGCTCGTCGGTGAGGTCCAGGACGCTACCCGCCGCGTGCGAGGACACTGACGGCTGACAGAGCGAAGCCCTCCGGCCCGGTCGGGTCGGAGGGCTTCGCTCTGCGCGCACGGGGCGCGTCAGTGCCAGTGCGCCCGTTCATACTGCGGTGGCCATGCGACCTCGGCACCGAGTTCGTGCGCGGCCCGCAGCGCGAAGTGCGGATCGCGGAGCCATTCGCGTCCCGCGAAGATCGCATCGGCGGATCCCTCGGCGAGCACCTGCTCGGCCTGCTCGGCAGCGGTGATGAGACCGACCGCCGACACCGGGATACGCCCGCCCTGGCGCACGGTCGAGGCGAGGGGTACCTGGTAGCCGGGGAAAACGCTGATCTTCTGGTGTGCGACGAGTCCGCCGCTCGAGACGTCGATGAGGTCGGCGCCGTGCTCGGTCGCCCAGCCCCCGACGACCGCGGCCTCCTGCTCGGTGAACCCGCCGTCGGCGTGATCGGTCGCCGAGATGCGCACGAAGACGGGTACGGCATCGCCGGCGGCCGCACGCACCGCGTCGACGACGCGCAGCAGCAGACGCGCCCTGTTCTCGAGCGACCCGCCGTACTCGTCCTGCCTCAGATTGGACAGGGGCGAGAGGAACTGGTGAAACAGATATCCGTGCGCACCGTGGATCTCGAGCACGTCGAAACCGGCCTCGAGGGCGCGCCGGGCCGACACGGCGAAGGCCTCGACGACGCGGTCGATGCCGTCGGAATCCAGCTCCTCCGGAGGCGCGAAGCCGTCGAACGCGACGGGCGAGGGTGCTGTCGTCGTCCACCCGCCGTCCGAGGCGGGAACCGAGCCGCGGTTCTCCGCCCACGGCCACCAGGTCGAGGCCTTGCGTCCCGCGTGCGCGAGTTGGATTCCTGCCGCCGCCCCGCGGGCATGGATCGCTTCGACGATCGGCGCCCAGGCGTCGCGCTGCTCGTCGTTCCAGAGTCCGACGTCCCGCGGAGAGATGCGTCCCTCGGGCACGACGGCCGTGGCTTCGGCGACGACCAGGCCGGCCCCGCCGGAGGCGAACTGCGCGAGGTGCGTGTGGTGCCACTCCTGCACGACGCCGTCGACGGCGCTGTACATGCACATGGGGGAGACCCACAGTCGGTTCCTGACGGTGATCGATCGGATGCTCAAAGGGGAGAAGAGGATGCTCACCTCCCTGACGTTACCGCCGCTCCGGAAGAGCGGGGCCGTCCGACTAACGTGGAGTCATGCCCGATGTGCGCGACTGGTCCCGAGACGATGCAGCGCGTTTCGTGCGGCCGCCCGAGGCATCGGACGACAAGTACTCCCGCGGCGTCGTGGGCCTGCGTACGGGGTCTCCGGCGTATCCGGGGGCCGCTGTGCTCGGGGTCGAGGCCGCGTGGCGCGCCGGAGCCGGGTTCGTGCGCTACATCGGCGCCGGACGCGCGGCGGATGCGGTCATCGCGCGGCGTCCGGAGACCGTCGTCTCACGACACGCCGCCGGTGCCAGGGTCGGTGCATGGGTGATCGGGTCGGGAACCGATGCGAGGGAGCGGACCGAGGCCGAGGAGCACGAGCTGCGCGCCATTCTGGACGGCGCGGTTC
>NZ_DALZXX010000041.1:0-21249 GCF_031988965.1 Microbacterium sp.
CGGACTCGGAACCATCCTCTCGTGCATCCCCTTCACCGTCGGTTTCGGCTGGATCCTCTTGGGCGCGGGCTTCATCGTGTCGCTGATCTCGCTGTTCCTCAAAGGCCGGAAGTGGCCCGGCATCTCGGGGCTCATCCTCTCGTTCGTGGGCGCGATCATCGCCGTCGTCATGGCGATCTTCTTCGTGGGGGCGGCACTCTCCGAGGCCATCAGAGACCTACCCACCCCTCCTCCGGCGAGCGAATCCGACACGGAATCGACCCCGCCGCCGAGCACAGAGCCCGATGAGGACTCCTCGACTGTGCAGGTCGAAGAGGGATCGATCGGCGACACCGTGACGCTCCGCTGGCTCGGCGGCACCGGCGAGGTGACCGTCACCGGAGCCACGTGGTCGACCGACGATGGCTCAGGGGTCCCCTCGACGAACGGCGGTTATCTCACCGTCGAGACGACCTGGACGGGGATCGACGGCACCACGCCGGCGAATCCCCTCTTCACCGCTCTCGAGACAGCTGACGGCACCGAGGGCCAGCTCGACTTCTTCGTCACGGGCGCACCCAATGAACTGCTCGAATCCGGGCAGACCGTCAGCGGCCCCATCGCATTCGACATCGCGCAGAGCGACTCGTACGTTCTCGTGATCACGGATGAGGCCGCCCGCGAGATCGCGCGGATCTCGATCGTCCCGACCGCAGGCTGAGCCAGGCGTTCGGGTGACGAGCACAGAACGGAGTCGACGATGACGACGCCCGCAGGATGGTACGACGACGGCTCCGGTCGGCTCCGGTGGTGGGATGGCTCGGCCTGGACCGAGCACACGATGGATGCGGTTCCGCCGTCACCGGCGCAGACGACTCCGCATGAGTCTGTCGTGGAGCCCGGCTCGAGCGCGGGCATCACCCCATCCTCCGGCTCCGGCTCCGGCTCAGAACCCGAGATCCCGACGTTCACCCCTCCCTACGCTGCACAGGAATCAGCCCCGTGGGCGACACCCGCGACAGCCGCATCTCAGCCTGCCGCTCCGACCGGTGGGCACGTCGCATCCGCTGCCTCCTACCCGGGTGCGCCTGCGACGGCGGCCGCCGTCCCCCTCGATCCCTACGCTCCACGCCCCGCCGCCGCGAAGCGGCGCACCTCCGTGCTCGCCATCATCGGGCTGACGCTGGCGGCGCTCGGTGTCGCCCTGTCGTGCATCCCGGCGATCGCTTTCATCGGCTGGATCCTCCTCGGAGTCGGCTTCGTGACGTCGCTCGTGTCACTCTTCCTCCCGGGCGCGAAATGGGCCGGCATCGCCGGTCTGGCCGTGGGCGTGCTCGGTGCGGTGCTCGCTCTCGCGGTCGCGCTGCTCACCTTCGCAGCGGCGGAGTCGCCTGCCGATGAGCCGGCACCGGCAGCGACCGAGAAGCCGGTGCCGTCGGACGAGCCTTCGCGCGAGCCGTCGCCGTCGGCGGAAGCGACACCTCCGCCCGGCGCAGAGACCGTCACTTTCGACGAGCTCGCTGTCGGCCAGTGCATCCCGTTCATGGAGTGGGGCGACGAGGTGTACGAGCTCCCGATCGTGCCGTGTGATCAGCCGCACACCGACGAGGTGTACTACATCTTCGACGCCGATGACGGCGACTACCCGGGCGACGACGCCCTGCAGACTCTCGCGACAGAACGGTGCGACACGGCGTTCGCCGAGTATGTGGGCATCCCCTACAAGGATTCCGCGCTCGACAACTACTGGTTCGTCCCCACCGAGGCGTCGTGGAACCGCCTCGACGATCGCACGATCCAGTGCATCGTCTACAGCAACGACGAGGTCACGGAGTCGTTCCAGGGGTCCGCTCGCTGAGAGGGTCCCGCTCGCTGAGAGCGGTGCGGCTCAGTCCTCTTCTTTGCGCTTGCGCCAGCGGATGCCCGCGGAGATGAATCCGTCGAGGTCGCCGTCGAAGACCGCTGCGGGGTTGCCCGACTCGTGTCCGGTGCGCAGATCCTTGACGAGCTGCTGGCCGTAGAGGAAGTACGAGCGCATCTGGTCGCCCCAGCTCGCCGTGATGTTTCCGGCGAGTTCCTTCTTCTTCGCGGCCTCTTCCTCCTTCTGCAGCAGGAGAAGCCGGGTCTGGAGCACGCGCATCGCGGCGGCGCGGTTCTGGATCTGCGACTTCTCGTTCTGCATCGAGACGACGATGCCCGTCGGAAGGTGCGTGAGGCGCACCGCGGAGTCGGTCGTGTTGACCGACTGACCGCCCGGGCCCGAGGAACGGAAGACGTCGACGCGGATGTCGCTCTCGGGGATGTCGACCTCGGTCGCCTCCTCCATGAGCGGGATGACCTCGACGGCGGCGAACGACGTCTGACGCTTGTCGGCGGAGCCGAACGGGCTGATGCGGGCGAGGCGATGCGTGCCGGCCTCGACCGAGACCGTGCCGAACGCGTACGGCGCGTCGATCTCGAACGTCGCCGACTTGATGCCCGCGCCCTCGGCATACGAGGTGTCCAGAACCTTCACCGGGTACTTGTGACGCTCAGCCCAGCGCAGGTACATGCGCATGAGCATCTCGGCGAAATCGGTGGCGTCATCGCCGCCGGCACCCGAGCGGATCGTGATGATGGCCGAGCGCTCGTCGTACTCGCCATCCATGAGCGTCTGGACCTCGAGCTGGTTGATGATCTCGGTCAGGGCCGTGAGTTCGTTCCGCGCCTCGATGGCGGAGTCCTCATCGCCCATCTCGTTCGCCAGGTCGATGAGGACCTCGAGGTCGTCGAGTCGCTGGCCGATGCCCTCGACACGAGCGAGCGCCGACTGCCGGTGACTCAGCGCGCTGGTCACCTTCTGCGCGTGATCGGTGTCATCCCAGAGATCGGGCGCACCGGCCTCTTCGCTGAGTCGGGCGATATCGGAGCGGAGCGCATCGACATCGACGACCTCGCGGATGTCACCGTAGGTGACTCGGAGGGCCTGGATGTCGGCGGAGAGATCGAGTTCGAGCATGTCGCGTCCAGCCTAACGTGCCGCCTGTACCGGCGGGGACCCTTCGTCGGGCTCGGACACCCCGCGCGACGGAGTAGCGTGAAACGAGTGAACACTGCATCCACGGTCCTGAAGCGATTCGGGCCGATGGTGTACCTCCCCACGGTGCTGTTCTCGCTCGGCGAGGGCGCGGTGATTCCGCTGATCCCCGTGATCGCTGCCGAGATGGGCGCCGACGTCGCCTTCGCGGCCCTGGTCGCCTCGGCTCTCGTCGTGGGTCAGCTGTGCGGCAACGTCCCTGCGGGATGGGCGGTGTCACGCATCGGCGAGCGTTTCACCATGGTCATCGCCGGCACGGTGGCGATCGCCGCCGGAATCGGCATGGTGTTCGCCCCGTCTCTCACCGTGCTCGCGGCATCCGTCTTCCTCCTCGGCTTCTGCGCGGCAGCCTTCGGCCTCGCCCGTCACGCGTTCATGACGACCAGAGTCCCCCTCGCCTTCCGCGCCCGCGCTCTGTCGCTCCTGGGCGGCAGCTTCCGCCTCGGCGTCTTCATCGGCCCCTTCGTCGCCGCAGGGCTGCTGCAGCTGTTCGGTTCCGAGATCGCCGCGATCTGGTTCTTCCTGGGCTGCCTGATCGTGATGGTGCTTCTCGTGCTGTTCGGCCCCGACCCCGAGAAGACCGTCCCGGCGGCGACCGCGATCCGCACCGCTGCCCTCTCCGACGACTCCGGTGAGGTCGTCACGGGGTCGATTCCGATAGCGGCGCGCGCCGGGGTCTTCCGCACGATGTGGGTGCAGAGGAGCGTGCTCGGGCGGCTGGGTCTCGCGGCAGCATCGCTCTCCGCGGTGCGGTCGGCCCGTCAGGTCGTCCTGCCTCTGTGGGGGCTCTCCCTCGGCCTCGACTCTTCGACGATCGCCCTCGTGGTCGGGGTCTCGGGAGCCATCGACTTCGCCCTGTTCTACGCGAGCGGCCAGGTGATGGACCGGTTCGGCAGGCTGTGGGCGGCAATGCCGGCCATGCTGCTGATGGGTACCGGCTTCCTCGCACTGTCCGTCACGCACGACCTCGATGCCGCCGTGCTCTGGTTCGGCATGTTCGCGGCGGTCCTCGGGGTCGGCAACGGCCTGTCGAGCGGCATCCTGCTGACCCTCGGCGCCGACGTCGCACCGAAGACGGAACCTGCTGCGTTTCTCGGCTCGTGGCGCACGCTCACGGATGCCGGCGGCGCGATCGCCCCGCTGCTCGTCTCCGGCATCATCGCCGTCGCCTCGCTCCCTGTCGCTGCCGCCGCGATGGGCGTGATCGGAATCGTCGGAGCAGGCGGATTCCTGCGATGGATCCCCCGGTTCGTCCCGCGGGCGAAGGAGGAGCAGTGACCACGCTGGGCGCGGACATGCGAGCCCTGGTCGCCGGCTACTCTCCCCGGTCTGCGCGCGACCGCATGGAGCTTGCGGACTTCACCCGCCATTTCTCGAACGATGCGGGTCCTGTCTCTCGGGGAGACGGCCCCAACCACGCCACGGCGTCGGCGTTCGTGTTCGATCCCTCTCTCACGCAGATCGCGCTGGTGTTCCACGGCAAGGGGCGGTTCTGGGTGCAACCGGGCGGTCACCTCGAAGACGACTCCTCGATCGTCGACGCGGCGCTGCGCGAGCTCGCGGAGGAGACGGGACTCATTGCGACGCATCCGGCGTCACCGCTCGTCTACGACCTCGACCACCACTCGCTGTCGAACGCCTTCGGACGCTGCGCCTCGCACCTCGACGTCGGGGTCGGTCTGGTCGTCCCGATGGAATCGCCACTCACCGTGAGCGACGAGTCCGGCGATGTGCGGTGGTGGCCCGTCGACGCGCTCCCGCACGATGTGCCGGCGGGCTTCGACATGCGAGTGCGCGCCATGCTCGACCGCATGGTCGCCTGATTCCCACGCTCACCGCACTGCCGTGCGACTCGTGCCGGTCGCCTGCAGGTCGACTCCGTCGGGGATGAACAGCGACAGCAGGGGAGGATGCCACGGCGAAGCGATCGTCACCCGCGCCGAGACCCCTTCTGCGGCGGCGGAGACGAGCGTCACCGCCTCGGGCGCCACATCGATCACCGCTGCCGCCTGCTCCCGAACCCGCTGATCCGTGAGCTCGGCGAGAACCGTGGAGCCGTCGACGATGAGCGTGAATCCGTTGGCTCCGGCGAGCGCCGCGGCATCCGCAAGGTCGTCGAGACGCTTCTGCGCGATGTAGAGATCCGTCGCACACACGCAGACGAAGGTGAGCGCGAGGGCGAGCAGTGCGTAACCGAGCGTGAGGAGCAGCACGCTTCCCTCATCGTCACGTCGGTCCCGACCGCTCACTGCTCGCCCCAGGTGCGCGACATCTTCTGCACGGAGGATCCCTCGACGGTGATCGTCGCGGCATTCTCCAGACCGAAGACGGCGGGGATCAGCGGAAGCGACACATCCGCAGTGACCGTGAGCGTGGCGGTCTCTCCTGCCCGCGGACACTCTTCTCCCTCTCCAGGGCACGTCAGCGACATCTCGAGCGACCCGGCGTCGAGGCCGTACTGCTCGACCACGCTCGCGAGCACCTGCTCGCCACGCGTCTCTGCCGCCTCTGCGCTCGGCGCCACGGCGATCGCACGCATCGTGTGCCGGGCGGCGGCCTCGACACCGAGCGTCTGCTCCTGAATCGCCCCCAGCGCGACGATCAGGTACACCAGCGGGACCAGCAGAATGACCCCCACGGCGATGAACTCCAGGGCAGCAGAGCCCTCGTCATCCATCTCCGAACGTCTCCTTCGGCGCAGCCGCCTCGACGGTGAGAGAGCGAGGCAACCCGAGCAGACCGATCACAGGAAGAGGCGCAGTGATCGTGACTCGCACGGTGGGCTGACCGAGCATCGACTCCCCGACGACGGTGATGTCGTCGGCATAGGTCGCGCCGACGGCGCGGGTGATCACCGCCCGCGCGCGCTCGGCGCCCTCCGCCAGTGTCGTGTCCGCGAGCGCGGCGAAGTGCGCACCCTCGACTGCAGCGTCATGCACGACGTTCCGGACGTACACCACGAGAGCGAGCTGCATCACTGCGAGCGTCAGCACGGTGAGGAGAGTGCCGACCAGGATGAACTCGACGGGGCTCGAACCTCGGTCGTCCACGGGCCGCCGTGGACGACCGAGGTCGATCACCGCTCCGTGGTGCCCGCACCTCACAGGTCAGATCCCGGAGACACGCGCGATGGCCTGTTCGAACAGCTCGCTCAACGCCGGTCCTGCCACCGCCCAGATCAGAACGACGAGCCCTGCCGTCATGAGTGTGACGAGCACCCACCCGGGCACGTCGCCGGCGTCGTCGTCCGCGAGGTCTCGCATCCACCCGGCGGCAGCCGCCCACCGGCGTCGAAGAAGGGTCATGGAGATCGTCCTTTCGTTGAGCGCTCAGCCGATGCCGAGTCGCAGGATGAACAGTCCGGGATAGATCGCGAAGAGCACGGACAGCGGCAGGATGAGGAAGACGAGCGGCAGGAGCATCAGGATCTCCTTGCGACCCGCCTGTTCGATCAGCACACGCTTCGCGTCTTCCCGAGCGTCGCCGGCCTGCGCGTGCAGGACGGCGGCGAGCGGTGCGCCGTGTTCGAGCGCGGCGATCACCTGGTCGACCGCCCGTGTCAGGCCGGGAAGCTGCAGACGGATCGCGAGATCGCCGAGGGCGTCGGCGAGTGACGACCCGGTGCCGACGGCGACGACCACTGCACGCAGTTCGATGGTGAGCGCCCCAGAGCCGACCGACGCGACGCGTCGGAGAGAATCGAGGAACCCCTCTCCCGCCGACAGGCAGAGGGCGAGGAACTCGAGCGTCGTGGGCAGCTCGTCCGTCAGACGTCCTCGTCGAATGGACACGCGCGCGCTGAGTTGCGTCTCATAGGCGGCTGCGGCGCCCGCACCCGCCAGCAGCGGCAGCAGCGACACCGGGGCGGTCATCCGACCGGTGAGCACGAGGACGATGAGGGCCGCCGCCCCGGCTCCGATGCCGGCGACGCCCCACCCCAGCTGGCGACCGCGGAAGGTCGCGGCATCCATGCCGATTCCCGCCTGAGCCAGCCTGTGCTGCAGCGCCTCCCGACTCCCCATGACACGACCGAACGCCTCCTGCACCCGCATCCAGGGCGACGTGCTGCCCGCGGGAAGCACCGGCGCCGCAGGCAGCACGCCGGGCGGCAGGTCGGCATCGGACACGACATCGCGCACGTAGGGGCCGATACGGCGCGCGAGAGAGAGTGCGCCCCACCGCGGCAGCGCGCTGATGATGCACAGCACTCCTGCGGCCAGCACACCCCCGATGAGCATCGACAGCGAAAGTGCGGAGAACGCGTTCATCCGAACCACCTGCCCGGTTCCGGCAATCGTCCTATCCGGATCATCACTCGATAGGCGACGACCGAGACGAACGCGCCGAGGCAGATGACCATCATCCCCTCCGGAGTCCCGTACGCCTCGGCACCCTCGGGCCTCATCACCAGCAGAGCCAGAATCACCCAGGGTGCGACGGCGCCGAGCACCGCGGCACCGCGAATCCACGACTGGCGCGCTTCGACCTCACCTCGCAGAGCCGCATCTGCGCGCACGGAGGCTGACAGCGCACGCAGCACCCCGCTGAGCTCGGTGCCGCCGACCTGTCGAGCCATACGCAACGTCTCGATAATCCGATCGGCAATCGGATCGGCCAAGGCGGCCTTCAGTCGATCCAGGCTCGACTCGAAGCGTCCCGTGGCACGAAGATCTCGCGCGAAGGAGGCGAACGCGGGGCGCATCATCGCAGGAGCGGACTCGGCGAGACCGGCCACGGCGTCGGGCAGCGATATCCCCACACGGATCGAGGCGATCAGCAGATCGCACACATCAGGCCATACCTGGCGACGCGTCTTGCGCAGGCGCAGTCGGCGGGCACGGAGAGCGATCACGGGAGCCGCGCCTCCGGCGACGGATGCGAGCGCTGCCAGAACCGGGATGGAGGTCAGAAGCCAGGCCGCGGATGCCGCACAGAGTGCCGCCGCGAGCATGGTGATCACGAGCGATCGAGGTCGCACCGCCCCGAGTCCCGCCTCCTCGAGAGTCCGGGCGAGCGGACCACGACGAGGCGCCTGCGGCACCCCCGGCCGCTGTGGCCACAGCCACGGCGACACCGCCAGAAGGAGTCCGGCGGCGAGCGTCGCGCCGAGCAGCACGGTCATGCGCGCGCCTCGCCCCGGCGCCACGCGGTACCCAGACTCGCGGCCTGACCGTCGCGCGCATACACGGACCGCGAGACGATGCGCCCGTCGATCACGGCACCGGTCGGGGCGATCACCTCTGCGATCCGCCGCGCGCCGTCGTCGTCGCGCACGCAGTGCACGACGAGATCGACCGATCCCGCGATCGCCGGCGCGACGAACGACCGGTCGATGTTCCGTCCCGCGAGCAGCGGAAGCAGCGCGAGCTTGTCGAGCGCCTCGGACGCGGAATTGGCGTGGACCGTCGCCGCCCCAGGCACACCGGTGTTGAGAGCGAGCACGAGATCCAGCGCCTCGGCATCGCGCACCTCCCCCACGACCAGCCGATCGGGCCGCATGCGCAGAGCTTCCTTCACCAGCCGGCGAAGAGTGATCTCTCCCGAGCCCTCGAGACTCGCCTGCCGCCCCTGCAGTGAGACGACGTCCGGCCCGTCGACCGCGAGCTCGAAGGTCTCCTCGACGGTGACGATCCGCTGGGCGTCGGAACACGCGGCGAGCAGCGCGCCGAGGACCGTGGTCTTTCCTGCGTGCGTGGCCCCTGACACGATGACGCTCGCTCCGTCGCGCATCGCGCATCGCAGCGTCTCCGCGACATGATGCGGCAGAGTCCCCGCCGCGACGAGCGCCTCGAGGGATCGGAACCGGGGCAGGAACTTGCGGATGTTGACGGCCCACGAGCCGCGCACCACATCGGCGATCGCCACGTGCAGACGCGACCCGTCCGGCAGCGAGGCATCGACGAACGGCTGGCTGATGTCTACGCGTCTCCCGGTCGACTGCAGCATCCGCTCGACGAGGTCCCGCAGCGTCGCCTCGGTCAGTCGCAGATCGACCCTGTGGGCGATCCCACCGCGAGCGATGTGCACGTTCTCGGGGCCGTTGAGCCAGATCTCCTCGATCTCGGGGTCGTCCAGCAGCGACTGCAGCGCCCCGAAGCCGCTCACCGCCGCCAGCACGTCGCGCACGCACGCGGCCTCGTCATCGATCATCGCCTCGCCCCGAGCGAGCGCGACGTCATTGAACCGACGCACCTCGGCGAGCGCGAGCGTGCGAGCAGCACCGGCATCGAGGGTGGGGTCGGTGCCATCGCGGCGCAGACGTTGCCGCACGCGTTCGGAGACGAGGACGGCAGGCAGGATCACCCGAGCATCCTCGCAACAATCGGTTCCCGGTCGCCCGAGTTATCCACAGAGCACGATCCGGGCTGCGCGGCGGATCCTCAGCAACGCGTGATCCCCCGGTAAGTAGACTTATCTCACCGCGCGGGAGTGGTGAAATTGGCAGACACGCAGGATTTAGGTTCCTGTGCCCCAGGGCGTGTGGGTTCAAGTCCCACCTTCCGCACCGATCAGTCGCATCCCCCGCGACCGACGTCTGTACCGCCGCACACCTCACTACGACGGGAAACCCATGCATCACGCCGCTCTCATCCCCTGGCTCGATCCGGCGACCATCATCGGATCAGCCGGGCCGTGGGCACTGCTCGTGGTGTGCTTCATCGTCTTCGCGGAGACGGGCCTTCTGGTGGGCTTCCTGCTGCCGGGCGACACCCTGCTCGTGATCTCCGGCCTGCTGTCGCACCCGATCGCCGGCTCCGAGCACGGCGTCTTCGGCATCAACGTGTGGATCGTCGCCCTGCTGATCGGCCTCGCGGCGTTCGTCGGCGGTGAAGTCGGGTATCTGATCGGCCACAAGGGCGGCCCTGCGGTCTTCGAACGCAAGGAATCGGGCCTCTTCAGCAAGAAGAACGTCGAACGAACGAACGCGTTCTTCGAGCGCTTCGGCGGCATCACCGTCATCCTCGCCCGCTTCGTGCCGATCGTGCGCACCTTCGCTCCCGTCGCCGCCGGCGTCGGCCACATGCCGTGGCGCCGCTACACGCTCTACAACCTCATCGGCGCGATCCTGTGGGGCTTCGGCCTCACGATGTTCGGCTACGCCATCGGGTTCATCCCCCCGGTCGCGCACTTCGTCGAGAGCTACATCGACCTGATCCTGCTCGCCGCCGTCGGCGGCACCGCCCTCGTCACCCTCTGGCACTACCTGTCGGAGCGTCACAAGGCGAAGAAGGAAGCCCTCGCCGGTGAGGGTGAGACCGACGCCGCGGAAGCCGAGGAACTCGCGCTCGACCCCGAGGTCTTCGACCGCGCTCCCGACTTCGACGGAGACGGCAAGCACTGATCTCGAACGACGGCGAAAGCGGGCTGAGGACTCAGCCCGCTTTCTTCTTGCTCGGGCTCTTCTTCGTGCTCGCCTTGGTCTCGGACGACTCCGAGCGCGCAGCCTTCGTCCGTGCCACGCTCGCGCGCAGCGCTTCCATCAGGTCGATGACCTCGCCGCTCTTCTCATCACCCTCGGTCTCACCGAAGGTCTCCGACACGTCGAAGGTGTCGCCCGCCTCGATCTTGGCGTCGATCAGGGTGCGCAGCTCCTTCTGATATTCGTCGACGAACGACTCCGGGTCGAAGTCGGCCGAGTAGCTGTCGACGAGGGATGCCGAGAGTTCGAGCTCCTTCTTCGAGATCCGCACGTCCTCATCGAGCACCGGGAACTCTGCTTCGCGCACCTCGTCCGCCCACAGGAGCGTCTGCAACACCAGCACCTTCCCCCGCACGCGCAGCGCCGCGAGCCGCGTCTTCTGGCGAAGCGTGAAGCGCACGATCGCGGTGCGGTCGGTCTGCTCCAACGTCTTGCGCAGCAGCACGTAGGCCTTGGGCGACTTCGAGTCGGGTTCGAGGTAATACGGTTTGTCGAGCGTCAGCAGGTCGACCTGATCCGACGGCACGAACTCGACGACGTCGATCTCACGGCTCTTCTCGGCGGGCACCGCCGCGAGGTCGTCTTTCGTGAGCACGACCGTCTGCCCCTCCTCGACATACGCACGATCGATGTCGGCGTAGGCGACGGTCTCGCCGCACACCTCGCATGTGCGCTGATACCGGATGCGTCCGCCGTCCTTCTCGTGCACCTGGTGCAGCGGCACATCGTGGTCCTCCGTGGCGGAGTACACCTTGACCGGCACGTTCACGAGGCCGAAGGTCAGCGCGCCCTTCCAGATCGTTCTCATGCCCCCAGTGAACACCAGCCGCGCCGGTCGCGGCCAGTACCTTGACTACGCTGGCGTCATGGCTCCGGAGGCGCAGACTGTGCAGATCGAGGGCCGCCGCCTGCGCGTCACCAACCTCGACAAGGTCGTGTACCCCGAAACCGGCACGACCAAGGGCGAGATCATCGCGTACTACACGGCGATCGCACCCCACCTCCTCCCCCTGCTCGACGGCCGACCGGTCACCCGAAAGCGCTGGGTCGAGGGTGTGGGAACCACCGAGCATCCCGCCGATGCGTTCTTCACCAAACAGCTCGAACCGGGCGCTCCGACCTGGATCCCGCGACACGGGATCCGTCACTCCGACGGGCCGAAGGAGTATCCGCTGGTCGAAGACGTGCCGACGCTCGTGTGGCTCGCGCAGGTCGCCGCGATCGAGCTGCACGTGCCACAGTGGCGGTTCGCGCCGGACGGACTTCCGGGCAGGCCCGACCGCCTCGTGCTCGACCTCGACCCCGGCCCCGGCGTCGGACTCGCCCAGTGCGCGGAGGTCGCCCGGATCGCCCGCAGTCTGCTGAGCGACATCGGCCTCGACCCCGTCCCCGTGACGAGCGGGAGCAAGGGAATACACCTGTACGCGGCGCTGCCCGGTCAGCAGACCAGCGACGAGATCTCCGCCATCGTGAAGGAGATCGCACGCCTCATCGAGACCGAGCACCCCGACCTCGCCACCAGCACCATGGCGAAGGCGGCTCGCGGCGGCAAGGTCTTCCTCGATTGGAGCCAGAACAACGGCAAGAAGACGACGATCTCGCCGTACTCGATGCGGGGGCGGGCGCAGCCGTGGGTGGCAGCTCCTCGCACGTGGGACGAACTGGACGACCCCGATCTGGCGCAGCTCGACTTCGCGACCGTGCTGCAACGGGCAGAGTCAGGGCTCGACCCCATGGCCTCGCTGCGCACCGAACACGCTCCGCGGGTGCAGTCGACGCATCCTTCGGCACCCACCGATGAGTCACCGACGGGGCGCAGCGACTCGCCGAGGCACCGAACCCGGATCTCTGCCGCAGCGAACTCCTCGGCATCCGTATCCCCCATGCTCGCCGAGAACGGCACTCCCGCGATCGCCCGCAGTCTCAGCACTCCGTCCTGGGTCGAGGTCAAGTGGGACGGCATCCGCGCGATCGGCACGTGGGCGGACGGGCGGATGCTGCTGCACGCCCGCAGCGGTACCGACATCACCGGCCGGTACCCGGAGCTCACCGCAGACGGCGCACCGTTCCTGCCCGTCGCCGATGCCATCCTCGACGGGGAGATCGTCGCCTTCGACAGGCAGGGCCGACCGAGCTTCTCGTTGCTGCAGAACCGGATGCATCTCACGCGGCCGCGCGAGATCGAACGAGAGGTCGTGCGCACACCGATCGTGTACATGGTCTTCGATCTGCTGCGCCTCGACGGGCACGACCTCAGCTCGATGCCCCTGTCGCAGCGGCGCACGCTGCTCGAGGAGGTCGTCTCCGACCTCGACGCGCCGGTGCAGGTGCCGCCCGTGTTCGATGACGTCGACGCCGCTCTGGCCGCGAGCGACGAGTTCGGCCTCGAGGGCGTGGTCGTGAAGGATCCCGCGTCCCGCTATCGCGCAGGCCAGCGCTCCACCGCCTGGCTCAAGCTCAAGCTCACCCGGATGCAGGAGGTCGTGATCGTCGGCATCCGGCCGGGCAAGGGCGACCGCGAGGGCACGTTCGGCTCCCTGCTGCTCGCGGTGCCGGAGTCCGGCCGCCTGCGCTACGTCGGGCGCGTGGGGACCGGCTTCACCGACCGGATGCTGCGCGACCTGCTCGCACGCCTCGCGCCGTTGCGCGTCGAGTCCGCGCCGCTCGACGGAGTGCCCGCTCTCGACGCCTCCGACGCGCTGTGGGTCGAGCCGGAACTGGTCGGCGAGGTCGAGTTCGCGAACTGGACCCCCGACGGCGTCCTCCGCCACTCCCGTTGGCGGGGCCTCCGCCCCGACAAGTCCCCCGATGAGGTCGTCGTCGAGAGCTGACCCGTCAGGCGTGATGCGGTTCGCAGTCCGACTGCTCGGCCGGTTCGATCTGGAAGGTCGAATGCTCCACGTCGAAGTGGTGCGCGAGGCACGACTGCAGATCGCTCAGCAGCTTCGCCGAGCGACCGTCGGCGAGGAGCGCGGGTTCGACGCTGACGTGCGCGCTGAAGACGGGCGCGCCGCGGGTCAGCTGCCACACGTGCACGTCGTGCACTCCGACGACCCCGTCGTAGTCGAGCAGGTGCTGACGGATGTCGCTGACCGCGGTTCCGGCGGGCGCCGACTCGGAGAGCACCGAGAACACCTCGCGCAGCAGCGCGATGGCCCGCGGGATGATCAGCAGGGCGATCATGATCGACGCGAGCGCATCCGCCGGCATCCATCCCGTCGTCACGATCACGACCGCCGCGATGATCACCATCGCCGAACCGATCAGGTCACCCATCACCTCGAGGTACGCACCTCGCACGTTGATGCTCGTGCGCTGAGCACGGCTCAGCAGCCACATCGAGATCGCGTTCGCCACCAGGCCCACGATCGCGACGACGAGCATCAGCCCTCCGACGACCTCGGTCTCGCCCGGGTTCAGCAGCCGCCCGACGGCTTCGATACCGACCCATCCGGCGAGCAGGATCAGGATGATCGCGTTGATCAGCGCCCCGAACACCTCGGCACGCTGATAGCCGAACGTGCGACGGTCATCGGCGGGTCGCGCGGCGACGGCCGCGGCGATCAGAGCGATCACCAGCGCCGACGCATCGGTGAACATGTGGGCGGCGTCAGCCAGCAGCGCGAGCGACCCGGTGAGGATCGCGCCCACGACCTGCACGACCATGATGGTCGCGGTCAGGCTCAGCGAGATCGCCAGAAGGCGGCGATGACTCGCAGAGCGGATGCCGCCGGCGGCCGGCGCGTGATCGTGCATGCCTCCAGGCTAGACCGACGACATGGCCGCTCGGCCGGTCTGCGCGCAGTCGGGAATGGTGATGATTCTCAGTTGGCGATCAGCGGCCGAGGCCCCTCACAGGATGGCGAGCAACGGCAGCAGTTCCGCGAACGCGCGGGCGCGATGCGACTGGGCCTGCTTCTCGTCGGCGGTGAAGTCGCCCACCGTGCGCTCCTCCCCTGACGGCTGGCCGTCGGGGATGAAGATCGGGTCGTAGCCGAACCCGCCGCCACCGGACGCCGACGGGGCGAGCCGCCCGGGCCAGTTCCCGACGACCACGTGCTCCGCACCCTCCGGGGTCACCAGCGCGATGGTCGAGGTGAAATGAGCGGTGCGATGCGGATCTGCGATGTCGCGCAGCTGGTCGAGCAGCAGCTCGAGGTTGGCCGCGGCATCCTTCTTCTGTCCCGCCCAGTAGGCCGAGAACACCCCTGGGGACCCACCGAGCACGTCGACACAGATGCCGGAGTCGTCGGCGAGTGCCGGGAGTCCCGTGTGCTGCGAGGCTGCACGCGCTTTGATGAGGGCGTTCTCGGCGAAGGTCACCCCGTCTTCGACCGGCTCCGGACCGTCGTATCCGACGACCTCGAGATCGGGACGCGTCGACGCGACGATCTGCTGGAACTCCGCGACCTTGTGCGGATTGTGCGTGGCGAGGACGACCTTCATCAGCCGGCGAGCGCCTTCAGCTGCTCGTCCTTCAGGTCGGCGCAGCCGGCGACGCCCAGTTCGAGCAGCGCGTCGAGCTCGCGCTTGTCGAACGGTGCACCCTCAGCGGTTCCCTGCACCTCGACGAAGAGCCCGCGGCCGGTCACGACGATGTTCATGTCGGTCTCGGCCCGGACGTCCTCGACATATGCGAGATCGAGCATGGGCTCGCCGTCGATGATCCCCACGGACACGGCGGCGACCGAATCGAGGAGCGGCGTCGCGTTCTTGCCGATGAACTTCTTCTCCCGGCCCCACTCGATCGCGTCGGCCAGCGCGACATAGGCCCCGGTGATCGCCGCGGTACGCGTGCCGCCGTCGGCCTGCAGGACATCGCAGTCGATCACGATGGTGTTCTCGCCGAGCGCCTTGGTGTCGACGACGGCGCGGAGGGCGCGACCGATCAGGCGAGAGATCTCATGCGTGCGCCCGCCGATGCGTCCCTTGACGCTCTCACGGTCGTTGCGACTGTTCGTCGCACGGGGAAGCATCGAGTACTCGGCGGTCACCCATCCCTTGCCCTTGCCGGTGAGCCAACGCGGCACACCGTTGGTGAACGACGCGGTGCAGAGCACCTTGGTGCCGCCGAAGCTGATCAGGGCGGATCCCTCGGCATGGCTGCTCCAGCCGCGCTCGATCGTGATCTCGCGGAGTTGGTCGGTGCTGCGGCCGTCGGCCCGGACGATGCTGGTCATGGGTTTCCTTCGGTGGGGGTGGAAGAAGCAGGTGGATGCTGCGGTGGAGTCAGAGCCCGGAGGCGTGCTCAGGCAGGGTGATGACACCGGTCTGCACGAGCTGCACGTCGCGCACCTCCCGGCCCATCAGACGGTTGGCGAGGGCGGTGAACTCGGTGGTCGAGTCGCCCGTCGCCTCGTACACGTACGAGGCGGTCGCGTCGGGGGAAGCGAGGAGGTCGCCGCGGACCAACTGACGATAGACGTCTCCCGCGGTCTCGTCATCGCTCGAGACGAGCGTGACACCCTCCCCCATCACGTAGCTGATGGCGCCGCGGAGGAACGGGTAATGCGTGCATCCGAGCACCAGGGTGTCGACATCGGCGTTCCGCAGCGGCGCGAGGTACTCCTCGGCCGTGGCGAGCACTTCGGGAGTGCCGGTGATGCCGCCCTCGACGAACTCCACGAAACGCGGACATGCGGCAGTGAAGACCTCGAGCCGCTCATTCACCTCGAGCATGTCCTGATAGGCGCGGGAGCCGATCGTCCCGACGGTTCCGATGACGCCCACTCGACCGTTGCGGGTGGTGGAGACCGCGCGGCGCACCGCCGGGCCGATCACCTCGACCACCGGCACGTCATAGCGCTCACGCGCATCACGGAGCATCGCAGCGGATGCCGTGTTGCACGCGATCACGAGCATCTTGACGCCCTGATCGACCAGCGTGTCGAGAACCTCGAGGCTGTAGCGACGCACGTCGGCGATGGGTTTCGGGCCGTACGGCGAATGCGCCGTGTCGCCGATGTAGACGAACGATTCCCGGGGCAGCTGGGCTCTGATGGCCCGGGCCACCGTGAGTCCGCCGACACCGGAGTCGAAGATTCCGATCGGGGCGTCGTTCATGACTCCCCAGCCTACCCGCGTACACCCGGCGTCACGCCCAGCAACCCGAGCGGGTGTCGTCACTAAGCTGAGCGCATGACGACGTCCACGGCGCTGCTCACCGATCGCTACGAACTCACCATGCTCGCTGCGGCGCTGCGTGACGGCACGGCGTCGCGACCGAGTGTGTTCGAGCTCTTCTCCCGGCGCCTCTCCGGAGGGCGCCGATTCGGCGTCGTCGCCGGCACCGGCCGTCTGCTGTCGCTGCTGCGGGAGTTCCGTTTCGGCGATGGGGAGCTGCGGTTCCTGCGCGACAACGACATCGTCGATGCCGAGTCGCTGACCTATCTCGAGAACTACCGCTTCACGGGTTCGATCCGCGGCTACCGAGAGGGAGAACTGTACTTTCCGGGTTCCCCCATCCTGACCGTCGAGGGCAGCTTCGCCGACGCCGTGGTGCTCGAGACGCTGGCGCTCAGCGTGCTCAACCACGCCTCCGCCGTCGCCACCGCCGCCTCACGCATGAGCATCGCCGCGGGCGAACGCCCACTCGCCGAGATGGGCTCTCGCCGCGCCGCCGAGCGGTCGGCCGTGGCCGCCGCACGCGCGGCGTACATCGCCGGCTTCGGCGCGACCAGTAACCTCGAAGCCGGGCGCCGCTGGGGCATCCCCACGATGGGCACCGCGGCGCACTCGTGGACGCTGCTGCACGAGACAGAGGAGGAAGCGTTCCGTTCGCAGATCGACAGCCTCGGCACCGACACGACCCTGCTCGTCGACACGTACGACATCCGCGCCGGCGTCGAGACGGCCATCCGGGTCGCGGGCACCGGTCTGGGAGGCGTGCGCATCGACTCCGGCGACCTGCCGATCGTCGCCGGCGAGGTTCGCGCCCTGCTGGACGAACTGGGGGCGACCGCCACGCGCATCACGGTGACGAGCGATCTCGACGAGTACGCCATCGCGGCACTCGCGGCCTCTCCCGTCGATGCGTACGGCGTCGGAACGTCGGTCGTGACCGGCTCCGGATATCCCACGGCGAGCATGGTCTACAAGCTCGTGGCGCGCCAGGATCCCAGCGGTGCCTGGGTGGGCGTCGCGAAGGCCTCAGCCGACAAGGCGTCGCAGGGCGGACGCAAGGCCGCGTTCCGGACTCTGGTCGACGGAGTCGCCGATTCCGAGACGGTGGTCGTGTCCGACGGCTTCGAAGAACTCGACAGCCCCGCGGAGCATCCCGACGGACGAGCACTGCAGACCGTCTTCGTGGAGGCCGGCGAGATCGACGCGTCGTTCGAGGGCCCGCAGGGCACCGCGTCGGCCCGGGCACATCATCTGAAGGTCAGAGAGGAGCTCCCTGTGCGGGCGCTCGCTCTCAGCAAGTCGGATCCGGCCATCCCGACAGTCTTCGTCGACGTGCGCTGACGGAACGGTTCGCCCGCATCATCGATGCGGGCGTCATCGAGCGGGCGTCAGCCAACCATCGACTCGTAGATCTCCTTGCACGTGGGGCAGATCGGGAACTTCTCGGGGTCGCGTCCCGGCGTCCACTTCTTGCCGCACAGCGCACGCACCGGCTTGCCGGTGATCGCCGATTCGAGGATCTTGTCCTTCTTGACGTAGTGAGAGAAACGCTCATGGTCGCCCGGCTCGAGGTTCTCCTCCCGGAGAAGCTCTTCCAGTTCGCGATCAAGCGTTGCCACGCCGCCCTGATCGGGGCTGTCCAGCGGAGTACTCATCCCGTGAGTCTAGCCGTGCGACGGGCCCGTCGGGGCGGTGCTCAGGCCGTCTCGACGAACTCCATCAGTCTCTCGCCTCCGCGCTCGAAGACCCGCCCGCCGATGCCCACTCCGATCGCGGCCACCCCGAGCCCGGTCGCGAGTCCTGCCCAGAACGTCGCGGGCGCGTACGCGGATCCTTCCGCGATCGTCAGCGCGAGCAGCCATCCGGTGGGGATGCTGACGATCAGCGCTCCGAGGAACGCCGCCGCCGGACCGTAGACGCCCCGGGAGGTCGGACGCTGCGGCTGCTGGAACGGGCTGTCGCCCGGACGCGACACGGCATACGGCGCGAGAGCGGAGACGATGCTCGAGAAACCGAGCGCCGAGAACAGAAGACTTGCGGCGAGCCCTGTGAGAGGAAGCAGGAGCCGCCAATCGTCGATCCACAGAAGAGTGAGCGGCACCGCGATGGCGAGCACCGGGACCGCGACGAGAAGTACGGGCACGAGGCGTCCCAGCCGGTCGGGAATGCCGCGGACGCCACTCGCGACGTGGGTCCACAGAGCGGTCGAGTCGTAGGCGACGTCGTTGTGCGGAAGCCAGCCGAAGAACAGCGCCATGACCGGAACCGGCACCAGCGCGGCGACCTCGAGAGGCACTCCCGCGACCAGAAGCGGGAGCACCGTCAGCGCTCCCGCGACGGGCACGACGATGAGGTTCATGATGTAGCGGCGATCGCGCAGCCAGTAGACGAGGCTGCGTGCGGCGATGGCGCCGAAGGCGTTCGACGGCAACAGACCGAACCAACCGAGCCCTGTGCGCTCGCGCGAGGCGAGGGGGCGCTCGGTGGTGGTGAGCAGGCGTCGGACGAGCCAGCTCCAGAGGACCCACAGGAACACGGCCGTCGCGACCGCGATCACTCCGCTGATCCATGCCCCGGCATCGTCGGTCGCGACGGCGAAGACGAACCAGGACGGAGCGGCGAGGGGCGTGAGCCCGACGGTTCCGGTGAGTGCGGCGACGGCCGCCGGGACCTCTCCGTCCCACTTCAATGAGGCCAGAAAGACCGCGACGGGGAAGGCGATGACGATCAGCGCGAGCGCGAAGATCGCCGTGAGCTCGCGTGACCGGCGCTCCGGCAGCAGCAGGGCGTTCACCGCCATGCCGATGCGTGACGCGAGCAGCGTCGACAGAACCGCCAGCGCCGTCATCAGCACGGCGAGGGGCCACGGGGCGCCCAGGCGGATAGCGACGATGCAGACGCTCACCTGCACCGAGACCACGGCCGCGCTCGGCACGCTGACGAACGAGGCCAGAGCGAGGATCCACGGCATCTGCCGTTCATCGACCCCGAAGACGGCGAAGCGCCGTGGGTCGAGCTGGTCGGTGGCGCCGACGAGCACCGGCCCCACCAGGAATCCGAGCAGCAGTGCGCCGCTTCCCAGCACGATCACGGTGCGCGCGACCGCGATCGGCGCATCATCGAGGCTGAGGACCGCTGAGCACACCACCACGGTGATCGCGACGACGAGGGCGAGCGTGACCAGGGTGCGCACCCGACGTTCGCCGCGAAGCGCACCGATCAGGAGCGCTGCCCTCAGTCGGAGAACGTGTGCAGCCACTCGAGCCCCTCCACCTCTCCGATGCCGCCGGAGAGCTCGACGAAGCGCGCTTCGAGCGTCTGGCCTGCGCGCACCTCGTCGATCGTCCCCTCGGCGAGGACGTCGCCGCCCACGATGATCGCGACTCGCGAGCAGACGCGCTCCACGAGATCCATACCGTGGCTCGACAGGATCACGGTGCCGCCGTGCGCGACGTATGCGCGCAGGATGTCGAGGATCACCGCCGACGACACGGGGTCCACTGCTTCGAAAGGCTCGTCGAGGACAAGCACGCGAGGCGAGTGGATCATCGCTCCGGCGAGCATGATCTTCTTCGTCATTCCCGCCGAGTAGTCGGACACGACGCGGTTCAGCGCATCGCCGAGGTCGAAGGCACGAGCGAGGTCGCCGACGCGCTTCTCGATGACATCGGAGGCCAGGCCGCGAAGAAGCCCGTAGTAGTGGAGCAGCTGGCGTCCCGTGAGCCGATCGAAGGTGCGCAGGCGATCGGGAAGGACCCCCATCATGCGCTTCGCGGCGAGCGGCTTCGACTTCTGATCGACACCGCAGATCACCACGTCGCCTCGGTCCGCCCGCAACAGCCCCGCGACGATCGAGAGAGTCGTGGTCTTTCCTGCGCCGTTGGGGCCGACGATCCCGTAGAACGAACCGGCGGGCACAGTGAGGTCGATCCCGTTGACGGCCGTGTGATCGCCGAAGGTCTTCACCAGCCCGCGGATGCGAATGGCCTCGGCGCCGGACGCCGACGCGACGTCATCGCGCGGGCCGGCCCCCTCATCGACGGAGGAATCGACCTCGACGTGCTCGTGGACGAGCGGAACGAAGACGTCGGTCGTGTCGTCACTCTCGACGACCTCGTCATCGATGTCGTGCCCGATCTCGGGCTCCGTGACCACAGGTCCGTCACCGGCCGTGTCGTCGACGAGTGGCTCTTCGACGGGTACCTCCTCGACGGATGCCTCTTCGACGGATGCCTCTTCGACGGATGCCTGTTCGACGGATTCCTCAGCGACCGGCGCCTCCTCGACTGTGGCCTCCGCGATCGGGGCCTCTTCGAGAGGCACCTCAGCGACCGCCGCCTGCTCGAGGGGCGCTCCTTCGCCAGGGAACTCCGGCGCTGCCTTCTCCTCTGCAGGAGCCTTCTCGACAGGCGTCTCCTCCACCGAGATCGCGGCAGGATCGGCGAGCTCGTGCGGGTCCACGCCCGTGATGTCGACTGCAGATGCGTCGACCTCCGCGGCTACGGCCTGCTCCTTCGCGACTCTCGCCGCCTCAGCCTTCGCTACCTTCGTCGCCGCGGCCTTGGCCGCAGCGGTCTTGGCCGCAGCGCTGCGAGCCGATGCCGTGCGTGCCGTGGTCTTGGCCGCAGCGTTCCGCTCGGTCGCAGCCTTC
>NZ_DALZXX010000042.1:0-13356 GCF_031988965.1 Microbacterium sp.
TGAGCCGGCGGAGCATAGCCCTGCGGAGCCGGAGGCGCGTAACCCTGCGGAGCGCCGTAGCCCTGGGGAGCGCCGTAGCCCTGCGGTGCCGCAGGACGCGGCTGCACGGGGACGCCCTGCCACACGGTGGTGTCGGCGAGCAGCTTGTTCGCCGCCCACGATGCCGGCACGATGTTCGGGTTCCACCGCGACTTGTCGAAGGCGTTGATGCCGAGCCAGACGACCGGCAGGAAGAAGTAGAGGACCACCCAGACGGCATCCTTCTGGAGCTTCAGTCCGACGCGCCAGGCTGCGATCAGGTCGAGGATCCTGGCAGCGATCGCGACGATCGGCAGGATGAGGAACCAGCCGAGGAACGGGATGATCGCACCGACCAGAGAACCGCCGAGAACGTAGAGCAGCAACCACGGGCTGAGGTCACCGAGCTTGTAGAAGATCATCGAGCTGTACACAGGCACCCATGCGCGCCACTTGCCCTGCACGCCCGCCTTCTCGAAGATCTTCATGTAGAACCATGAGTAGATCGCGTAGATGGCCAGAGGCAAGACCGTATAAAGCAGAATCAGGGCGACCAGAGCGCCGCCCGAGAGCCCGCCGTAACCGTAGTAATCGTCGTACATGATCCCCTCCGGATCCGATGGAGCGGCGCCGTGCGCGCCGCGTCACCCACCATAGCGGTGCGCCGATATTACGGGCAACGATCCACGCCGCGGGCCGTCACGCGCGCGGCGTGCACCGTCATTCCGAGACGACGAGCTCCACCACGGCGTCGTCCGAGGACTCCCTCAGGACGAAGCCCCGCTCGTGCGCCCACGTCAGAAGCGCACGGCGGGAGCGAACACGGGCACGGTCCTCCGCGAGAGCCCGTACGAGCAGCCCCTTGGACTTCTTGTTGAAGTGGTTGAGCGCACGCCCGTGCTCGGTCACGACCCGCACATAGGCCGACGGCACCGACGTCGGCACGGGTCCGAGGGCGACGTATGCCTCACTGCGCAGATCGAGCACGAAGTCCGGCTCCTCGGCCTCGATCGCCGTGCTCGTCGCGCCCGACCAGTGCCTGCGGAGCGCCTGAACACCCGGCAGCGACACACCCGCCGCGAGACGGTACGTCGGAATCGGGTCGAGTGCCCCGACCGGGCCGAAGGGAGCCGAATGAATCCAGACATGGCTCGAGAGCCACCGGCGCGAAGCGAGCGGGAGTGTCGCGGCATCGAGCGCGTCATAGAGGACGCCGGTGTAGCGATCGACCGCCGGCATCGTGGCCGAGACAGCGAGGGCGCGATTGTGCGCGACATCACCGGCCTGCGTGACACTCAGCTTGAGCACACGGCGAGACGCCTCCTCGTCGGCGGCGAGCTCGATGAGGGCATTCACCACAGCCTGACGTTCGTTGCGCAAGCCGGGGAGTGACAGCGCCTCCAGATCGAGAGGGGCACCGGCTCCGCCAGGCCGCTTCGTCTCAGAAGGTGGAAGCAGAATCTTCATGGAACCTCGGTCATACAGACGCGTCCGCCTCGACACCCGGGAGGATGTCGAGGCGGACGCGATGAACTGAACTGCTCAGGCGATGAGAGCCGCGTTGCCTGCCACGATCGTCAGGACGTCGCTCTCCATGGAGAGGAAGCCGTCCTGTGCGTTGGCGAGCACCTTGGTGCCATCCGTCTGCGTGATGCGGACCTCGCCCTGGGCGAGGATCGCCAGCACCGGCTCGTGACCGGTCATGAAGCCGATCTCACCCTCGACGGTCTTGGCGACCACGAGGCTCGCCTCTCCCGTCCAGACCTCCGCATCCGCGGAGACGAGGCTGACATGCAGCGCCATGGTCAGCCGTTCTCCTTCTGGATCTTCGCCCACTGCTCTTCGACGTCGGAGATGCCACCGACGTTGAAGAAGGCCTGCTCGGCGACGTGGTCGAAGTCACCGCGCGTGATCGCATCGAACGACTCGATGGTCTCCTTGAGCGGGACGGTCGAACCCTCGACACCCGTGAACTTCTTGGCCATGTAGGTGTTCTGCGAGAGGAACTGCTGGATGCGACGTGCACGCGACACGACGATCTTGTCCTCTTCGGAGAGCTCGTCGACCCCGAGGATGGCGATGATCTCCTGCAGTTCCTTGTTCTTCTGGAGGATCTGCTTGACCGTGGTGGCGACGCGGTAGTGGTCCTCGCCCAAGTAGCGGGGGTCCATGATGCGCGACGTCGAGGTCAGCGGGTCGATGGCCGGGTACAGACCCTTCGACGCGATCTCACGCGAGAGCTCCGTGGTGGCGTCGAGGTGGGCGAACGTGGTCGCCGGTGCCGGGTCGGTGTAGTCATCGGCGGGCACGTAGATCGCCTGCAGCGAGGTGATCGAGTGGCCACGGGTCGAGGTGATGCGCTCCTGGAGGAGGCCCATCTCGTCGGCGAGGTTCGGCTGGTAACCCACGGCGGAGGGCATGCGGCCCAGCAGCGTGGAGACCTCGGAACCGGCCTGCGTGAAGCGGAAGATGTTGTCGATGAAGAGCAGCACGTCCTGCTTCTGCACGTCGCGGAAGTACTCCGCCATCGTCAGAGCCGAGAGGGCGACGCGCAGACGCGTTCCCGGCGGCTCGTCCATCTGGCCGAACACGAGGGCCGTCTTGTCGAAGACACCCGCCTCTTCCATCTCGTGGATCAGGTCGTTGCCCTCACGGGTGCGCTCACCGACACCGGCGAACACCGACACACCACCGTGGTCCTGCGCGACGCGCTGGATCATCTCCTGGATGAGAACGGTCTTTCCGACACCGGCTCCACCGAACAGACCGATCTTTCCACCGAGCACGTACGGCGTCAGGAGGTCGATCGACTTGATGCCGGTCTCGAACATGGTGGTCTTCGACTCGAGCTGGTCGAAGTTCGGGGCCTTGCGGTGGATCGGCCAGCGCTCGGTGACCTCGATGGTCTCGCCGGGCTCGAGGTTCAGGACCTCGCCGATCACGTTGAAGACCTTGCCCTTGGTGACGTCACCGACGGGGACCGAGATGGCCTCGCCGGTGTCGCGCACTTCCTGGCCTCGAACGATGCCGTCGGTCGGCTTCAGTGCGATGGCGCGAACCAGGTCGTCACCGAGGTGCTGAGCGACCTCGAGGGTGATCTCGGTGGACTCCTCGCCGATGACGATCGTGGTCTTCAGCGCGTTGTAGATGTCGGGGATCGAGTCGTGCGGGAACTCGATGTCGACAACCGGACCGTTGACGCGTGCGACGCGCCCGACGACCGCGGTCGCCGGCTGGTCAGCCGTGGCGGTGGTGGTCATTTTCGTCTCTTTCCTGATGGTCTATTTGCTCGACGAGAGTGCGTCGGCGCCGCCGACGATCTCCGCGATCTGCTGCGTGATCTCCGCCTGACGCGCGTTGTTGCGCAGACGGGTGTAGTCGGTGATGAGCTTGTCGGCGTTGTCGCTGGCCGACTTCATCGCCTTCTGCGTCGCAGCCTGCTTGGCGGCAGACGACTGCAGGAGAGCGTTGAAGACGCGGCTCTGGATGTACACCGGCAGGATCGCGTCGAGGACTGTCTCGGCATCCGGCTCGAACTCGTACAGCGGGTAGACGGCGCTACCTGCCTCCGAGTCATCGGCTTCCGCGATCTCCAGCGGAAGCAGACGCACGGATTCCGGCGACTGCGTCATCATGCTGACGAAGCGGTTGTACACGAGGTGGATCTCGTCGACGCCACCCTCGTCGGCACCGCGCGAGAAGTCCTCGAGCAGCGTGGCCGAGATCTCCTCCGCCGTGTGGAACGACGGGGTGTCGGTGTCACCGGTCCACTCCGCAGCCGCCGCGATGCGACGGAACTGGAAGTAGCCGACGGCCTTGCGGCCGACGAGGTAGAACACCGGCTCCTTGCCCTGCCCGCGAAGGAGCTCTGCAACCTCGAGACCCTCACGGAGGATCTGCGAGTTGAAGGCTCCCGCGAGACCGCGGTCCGACGAGAAGATCACGACCGCGGAGCGGCGGATCGTCTCGGGCTCACGGGTGAGCGGGTGGTCGACGTTCGAGTGCGTCGCGACGGCGGACACGGCCCTCGTCACGGCTCGCGCGAAGGGGCTGGACGCCTTGACGCGTGCCATTGCCTTCTGGATGCGCGAAGCCGCGATGAGTTCCATCGCCTTCGTGATCTTCTTGGTCGTCTGAGCAGAAGAGATCTTCTGCTTGTAGACCCTGAGTTGAGCGCCCATGAATTCAGTTCCTCACGCGATTACGCGCGACGACCCTTGACGATCTTCTCCTGGTTGACGTCATCAGCCTCGGCTGCAGCGTGCTCCTCGTGACCGGGAGCGCCGATGGCGTGTCCCTTGCCACCCTGGAACTCCAGGAGGAAAGCGTCGGTGTGCTTGTCGAGCTCAGCCACCGTGTCGTCGTCGAGGACGTTGGTCTCGCGCAGGGTGTCGAGGACCTTCGTGTTGCGACGGAGGTAGTCGAGCAGCTCGCGCTCGAAGCGCAGGACGTCGGAGACCTCGAGCGTGTCGAGCTTGCCCTTGGTGCCGGCCCAGATCGAGACGACCTGCTCCTCGACGGGGTACGGCGAGTACTGAGGCTGCTTGAGCAGCTCGGTCAGACGCGCACCACGCGAGAGCTGACGACGCGAAGCCGCGTCGAGGTCGGACGCGAACATCGCGAAGGCCTCGAGCGAGCGGTACTGCGCGAGCTCGAGCTTCAACGTTCCGGAGACCTTCTTGATGGACTTGACCTGAGCGTCACCACCGACTCGCGAGACCGAGATACCCACGTCGACAGCCGGACGCTGGTTGGCGTTGAAGAGGTCGGACTGCAGGAAGATCTGGCCGTCGGTGATCGAGATCACGTTGGTCGGGATGTACGCCGAGACGTCGTTGGCCTTGGTCTCGATGATCGGAAGACCGGTCATCGATCCCGCGCCGAGCTCGTCGGAGAGCTTCGCGCAACGCTCGAGCAGACGGGAGTGCAGGTAGAAGACGTCACCCGGGTATGCCTCGCGGCCCGGCGGACGACGCAGGAGCAGCGACACGGCGCGGTAGGCCTCAGCCTGCTTCGACAGGTCGTCGAAGATGATGAGGACGTGCTTGCCGCCGTACATCCAGTGCTGGCCGATGGCCGAACCGGTGTACGGAGCGAGGTACTTGAAACCTGCGGGGTCGGATGCCGGAGCGGCCACGATCGTGGTGTACTCCAGAGCGCCGGCCTCTTCGAGCGCGCCCTTCACCGAAGCGATGGTCGAGCCCTTCTGACCGATTGCGACGTAGATGCAGCGCACCTGCTTGTTGACGTCGCCCGACTCCCAGTTGGCCTTCTGGTTGATGATCGTGTCGATCGCGATGGCCGTCTTACCGGTCTGGCGGTCGCCGATGATCAGCTGTCGCTGGCCACGGCCGACGGGGATCATCGCGTCGATGGCCTTGATGCCGGTCTGCATGGGCTCGTGCACCGACTTGCGCTGCATGACGCCGGGGGCCTGGAGCTCGAGCTCGCGCACCCCCTCGGTGGCGATGGAGCCGAGTCCGTCGATCGGGTTTCCCAGCGGGTCGACGACGCGACCGAGGTAGCCGTCACCGACGGGAACCGAGAGGACCTCACCCGTACGGGTGACTTCCTGTCCGGCCTCGACGCCGGTGAAGTCACCGAGCACGACCACACCGATCTGGTGCTCGTCGAGGTTGAGCGCGAGGCCCTTGGTGCCGTCGGCGAAGGCGACGAGCTCGTTCGCCATCACGCCCGGCAGTCCCTCGACGTGTGCGATGCCGTCGGCGGCGTCGATGACGGTGCCGACCTCGGTCGCCGCTGCCCCAGTGGGCTCGTATGCTGCGGCGAAGTCCTTCAGCGCGTCACGGATGACGTCGGGGCTGATCGATAGTTCTGCCATTGTCTTCCCTTTGTATCTGGGTGCGCGGTTCCCCGCGCGAAGTCGTGTTAGCCGGCGAGCTTCTGGCGAAGATCGGCGAGACGGGCGGAGATGCTTCCGTCGATGACGTCATCGGCGATCTGCACGCGCAGGCCTCCGACGACTGCGGGGTCGAGGACCTCGTTGAGCGATACGGTTCCGTCGTAGCGACGCGAGAGTGCGTCGCTCAGTCGCGTGCGCTGGGCGTCGTTGAGGGGCTTTGCCGTGTGGACCGTCGCCACCACCCGCTCGCCCTGGCTCGCGACGATGCGCGTGGCACGGGAGAGCAGCTGACGAACCCGGCGCTCACGCGGACGGCTGACCAGAGAAGAGACGATCAGAGTCGTCGCTGCGCTGGCGCCGCCTGCGAGAAGCCGCTCCACGAGACCGCCCTTGGCGTCCTGCTTGCCGAGCCGGCTCCCGAGCGCGAGCTCGAGCTCCGAGTTCGCGGCGACCACGCGGGAGAAGCCGAACAGCTCACCCTCGAGGTCCACCGTCGGCTCAGCAACCGCTGCGGCGCGGATCGCGAGCTCCTCGATGCCGTCGATCATCTCGGCGGCCGAGGACCAGCGCTCGGAGACGACGGTCTTCAGAAGGCTCTGGGCATTCTGAGAGAACCCGCCGAACACCGCTGCGACGACGTTCTGTCGCGCCACGGCCGTGGCCGCGGGGTCGGCGAGCGCGCCGCTCAGCTGGGACGAATCGCCCACGGCACGGGCGGCTGCGAACAGCTCCTTCGCCGTGTCGAGGGTGATGTCCTTCGCTGCGGCAAGCGCCTGAGTGGATGCCGCGAGTGCCTGAGTGGACGCGCTGCCCATTACTGAGCCGCCTTCTCGGATGCCTCGAGGTCCGCGAGGAAGCGGTCCACGACAGCCGTCGCGCGCGCATCGTCGGAGAGCGTCTCGCCGACGACGCCACCGGCGAGGTCGATCGCGAGCGTTCCGACCTCGCTGCGCAGCGAGACGAGCGCGGTCTGGCGCTCGGCTTCGATCTGCGTGTGCGCGGTCGCCGTGATGCGAGCTGCCTCGCTCGAAGCGGTCTCCTTGGCCTCGGCGACGATCTTCTTGCCGTCCTCACGGGCGGCCTCACGGATCTCGCCGGCCTCGGTGCGCGCCTCGGCGAGCTGCCGGGTGTACTCCTCGAGTGCGGCCTCAGCCTGCTTCTGTGCCTCGTCGGCCTTGGCGATGTTGCCCTCGATCGCGGCGGACCGCTTGTCGAGAAGCGCCGTGAACTTCGGAAGGGCGACCTTCCACACGACGACCAGGATGACGAGGAACCACAGGCCCGACCAGATGATGTCGTACCACGCAGGGATCAGCGGGTTGTGTACTTCACCCTCTGCTGCGAGGTTCGTGACAAGAGCGTTCAGCATCCTGTCTCCTTCAGAAGTCGGTTCGGATTACGGGAAGGGGATGAATCCGACGGCGATGCCGACGAATGCAAGCGCCTCGGTGAAGGCGATACCGATCCACATGAGGACCTGGAGGCGGCCGGCCAGCTCGGGCTGACGAGCGACACCCTCGATGGTCTTGCCGACGACGATGCCCACACCGATGGCCGGACCGATTGCTGCGAGGCCGTAGCCGACCGAAGCGAGGTGACCGTTGATGTCTGCGAGAACCGTAGTAGCGTCCACGGGTTTTTCCTTTCGTTGGGTGGGCCGGCAGTTGCCGACCCGCTCAGTGCCTAGTGGGCTTAGTGCTCTTCTGCGACCGCGAGCTGGATGTAGACCGCGGTGAGGACGGTGAAGACGTATGCCTGGAGGACGGCGACCAGGATCTCGAAGAGAGTGAAGGCGCCGCCGAAGGCGAGGGTTCCGACACCCAGGGCGGCCCAGCCGCCACCTGCGGTGAAGAAGAAGAACTGGGTGGCCGCGAAGCACAGCACCAGGAGCATGTGTCCGACGACCATGTTCATCAGGAGTCGGAGCATCAGGGTGACGGGACGGATGATGAAGGTCGAGAGGAACTCGATCGGCGTCACGATGATGTAGACCGGCCACGGCACGCCCGAGGGGAACAGTGCGTTCTTGAAGAAGCCCACCGGGCTCTTCTTGATACCGGCGTAGATGAAGGTGATGTAGCTCACGAGAGCGAGCGTGAGCGGCACCGCGGCGATGCTCGTTCCGGCGATGTTCAGGAACGGGATGATTCCCGTGATGTTCATGAACAGCACCATGAAGAAGATCGTGGTGAGGATCGGAAGGAATCGGTTGCCGTCCTTGCGTCCGAGCAGGTCGTGCGCGATGTTGGTGCGGACGAAGTCCAGCCCCATCTCGACGACGCTCTGGAAGCGGCCGGGGATGACCTTCATCCGGCGGGTTCCGAGAACCAGGATCAGCACGACCGCCACGACGGCGATGAACTGCACCAGGTGGATTCGGTGCACGGGAACACCCGCGACTTCGAAGAGGATCTCCGGGAAGAACTCGTCGATCGAAGGTCCGTGGAACTCGCCGTCAGAGGCGAGTTTGGGCATCAGGGTCGCAGCAAGATTGAACAGCGCGGGCTCCAGCTTCGGGGCACCGGTCAGAACCGGGGCGACGATGGTCGGTGTGCTTCAAGCGCAAGCGCTCGCGGGCGAGCGGCGGGCACGTCTCAACACTATCAGAATAAGAGGGTGCCCTAAGACCGCGGGGCCTCTTCGTCGGGGCCTTCCGGGTCGCGAGTCTCGGGAACGATGTGATGCCGCCCCGGAGCGCGGTCCTCGGGCACGACGGTGGGCAGCTCGACGCCGGGGGCACGGTCGGTCGGCACTTCGGTCGGCAGCGACGCGTCGCTCACATTAGGCAACCGCATCCGGGTGATCACGATCACGTCGATCACGAGCGTCGCCACGACGCCCGTGACGATCGACAGGAAGAACACCATCGGGTGGACCCACGGCTGACCGCTGAGCACGATCATGATCACGACGAAGAGCCCGAGCTTGAGCAGCCACCCGCCCAGCACGATCGCGAAGAACAGCTGCACGTAGAGCGGGTCGCCGAACCAGCGGTTCGCGATCAGGATGCTGAGTGCCGTGATGCCGAGGAACAGCATCGCGAGCACGACACCGAGCAGGCCGCTGATGAGACCCTCTCCCCCACCGACGAGAAGACCGATCGCACCGGCCACGAGCGCGAGGATCACCATCGACACGGCCGACCAGATCAGGGTCCTCCGCAGGATCGGGTTGCTGGAAACGGGGCTCGGGCTCACGGGGACTCCACGGGTTTCGGGTCGGGTTCAGCAGACGCCGCGGTCTTCCGGCGGCGCGAGGGATTCAGGGTGATGACGAGGCACGCGGCGATGCCGACCACGCCGAAGGCCACGCCCGGCAGATACTGCCCCGGCCAGTCCTCGCGGGCGCCGACGTACATCAGCAGGACGGCGAGGGAGATGACCGCGGTCCAGGCGTAGAAGATGAGCACGGCGTCGCGATCGCGGTGCCCGAGGTCGAGCATGCGGTGGTGGAGATGCTTGCGATCTGGCGAGAACGGGGACTTGCCCGCGTTCATGCGACGCAGGACCGCCAGACCGAAGTCGAGCAGCGGCAGGAGCACGACCAGGAGCGGGAGCAGGATCGGGATGAACGCACCCAGCAGCTGGGAACGACCGAGGCGCTCGAGGTCGAGGGCCGACGGCTCGAGCTGACCGGTCACGGCGATCGCCGACGTCGCCATGAGCAGGCCGAGCACCAGCGCACCGGAGTCGCCCATGAAGAGCTTCGCCGGGCTCCAGTTGAACGGCAGGAAGCCGAGGCACGCTCCGATCAGCACGGCGGCCAGGAAGGATGCGAGGTTGAAGTAGCTCGAGGCGCCCGTGTCGCGCGTCAGGATGTACGAGTAGGCGAAGAAGACGCCGTTGGCGATCAGACAGACCCCGGCCACCAGACCGTCGAGGCCGTCGATGAAGTTCACGGCGTTCATGACGATGACGATCGCGAACATCGTGATCGTGATGCTCAACCAGCTCGAGAAGACGATGAGGTCACCGAACGGCAGTGACAGGATCTGCAGTCCGCCGCCCACGGTGATGATGCCGGCCGCCAGGAACTGGGCGCCGAGCTTGATCATCCAGTCGAGGTCCCACAGGTCGTCGACCACCCCGATCACCGCGATCAGCAGAGCGGCGGCGAGGATCGACCACATCGTCTGCGGCGGCATCCAGATCGTCGCGAAGAAGGGGTTCGCGGCGGAGACCGCCATCGTGATGGCGATTCCCAGGAAGATCGCCACCCCGCCGAGGCGGGGCGTCGGAGTCGTGTGGACGTCGCGCTCGCGAATGCTCGGATAGAGCTTGAAGCGGAGGCTCAGCTTCCAGACCGCCCAGGTCAGCGAGAACGTGATCGCGGCGGTGATGATGACGGTGAAGAGATACTGCTTCACGAATCCCCGTCCGCGTCCTCCTGTGGCGGAGCCGGCTCGAGCAGGTCTCCGAGCACCTCTTCGAGACGCTCGCGGCTGATCGCTCCTTCGCGGAGCACCCGGACCGTGCCGGTGCGAGGGTCGGGCGCACGCGCGACGAGCGAGGTCGCGTCGACGATCGTCGAGGCGATTCCGGTCTCGCTGACTCCGTCGGCCAGGTAGACCGAGACACTGTCTCCGAGCATCCGCTCCGCGTCTTCGGCGGACGTCGCGGCGTCGAGACCGGTGAGGTTGGCGCTCGAGACCGCGAGCGGCCCGGTCTCGGCGAGCAGCTCCAGAGCGACCCGCCCTTCAGGCATGCGCACGGCGACGGTGCCCAGAGTGTCTCCGAGGTCCCACGCGAGCGAGGGCTGAGCAGGCAGGACGATCGTCAGACCACCGGGCCAGAACGCGTCGACGAGACGGCGCACGGGTTCGGGCACGGACTCGGCGAGAGCCTCGAGCGTCTCGACCGAGCCGATCAGCACGGGCGGCGGCTGGTTGCGCCCTCGCCCCTTGGCGTCGAGCAGCCGCTGCACGGCCTGCGGGGAGAACGCGTCGGCGGCGACCCCGTAGACGGTGTCGGTGGGCATGACGATGAGTTCGCCGCGACTGATGGCCTGGCGCGCGTGACGCATTCCGGCGAGGAGCTGACCGTCGTCGCCGCAATCGAAGATGGAGGACATGACGACTCGATTCTAGCCGGGGTCTGCCTGGGCACTCGGTGACGGCACGATCACGGGCGGAGCGCAGTCGTCGCGCGGTCGCGAAGGGTCAGATCGCGATGGGTCGCGGCGGCCCGCCACCCGTCGCGGGTGAGGATGCTGCGGATCTCCTCGCCCTGGAGCTCGCCGTGCTCGATGACCAGCAGACCCCCCGGTCGCAGCAGCTCCAGTGCACGCACGCTCAGCACGCGGACGATGTCGAGACCGTCCTCTCCCCCGTAGAGCGCCATCGCGGGATCGAAGAGACGGACCTCGGGGTCGCGCGGGATCGCCGCGTCGGGGACGTAGGGCGGGTTGGAGATCACCACCGAGACCGTGCCGTCGAGGTCGCGGAACGCGTGCGCGAGGTCCTCGTTCACGAGCGTCAGGTTCGCCACCCCCTCTGTGTTGCGGCGCGCCCAGGGATAGGCGTCGGGCGAGAGCTCCGTCGCGAACACGCGGGCATGCGGAACCTCCGTCGCCATCGCCAGCGCGATGGCTCCGCTGCCGGTGCCGAGGTCCACCGCGACAGGATCCGGCTCGGGCGCGCTCAGGAGAGCGTCGATCGCGAACTGCACGACCGTCTCCGTCTCGGGGCGCGGTACGAACACTCCGGGGCCGACGGCCAGTTCGAGGTGCCGGAACGGTGCCGTCCCCGTGATGTGCTGCAGGGGTTCCCGCGCCGCGCGACGCACCACGAGAGCGTTCAGCGCCTCCTGCTCGGAATCATCGGCCACGTCGCCGCGGATGATCGCCGCCTGCACCTCACCGCGCCGGGCGCCGAGCACATGCCCGACCAGCAGCTCCGCATCGACGAGCGGATCGGGGACCCCCGCCTCGGCCAGTCGCTGGGCTGCGGCGTGGACGAGGGAGGCGAGGGTGGTCTCAGGCATGTGCTCCAGCGTAGAGCCGGAACGGTGTCACAATGCCCGACGTCCGGGGTGGCTCACCTAGGCTGGACCCGCAGTCCCCCACCACAGGAAGGCCTTCACATGTCCGGCATCCACCCCGACATCACCACCGCTTTCGGCAACACCCCCCTCGTTCGTCTGAACCGTGTCACCGAGGGCGTGGGCGCCACGGTGCTCGCCAAGCTGGAGTTCTACAACCCGGCCTCGAGCGTGAAGGACCGGCTCGGCATCGCGATCGTCGACGCGGCGGAGGCGTCGGGCGAGTTGAAGCCCGGGGGCACGATCGTCGAAGCGACGAGCGGCAACACCGGTATCGCTCTGGCGATGGTCGGCGCAGCACGCGGTTACAACGTGATCCTCACGATGCCCGCGTCGATGTCGAAGGAGCGACGCATGCTCCTCAAGGCATTCGGCGCCGAGCTCGTGCTCACCGACCCCACGAAGGGCATGACCCACGCGGTCGCCGAGGCCGAGGCCATCGCGGCCCGGACGCCGGGTGCCGTGCTGGCGAAGCAGTTCGCCAACGAGGCGAACCCCGCGATCCACCGCCGGACCACGGCCGAGGAGATCCTCCGTGACACGGAGGGCTCCGTCGACTATCTCGTCGCCGGCATCGGTACCGGCGGAACCATCACCGGGGTCGGCCAGGTGCTGAAGGAGCGCGTCCCCGGCGTGCAGATCGTCGCCGTCGAGCCCAAGGACTCCCCCATCCTGACCGAGGGGCACCCCGGACCGCACAAGATCCAGGGAATCGGGCCGAACTTCGTGCCGCCCATCCTCGACCGTGACGTCCTCGACGAGGTCATCGACGTCACGTTCGACGATGCCATCCGTGTCGCACGGGAGACGGCGAGCAGGGAGGGCATCCTCGTGGGCATGTCGAGCGGTGCCGCGATCTGGGCGGCCCTGCAGGTCGCGCAGCGCCCGGAGGCCGCAGGCAAGACGATCGTCGTGATCATCCCCTCGTTCGGCGAGCGATACCTGTCGACTGCGCTGTACGAGCACCTGCGCGAAGCCTGATCCGTCGGATGGGCATGATCGGCCGAATGCGCGAGGACATCGCGGCAGCACGCCTTCGCGACCCCGCCGCGCGCAGCGCCGCGGAGGTGGCGCTGCTCTATCCCGGCCTCCACGCGACCTGGGCGCATCGCGTCTCGCACGCGCTCTGGGGCCGTCGGCTCCGCCTGCTGGCTCGCGCGACGTCACAGGTCTCGCGCTGGTTGACCGGGATCGAGATCCACCCCGGCGCGAGGATCGGTCGACGATTCTTCATCGATCACGGCATGGGCGTGGTCATCGGCGAGACCGCCGAGATCGGCGACGACGTCATGCTCTATCACGGAGTCACTCTCGGCGGACGCACCCGCGACCACGGCAAACGGCACCCCACCCTCCACGACGGCGTCGCCGTGGGGGCGGGAGCGAAGATCCTCGGACCCATCACGATCGGCGCAGGGTCCGTGGTGGGCGCGAACG
>NZ_DALZXX010000042.1:13366-20635 GCF_031988965.1 Microbacterium sp.
ACGCCGTCGTGACGCGCGATGCGCCGGCCGACAGCATCCTGGTCGGCATCCCCGCGAAGGCGCGGACGCGCGTGCTCGGCGAGGACACCAAGGCCGTGCTCACCGCGCCCGAGTACTCGATCTGAGGCCTCGGGCGCCTGTCAGGCTGCTCGGCGATCCCGCGACTTCTCGACCTTCTTGCGCAGGAAGATCAACGGCAGCAGCACACTGCCGACCGCGGTGACGAGCCAGACGATCACGGCTCCGAGCAGCCAGCCGGTGACATCGACGATGCGCAGACCTCCGATGGGCAGCAGCACCACGATGACGAGGGCGATGAGCGTCGAGAAGATCCCGATCCCGCCCATCAGCACGGGTGCGTAGCGGTCGGCGATCCTGCTGACCCAGGGCGCCAGCACGCTCTGCAGCACGGCGAAGATGACGATGCAGACGACGAAGCCCCACCACTTGTCCCACTGGATCTGGAATCCGTCGAGGAGGAGATCCGCGGCGATGAGGCCGAGACCGGCGGACACGACGTACATGAGAGCGCGGAACAGGAACGTGATCACGCGCCGAGCATATCGCTCTCGCGCCGGGCAGCGGGGAACCGGGCTGGGCCCCGGTTCCCCGCTGTCGCATCACCGCCCAGGAGTAGCGGTCACCTCGCAGTGCTGTCGATCACTGGGCCACGAAGAACGGGATCGCACCGGACAGGATGCCGATTCCCAGCATCACGAGCGACACCACCGTCGCGCGCCACAGCACCTTCCGGTGGTGGTCGCCGAGGTTCACGCTCGCGAGCGAGACCAGCAGCAGGATCGCAGGCACGAGCGGGCTCTGCAGATGCACGGGCTGCCCGATGATCGACGCACGCGCCATCTCGACCGGATCGATGCCGAATGCCGCGGCGCTCTGCGCCAGCACCGGGAGGATGCCGAAGTAGAACGCGTCGTTCGACATGAAGAAGGTGAACGGGATCGACAGCAGACCGGTGATCGGGGCGAGGAAAGGTCCGAGCGCAGGAGGGAGGACGTCGGTGATCCACGTGGCCATCGCATCGACCATTCCCGTGCCCGACAGGACGCCGACGAGGACGCCGGCGGCGATCACCATCGACACGACGCCCACGATGCTGGGCGCGTGCGCGACGATCTCGGACGCCTGGTCCTTGATGCCCCGGAAGTTCACCAGGAGCGCGACGGCGGCGCCGACCATGAAGACGTACGGGAGCGGCATGATGTCGATCACCAGCAGGACCATGACGGCGACCGTGAGCGCCAGGTTGAACCAGATGAGCCGGGGCCGCAGCGTCGGCCGCGCGGGGTCGAGCATCGTGTCGGCCATGGCGGTGTCCGCGAGATCGACGCTCGCGGCGGAGACGGGACCGCGTCCTCCCGCGACGACGACGATGTTGCCGGTGCGCAGCGCTGCTCGTGCGCCGGGCTGCGCGTCGGATCCGCGGAAGAGCTTCGGAACGGTCGACAGCGCGCCGCCGTCGCCGCCCGTGAACGATGCGGAGGTGTCGAGGCGCCCGAGGCGACGACGCTCCCCCAATCCGAGCATCCAGGCGAATCCGAGCGTCACGAGGATGCCGACCCCGAGCGCCGGGAGCATCGGCACGAAGATGTCGGTCGGCTGCAGCCCGAGCGCCGTCGCCGCCCGCACCGTGGGTCCGCCCCACGGCACGATGTTCAAGGTGCCGTTCATGAGTCCCGCGACACAGGTGAGGACCACCGGACTCATCCCGAGCCGGAGGTAGATGGGCAGCATGGCCGAGGTCGTGATGATGAACGTGGTGGAGCCGTCGCCGTCGAGCGACACGGCGCCCGCGAGGATCGCGGTGCCGAGCACGACCTTCGCGGGATCGTCGCCGAGCAGTCGGGTGATCATGCGGATGAGCGGGTCGAAGAGACCGACGTCGATCATGATGCCGAAGAACATGATCGCGAACATCAGCAGGGCGGCCGTCGGAGCCATGGTGGCGATCGAGTCGAGGATCATGTCGCCGAGTCCGAGCCCCGCACCGGCGAACAGGCCGAACACGGTCGGGACGAGGATCAACGCGACCATCGGCGTGAGGCGTTTGGTCATGATGAGCGTCATGAACGCCAGAACCATCGTGAACCCGAGGAGGACGAGCAGCCACTCCGGCGGCACGAACGCCACGTCGTACGTGGGTGCCTCTTCTGCGGCCATGACCAGGCCGGTGAGTGCGTCGGGCATACGGTGACTCCTTCGTCGTCGCACCGTCGTCTGCGACGGATCCTGACGAGACTAGGCAATCCGTCGCACACGGGTGCGGTATCCCGCATTCCCTGTCGTTATGCGCGTAGCGTGACTTCTGCGCATATTGCGCGAAGGGAGCTCCATGTCGACGACGACCAGACCGCGATTCGCGACCCGGGCTCTGCTGCTGCACCTCGCGACGGTCGCCCTCGTCGTCGGGCTGTGCACGGGCGTCTACCTCATGCTCGCCGTTCAGCAGCTGCGCGCCGAAGCCGAGGCCACCGCGCTCGGCATCGCGAGGACGCTCGCGGAGGATCCGGATGTGCGGGCCGAGGTCACCCGGATCTCCGCCGCGAACGACTCGCCCGACGCCGACTCGCTCCGGCGCGGTGAGCTGCAGAGCATCGCCCTGGGCGTCGCGGATCGGACCGGTGCCCTGTTCGTCGTGATCACGGACGAAGACGGCATCCGTCTCGCCCACCCCACGAGCGCGAGGATCGGCGAGGTCGTGAGCACCCCCTTCGCGGAGGTTCTCGCAGGCAATGAGGTCGTCGACTGGCAGACCGGCACGCTGGGCGAATCCGCACGCGCCAAGGTTCCGGTGCTCGACGCGGACGGGTCTCCTGTCGGAGAGATCAGCGTGGGGTTCGAGCGCGCGGGCGTCTTCGACGATCTTCCGCCGCTGCTCACCGTGATCGGCCTCACCGCCGCCGGGTCACTGGCTCTGGCAGTACTCACCTTCCTGCTGCTCCGCCGCCGATGGGAGCGCCTGACGCTCGGCGTGCAGCCCGAGGAGCTCGTGGCGCTGGTGCAGAACCAGACCGCTGTGCTGAACGGCGTCGACGACGGCGTTCTCGCCATCGACACGAACGGGGTCGTGCGGGTGAGCAACGACGCCGCAGACCGGATGCTGGGTCTCGACTCGCCGATCGGTCGCCCTCTCGTCGACCTCGCACTCCCCGCCGCTGTTCTCGAGGCCGTCCGTGTCAGCCGGACTCGGTCCAGCGCGGTGGTGGACGAACGCGTGCTGTATCTCGACTCGCGCCCCGTCGTTCGTGCCGGACGCCCCCTCGGCGACGTGCTCGTCATCCGCGACCGCACCGACCTGATCGCCCTGACGGAGAGGCTGGAGACGGTCCGCACCATGACCGCCGCACTGCGCGTGCAGCGCCATGAGTTCGCGAACCGCATGCACGTCGCCGCGGGCCTGATCGACGCGGAGAGGATCCCGGACGCACGGGCTTTCCTCGGCGAGCTCGTCGAACGCGGATCCGTGGCGTTTCCCGTCGACGGGCTGGAGGCTCTGAGCGATCCGTTCCTGCAGTCCTTCCTCGGCGCCAAAGGCGTCGAAGCGGGTGAGCGCGGCGTCGCACTGCGCATCGCAGACTCGAGCCAGCTCATCGGCAGCGTCGCCGAACCCGAAGACGTCGCCGCCGTGCTGGGCAATCTCGTCGACAACGCGGTCACGGCGGCCGTCTCCGGATCACGCGTGCCGCGCTGGGTCGAGGTGGCGGTGTTCAGCGACGGTGACGCGCTCGTGTTCACGGTGGCGGACTCCGGCCCCGGTCTCGGCGACGTCGACCCGCTGTCACCCCGAGCACCCGACGACGATGCGGAGGATCGCGTGCACGGGCACGGCCTCGGCCTCCCGCTCTCTCGCGAGATCGCCCGCCGAGGGAACGGCGACCTCTGGATCATCGACCCCGGCGGCACCGAGCACGGCGCGGTGTTCGCCGCTCGTCTGTGCGGCGCCGTCTCCGACACGACCACGACCTTCGAGGAACGACCATGACCGAACCCCTCCGCGTTCTCATACTCGATGACGACTTCCGCGTCGGACAGCTGCATCAGGCCATCGTCGACGACCAACCCGGCTTCGCGGCTCTGGATCCCGTGCGCTCCGTCACCGAGGCGCGAGACGCCCTCGTGTCGCTGCGCCCCGATCTGCTCCTGGCAGACGTCTTCCTGCCCGACGGCGACGGCATCTCCCTGGTTCGGGACACCTCGGTCGATGCCATCCTGATCTCGGCGGCCGACGACGCGCCGACCGTACGCCGCGCGCTCAGATCGGGAGCCGTGGGCTACCTGCGCAAGCCGTTCGAGGGGCGCGCCCTGACCGGGCTCCTCGAGCGCTACGCGCGATACCGGAATCTGATCGCCGGCGAGCGTCCGCTGCGCCAGGAGGATGTCGACCGTGCACTCGCGATCCTGCACGGATCCGGCGAGCCGGTGTCCGTCTCCCGTTCCGCGACGGAGCAACTGGTGCTCGCAGCGCTCGGCGACGGCGAAGCGTCAGCTGCCGAGATCGGGGATCGCGTCGGGATCTCGCGTGCGACCGCCCAGCGTCATCTCGCGGCTCTGGCCGCGCGGACGGTCGTGGAGGTGCGGCTCCGATATGGAGCGACCGGACGCCCCGAACACAGGTACGCCGCCCGCACCTGATCCGGCGCTGCGGACGCCGGTCGGCGTCGCAGGCCGGTGCGGCTCAGGACTCGGAGCCGACCGCGGCGAGGCGGGCCTCTTCGTCGGCCTGGATCGCGCTTTCGATGATCGGCTCGAGAGCCCCGTCCATCACCTGGTCGAGGTTGTAGGCCTTGAATCCCGTGCGGTGGTCCGCGATGCGGTTCTCGGGGAAGTTGTACGTGCGGATGCGCTCCGAGCGGTCCATTCCCCGGATCTGCGACTTGCGAGCATCCGATGCCGCGGCGTCCAGCTCCTCCTGCTGCTTGGCGAGCAGCCGGGCGCGGAGCACGCGCATGGCCGCCTCGCGGTTCTGCAGCTGCGACTTCTCGTTCTGCATCGAGACGACGATGCCCGTCGGCACATGGGTGATGCGCACTGCCGAGTCGGTCGTGTTCACCGACTGGCCGCCAGGTCCCGAGGAGCGGAACACGTCGATCTTCAGATCGTTCTGATTGATCGCGATCTCATCCGGCTCATCGACCTCGGGGAACACCAGCACACCGGTGGTCGAGGTGTGGATTCGGCCCTGCGACTCGGTCGCGGGCACACGCTGCACGCGGTGCACCCCGCCCTCGTACTTCAGGTGCGCCCAGACGCCCTGCGCCGGGTCGGTCGACGACCCCTTGATGGCGACCTGGACGTCCTTGTAGCCGCCGAGGTCCGACTCGTTGCGCTCGAGCAGCTCGGTCTTCCAGCCCTTGGACGCCGCGTACTGGATGTACATGCGCAGCAGGTCGGCGGCGAACAGCGCGGATTCCGCGCCGCCCTCCCCCGCCTTGATCTCCATGATCACGTCGCGGGCGTCGTCGGGGTCGCGCGGGATGAGAAGGCGCCGGAGCTTCTCCTGCGCCGCCTGGACCCCGTCTTCGAGACCGGGGACCTCATCGGCGAACGCCTCGTCCTCACGGGCGAGCTCGCGCGCAGCCTCGAGATCGTCGACAGCCGCCACCCACGCATCGTGGGCGGAGACGATCCGAGAGAGCTCGGCGTAGCGACGGTTGACGCGCTTCGCCCGCGCGGCGTCGGCGTGCACCGCCGGGTCGGAGAGTTCCTCCTGCACCCGGCGATGCTCGTCGATCAGAGTCTGGACGGACTCGAACACGGCGGCTCCGCTCAGCGGATGTTGCTGTCGTGCCCGTGACCGCCGGCAGGCAGCGTCGGGATCGACTTCTGCATCTGCACCAGGAACTCGACGTTCGAGTGGGTCTCCTTGAGCTTGCCCAGGACGACCTCGAGCGCCTGCTGCTGGTCGAGACCCGCGAGGGCGCGACGCAGCTTCCAGGTGATCTTGACCTCGTCGGCGGACAGCAGCATCTCTTCGCGACGGGTGCTCGACGCGTTCACGTCGACTGCCGGGAAGATGCGCTTGTCGGCGAGCTGGCGCGACAGGCGCAGCTCGCTGTTGCCGGTGCCCTTGAACTCCTCGAAGATGACCTCGTCCATCTTGGAGCCGGTCTCGACGAGAGCCGTGGCGAGGATCGTGAGCGATCCGCCGTTCTCGATGTTGCGCGCGGCGCCGAAGAAGCGCTTGGGCGGGTACAGCGCGGAGGCATCGACACCACCCGAGAGCACACGTCCGGATGCCGGAGCGGCGAGGTTGTACGCACGACCGAGACGTGTGATCGAGTCGAGCAGCACGACGACGTCGCGGCCCAGCTCGACGAGACGCTTGGCGCGCTCGATGGCGAGCTCGGCGACTGTGGTGTGGTCTTCTGCCGGGCGGTCGAAGGTCGAGGCGATGACCTCGCCCTTGACCGTGCGCTCCATGTCGGTGACCTCTTCGGGACGCTCGTCGACGAGCACGACCATGAGGTGGACCTCGGGGTTGTTCTGCGCGATCGCGTTGGCGATCTGCTGCAGGACGATCGTCTTGCCGGCCTTGGGCGGCGCGACGATGAGGCCGCGCTGACCCTTGCCGATCGGAGCGACGAGGTCGATGATCCGCTGGGTCAGCTTCTCGGGCACCGTCTCGAGACGCAGGCGCTCCTGCGGGTAGAGCGGCGTGAGCTTGCCGAACTCGACGCGGGTGGCCGCGTCGTCGATCGAGAGGCCGTTGATCGAGTCGACCTTCACCAGGGCGTTGTACTTCTGACGTCCCTGCTGATCGCCTTCGCGCGGCTGCTTGATCGCTCCGACGATCGCATCACCCTTGCGCAGGTTGTACTTCTTGACCTGCCCGAGCGACACGTAGACGTCGCTGGGGCCGGCGAGGTAGCCGGTGGTGCGCACGAAGGCGTAGTTGTCGAGCACGTCGAGGATGCCCGCGATCGGGATCAGGACGTCGTCCTCGCCGATCTCGGTGTCGAACTCGTCGGTCGGTGCTCCGCCGCGGCGCTTGTTGCGCTGACGGTTGCGGCCGTTGCCCGACGACTGGTCGTCATCGGCAGGCTGCTGCTCGGGCTGCGTCTGGGCGTTGCCGTTCTGACCGCGTCCGCGGTTGCGGCTGCGGTTGCGGTTGCGTCCGCGTCCGCCCTGCTCGTCGCCGTCAGCGGAGTCTCCGGACGCCTCGGCGTTCTGGTTCGACCCCTGGCCGTTCTCGGCGGGTGCCGCCTCAGCGGGCTTCTCGGCGGCGGGCGCCTCGGCCTCAGCGGCGGGCTT
>NZ_DALZXX010000043.1:0-20283 GCF_031988965.1 Microbacterium sp.
CTCGTACGTCGCCGACGACTACGCCGGGGCCGAATCGGCGGCGCGCGGGCAGGAGTTCCTCAACTGGTTCGAGCCGTACAAGGCCCCGTTCAACGTGGGCACCGCTCTCGCCGGAGCAGAGAAGCTGCCGGAGTCGCGCGCGAAGTTCGAGGAGTCCCTGAGCCTCGCCACCGGGCTCGAGGTCTGCAGCGTGCGCATCAACCTCGCGATCGTGATCGAGCGGATGGGCGACGCGGCGCGCAGCGACGGCGACGGCGTCACCGCTGCCGAGCTCTACGGCGAGGCGCTCACCGTGACGACCGAGATGCCCGAGGAGTGCAACAGCGACGAGGCCCAGGAGCAGTCGTCCGATCCCGACCGCGACATGCAGCAGAGCAAGGAGGACCTCGAGGACCGGCTGAAGCAGAAGCAGCAGGACGAGGAGCAGACTCCGCCCGAGGAACCGCAGGAGCAGGAGCCGCAGGAGCAGCAGGAACAGCCCTCGGATGAGAAGATCGAGGACCTCAAGGAGCAGCTCGAGCAGGGCACCCAGGAGCGCGATCAGCGCGGCGATGACGACGGCGGAGGCTCGGGGACGGACAAGCCATGGTGATGGATCACGAGAAGCAGCGGGCGCGCTACGTCGCCGGCACCGAGGGCGCGCCTCCCGTGCCCCCTCCCGGTGGTTACCGCAATGCGCGGCGGCCGTCCGGTCCCCTGCTGCCCTCGCCCGCGGTGCCCGGGCTGTCGGCCACCGCCACTGTGGAGCCGTCGAAGAAGCCCGCGAACATCCTCGGCTGGATCGCGCTCGTCACCGGCATCCTGTTCGCCCTCATCCTGCTGATCACGCTCGCGGCGGGTGGCACCGATGCGCTGTACGGCGTCACGATGCTGACGCTGCAACTGGTCGTCGTGGCGGTGATCATCGGTGCACTGTTCTCGGCACGGGCGCGCACCTTCGCGGCGATCGCGCTGGCGGTCACCGTCGTCTTCAACGTGGCCACCGTCGGTGGCATCGGCGCGGTGCGCACGTCGGCGACAGGCAGCTACGACGGCATGAAGAGCGACGAGCAGAAGCACGAAGAGGCATACCCCGGAATCAAGGAGCAGAACCCTCAGGATGCCCTGAGTCAGCAGTCCCTCGAAGAGGTGCGCACTGCGGCAGACGCGCTGTTCGCCGACGTGCGCGAACGGATCACCGACGAGTTCGGGTACCAGTGGGTGCAGGTCGGCGATGAGGATCTGCGACCCGAGCGCAACGGCTACGGCGGCGAGTCGATGCTCATCGAGTACACGTCCGTCGGCTGGGCGACCACGGAGCCCATCCACGACTACGGCGTGAAGCTGCAGGTCATGGATCTGATCGACGACGTCGTCATCGAGCACGGCCTGTCGTACCTGTACTCGTTCAACGACGAGTACTCGGGCATCGAGCCGACCATGAAGGAGAAGCTCTACGGCAGCGCGGATCCCCGTCTGCAGCACACGTGGGAGTACTACGCCGAGAACTACCCCGAGCCGATGCGCTTCTACGCCAACGTCTTCGACCTCGCCAACGATTCGACCGGTGATTTCCGCGTCGCGCGCGAGGCCCAGAACGCGCGGACGGGCGAACCGCTCGAGGGCCTGCAGATGGTCGTCATCGCGAGCGGCCTGCTGAGCGACGCCGACCGGGCGGAGTTCGAGGAACGGCTGAAGGAGTACCCCGGGTTCTAGGAGAGACCGATCGGCCGAATCAACCCGCCAGGGAGAGCCCCGCGGCGAGCGCGAAGCCGAGCACGGTCGCGAGCCCGGTGACGTTCTTCGCCTTCTTCTGCGCATCCGGCACCATCGAGTCGACGAGCATCACGAGCAGCGCACCGGCGGCGAACCCGCCCGCGGCGGCGCGGAAGTCGTCTCCGGTCACGCTCGCCAGGGCGAACCCGGCGATCGTCGCGAGTGCGCAGATCAGCGCGATGCCCGCCCAGAGCAGCAGCACGCGGGACTTCGTCATGCCGCCCTTGAGCAGGTCGGCGGCCGAGCCGATCGACTCCGGCAGGTTCGAGACGACGATCGCGACGACCAGGGCGATGCTCACGGGTTCGCCGGATGCGAGTCCGATGCCGAGCACGAGCTGCTCAGGGATGCCGTCGAGCAGCGCGCCGAGCGCGAGCGGGGCGCCCGCTCCCTGATCCGTGGACTTCGCGGCTCGCGCGTCGAGCACGCGATCGGCGAGATAGTACGCGAGTGCGCCGAGCACCACTCCGGCGACGAGCGGGATGGGGCCTGCGAGATCCAGCCCCTCCTCCCAGAGCTCGAAGGCGATCGACGCCATGAGCGCGCCAGCACCGAATCCCAGCACGATGCCGAGCCACCGCGGCGGCCAGGTGCGCAGCAGGGCGAGCACCGCACCCACGAACAGAGGCGACGCCGCGACCAGACCCCAGAGAATCGCCTGTGACATGTGCCGCCTCCTTCAGGGACACTCTGCCACTGCGGGAAGCGTCGCCCTAGCGTGCCCCCGGAGCCGGTCGCCCGCCCACGTGTGCGCGGGCGGCGATCTCCACGAGGAAGTCCGGGTGGTTGAGGGCAGCGACCCCGACAGCGGTCCATGCGGGCAGCGTCGATCCGGCAGGGAAGTACTCCCTCTTGATCTGCGCGAAGGTCGGCATCTGCGCAGGCAGATCGACGTGATACGTCGTCAGTTCGTACACGTCGCCGAGCCCGGCACCGGACTCGGCGAGCACGGTCGCGAGGTTGTCGAACGTCTGCCGGATGTGCGCCTCGAGCGATTCGGTCACGGGGGTCAAGTGCTCATCGCGCCCGACCTGGCCGGAGACGTGCACCTGGTCTCCGACGCGTACCGCCGGCGCGTACGACCCGCTCTCGACCAGACTCGCCATGGTTGCGGGAACGATCATCGCGTGCGTCATGCCCGAGCCTCCTCGACGATGCGATCCGCGAGCGCGAGGCCCGCGTCGAGCGCCTCGACGATGCGGAGCAGCTCGGCCCTCTCGATGATCAGCGGAGGCGCGAGGAAGAGAGACGTGGGTTCGTCGCTGGTGCTGATCTGCACCCCGTGCCTGCGCGCCTCGCCGACCACGACATCAGAGACGTGGGTATCCGTCGTCGTGGACTCCCACGTCCGCCAGTCGGGCCCGCCGCTGAGTTCGACGGTCCAGTGCAGTCCGGATCCGGCCACCCTGACGACGCTCGGATGCCGCTCGGCGAGCTCGACGAGCATGCCGCCGAACTCCGCACCGAGTGTCGCGGCCCGCTCGGGGAGGCCGTCCGCGGCAGCGACGGCGAGGTGGGCCCGCACCGCGTGGATGGTGACCGGGTGCGCCCGGAAGGTGCTGTAGTTCTGCCACTTCGCGCTGCGGAGCACCGCGACGGCACGCTGTGAGAGCACGACGGCTCCTGCGGGCGCCGCGCCTCCCGCGAGAGGTTTGCCGAGCGTGACGATGTCGGGCCGGGTGTCGGACGCATGGAACTGCATCCACTGCCCGCTCCGACCGAGCCCGGTGACGACCTCATCAGCGATCCAGACGGCTCCCGCATCCGCCGCACGCTGAGCGACGGCATCCTGATACCCGCGGTCGTAGTAGTGGCCGCCCTGGGTGTAGTCGACGATCACCGCGGCAGCGCCGTCGATGGCGTCGAGGTCACTCGATCCGAGGGCCTCGGCATTCACCGACCCGGAGCGCGCCCATGCACTCGCCCGGGGGGCCGGGATGGTGCGCACCTCCGCTCCTGCGGACGGTCGCGCGACTCCACCGGCGAGGCGCGACAGCCCCCCGTGCCACTGCGGCTGCACCGTCACGTCGCGCGAGAGTCCGACGAGGCCGTGGTACGCGCGTTCCCGAGCAACGATCGGGTCGCGCCCGGTGAGAGCCTGCGCGAGGGTCAGCGCGATGTCGTTCACCTCACTGCCGCTCATCCCGAACCGCACGCCACCGACCCAGGACTCACCGAGGAATGCGGTCTCGACGAGTTCGTCGGCAGCGAGATCGCGCTCGGCCCACCGGTGCCCCTCATTCACGACCGGGAACTCGGCTGCCTCGCGGATCGCTTGCATCATCTCAGGATGCCGATGCCCGAGCGGACCGCCGGTATTCGATGCGTCGAGCACGCGGGTCCCGTCCGAGTACTCGAGGTAGACGCCCTCGCCTCCCACGACGAGGGCCTTGGTGCGATGCGGGACGTGGAGTCCCGAGGTGATCAGATGCGACATGCGCTTCTCCCTTCAGATTCTCAGACGAACGCGCTGACACCGGTCGCTGCGCGACCGACCATGAGCGCGGAGATCTCGTTCGTGCCTTCGTAGGTGTAGATGGCCTCGGCATCGGCGAAGTGCCGCATCACACCGGTCTCGAGTCGGATGCCGTTGCCGCCGCACACTTCGCGAGCGAGCGCGACCGTCTCGCGCAGGTGACCGCAGACCCAGTGCTTCGCGAGCGCCGAGTCCTCGTCGCGGTAGACGCCCGCCTCCTGCAGCTCCGCGAGTCGCACGGCCATGCCGAGACTCGCGGTGATGTTGCCGAGCATGCGCGCGACCTTCTCCTGCACCAGCTGGAACCCGGCGATGGGCCGACCGAACTGCGTCCTCGAAGTGACATAGGCGAGCGCCTTCTGATACGCGCCCATCTGCACGCCCACCGCCTGCCAGACGGTGCTGGCCCGCATGTGCCGCAGCATGCGGGCGACGTCGGCGAAGCGCTCGACCCCGTGCAGTCGCAGGCTCTCCGTGACACGGACTCCAGACAGGGTGATGTGCGCGTTGTTCACGATGCGCAGCGCGGCCTTGCCCGTGATCTTGTCGATCGTCATACCGGGAGCGTCCGTCGGCACGAGGAAAGCTCGCGTCGCACCGCCCTCCTCCCGGGCCACGACGCAGACATGGGTGGCGTAGGCCGCACTCCCGATCCACATCTTCTCGCCGTCGATGATCCAGTCATCGCCGTCGCGGCGCGCGGTGGTGGTCATGCCGCGAGCGACATCCGAGCCGTGCTCGGGTTCCGTGATCGCGAACACCCCACGCAACGAATAGTCCTCGATCCGGGGCATCCACTCGGAGATCTGCTCGGCAGACGCTCCGTGCAGCACCGCACCGGTGATCATCGTCGCCTGACCGCTGAAGTACGTCGCGATCGACGCGTCGACCCTGGCCAGCTCGAGCACGCGGAATCCGATGTACATCGCACTGGGCGTCTCGCCCGCATCGCGCAGCTCGACCGGGTCGAGCAGAGCGAGCTCAGCGAACGCATCGGGCAGATGCTCGGGAAACTCGCCACGCTCCCAATGGTCGTCGACGATCGGCGCTACCTCACGGTCGAGGAAACCGCGCAGCCGCCGCAGCACAGCGCGCTCGGGGTCGCTGAGACGCGACTCGTATTCGTAGGGATCGAGATCGGCATACAGACGCATGGTTCTCCTCAACAGGTGAGACAGGCAGGGGGGCGGAGGTCGGTTGGTCGGTGCGGCGATCAGCGCCGGAAGAGGACGATGGATCGAGCGACGACGGCGGGGGTCGTGATGCCGTCGACGAGCACCTCGACGTCGAGACTCAGGCGTGCTCCGTCGACACGCGTGCTCAGCTCAGCGAACGTCGCGGCGAGTGCGACCTCGGATCCCACCGGCACCGGGCGCAGGAAGCGGATCCTGTCGGCCCCGTAGTTGAGGGCATCGGACGCGTCGACGACATCGAGCCATTCCCCCCAGGCGCCGCCGATGAGCCCTGTCAGCAGAAGCCCGTGCACGATCGTCCCGCCGAACGGTTCGGCGCGCCCGACGTCGACGTGGATCCATTGACGATCCCCGGTGAGATCCGCGAAGGCGTCGACGGCAGCCTGGGTGATCTGACGCGGCCTCGTCGGGGGCAGCGTGATGCCGACGAGCTCGTCCAGCCGATCGATCGTGAGGGCGATGGGCATCAGAGGTCGAGCCCGCCGTCGACCATGAGAACCTGACCCGTGACGAAGGAGGCATCCTGACTCACCAGGAATGCGATCGCCGCAGCCACGTCCTCCGGTTCCCCGACTCTGCGGAGCGGTGTCTGCGCGGCAGCCTGCTGCCGGTACTCCAGGGGGTCGACACCGACGCGGGCAGCCGTCGCGTCAGTCATCGCCGTCGCGATGTAGCCGGGCGCCACGGCATTGACGGTGATGCCGAACCGCCCGAGCTCGATCGCCAGCGTCTTCGTGAGCCCGATGATCCCGGCCTTCGCCGCCGAATAGTTGGACTGCCCCCGGTTGCCGGTCGCGGCGATACTCGAGAGGTTGATGATGCGGCCGCTGCGTTGCGCGACCATCGGCCGTTGGGCGGCGCGGCTCACCAGGAACGCACCCCGAAGGTGCACGTCGATCACGAGCTCCCAGTCGTCGAGCGTCATCCGGTGGATGAGGTTGTCGCGGAGCACACCGGCGTTGTTGACGACGATGTCGAGGTGGCCGAACCGATCGGCCACCTCGGCGACGGTCGCGTCCACCGAGGACTCGTCCGACACATCCATCGAGAGACCGACCGCTGTCGGCCCGATCCGTTCGGCTGCCGCCTCCGCGGCCGCCGCATCGAGGTCGGCGATCACGACGCTCGCACCGTCGCCGGCGAGACGTGCGGCCGTGGCCCACCCGATGCCGCCGGCTCCACCCGTGACGAGTGCCACCTGTCCGTCGAGAAGTGGAGTCATCGTGTCACCACCCACGCACCGTCTGCGCGCTGTTCATCGCGAACCACGCGCACCCCGTAGTCGTGTTCGGCGCGCTCCGGCGTCAGGTAGCCGTCGTCGAGATCGGACTGGATGTCGGCGAGTTCGCGGAGCGCGGGATCCCCGTAGCCGCCTCCGCCCGCGCAGGTGAACTCCAGGCGAGCCCCCTTCGGCACGCTGGTCGGCGGCATCTTGCTGCTGAGGATGCGCTCCTCTCCGTCGGGGAGGGTGAGGGTGAAGTGCGCGTTGCCGCCGTCGGATCCGCCGAACAGGCCATAGGGGCGGCTGATGTCGCGGTCGGCGACGATCGTCACGGTCGAACGCTCGGTGAACTCCAGCACGCGGGTGATGCCCCCACCGCCGCGGTGACGGCCGGCTCCCCCGCCGTCGGCGAGTCGGTACGCGAGCACGCGCACGGGATGGGCGGCCTCGAGCAGTTCGGACGGGGTGTTGCCGGTGTTGCCGATACTGGTCCGGCGGGCATGCGAGCCGTCAGCGAGAAGGCTCGCCCCCTGCGCGGCTCCGTGAACCTCATACATGATGGCGTCGTCGATGCCGTCCTCGCGCGCCACGATCAGCACCGTGGCGCTGCCGGTGCCTGCCGCGGGAACCAGGTCGGGCACGGCGTGCGACAGAGCGCCGAGCACCACGTCGGCGATCCGTGCAGAGGTCTCGTGGTTGCCGGCGACGACCGGAGCCGGGGCATTCGGGTTCACGATCGTGCCCTTCGGCGCCGTGATCGTGACGGGGCGATACGAGCCTGAGTTCGACGCCGTGTGCGGTTCGGTGAGGGCTTTGAGGGCGAAGAGCGCCGCCGAGACCGTCACACCGAGTGGAGAGTTCATGCCGCCGCGGGTCTGTGGCGCCGAGCCCTCGAAGTCCACGGCGACGTCGCTGCCGGCGACGGTGACCGTGGCGCGGATCGGCACGGGCGTCGGGTCGAAGCTGTCACCGTCGCAGAAGTCCTCGTATGTGTAGGTGCCGTCGGGGATGCTCGCGAAGGCGGCGCGGGCTCGCTGCTCGCTCACGTCGAGCACCTGCCGCATCGCCTGTGCCACAACGTCGGTTCCGTACCGCTCGCAGAACTCGACGAGTCGCCGCTCGGCCGTGACGCATCCCGCATACTGCGAGCGCATGTCACCCAGCCGCTCGACCGGGTTGCGGACGTTCGCGACGAGGATGTCGAGGACATCCTGATTGATCGCGCCTTCGCGGTAGATCTTGATCGGGGGCATGCGCAGACCCTCGCCGTAGATGTCGCTCGCCAGGGTGAAGTAGCTGCCCGGAGCGGGTCCGCCGATGTCGACGTAGTGGCCCCGGACTGCGGTGAACGCGATGATGCGCCCTTCCGAGAAGACCGGCTTCGCCATGAAGAAGTCGGGCATGTGGTTGTTGCCCCGGTAGGGGTCGTTCTGCAGTACGACGTCGCCGGGACGCAGGTCGTCGATCGCGATCCGGTCGAGCACGCCCTGCATCGTCATCGGCATGCTGCCGAGGTGGATCGGGATGTCCCCGACACCCTGCACGACGATCTGCCCCGACGCATCCAGCAGCGCACAGGAGAGATCCCCCGCCTCTCTCCAGAGGTTCGAGTACGCGGTACGCAGGACGACCGCCTTCATCTCGGCGACGGCGGCGCGCAGACCGGAGTCGATCACGGCGAACGAGATCGGGTCGAGGGCGGCCGGGTCGAGGACGGTCACGGGCATAGGTGCCGATTCGATGATCATGAGCGCTTCTCCAGGTGCATCAGAAGGTTGCCGTACGCATCGATCTCGGATCGCGCATGCGGCGGGATGACGACGGTCGTGGTGTCGGAGACGACGACCGCGGCGCCCTCGAACCGATGGCCGGGCAGCAGCTGATCCCTCCGGAAGAGCGGCACGACGGTGCTCTCGAGAGCCGAGAGATGAAGCTCGCGTGTGCCGGACGGCGTCGGAGGATCGAGGGGCGCGACGTCCGCCCGATCGGTGTCGGGGACGACCACCCGGCCGACGCCGGTGACCCGGGCGATCTGCACCGAGATCGCCTCGTCGTCGACACGGAAGCCGTTCATTCGCTCGTGCGCCACGTGGAACGACTCCGCGGCGCGGTCGAGCCAGCCGGGCCGGTCGATGTCGCCCGTCGACACGGTGACCGCGGTGTTCTGACCTGCGTACAGGAGGTCGAGGGCGAACTCGACGCTCTGCGATGTGCCTGGCACACCCTCGTCCGAGAGCTGTGCGGACACGGCGGCTCCGAGATCGGCGAGGACGCCGGCGAGCTCGGTCTCGAGTGCGGGCTCGAGGGTCGCCAACACGCTGCGCGCCGCGTTGTGCACCACGTCGGACACGACGAGGCCGACGGCCGACAGGACGCCGGCGGAGGGCGGCACGATCACAGTCGGGATCGCGAGCTCGTCGGCGATGTCCGCCGCGTGCATGGGGCCGGCTCCACCGAAGGCATTCAGCGCGAAGTCGCGGGGGTCGTGGCCGCGGCCCACCGAGACGGCCCTCACGGCTCCGGCCATCGCGGCGTTGCTGATGCGACGGATGCCGATCGCCGTCTCGATCGGGTCGAGTCCGAGAGATTCACCCAATCGCGCGCATGCGGCGAGCGCCGCACCACGATCCACCGTGACGTCGTCACCGAGCTGGATGCCGTCTTCGAGGATGCCGAGCACGACATTCGCGTCCGTCACCGTCGGCTCGACTCCTCCACGCCCATACGCCGCCGGGCCCGGATTCGCCCCGGCACTGCGCGGACCGACGCTGAACTGTCCGCCGGTGTCGACATGGGCGACGCTGCCGCCGCCGGTGCCGATCGTCTCGATGGCGACGGTGGGGAGCTGCAGCGGAAGATCCATCGCGCGGCTGGTGGTGGTGAGCGGGATCACGGCGTCGGCGACGAGGCAGACGTCGAAGCTCGTTCCGCCCATGTCGACGGTGATCGTGTCGGTGATTCCGGTCTGTCGCGAGATGAGGCGTCCGGCGACGACACCGCCGGACGGGCCGGAGAGCAGCAGGTTCACCGGGGTCTTCGCCGCGTGCGTGGTCGAGGTGATCCCGCCGTTGGACTGCATGATCCAGGTGCGCACGTTCGGGTTCCACTCGGCGATGCGATCGGTGAGTGTCGCGAGGTACGGTGCGCAGACGGGCTTGAGGTAGGCGTTGAGCACGGTCGCGGCAGTGCGCTCGAACTCGCGTACCTGCGGCAGCACGTCCGACGAGAGCGACACCGCCACGTCGGGTGCGACATCGCTGAAGATCTCGGCGGCACGGCGCTCATGGCCGGCGTCGACGTGGGAGTAGAGGAAGCAGATCGCCACGCTGCCGATGCCTCGCTCGGAGATGCGCCGGGCGACGGCCGCGACCGCCTGCTCGTCGAGGGGAGTGACGATTCGTCCGTCGCGGTCGATCCGCTCGGCGACCTCGAACCGGTCTCGACGGGCGACGAGAGGTGGAGCGCCGGGGTCGAGAAGGTCGTAGAGGGCTGATGCAGGGCGGGTGAGCCGTCCGATCTCGAGGACGTCGCGGAAGCCCTCGCTCGCGAGAAGGGCGATGCGCTCCCCATTGCGTTCGAGTGCGAGGTTGGTGCCGATGGTGGTGCCGTGGATCAGCTCGGCGACGTCGGCGACGTCGACGCGCCGCGCCGCCGCGACGACAGCTCCAGCCGGGTCGTGGCCTCGAGACGACACCTTCGTGGCACTGATGATGCCTCCGTCCTCGTCCCACAGCACGGCGTCCGTGAACGTGCCCCCTGCGTCGATACCGATGCGCTTCACTCTTGATCCTCTCCGACTCACTGCCGAACTTTCTTCCATAGAATGGAAGCAATGTTCGTTCTATAGAATAGGTTAGGGATCGGACAGCAGGTCCGTCAAACCACGCACAGATGATTTACGAGGAGGAAACACATGACAGGCATCGCCACCGATCAGTGGATCGCATCGGGTGAGTACACCGACATCTCGTACCGGGTGAGCGACGAGGGGATCGCCCTGATCCAGATCGAGCGCCCGCACAAGCGCAACGCCTTCCGGCCCCTCACGAGCGCCGAGCTCGTTCACGCGTTCGCGCGCGCACGCCACGACGCCGGCGTGCGCGTGGTGCTGCTGAAGGGCAGCGGCGACAAGGCGTTCTGCTCGGGCGCCGACCTCTCCGAACGTTCGGGCGACGCAGAGGCCGCCGAGTTCACCGGCATCGCACCGGCGAACGTCATCGACGTGCAGGTCGCGATCCGGCGGATCGAGAAGCCGGTCATCGCGCTGGTCGCCGGATACGCCGTCGGCGGAGGCCAGGTGCTTCAGCAGGTATGCGACCTGTCGATCGCGGCGGACAACGCGGTGTTCGGACAGGTGGGGCCGCGGGTGGGCAGCTTCGACGGCGGGTACGGCATCAACCTGCTGGCCAAGCAGATCGGACACAAGCGCGCGAAGGAGGTCTGGTTCCTCTGCCGTCAGTACGACGCTCAGAAGGCACTGTCCTGGGGGCTCGTGAACGACGTCGTACCGCTCGCGAGCCTGTTGGACGAAGGCATCGCGATGGCGCGCGAGCTGCTCGCGATGTCGCCGGCAGCGCTGAGGATGCTGAAGAACGCGGTCAGCGCCGAGGAAGACGGCCTGCACGGCGTCGCCCAACTGGCCAACGACGCGTGCGTGCTCTACTACGGTACTGAGGAGGCAGCTGAAGGTGCTGCCGCGTTCATGGAGAAGCGAGTGCCGGATTTCACAGGCGCCCTCGCCTTCCCCTGACCCGGAGGACACATGGGAGCCAAGACGACCCCGCCCGGCGGAGAAGCCCAGGGCATGCTCGCCCGAGGGCTCAGCCTTCTCTCCGCTCTCGGAGACCACCCCGAAGGGGTGTCGGTGACCGAGCTCGCGCGTCAGGTGGGTCTGCCCGTCAGCACGACCCACCGCCTGCTCGCGACCGAGATCGAGCTCGGCTTCGTCAGCATGGACGCATCGACCAAGACATATCGGCTCGGCGTCCGACTGTTCGAACTCGCCAACCGCGTGACCGGCGTGATGGACCTCGCGACCATCGCGCGGCCCATCATGCGCGAACTCAGTCGACGCACGGGTGAGACCGTGCAGCTCTCGGTGCTCAGCGACGGTCGCGCCCTGTTCATCGAGAAGGTGGGCACCGAGCAGGCCGTCGGGATTCGCGGCTCGGTGGGCCAGAGCGAGCCCCTCTATGCCACGTCGACCGGCAAGATCCTGCTGAGCAGCATGCCGAGCGACACCTTCGCTGCGATGCTCGACGATCTCGATCTGCAGGCGTGGACGCCCACCACCATCACCACGAGATCGGCCCTGCTCGCCGAGATCGAGCGCACTCGGGAGCGGGACTACGCGGTGGCGGACGAGGAGTTCGACGCGGGCGTGCGAGCGATCGGCGTTCCGGTGCGCCACGAGGCGGGCGACACCAGAGCCGCCCTGTGCATCTCCGCGCCGGCGTTCCGCGCCAGTGTGGCGCAGCTCGAGCAGTGGCTTCCGGACCTGCGCGCGGCGGCACACCGGATCGGCGTGCAACTGCCGATGGGCGCGACAGTCATCTGACCGCACGAGAGGGGGCGGGGCGATCAGGAGCGCCCCACCCCCTCTCGTCCGCGCTCACGCCCAGCGAGTGAGCCGGTTCATCGCGGCGCCGAGAAGCTTCATCGTGGCGAGCGCGAGCAGGGAGAAGACCGCGGCGACCACGACCATCCGGTCGACAAGGGAGAAGCGCAGCGTCTCGTTGAGCATCCAGCCGAGCCCTGACTGCAGGCCGTAGATCTCTCCGGCGAGAACGGACGTCCACGCCACCAGACCGCCGAAGACGATCGACCCGCGCATCTCCGGCAGGATGGCCGGAAGGACGACCCGCACCCAGAGCGGAGACCCCTTCAGGCCCATCGTCCGTGCGTACTCCATGACATGCGGCGGGAGGTTGCCGATCGCGTTGATGGTTCCGACCAGCACGATGAACGCCACCCCGAAGATGACGAAGAGTACGACCGCCAGATCGGTGGCGCCGAACCAGAGCGCGAACAGCGGCGCCATCGCGAGAGCGGGAAGCATCCGCATCATCTCCGCCACTCCACCCACACTCAGACGAACAGGTCGCACGGCTGACGACAGCAGCCCGAGACCCACACCGGCGATCACCGCACCGGCCAGTCCCAACACCACGCGCAGCAGGGTCGCACCCGCGTTCACGATGAGGGCCAGCACCGCACCCGCGACGCTCTGATCGGCGCCCGTCTGTGTAGCGGGCACGCCGAAGCCGCCGACCCAGTAGTCGCTCAGCCCCAGCACGCCCGATGTCGCGACGGTGACGAGAGACGGCATCACCCGGTCGCCCTGGGCGGACGACGCCGCCACGATCATCGCGATGACCTGCCAGCCGGCCACGATGACGACCATCCCGACGACGATGCTGAGGGGCGTCGCCGTGGTGCGCAGCGTGATGCCCCCGCGAGCCGAAGCGCCGCTCATGACTGCATCCGCGCGGGCGCCTGAAGCACCTCGAGAAGCTGGGCACGGATGGCGTCGGCCTCGGCATCCATGCGCAGCTCGTCGCCGCGCGGCCGTGCGAACGGCAGCTCGATGTCGTATCCGACGTGTCCGTCTGTCACGACGATGATCCGGTCAGCCAGCTTGAGTGCCTCATCGACGTCATGGGTGACGAAAACGATCGTCTTCCCGGTCTCCTGCCAGAGGTCCAGCAGGGTGTCGTGCAGCTGAGCGCGCGTGAAGTAGTCGAGCGAGCCGAACGGCTCATCCATCAGCAGGATGTCGGGGTTGTTCGCGAATGCGGCGGCGATCGCGACCCGCTTGCGCATACCTCCCGACAGCTCCTTCGGCCAGGCGCGCTCCCGCCCCGCGAGTCCGACGGCCTCGATGAAATGGCGCACACGGGGCAGCCAGACCTCGTCAGGGACGTGCCGCATGCGCGGGCCGAAGGAGATGTTGTCCTGCACGCGTAGCCACTGCGGAATCGCATCCTGCTGGAAAACCATGCCGAGGTGCGCGCTGGGGCCGACCACCGGCTCGCCAGCGGCGATCACGCTGCCGGATGACGCCGACTGCAGACCCGCCATAGCACGCAGGAGCGTGCTCTTTCCCTGGCCGGAGGGACCGAGGATGCAGACGAACTCGCCGCGCGGGATCACGAGATCGAGGTCCTTGAGCGGCGTGATCTGCCGCCCCTGAGCGGTGAACGACACCGTCAGCCCCGAGATCTCGAAGGCGGAGGCGTGCGGCGTCGGAGTGGTCAGGGTCGTCATGGGGTGTCCTTCCGAGACGATGTCGGTGCGGCGCATGTCACTGCCACCGCGTGAACAGGCGCACGAGGCGCTGCAGGAGGAGGTCGAGGAGGATCGCGGCGATGCCGATAGCCAGCGAGAGCCCGAGCACGGCCGAGACGTCGCCCTGGGTCGCTCGCAACGCGATCAGGCGTCCCGCGCCCGTCTGCGAGCCCAACAGCTCCACGGTCGCCTGCACGGCGATGGCTGTCGAGAGCGCGACCCGCAGCCCGGCGAGCACCGCGGGAAGGGTCGCGGGAACGACGATGTGCCAGAAGCGCGCCGCGGCCGCCACCCCCATCATCGCGCCGTACTCCTCGCTGACCGGTGGCAGCGCGAGAGCCGCAGCCTGGGCGATCAACCCGACCGTGACGAAGCAGTAGAACGCGACGAGAGCGAACTTGCCGCCGGGTCCCTGGCCGAACCAGATCAGGCAGAACGGGGCGAGCACGAGAGCGGGCACCGCCCCGAAGACGAAGAGGATCGGCTCGGTGACGTTGCGCACCCACTGCACGCGCGCACTGAGCAGGCCGGCGATCGCGCCGGCGGCGGAACCGACCAGCCACGCAGCGGTCGCCATGCCCACGGTCCAGGCCACGTTGACGCCATAGCCCGACACGCGAACACCGAGGTAGCTCAGGCCAGGGTCGGTGACGAAGCTCGTCGCGAAATCGGTGACGACCTTGATCGGTCCGGGAAGGATCGCGGTGTAGTCGATCGCGATCGCCAGCAGCTGCCAGACGATCAGCACGACCGCGACGCCGAGCACGCGCCAGCCCACAGCGCCCCGGGCCCCCGCCCGTCCGGTGCGGGTGATCACCGGACGGGCGGGGGCGATGACCGAAATGGCCATGATCAGGCAGCCGCCGCGAGGCGATAGGCGTCGAGGTAGTTGCGCGCCTCGTACTGGGCGAGGGCCGCAGTCTTCAGCTCGCCCTCGGGAGCCTCGGCGAGCGCCTCGTCCGCCGCCTCGCGATAGGCGTTCAGCGCACGCCACACGTCACCGGCGATCGACAGCTCGGCCGGCGTGTGGCCGTCGTCGATCACACCCTGCTCGGCGAGCGAGTCGATCTGAGCGCCGACGACCGTGTCGAAGTAGAACGGCGCATCCTCGTCTTCATAGAACTCCGACGCGTCCTCGAAGTTGCGCACCGAGTACAGGCCGTCGAACGTCTGCGCCAGTTGGGTCGCGCTGAGGTCTGAGCCGGTGTAGCTGTTCAGCAGGTCGACGTAGTCGGCCGCCGTGCCCTCCGGATCCGCCTCGAGGTCGTCGACGAGGCGATAGATCACCGACGCGTAGCGCAGCAGCGTGTCCCAGTTCTCCTCGGCGTACTCCGTGGTGGTCAGATATCCCGAGAAGGTCGCCCGCAGCGAGACGGTCTCCTCCGCCGTCGAGTTCTCGATCACGTCGGGCAGCGCGATCAGCGATTCCCAGCCGTCGTTGAGCAGACGCACGATCTCGACTGCTCCGGTCGGCGAGACGAAGTCAGCCTGGCCCGCTTGCGCCGCGCGCACCAGATCGGGATTGGTGAGGTAGGTGACGTTCCAGGCGCCCATGTCGGTGCCCGCAGTGCCGGTGATCAGCTGGTAGAACGTGGGCACGACCCCGTCGCGCAGGATTACGTCCTGTCCGTCGAGCTGCGCGAGCACGGTTGCGACCGCCTCCTCGTAGCTCTGGCCCTCGGCCATCGCGTCGGCGAGAGTGGTGTATTTCCCCTCCGGCGCGAGGAGCCGATAGCCGTAGAACACGTCCTGGATCTGGAAGGCGACGACGTTCGACACGTCGTCCATCTGCGAGATCAAAGCGGGCGGATATCCCGAGCCGACATCGATCTGGCCGTTCAGAAGGGGCGTCACCGAACCGATCAGGTCGGACTTGATGCCGTTGGGCCCGTCAGCGAAAGTGATGCCCACCTCGTCGAAGTAGCCGCGCGTGACGCCGGCGGCGGCGAGCATCTCGTCGCCGTACGGGCTGAGACCGCCCGCGACGGTCACCGTCGGGATCGTGTCCCCGGGCTCGGCGAGATCGGTCGGCGCGGCGAATCCGGTCTCGGCCTCCGACTCCGAAGCGGGGGCGGTGTCGGCGGCCGCGCATCCGGACAGCAGAGCGCCGACCGTGAGCAGTGACACGCCCAGAGCGAGGACGTGACGGGGGCGAGTGGTGTTCATGCGTTCTCCTGGTGAGTGTCGGGTCAGTTCAGGACAGGGACGGGTGAGGGATGGACATCGAGCGCTCGAGGGTGCGTGCCGTCGTACAGGGCATCGACGACGTGGGCGAACCGTTCGAGCAGCACGGGACGCACGATCTTGCCGCTCGCGGTGAGGGCGCCGGTCTCTCCGGACAGGTCGATGGCGATGATGACGACCTTGCGCACCCGCTCAGGGGGCGACACCTCGGCGTTGAGTCGCCGGATCGCAGCGATGACCTCCGCCTCGTCGAGCGGTTCGGGAGCGAACACGACGGCAGCGAGGAAGGGGCGCCTGTCGCCGACCACGATCACGTCGGCGACGCCGAGCGCGATGCGCAGCTGATTCTCGATCGGCTCCGGGGCGACGTTCTTGCCGGTGGACGTCACGATCAGGTTCTTCTTGCGTCCGGTGACGAACAGGAATCCGTCGTCGTCGATCCATCCGAGGTCACCCGTTCGGAACCATCCGTCGACGAATGCCTCGGCTGTCGCCCGCTGTGCGCCCAGATACCGCTCGAAGACGTTCGCTCCGCGTGCGAGGATCTCTCCGTCGTCGGCGATTCGGAGCTCGACCCCGGGCAGCGCGCGACCGACGCTGCCGCTGCGGCGATCGTGCGGAGCGCTGAGCGCCAGAGCTGCCGACGTCTCCGTCAGACCGTACCCCTCGACGAGCGTGATCCCGGCGCGTTCGTAGGCCCCCTGGACCTCTTCGTCCATCGGCGCCCCACCGCTCAGCGCGTAACGAAGCCGCGTGCCGAAGACTTCTCGCAGCGACTCCCCCGATCCCCCGACTCGCGCGTACGCGCTCTCGAACAGGCGCGGCACCCCAGGCACGTAGGTCGGCTGAAGCTCGGTGATCTGGGCGAGGATCTCGGCTGTTCCGCCGGAGCCGTACAGCAGTTCGCCGCCGAGCGAGAAGGTCGTGAGCTGCTGCAGGCGGGCCGACACGTGGGCGAGGGGCAGATACACGAACGCCCGCTCGCGGTGCTCCGCCCCTTCGGGGCCGGAGGACTCGACGGCACCCGCCATGCGCACGACGGCGGCGAAGTGGGAATTGCTGAGAACGCAGCCCTTCGGCTCCCCGGTCGATCCCGATGAGAACACGATCGAGTATGTGTCGGACGGACGCACGGATGCCGCGATCACTTCGATCTCCGCCTTCTCGTCAGGAGCGAGCGTCGGGCGCTCGAGGTCGCCGAGGTCGCCGTCCCGATTCCCCAGCCGGAACTGCGGTGCCGCGGAACGCAGGTCATCGCGATCGACCACGATCAGCGCCGGGGACGTCGCGCGTTCGATCGCGTCGAACTGAGCCTGCGACGCCGTCGGATACACGGGGATCACCGGGGCGCCGATGAGGGCCGCCGCCAGGTCGACGATTGTCCAATCCGGTCGGGTCCGAGAGACAATGGCGACGCATCCACCGTCGCCTGCCCCGAGCGCGCGCAGCCGGTGAGCCGTCCGCAGCACGAGAGCGTGCATCTGTGCGTACGTGCGCCGTTCCCATCCGCGATCCCCGCGGAAACACTGGGCACCAGCCTCGTTCCCCTCTCGAAGATGAGCCGAGAGCATCTCGATGAGCGTCTCCACGTGCATCACCGCCTTTCCCGCTGCATTTCATACAATGGAAGCCTTGTTTACCTGGTAGCAAGAGACTATCCCGGTGAATGCAGCCGCCCGACCGAATCAGGCATCTGTAACAAGGGATTTACACGCGGTCGAGGCAGACCCCTCCCCGGCAGCCCCAGATCCCGCGCCCCCGTCCGAAACAGCCGACACGCCGCCGATAGACTGGGAAGCATGTCCAAGGTCCTCCAGTCACTTCCCGTCGGCGAGCGCGTCGGCATCGCCTTCTCCGGAGGACTCGACACCTCCGTCGCCGTCGCGTGGATGCGCGACAAGGGTGCCGTCCCCTACACGTACACCGGCGATCTCGGGCAGTACGACGAAGACGACATCGAGTCGATCCCCGGTCGCGCTCTCGAATACGGCGCCGAGGCCTCGCGTCTGGTCGACTGCAAGACCGCCCTGGTCGAAGAGGGCCTGGTCGCCCTGTCGTGCGGCGCCTTCCACATCCGCTCCGGCGGACGCACCTACTTCAACACCACGCCCCTGGGCCGCGCCGTCACCGGCACGCTGCTCGTGCGTGCGATGAAGGAGGACGGCGTCGACATCTGGGGCGACGGCTCGACCTACAAGGGCAACGACATCGAGCGGTTCTACCGCTACGGCCTGCTCGCCAACCCGCGCCTGCGCGTCTACAAGCCGTGGCTCGACGCCGACTTCGTGACCGAGCTCGGCGGCCGCAAGGAGATGAGCGAGTGGCTCGTCGCTCATGACTTCCCGTACCGCGACTCGGTCGAGAAGGCGTACTCGACCGACGCCAACATCTGGGGCGCGACGCACGAGGCGAAGACCCTCGAGCACCTCGACGTCTCGCTCGAGACCGTCGATCCGATCATGGGCGTGAAGTTCTGGGACCCGTCGGTCGCGATCGAGACCGAAGACGTCTCCGTCACGTTCGAGGCCGGCCGCCCGGTCGCCATCAACGGCGTCGAGTACACCGACCCGGTGGCCCTGGTCATGGAGGCCAACACGATCGGCGGGCGCCACGGCCTCGGCATGAGCGACCAGATCGAGAACCGCATCATCGAGGCGAAGTCGCGCGGCATCTACGAGGCTCCGGCCATGGCGCTGCTCTTCATCGCCTACGAGCGCCTGGTCAACGGCATCCTGAACGAAGACACCCTCGCGACGTACCACGAGCAGGGCCGCCGACTCGGTCGCCTGATGTACGAGGGACGCTGGCTCGAGCCGCAGTCGCTCATGCTGCGCGAGTCGATCCAGCGCTGGGTCGGCCTCACGATCTCGGGCACGGTCACGATCCGCCTGCGCCGCGGCGACGACTGGACGATTCTCGACACCACGTCGCCGAACCTGTCGTACGGACCCGAGAAGCTCTCGATGGAGCGCGTCGGCGACGCCGCCTTCGGCCCGGTCGACCGCATCGGCCAGCTCACCATGCGCAACCTCGACATCGCCGACTCGCGCTCGCGCCTCGAGCAGTACGCGGGCCTCGGCCTCATCGGCGGCGCGACCGGTGAGCTCGTCGGACGCGTCACGGCCGGCGAATCGGGCGAGATCACGGGATCCGTCGAGGCAGTCGACGAGAACCTCGCCGACGCCGTCGACACCGCGTCCGAGGGCGCGGCCTTCGACTCCGGCACCGACTGACGGTCGACGACGGCCGACTCGGGATGCCGGGTCGGCCGCTCAGTCGATCAGGTAGGCGGCGCGCGCGCTGCGTTCCGCGCCGTCGCCGTCACCCGCGCGCAGGGCCGCGCTGAGGTCATGGAACGAGTCTTCGATCCGCCGGGCCGCATCCGGCTCGATCACCCAGGCGCGAAGGGCTCTGATCAGCGCGAACGACGTCTCGTCGACCATCGCTCGGTGCACGTCGTTCAGCGACTGCGAGGCCAGGTGTGCGTACAGTTCCACGGCCGCTCGGGCATACCGCTCGCGCTCGTCGACGCACGCCGCCACCTCGTCCACGCGGTACGCGGCATCCTCTCTCGCGTCCTCGGCGAGCCGGAGTGCCGCCGCGCGTGAGAGCACCGACAGCTGCTGGCCGAGGAACTCCCGCCAGCCTGCGACCTCCTCGTTGGCGAGCGGCGTCACGCGGGTGTAGCGACTGGGGGCGAGCACGATCATCCCGATGCGCTCGAGGCGTTGCAGCGCCTCACGCACCGGTGTGCGCGACACCCCCATCGCCGCCGCGATCGCGTTGTCGTTGACCGAGTCCCCCGGCGACAGCACGCCCTCGGCGATCTGTCGACCCAAGCGTTGGAACACGATGTCGGCGAGCGAGCCGTGCGGCGCCGCCGGTCTGCCCAGATGGATCACGGTCGAGTCCCCTTCGGTGCGAACAGCGGGGCGAGACCGTCGGCCTCCATGAGCGTCGAGATCACTGTGCTTCCCCTTCCGGGCGGCGTCGGCGGTGCGAGTGCATCCACCTCTCAAGACCTCCGGCGTGCCGGTATATGACGCGGGCTCTCTGAATCCACTGGATTATCTTGCACACTTGTGTGCACATTAAGTACCATAGAGACATGACCACCCGTGCTCCCCGCCGCGACTCCGTCGAGAACCGCGCCGGAATCCTCGACG
>NZ_DALZXX010000043.1:20293-20536 GCF_031988965.1 Microbacterium sp.
GCTCGCGCCACTCTCGCCGCCGACCCGCGCGCGTCGATCGACGTCATCGCCCGCAGCGCCGGCCTCTCGCGCCGCACCCTCTACGGGCACTTCGACGACCGCGATGCACTGATCCGCGAACTCATCGTCAGCGGCGCGCAGCGCTTCAACGCGATCGCCGAGTCGGTCGAAGACGCCGACGCCCGCATCGCGCTCGCTCGCCTCGCCGGCCGTCTCTGGCAAGAGGCGGCCCACGTGCAGGTC
>NZ_DALZXX010000044.1:0-20383 GCF_031988965.1 Microbacterium sp.
CCACCGTCGACCGAGACCGAGACCGATGCCGAGGCCGTGCCGGTCGCGCCGCCGGGCAGCCCGAACCCTCCGTGCCAGCGCCCGCCCTCGTGGTGCGCGATGCGCACCCGGATGACGCCCTCGGCCGGCGACGAGAGCGTGGTGGTCAGCACCGGGCGGTTGAGGGTGTCGCCCCGGGATGTGATCGTCTTGGTCGGCGCGGTGATGACGATGCCCCGTCCGTCGGGGGTGTCGCTGGTCTCGGCGATATCGTGGGCCTCCTGCGCGTACAGGGCGGTGACGCCCGGACGCAGCTGCCAGAATCCGTCGGTGAACTTCATTACTTGACTGCTCCTGCCGTGATGCCGCGCGTGAGTGTGCGCTGGAAGATGAGGAAGAAGATGAGCGTGGGGATGATGCCCAGGAGCGCGGAGGCGCTCGTGGTGGTGACGTCCATCAGACGATCGCCCTGCAGCACGCTGATCGCGACGGGGACCGTCTGGTTGGCGTTCGAGGCGAGGAACGTCAGCGGGATGAGGAACTCGTTCCACGTCCAGATGAAGAAGAAGATGAGCAGCACCGACAGGGTCGGCCGACTGATCGGGAACACCACGCGCCAGAGGATCTGCCAGCGGCTCGCTCCGTCGAGCGACGCCGCCTCGAGCACCTCCTTCGGGAACGTGCCGTAGACCGACGACAGCAGGTAGGTGCCGAAGGCCGCCTGGATCACGGTGAAGACGATGATGACCGACCACACGTTGTCGTAGAGGCCGACGGATTTGAACATGTAGTAGAGCGGGTAGAGCAGCGCCTCCTGCGGGAGCAGGTTCGCCAGCAGGAACAGCAGCACGATCCAGCTGCGGCCGCGCACACGTCCGATGCCGATGGCGAAGGCGTTGAGCATCGAGATGCCCACCGCGAGAACCGAGACGATCCCGGCGATGAAGATCGAGTTCCAGACCTTCTCGGGGAAGTTCACTCGCTCCCAGAACTTGATGATGCCGCCGAAGTCGAGCTGCTCGGGGAAGGCGAGCGGACCCGAGGTCGCGTAGTCGACCGGCGACTTGAACGAGTTCACGAGCACCAGGTAGAACGGCGCGATCACGAGCAGCGCGCCGATGACGACGAGCGCGAGCATCAGCCAGTCGACGGGCCGCTTCTTCGTCATGCCGCCGCGCGGGCGGGACTTCGACGGCTTACCGGTGACGATGGCGGTGGTGGCGTGCATCACAGACCCGCCCTTTCCTTGCGTTCGAGCGAGTTCTGGACGCGGATGAAGATGATCGAGACGATGACCACGACGATCGTCAGCACGGTCGCGATCGTCGCGCCGTAGCCGACGTTCCGCTTCGTGAAGAACTCCTGATAGGCGTAGTACGCGGGAACCAGGGTGGAGCCGGCGGGGCCGCCGCGCGTGATGATGTAGACCGGGCCGAAGACCTTCAGCGCGGCGATCGTGCAGGTCAGCGTGACGACGAAGATCTCCGGGCGGATGATGCTCATGGTGATCGCCGAGAAGCGCTGGAACCAGTTGGCTCCGTCGAGCTCGGCCGCCTCGTACAACTCGGGGTCGACCCGCTGCAGAGCCGCCATGAAGACGACGACCGGATAGCCGAGCTGCACCCAGACCATCACGACCATCAGCACGATCAGTGCCGAGGGCATCTGCCCGAGCCAGTCGTAGGCCGGGATGCCGAACGCGCCGAGGATCTGGTTCAGTGCGCCGTCACCGCCCGGCCGCACGATCCAGCCGATCACGATGCCGGCGACGGCGATCGGGAGGATCTGGGGAAGGTAGTAGGTCGCTCGCAGGAAGCTGCCCACCTTGCCGCCGAACTTGCGTCCGACGACGTCGAAGAGCAGAGCGGCGACCATGAGGCCGACGATCGTGGGGACCACGACCATGGCGATGATCATCCACACGGAGTTGGTGAACGACGTCCAGAAGTCGCCGTCGGTGAGGATCCTCTGCCAGTTCTCGAGCCCGATGAACTCCGGAGTGCGCACGCCCTTCCACTTCGTGAAGGTGAGGTACACGTTCCAGACGAGCGGGACGATCACGACGACGAGCAGGAGCACGAAGCCCGGAAGCAGGTACATCCAGTAGGCGCCGGTTCCTCCGCTGCGCTGCGGGATCGACGGCTCTTCGGGCGGCAGCTTCGTGCGGCCCTCACGGCGGGTGGCGAGTGACATGTTCATCTCCAGGAGGATGCGGGGGCGACGCCGTTCGGTCGCCGCCCCCGCGAGTGGATCAACGGAATTCCGCGGTGCCCTCGTCGTACTGCTCGCCGAGGTTCTCGTTCGTGGTCTCGGCGTCCTGCGTGCCGGTGATCAGACCCTGCAGCTCCTGCACGATCACGTCGTAGAAGCCGGGTGCGGGCCAGTCCGGGTAGAACGAGAGTCCGTCTGCCTCGAGGACGCCGTTGAACGTCTCGATCAGAGCCGCGCTCTTCTCGTCGGTGATGTCGGCCGTCTCGGCAGCGACCGGCAGGCCGCCGTTGTTGCCGATGATCGCCTGGATCTCGGGGCGCATCGTGATGTCGATGAACTCGTAGGCGAGTTCCTTGTTCGCGGCGTTCTCGGGCACGACCCACAGGTTGCCCGAGGAGCCGAGCGACAGGTCGGCGCCCGGGAAGGCGTCCAGCGTCCAGTCGAAGTCCGTGGCCTCGGCCACGAATCGGCCGAACCACCAGGAACCGGACACGAAGATCGGCGAGGTGCCGTTGATGAACGAGACACCGGCGTCCTCTGCCTTCACCGAGGAGACGTCCGACGCGATGTAGCCCTTGTCGACGTAGTCCTTCAGAGTCTCGGACGCTGCGGTGACCTCCGGGCCCTGCCAGTCGACCTCGCCGTCGTACAGCTGGTACGAGTCGACGAACCCGCGGTCGCCCGCGTTCAGCGCGAGCTGATACCAGAGCTGCCCGAGCGGGTACTCGGCACCGGCCTCGGCGAGCGGGGTGATTCCCTGGGCCACAAATGCGTCGAGGACGTCGACGAACTCGTCGTAGGTGGTCGGGATCTCGAGCCCTGCAGCCGCGAAGGCGTCCTTGTTGTAGTAGACGCCGACGAACTCGCCGTAGTTCGGAATGCCGAACCAGGTGTCGCCGCCCATGACGCCGTCTTCGGAGTACTTGGCCGTGGTCTGCAGCGAGGGCGCGAGCTTGTCGTCCCAGCCGTACTCCTCCACGGCGTCCGAGATGTCCGAGATCAGACCGGTCGAGGCGAGGAATCCCGCGGTCGCGTTGCCCTTGTTGAACTCCATGAGATCTGGCGCGGCGTCGGTGTCGAGGACCTGGCTCGCCGTCTTCTGGATCTGTTCGAACGACTTCTCCTCGAATTCGACTTTGGCGCCGGTCTCCTCTTCGAAGATCGCGATCGCCTCGGCCCAGGCCTTGCCCATCGCGCTGTCGGCGCCCTCGTAGTGCCAGAGCTTGAGCGTCTGCCCGTCACCTCCGTCGTCGGAGGATCCGGCGGTGCAGCCGCTCAGTGCGATTCCCGTCGCCGTCAGCGCGGCCACAGCCGCCAGCGTCTTCGTCCTGCGGATGTTGCGTGCCATCGTCGGCACTCCTTTCTGATTGGCCGTGAGGCCGGACACATCGGTGGGTCGTTCGTTCTTCAGTTGTCACGCGACATCATCGAAGCGTTTCGACGATGCGGATGCGTGTGCGTATCTCCGTCCGCGGTCACTCCCTCGCGGGGATGACCGATCCGGCGGAGTGGTACTCGGGTGGGGTGAGATGGATGCGCGGTGCGGTGCCGGGGTGGTCGAGATGCTGCTCGGCGAGCTCCACCGCCAGTTCGCAGGACCGCTGTGGGATCAGGGGAATCGTGTCGACGGGGACCGCGAGAGCGGACGTGTCGAACGATGCCGCTGCGGACACGACCGAGACGTCGCGCCCCACGCGGAGTCCGTGTGAGTCGAGCGTCCGCAGCAGCACGTCGTGGACGTCGCCCACCGCGTGCACGATGAACGCACGGTCGCCGCGCTCCAGGGCCGACTCGACCGCCGCTCGAACCGCATTCGGGTCTGTCGTCGAGACCCCGGTGGTCGCCCACTCGAGAGCGAGTCCTCGCGCGGCGGCGCGCTCGCGCACGCCCTGCAGCAGGCGTCGCGGGAAGTTCGACTTGCGGTACGAGACCTCCGTCTGCCCGAGCAGCGTGACACTCGTGTGGCCGGCGTCCGCGATCCGGTCGACGGCGACGCTCCCGGCCGACTCGAAGTCGAGGTCCACGCAGGTCAGGCCCGTGGGGTCGTCGGGGATGCCGATGAACACGGTGGGGGTGCGCACGCTGCGGGCGATGGCGGCTCGTTCGTCGTCGGGGGCCACGTCGAGGACGAGGATGGCGTCGACCAGTCGGCTCGCGGCCACGCGGTTCATGCCGTCGGAGGTCTGCTCATCGGTGAGGAGCAGGATGTCGTAGCCGCGGCGACGTGCGGCGACCGCGGTGGCGAGGACGAACGCCATGTGCGTGGGGGCATGCGTGTCGGCGCGCAGAGGTTCGGTGAGGGCGAAGATGTGGGTGCGGCGGCCCGCGAGCATGCGGGCGCCCGCATCCGGTTCGTAGCCGAGGTCGTGGACCGCGCCTTCGATGCGGAGCCGCGTCTTCTCGGAGACGGGACGCTTGCCGCTCAGTGCGTAGGACACGGTGCTGATCGACACACCGGCGGCCTTCGCCACCTCGTGGATCGTCACCATGCTGACTCCATCGTCGCTCGTGTCCTGAATTCATCGAAGCGTTTCGCTAACGCCTCAGAAGCGATGATAGACACGGATCCCCGCATGGCGCAACCCTTTTGTGGTGTATCGCAACAAAAAGGAGACGACGGGCTGTGGGAGCGTTCCCGCAAAATGACCGGACAGGGCGACGGGGCCTCGATGGGGGAGGGGATTCGAGACCCCGCCGCCGGCCTAGGACGTGACGCGGATCTCTGCGATGACCTCGGAGTACTCGGTCTCGCCGACAGGGGTGAATCCGACACGGAGGAAGAAGGCCTCGGGGCCGTCCTCGCCCGCCTCGTAGATGACGTTCACGTGGTCGACGCCGCGCGCGCGTGCCTCTTCCATGAGCTGCTCGACGGCGAAGCGGCCGACTCCCTTGCCCTGGTCGTCGGCATCGACGTTGATCCGCCACAGGACGGAGCGGAAGTGATCTTCCGGGGCCTCGGGATCGAAGTTCGCGCTGACGAACCCGACGACCTGGTCGCCGTCGAGGACGACGCGCTGCCACGAGGTCAGGGGGTTGATGACGGTCGCCGCGATGCCGTAGGACACCGGAGCGAGGAACTGCTCCTGTCCGGGCTTGAGCGACAGGTTGTTCACGGCGACGATCGTCGCAGCGGAGAGTTCGACCATGCGCAGTTCGGACATAGTCACAGGCTAGCCCCTCCGCTGGCTCCCCGACGAGAAAGGTCGACTTTCGTCAGGGGTCCCGGTGTGAGGAATACCGGAAGTCGATACGGGTCCGACCTCCCGGCGGACATGCGCCGGGAGCGCCTCAGGTATCTTGGTATCGAGACAAATATGCCCTCGCGAACGGAGAACCTCCTGGTGACCGACGACGCCATCATCTACACCTACACGGACGAGGCTCCGGCTCTCGCCACGGCTTCCTTCCTGCCGATCATCAAGGCCTACACGGGTCAGGCGGGTATCGAGGTCGAGACCCGCGACATCTCGCTCGGAGGACGCATCCTCGCCGCGTTCCCGCAGAAGCTCACCCCGGAGCAGCAGGTCGGCGACTCGCTCGCCGAGCTCGGCGGACTCGCCACGCTGCCCGAGGCGAACATCATCAAGCTGCCGAACATCTCGGCATCCATCCCGCAGCTCAAGGGCGCGATCGCCGAGCTGCAGTCGCAGGGCTACGACATCCCCGACTTCCCGGACGAGCCGTCCTCTCTCGAGGAGAAGGACGTCCGCGCGCGCTACGACCGCATCAAGGGATCCGCGGTCAACCCGGTGCTCCGCGAGGGCAACAGCGACCGTCGTGCACCGCTGGCCGTGAAGAACTACGCCAAGAAGCACCCGCACCGCAACAAGCCCTTCGCCGAGGGCTCGAAGACCCGCGTGGCCACACTCGGCCACGACGACTTCAAGCACAACGAGCGCTCCTGGGTCGCCGCCCACGACGACGTGCTGAGCTTCCGCCACACAGCCGCAGACGGCACCGTGACGGTTCTCAAGGAGGGGCTGAAGGTCCTGCCGCGCGAGATCATCGATGCCACCTTCCTCTCGGCCGCGCACCTCGACGCCTTCCTCGCGGAGACGCTCGAGACGGCGAAGAACGACGACATCCTCTACTCGGTGCACCTCAAGGCCACGATGATGAAGGTCAGCGACCCGATCATCTTCGGCCACGTCGTGCGTGCGTTCTTCTCGGACGTGTTCGCGCAGTACGGCGACAAGCTCGCTGCCGCCGGTCTGAGCGCGAACGACGGTCTCGGCTCGATCCTCGCAGGTCTGGGCGACGTCGCCGGTGGCGATGAGATCGCGGCCGCGTTCGACAGGGCGATCGCCGAGGGGCCGCGCCTCTCGTACGTGAACTCCGACAAGGGCACCACGAACCTGCACGTCCCGAGCGACGTGATCGTCGACGCCTCGATGCCCGCGCTCGTGCGCAACGGCGGCAAGCTCTGGGGCAAGGACGGCGGCGAGGCCGACACGCTCGCGGTCATCCCCGACTCCTCCTACGCGAGTGTCTACCAGGCCGTCATCGACGATGTGATCGCGAACGGTCCGCTCGACCCCGCCACGATCGGCACCGTGCCGAACGTGGGTCTGATGGCGCAGGCCGCCGAGGAGTACGGCAGCCACGACAAGACGTTCGAGATCGCCGCCGCGGGCACCGTCCAGGTGCTCGACAGCGAGGGAACGGTGCTGATCGAGCACGAGGTCGGCGCCGGAGACATCTGGCGTGCCACGCAGACCAAGCACATCCCCGTCATGGACTGGGTCAGGCTGGCCGTCTCGCGCGCTCGCGCCACGGGAGACCCCGCGGTGTTCTGGCTCGACGCCAACCGCTCGCACGATGCGCAGATCATCGCCAAGGTGCACCAGGGTCTCGCGACCCTCGACACCAAGGGCCTCACGATCACGATCCTCGCCCCCGAAGAGGCCACGCGCTACACGCTCGCGCGCATGCGTCACGGCCTCGACACCATCTCGGTGACGGGCAACGTGCTGCGCGACTACCTCACCGACCTGTTCCCGATCCTCGAGGTCGGCACGAGCGCCAAGATGCTCTCGATCGTGCCGCTGCTCGCGGGCGGTGGCCTGTTCGAGACCGGCGCCGGCGGCTCGGCTCCTAAGCACGTGCAGCAGCTCGTCGAGCAGAACTACCTGCGCTGGGACTCGCTGGGCGAGTTCTTCGCGCTCGCCGCGTCGCTCGAGCACTTCGCCGACCGCACCGGCAACGAGAAGGCGCGCGTCCTCGCCGAGACGCTGGATGCGGCGACGGGAACGTTCCTCGAAGAGGACCGTTCGCCGGGCCGCGCACTCGGCACGATCGACAACCGCGGCAGCCACTTCTACCTCGGCCTGTACTGGGCGCAGGAGCTGGCGAACCAGACGAAGGATGCCGAGCTCGCAGCGGCATTCGCTCCGATCGCGGCCACGCTCGACGAGAACGAGGAGAAGATCGTCTCCGAGCTCAACGCCGTGCAGGGCAAGGCCGTCGAGATCGGCGGGTACTACCGTCCCGACGACGCGCTCGTCACGGCCGTCATGCGCCCGTCCGCGACGCTGAACGGCATCGTCGACGCCCTGGTGTGACCGATACGAGAAGAGGCCGGATGCGTGAGCATCCGGCCTCTTCTCGTATCCCGATGCGGCGAAGACCGCGCGACGGTCTCGCCTCGAGCGGGCGTCAGTTGTGGACCGAGACTTCCATCCCGATCGGCGACCAGTCGTACACGAACTTGGCGACGTCGATCGGCATGTTGATGCACCCGTGGCTTCGGGGGTTGCCGAAGTCGTTGTGCCAGTACGTGCCGTGGAAGCCCTCGTCACCGTTGAAGTACGTGACCCAGGGGACGTTCGGCGTCTCGGTGATCGAGCCGTCCGGCTCGCGGCTCTTCATGTTCTGCGAGCGCAGGTGCGCGTACACCGTGAAGTTGCCGACGTCGGTGGGCGTGGCAGCCTTGCCCGACGAGATCGACCACGAGCGCACGACGTTGCCGTTCTCGATGAGCGTGGCCGTCTGCGAGCCGAGGTCGACATCGATGCGGCGCTGCAGGTTCACGGACTCGAAGGGCGTCTCGGAGACCTGGATCGGGAAGACGCCGTTTCCGCTCTCGAGGTTCGATGCCGCCTCTGCGGCGAGGTTCGAGGTGTCTCCGACGGCGCGCCCGGTGACGCCCTCCGTCTCGACGCGCAGGATCTCGCCGGAGGAGTTGACGATGTTCGTCGCGTTGACGGGAGCGCGATCCACGACCCCTGCGAGGCTGTCGACCGTCGACTGGATGGCCGCCGCGTCTGCCGCGATGCGGAGCTCTCCGTCGTCGTCGACGACCGTCAGCCACGTCGACACGGTAGCCGGGTCGACCGGGACGGTGCGCTCTTCACCGATGTAGAACCCGACGGAGCCGAGCATCTCGTTCATCGATGCCGCGAGCGCGGTCGCGTCGTCGTCGGAGACGGCGGGTGCCGCTTCGGAGGGGCCTCCGGGGAACTCCAGGCTCGTACCGCCGTCGGCGACCGCTTGGGCGATCGCCGCGGTCAGGGCATCGACGTCGACGGCTGTTCCGGGTGCGGACGGTGTGATCGTGAAGGCGCCCGCGGCGCCGTCGAAGACGACTCCGGCGTCGACCGGCTCCTCGAAGCTCGACGGCACGGCGTCACGCAGCACGGCGTCGGCCGTGGCGGCGTCGAGTGTGATCTCACCCGGTACCGGATCGCCGGACCAGGATCCGATGTTCCAGAGCGGATGCTCCGCGAAGGCCTGATCGGCGAGGGCTGCGGCGTCGATGGTCGCGCCGAGTTCCGCACCGGTGAGCACGACGTCGTCGCCGGCTCCGGTCAGCGTGATCTCGGTGGTCTCGACGTGGTCGTTGATGACGTCGGCGGCGGCACCGGGGGTGAGCCAGCCGACGGGGATGCCGGCGACGGTCGTTCCGGGTGCGATGAGGATCATCGACGCGGCGCCCGCGCCGAGCGCGACGACCCCGACTCCGAGGCCGATCCACAGCCCGAGACGCTTCTTCTTCGGCGTGGGCTCGATCGGGGCCCACGCGAGTGGAGCATCGCCGTCCTGCGGAGGCGAGGAGTCGGTCGGCGTCTCTGCGCCGTCGCTCTGGGACATGGCGGAGTCGAGACCGTCGCCCGAGGCTGGCGCCTCATTCAGCTTCTCGGTCTTCGCATCCTGTGCTGAGATCAGATCGGTCACGAACTTCACCCCCCGGTTCTCACGTGGCCTGTATATCGCTCAATGGTACGGGATCGGATGTAACGGAGAGGTAAAGGTCGTGATATAGGACGCGCGGAGCGTTCTGCCCTCAGTCGTTGACGATCGCGATCCCGTCGATCTCGACGAGCATCTCCTCGCGCGGAAGACCCGTGAACACCGTGGTGCGCGACGGCAGGACGCCGCTGCTCGTGTGCGCTGTCACGAAGGCGCCGTAGGCCTCGTTCATGATCGGGAAGTCCTCCCGCGTGGTGAGGTACACGCGCAGCATCACGACGTCGTCGAAAGTCGCGCCCGATGCCTCGACGATGGCCTTGACGTTCTCGAGCGTGCGGGTCGTCTGGGCGGCGACATCACCGGGAAAGAGGTACTCGTTCGTCTGCGGGTCGACGGGCCCCTGGCCCGACACCTGCACGAACGGGCCCTTGCGCACGCCCTGCGAGAACGTGTGGGCGGGAGCGGGGGCGGCGTCGGTCGAAACGCGGGTCTTCGCAGTCATACCGACAGCCTAGTAGCCTTGTTAGATGCCTCTACAAATTCCGGATCCCGTCCTCGGCACCTGGGCGAAGGGGTTCTCGGCGAAAGCCGACGGTCTCCGTCTCTCCGAGGTCGCGGGGGCGGGGTTGCACCTGTCGGACATGTCCACTCCCGTGCTCACGGTGCACGAGGCCGCTCTCTCCCACAACGAGGCGACGGTCTTCTCCTGGGCGGCCGAACAGGGTGTCCTGCTCGCACCGCACGGCAAGACGACCATGTCTCCCGCTCTGTGGCAGGGCCTTCTCGACGCCGGGGCATGGGGCATCTCGGTGGCCACACCGTGGCAGGCGGAGGTCGCGATCGAGGCCGGCGTCGCCACCGTTCTGATCGCCAACGGTCTCACCGATGTCGACGCGGCGCGGAGGCTCGGTGCACTGCTCGTGGCGAAGCCGGATCTGCGCGTGCTCTGCTGGGCCGATTCGGTCGCCACGGTCGACATCCTGTCGGCGGCCCACATCGATCAGTCCCGCCCGCTCGATGTGCTCGTCGAGCTCGGCGGCGTCGGCGGACGCACCGGCGCGCGCACCGTGGAGGAAGGCGAGCGGATCGCTCGGGCGATCTCCGCCGCACCGGGTCTCCGTCTCGCGGGGGTCACCGGGTACGAGGGCCCGTTCGGTCCCGACCGCAGCGACGAGTCGATCGCCGCCGTCGACGCCTACCTGGGCACTCTCGTCGAGCTCCACTCGCGACTCGCCTATGCTGACGCCATCCGTCCCGTGGTGAGCGCCGGGGGGAGTTCGTTCCCCGACCGCGCGGCCGCGGTGCTCGCCCCTCTCGGCGCCCACGGAGTCGACGTCGTGCTGCGGTCAGGTGCCTTCCAGATCCATGACGACGGGTTCTACTCGCGCATGTCGCCGTTCGGCCCGATCACCGGCACGGACTCCCTCCGCTCCGCCATGCACGCCTGGTCGCGCGTCGTCTCGCAGCCCGAGCCGGGACTCGCGCTCCTCGATGCCGGGCGTCGCGACGTTCCGTTCGACCTCGACCTCCCCGTTCCGCAGTCGGTAAGCGGCGAGATCACTGCGCTCAACGACCAGCATGCGTTCCTGCAGCTGGCGGACGGCGTGGAGGTGCGTCCGGGCGACGTCGTGCGCCTCGGGCTGTCGCACCCGTGCACGGCATTCGACAAGTGGCGGGTCGTCGCAGTCATCGACGACCCGGATGCGATCGACCCCCGAGTGATCGGAGCGGTGGCCACATGCTTCTGAGCACCGAGAAGCCGGTGCGGGTCTATCGTGGCGCCACCGTCGTGGACGGCACCGGGGCAGATCGATTCCAGGCCGACGTCGCGATCGAGGGCGATCGCATCGTGGCGGTGGTCGGCAGGGACGATACGACCGAGCTGCACCTTCCCGAGGACGCCGTCGAGGTCGACGCCGCCGGACTCGTCCTCGCGCCCGGCTTCATCGACATGCACGCCCACAGCGACCTCGCCGTGCTGCAGGGTGCCACGCACGACGCGAAGATTCGCCAGGGCGTGACCACCGAGGTGCTCGGTCAGGACGGCCTCGGCTACGCACCGCTCGACGAGGCCGCGGCATCCGTGATCCCGGCGCAGATCGCGGGATGGAACGGGATGCCGGCTGACGCTCCCTGGCGCACGATGGACGACCTTCTGTCCGCGATCGACGAGGCCACCGTCGCCAACACGGCGATCCTGGTGCCGCAGGGCAACCTGCGGATGATCGTGATCGGGCACGAGAACCGCACGGCGACGATCGACGAGATCGCCGCGATGTCGGCGCTCCTCGCGACGTCTCTCGACGCCGGCGCGTTCGGGATGTCGAGTGGTCTCACGTACACCCCAGGGATGTACGCCGACGTCGCCGAGCTCGAGGCCCTCTGCCGGGTCGTGGCCGAGCGAGGGGGATACTGGGCGCCGCATACGCGCAGCTACGGCGGAGCCGCGCTCGACGCGTACCGTGAGGCACTGGACATCGGCCGGCGCACCGGCTGCCCGGTGCATCTCACGCACGCGACCATGAACTTCGCGCCCAACCGCGGACGGGCGGATGAGTTGCTCGCCCTGATCGATGAGGCGCTCGCGGACGGTGTCGATGTCACTCTCGACACGTATCCCTACCTGCCCGGCGCGACGACCCTCGCTGCGCTGCTGCCCAGCCGTCTCTCGGAGAGCGGCGACCTCATCGGCACGATCGTCGCGCTCGACGACGCGCAGCGCGAGCAGGTGCGCATCGAGCTCGAGGTCATCGGGTGCGACGGCTTCCACGGCGAACCCGCAGACTGGGACACGATCCAGATCGCGGGCACCGGGGATCCTGCTCTGACGGGCCTCGTGGGTCGCACCGTCGCCGAGATCGCGACCTCTTCGCGGCGTCGCGCGGTGGACGTCGTGCTCGACACGATCGTCGCGGACGCGGGGGCCACGAGCATCCTGATGCACATCGGGGACGAACAGAATGTGCGCGCCATCATGCGCCACCCGCGCCACTGCGGTGGCAGCGACGGGATCCTGATCGGAACCCGACCGCATCCGCGTGGGCGTGGCACCTTCCCGCGCTATCTCGGCACCTATGCGCGCGAGCTCGGCATCCTCACCCTCGAAGAGGCCGTGCGGCATCTGTCGGGAACTCCCGCCCATCGACTCGGGCTGGACAGGGGGGATGCGCCGCGAGGGGTGATCCGTGCCGGAGCGACGGCTGACCTGGTGCTGTTCGACCCCTCGACCGTCGATGCGGGCGCCACCTTCGAGAGTCCCCACGAGCCGCCGGTCGGCATCGTGGACGTGCTCGTCGGAGGCGTGCCCGTCGTGGTCGACGGCGCGGTCACGGGTGCCACTCCCGGCCGAGCGCTGCGGATGCCGCCGGCACCGCACCGGTCCACGGTGCCCTTCATCGAATCGACGATCGACCCCGCTGCCGAGGCGTTCGACTGGACGGAGCGCACCCCGATCCTGGCGTCCGCCGAGCTCGAGGCAACGGCCTCGCGGCTTCGTGGGAATCCTGACGAGGCGGATGCGGCGGCCCCTCCGATCCGGATCCGGATCGATCCCGCGGTCGGGCAGGAGTCGTTCGCCCGCGACCGCGTGAGCGAGGAGGCCTTCCGCATCACCGTGACGGCTCACGGCATCGACGTCGTCGGAGCGACGCCCGTGGGAGTGTTCCGCGCGGCGACGGTGCTCCGCCAGTTCCGAGCGCCCGGCGAGTCCGACCATCGCATTCCCTCGGGGATCTGGCAGGGAGCCCCGGCGTTCGCATGGCGGGGTGTGATGCTCGATGTCGCGAGGCATTTCCGTCCTGCCGACGACGTGCGTCGATTGATCGATCTGCTCGCCGACCATCACCTCAGCGTGCTGCACCTGCATCTGACCGATGATCAGGGCTGGCGCTTCGCCGTGCCCGGGTATCCACGTCTCACCGAGGTCGCGGCACGTCGCGAAGCCACGCAGCGCGGCCACGGCCCCCAGGCGACCGTCGAGCCCGGTGTCCACGAGGGGCATTACACCGATGCCGAGATCCGCGATCTCGTCGCCTACGGTGCGGAGCGGTTCGTCACGCTGGTCCCCGAGGTAGAGCTGCCGGGACACATCCAGGCGGCGCTCGCCGCCTACCCGGAGCTCGGGAACACCGACGCCGGTGAGCCGATCACGGCGCCGTGGGAACGCTTCGGGGTGAACCCTCGCACGCTCGCGCCGACCGACGCAGCCCTCGACTTCGGCAGGGCGGCGATCGACGCGCTGTGCGCGCTCTTCGACTCGCCATGGATCGGTATCGGGGGCGACGAGGTGCCTGTGAGCGAGTGGGAGCGGAGCGAGGCGGCGCAGCGGCGGATGCGCGAGCTCGGACTCGCCACGCCGCACGACGTGCAGCCGTGGTTCACCGCCCGATTCGTCGAGCACGTGCGCTCGCGGGGGCGCTCCGCGCTGGCGTGGGACGAGGTGCTGGAGGGCGAGGTTCCCGAGGGCGTGAGCATCCTGGCGTGGCGTGGTCCCGTCGCGATGAGGGAGGCGTTGGACAGGGGGATACCGGTCATCGCGTGCCCCGACCTCGAGGTCTACCTCGACTATCCGCAGTCGGACTCGGCCGAGGAGCCGATCAGGGTGGGGCCTCCGCTGTCGTTGGAGACCGCCTATCGACTGGAGATCGATGAGCGGGCTCAGGGCGGGCAGGCGAACGTGTGGACGGAGCACCTCCCCACCAGGGACCGGGTCGACTTCGCCCTGTTCCCACGGCTCGCGGCGATCGCGGAACGGTTGTGGGACGGGGGAGCGCCTCGCGAGTTCGAGGCCTTCGCGCGACGGATGCCGGTGCACCTGCAGAGGCTTGCCGCGGTGGGTGTGCGGTATCGTCCCCTGAGCGGGCCGTTGCCCGATCAGCGGCGTCCGGGGGTGCCGGGGAAGCCTCTCACCCGCGCCGCGCGGGAGGAGATCGTCGAGGGTCTTGTGGCTCGTCTCATCGATCGGTCCGCGTCGGTACCAGGTACCATCTCTCACTGATGTAACGTTTCGGTAACCCTCCCGGCGCGGCGCCGGACAGGGGTTGCACAATTTTTGTTCGTAAGGTCTACTAACAAACATGTCCGTATCGGATGAACAGCGCCCAACGACGACGCCGGAGTACGCCGGTACGAGTGCTCACGCTTTCGGCCCCGGTCGTCACCTGCGCTCGCGCTCCAAGGTGCTCCCGGAGCACGCGCGCGGACACAATCGGGCGCTCGTCCTGCAGACGCTGTACCACTCCGGAGCCATGAGCCGTGCGGATCTCTCTCGGGAGACGGGACTGACCCGGGTGACGATCTCGGACCTCGTCGCCGAGTTCATCGCCGACGGCATCGTCGTCGAGATGGGGGTGCGCGAGACCGTGGGGCCCGGCAAACCGCCGATCCTCATCGACATCGACCGCATCGGGCACCAGATCATCGGCATCGACCTGTCCGGCCCGCACGCCTTCGTGGGCGCACTCCTCAGTCTCGACGGCGACGTGATCGAACGACGTGAGGTGCCCCGGCCCGACAGCGCCGACGGCGATGCGGCCTACGCGGCGACGCTCGCCCTGGCGCGGGAACTCGTGTCGACCGCGACGCAGCCGATCCTCGGTGTCGGCATCGGCACACCCGGTGTGGTGCGTCCCGACGGCTTCGTCCTGAGCTCACCGAACCTCGGCTGGAGCAACCTGCCGCTGGAGGCGAAGCTCGGAGTCGATCTCGATCTTCCCGTCCTGGTGCGCAACGACGCCAACGCGGCAGTGCTCGCCGAGTACACCTTCGGCGAGGCAAAGGCCGACTTCATGCTCATCCGCATCGGACGCGGTGTCGGTGCGGGGCTCATCACCGGCAGTCAGCCGCTCGTCGGCAGCCGGTTCGCTGCGGGCGAGATCGGACACGTCGTCGTCGGAACCGACGGAGGCCCCCGGTGCGCGTGCGGCAAGGACGGCTGTCTCGAGGCATGGCTCAGCGAGACCCGGCTGCGCCCCGCCATCGAGGCGACGCCCGAGTCGCGCGAGGAGATCCTCCGCGACGCCGGCACGCGGATGGGCATCGCCATCGCCCCGATCGTCGCCGCACTCGACCTGTCGGAGGTCGTGCTGTCGGGGCCTGCCGATCTGCTCGACGGTGTGCTGATCGATGCGGCCGTCGACACACTGCACGCCCGCACCCTCGAGGGCGTGTTCGAAGACGCGCTCATCCGTCGCACCTCGCAGAGCGACATCGTGCTGCGAGGGACCGCTGTCATGGTGCTCTCCGGACAGCTGGGCGTCTCATGACCCGGGTGCACGTCCGCAACGTCTCGCAGGGCGCCGTCCGATGACCCGCGACACCCTCGCCGACCTCACGGGTCGGCCTGTTCGCGTGGGCCTCGACGTCGGCGGCACCAAGATCGATGCCGTCGCAGTGACATCCGATGGCGAGATCATCGTGCGTCGTCGTCGCCCCACAGGCTGGGGCGATGACGCCGTCGTCTCGGGCATCGTCGAAGTCGTGCGGGAGCTCGCGGCGGAGGGCGGGTTCGCGCCCTCGGACGTCGGATCGGTCGGTGTCGGCATCCCCGGGGTCGTCGACTCCGGTACCGGGCGCGTGCTGCACGCGGTGAACCTCGGAGTCGAGTCGCTCGACCTCGCCGACCGGGTCGCCGCGCTGCTCATGGTGCCTGTGCGCGTCGAGAACGACGTCAAGGCCGCAGCGCTCGGCGCCGCCGTGCTGCGAGGCGTGAGCGGGTCGATGGCGTACCTCAATCTCGGCACCGGCGTCGCCGCCGGCATCGTCATCGACGGTGAGATCTGGCGCGGGGCGCGCGGCACCGCGGGCGAGGTGGGTCACCTGTCCGTCGACCCGAACGGTCGTCTGTGCGGATGCGGCCAGCGTGGGTGCATCGAGACCTTCTGCGGAGGCGGCGCGCTCGCTCGGGCGTGGAACCGGCCGGGACCGCTGCCGGTACGCGAGATCCTCGACGCCGCAGAGTCCGGCGATGAACGAGCAGCCGCACTGCGCGCCGACCTCTTCCACGGGGGTGCTGCCGCCGTGAGGGCGCTCGTCCTGTCGGCGGACGTCGAACGCGTGATCATCGGCGGCGGTCTGACCGCGCTCGGCGACCGGCTCTCTGACGGCATCCGCGCGTCCTTGAGCGCGGGAGCGGCGGCCTCGCCCTTCATGCGCTCTCTGCATCTCGACGAACGCATCGAGATCCTCCCCGCCGGCTCGCCTGCGGCCGCCTTCGGCGCCGCGATGGTCGGCGCCACCACCCCTTCGAAGGAGACAGTGTCCCATGGCTGAAGTCGTCATCGTCGAGAACGCCGCCGCGGCAGGCGAGCTGGTCGCCGCCGAGATCGTCGCCCTCATCGAGCGTCGTGCCGACGCGGTGCTCGGCCTGGCCACGGGCTCCACGCCGCTCCCGGTCTACCAGGCGCTGCGTCCGCGACTCGCGGGCCGTGACGTGTCGCAGGTGCGCGGCTTCGCCCTCGACGAGTACGTGGGACTCGACCCGGCCCATGCCGAGAGCTACCGCTCGGTCATCACCCGCGATGTCGTGGAGCCGCTCGGGCTCGACCCGCGACGCATTCACGTGCCGAACGGCGCGGCGGCCACGATCCAGCACGCCGGTGACGACTACGAGGCCGCGATCGACGCGGCAGGCGGGGTCGACCTGCAGATCCTCGGCATCGGGACCGACGGCCACATCGGGTTCAACGAGCCCGGCTCCTCGTTCGCCTCCCGCACTCGGGTGAAGACGCTCACCGAGCAGACCCGCGAAGACAACGCGCGCTTCTTCGATTCGATCGACGACGTGCCGCGGCACTGCATCACTCAGGGCCTCGGCACGATCCTGCGTGCGCGTCACCTGGTTCTGCTCGCTTTCGGTGAGGGAAAGGCCCAGGCCGTCGCCGATGCCGTCGAGGGACCCCTCTCGGCCATCCTGCCCGGGTCCGCGATCCAGCTCCACCCGCACGCGACCGTGGTGGTCGACGAGGCCGCGGCGTCGCGACTGAAGCTCGCCGACTACTACCGGTACACCTTCGCCAACAAGCCCGCCTGGCAGGGGATCTGAGCCCGCTCCGATCAGGCGGTGATCGTCGGCCACGCCAGTGGCAGGAGGTGCTCCACGCTGAGGGGTGCGAGCGGCAGCGTCTCGGCATCCGCCGGCGTGATCCAGCGCAGCTCGGCGAGCTCGGCCTGGGCCACGGGTTCGGCCGCACCGATCGTGACGACGAAAGCATCGGCGACGACCCGGTGATCCGGTTCGTTCGCCGCGGCCGACACGAAGACGCCGAGCGGCTCGAGGTCGGCCGGCGCGAGTTCGAGGCCGAGCTCCTCATGCAGCTCACGGATGAGCGTCTCGGCCGGCGTCTCGCCGGGCTCCGGCTTGCCGCCGGGTTGCATGAAGCGCGTCGTGCCCTGCTTGCGGACCACGAGCACCCGTCGATCCGCGTCGAGGATGACCGCCGCACTCACGTGGATGTCAGGCATCGGAGGCGAAGACCTTTCCGGGGTTGAGGATGCCGAGGGGGTCGAACACCCGCGCGATCTGCCGCTGCAGCTCCCACTGGTCTTCGCCGATCTCGTCAGCCAGCCAGCGACTTTTGAGCGTGCCGATCCCGTGCTCACCCGTGAGCGTGCCGCCGAGAGCGATCGCCGCCCGGAAGAGCTCGTCAGCCGCCTCCCAGACGACGGCGGGTGTCTCAGGCCCCTCGAAGATGAAGTTCGGATGCAGATTCCCGTCGCCCGCATGAGCCACCGTCGGGATCGTGAGAGAGAACTTCTTCTCGATCCGGGCGATCTCGTCGAACATCGCCGGCATCGCACTGCGGGGCACCGAGACGTCTTCGATGAGAGTGGTGCCCAGCGCCGCCATGGCCGGATGCATCGAGCGGCGGATAGCGAGCAACCGCTCACCCTCCTCGCGGTCGTGCGAGACCTGGGTCGCGCCTCCGTGGGCGGTCAGGATGTCGGCGATGGACGCCGCCTCCGTGACAGCGGCAGGGCCGTCCGTCTGGATCGTCAACTGTGCGCTGCCTGCAGAGGGTGCCGGAAGAGCGAGGAGCGCGGAGACGGCGGCCAGGCTTGCGGCATCCATGAGCTCCATGATGGCGGGCTGCGTGCCCGAGGCGGTCACGGCGGCCGATGCCGCCGCCGCTGATCGCACGTCGGGGAACGTCGCCGTGACCGTGCATGTGTGTCCCTCGACCATTCGGCGCAGCTTGAGGGTCGCCGACACGACGACGCCCAGCGTGCCCTCCGAGCCGATCACCAGAGAAGTCAGGTCGAGGCCGGTGACGCCCTTGACGCTGCGGTGTCCGAGGTGGAGCAGGCGTCCGTCCGAGAGCACGAGGTCGAGGCCGAGCACCGCATCTCGGACCACACCGTACTTGGCGCAGAGGAGCCCGCCGGCACCTGTGGCGATGTTGCCGCCCACGGTCGAGATCGCTCGGCTCGCGGGATCGGGTGCCCACCACAGGCCGTGCTCGGCGAGGATCGCGTTGAGGTCGGCGTTGATGATGCCGGGTTCGACGACCGCGAGCAGATCGTCGGCGCGGATCTCGTGGACCGCGACCATGCGGGCCATGGAGAGCACGATCTCACCGGCTCCGCCGTTCGCTGCACCTGCGAGGCCTGTTCCCGCGCCGCGAACCACGACAGGCGTGCGGGTTTCGGTCGCGATGCGCATCACGGCCTGCACATCGGCGACAGACTCGGCGTGCACGATCGCGAGCGGGGTTCCGAGCGCCGCGTGGCCGGACTGATCGGCGCGCGCGCTCTCGAGTGCCGAGGGATCGGTGTCGACGAGGACCCCGAGCGCTGATCTCAGCAGATCGAGAGTGTTCATTCGATGCGACGGCGTCCGCTCACGACGCCGGCGCCGACTGCCACGATGGCGAAGGCGATGCCGATGAGGGGCTGATCCATGAGCCACCAGGCGATCGTCACGCCGACGTAGATGAGGAGCTCGACCGCTGCGCGCAGGAACGGGTGCAGGCGCAGCACCGGACGCGGCGACAGGAAGAGCGCCCACATGAGGATCACGACGACGGGAGCGCCGATGCCGAGGATCACGTTCCAGGGCAGAGGCCAGGTGGCGAAGCCCCACAGGGCGAGTGTGCCGACGGCGATCACCAGGACGATCGAGCGGACGATGTCGAGGGCGGTGAAGGTCGGCCGATCGACGCCGGGAACGGAGGCGGGATCCTGGTGCATGGATCCAGTCTATTCGTCGGACGGAGCCCTCAGAGCGGGGCGGTGGTGGCGTCGACGACCTCGATCGCGGTGTCGTCCGCGGGAGGTGCGATCTCGTCGGCGGGAGGTTCGGTGTCCTCCGTTGGAGGTGCGGTCTCTTCGATGGGCGGGGCGGCTTCCTCCGCCGGAGGTGCGGTCTCGTCGACGGGAGGGACTGTCTCCTCCGTCGGGGGCGCAGTCTCTTCGACCGGCGGCGCCGTTTCCTCAGTGGGAGGTTCGGTCTCTTCAGCCGGGGGCGCGGTCTCCTCGACAGGTGGTGCCGTGTCGTCGACCGGAGGTGTCGTGCCGTCGAGGGGCGGCTCGTCACATCCGTCGAAGGTCGCGTCGAGCGCGCTCAGCGAGATGGCGGAGCCGAGCTCGCCCTGGATCGGGTCGCCGTTCTCGTCGAGACCCGTGTACTGGAACCGCACGGAGGCGTCGAGCACGAGTTGGACGAGTGTGGGGCGGAGATCGATGACACCGGTGCCGCTCGCGTCGAGAGTGGCGCCGGTCGTTCCCGCGGTGCTTCCTCCGAGAAGCGCCTGAACGTCCCACTCCGGTGCGCCCTGAACCTGCACCCGGTAATGGGTGATCGGCAGGAGCCTGTCGTCCTCCCACGTGCAGGTGATCGTCGCGGAGACGACGGACGGAGCGCCCTCCGGAACGACGACGGGGTCGACGGGAGGCTCCACGGGAGTCTCTGGCTCAGCCGGTGTTTCGGGTTCTGCCGGTGTTTCGGGTTCTGCGGGTGTTTCGGGTTCTGCGGGTGTTTCGGGTTCTGCGGGTGTTTCGGGTTCTGCGG
>NZ_DALZXX010000045.1:0-1984 GCF_031988965.1 Microbacterium sp.
GATGAGCACGCTGCGCAGGCGCACCAGCGCGTCGTCGACGTCGCTGACCTTCGGAGCGGTCGCCTTCTCGTTGCGACCGATCGCCCGCACCAGGTCGCGGCGCACGCTCTGGCTCGAGATGGCGAGCCCATCGAGGCCGATGCCCGCGAGCCGGTGCCGCACGCCGTCGAGCGTCGAGCGTCGAGCGGAGACGACGAGCACACGCTTGCCTGCGCGCACCAGCTCGCCCACGGCGTTGATGACCGTCTGCGTGCCGCCCGTGCCCGGCAGGGTGGCGACCGTGAGCGACTGCCCGGCGGCGATACGTGCGAGCACGGCTTCCTGCTCGGCGTCCGCATCGAGGAGCAGGTTGTCGGATGCCGGCGCACGGTCGTCGGGTCCGACGTGATGCGGAGCCTGACGACGTGCCGAGACCTGCTCGCGGTCGCCGACGTGCCCGGCCAGCGCGTTCAGCACGACGTGGTCGAGGTTGCCGCCGTCGCGCGACATGGCACCGCCCACATCGGCGAAAGTCGAGACGACGAGGCGGGGCAGCACGGTGAACGTGTCGATCGCGCGGGTCGTCGCGCGCAGGCTGTCGATCACCGGCTGCGGTTTGAACACACCGCCGTCGTAGGCGAGTGAGGCGAGCGCCGCGGCATCGATCGTGATCCCGAAATGCTCGCGTGCGACACGCACGAGCTCGGGGTTCATCTCGAAGACGCCGTGCAGCTTGAGCTCGAAGTCGGTGTGGTGTCGGCGGATGGCGAGCGGTCGCAGCAGCACGGGGGCCGAGAACTCGGCTCCGCCGATGCGCCATCCGGCGAGCCCGACCGCGAGGTGGACGGCTTCGATGCCGCGCACGGTGCGCAGCTCGGTGTTCTTGGCGGTGATGCGCTCGGCCGCGAGCCGTGCCGTGCGCAGACCGACCTCATCGCGGAAGAGGTTGGAGAGCAGAGTCGACTTGCCGGTGATGAACTGCGGCAGGCTTCCCGGGTGGGCCTTCGAGATGTCGATGCCGGATTCGATCGTGTCGCGGAACGTGACGAGAGGAGACGCTCCGCCGAGATCGGCGGCTTCCGCGCGCAGACGGGTGCGCTCTGCCTCGGCGGCGTGCGCGACCTCGATGTGCGCCGGGGTCACGTGCAGATCGCCCAGGTTCACCGGGGCATCGTTCGCTGCTTCCGCAGGCTTGCCATCACGTCGCCACACCCTCACACACTAAGCGCGACGCGTCGCCGCGGCGGTATCCCGGGCGGGTTTCACCGGATTTCCGCCGGTTCGAGCCCCGCCCGCGCGCGTCGACACCACTCCTCCACAGGGGGATGCGGAGGATCTCCTGTCCCCCATCCCCGCCCCCACGACGCCGTCGGTCGGACCGCGCACGTCAGGATGGACGCATGACGTTCCGCTACGACTTCGCCCCCACTCCGTTCGGAGACGCCCTCGCGGTGTTCTCAGACGTGGGTATCGTGCGCTTCGACCTCTCGGAATCCGCCGATCCGTCGGTCCCCTGGCTGCTCGAGAACATCTCTCGCCGACTCGGCGCGATTCCCGAGCCCGATCTCGGCGCTGCGGCCGAGCTCACCCTCCTCCTCGACGACTACTTCGACGGAACGCCGGTGCCCTTCCACGAGCAGATCGATATCGACTGGCGGCTGGCCGAGGGATTCTCGCGCACGGCCCTGCAGACGATCTGCTCGATCGCCTGGGGAGAGACCCTCAGCTACGGCGAGGTCGCCGCCCTCGCCGGGCACCCCGGCGCAGCTCGTGCCGTGGGCACCGCATGCCGCCTCACTCCGTTCTCGATCATCGTGCCGGTGCACCGTGTCGTGCGCTCCGACGGGTCGGCCGGCCAGTACGGAGCGCACCCCGAGCGCAAGACCTTCCTGCTCGATCTCGAGGCGCGGCGCTGATCTCGAAGCTCGGCGCTGATCGCGCGAGGCGCGGTGCTGATCGCGCGAGGCGCGTTGACGTCGAACAGCGTGGACCCCGGCGAGTAGGC
>NZ_DALZXX010000045.1:1994-6875 GCF_031988965.1 Microbacterium sp.
GTCCACGCTGCTCGGTGAGAACTGACACCGCTGCGGCATCCGTCAGTGATCGACCGCCTTCTCGGCTCCGAAGCCGGTGAGCGAGCGCACCTCCATCTCTGCGGCCAGCGTCGGGGATTCCTTCGTCCGGCTCGTGATCGTGCCGAGCCAGCCGAGGAAGAACCCGATGGGTATCGACACGATGCCCGGATTGTTCATCGGCCACAGCACGATGTCGATCCCGGGGATCATCGACGTGGGCGATCCGGAGAACACCGGCGACAGGACGATCAGGATGATCGCCGCCCCGAGACCGCCGTACATGCTCCACACGGCGCCGCGCGTGGTGAAGCGGCGCCAGAACAGCGAGTACAGGATCGTCGGCAGGTTCGCGGACGCCGCGACGGCGAAGGCCAGCGCGACGAGGAACGCGATGTTCTGCCCCTGCGCGCCGATTCCTCCGACGATCGCGAGGATGCCGATCACGATCACCGTGCGACGGGCGACACGCACCTCGCCGTTCGGGTCGGGCTCGACCGGGTTGCCCGCGGCATCCTTCTTGCCCTTCTGGATCACGTTGGCATAGATGTCATGCGCGAACGAGGCCGCGGCCGTGATCGTGAGTCCCGCCACCACGGCGAGGATCGTGGCGAACGCCACCGCCGAGATGAATCCGAGCAGCACGGGGCCGCCGAGGTACAGGGCGAGGAGCGGAGCCGCCGAGTTGGGGCCGCCCGGTGCGGCCGCAATGACGTCGGCCCCCACGAGCGCGCCGGCGCCGTAGCCGAGCACGAGCGTCAGCAGGTAGAACCCGCCGATCAGCCAGATCGCCCACACCACCGACCGACGCGCCTCCTTGGCGGTCGGGACCGTGTAGAACCGCATCAGCACGTGCGGCAGCCCGGCGGTGCCGAGCACCAATGCCATGCCCAGAGACAGGAAGTCCCACGGGTTGGCGCCGTACTGCAGACCGGGAGCGAGGATCGCGTCTCCCTTGTCGGAGTTCGCCACCGCCGCCTCGAGCAGTGTGTTGAGGTTGAACCCGTGGATCGCGAGAACCCACACGGTCATCGCGATGGCACCGCCGATGAGCAGGAACGCCTTGACGATCTGCACCCAGGTGGTGCCCTTCATGCCACCGATCAGCACGTAGACGATCATGAGCACACCCACGACCGCGATGACGATCGACTGTCCGACCCGCCCGTCGATGCCGAGGAGCAGCGACACCAGCCCGCCGGCACCGGCCATCTGCGCGAGCAGGTAGAAGAAGCAGACCGCGAGCGTGGTGATGGCGGCCGCCATCCGCACCGGTCGCTGCTTGAGACGGAAGGACAGAACATCGGCCATCGTGAACTTGCCGGTGTTGCGCATGAGCTCCGCCACCAGCAGCAGCGCCACGAGCCACGCGACCAGGAATCCGATCGAGTAGAGGAATCCGTCGTAGCCGTTGATCGCGATCGCCCCGCAGATGCCGAGGAACGATGCCGCCGACAGATAGTCACCGGCGATCGCGAAACCGTTCTGCGGCCCCGTGAACGATCGGCCCGCCGCATAGTAGTCGGCCGCGGTCTTGTTGTTCCGGCTCGCACGGATGACGATGAACAATGTCACCGCGACGAATGCGACGAAGATCGAGATATTGAGAATGGGATTGCTCTCGACCGCGAGAGTCTCGCCGGTGGCGGTGAAGACGTTCATGCGTGCCCCTGCGCCTTCTCGAGTTCTTCACGGATCTCGGTCGCTATCGGATCGAGCTTGCGATTCGCGAAGGCGACATATCCCATCGTGATGGCGAATGTCGTGACGAATTGCCCCAGGCCCAACAGCAGTCCGACGGTGATATCCCCCCAGACCCGCTGCGCCATGAAGTCGGTGGCGAACGCCCCGAGCAGCACGTACACGAAGTACCAGATCAGGAAGAACGCGGCGAGCGGGAAGATGAAAGATCTCTGCGTGCGCTTGAGCGTGCGGAAACGTTCGGATTCCTCGACGGCGATGTAGTCGATTCCGTCCGCCGAATCGGCAGGTGAATGGTCGGTCATGGGGCCTCCTTGCCACATGTCTCACGGCTCGCGCGGGCGGGCCGCGCGAGTGGTAGGGTCGACGCTACGAAACGGGGAACGGTGCCGTCACCCCCGAAAGTAGGTAGTCGTCGTGAGCACAGCGACCGGGATGGAATCCGAGACCGAGCTCGTCGCCAGAGCCGTGCGCGAGCTCTCTCAGCGAACCCGCTTCCCCGTGGCGTTCGGCGGGCTGATCGATGAGGGCGTGGTCAGCGTCACGAGCATCGTGGGCAACCGGACCCGCAGCCTCGACGGCTTGCGTGTGCGCCCCGAGCGCGGACTCGGCGGGCGAGCGATGATGGAGCTGCGTCCGCGCATGACGAACGACTACGGCTCCTCGCGACAGATCACCCACGACTACGACGTCTTCGTGCTCGGTGAAGGACTGAACACCCTGTTGGCTCTTCCGATCATCGTGGCCGGACGCCCCCGCGGCGTTCTCTACGCAGGAGCTTGGGACAGGACGCCGATCGGTGGAGTCACCACGGCGCCCGCCATGCAGATCGCCCAGTCCGTGGCAGACGAACTGCGCATCCGCGACGAGGTCGATCGGCGTCTGCGGGGAGCCGGACCCGCCCCCGAGTCGGTCGCACCCCGCCAACGGGAGGAGCTGCGCGAGAGCTTCGCCGAGCTCCGCAGCATCGCCGCCTCGGTCGACGACGTCGACATCCGCGCGCGCATCGCACAGGTCGAGCAGCGTCTGGTCCTGCTCGCCGGCGACGCGGCGGCACATCCGACGACGGGGCCGGTTCCCACGATCCACCTCTCCCGCCGCGAAACCGATGTTCTGGCATGCGCGGCACTCGGTGCGACGAACGGCGAGATCGCTGCGCAGCTCGGGCTCCGCGAAGGCACGGTCAAGGCGTATCTCGGCACCGCGATGTCGAAACTCGACGCCTCGACGCGCCACGCTGCGGTGACGAAAGCGCGCCGCGCGGGCCTCCTTCCCTGACGATGAATTCTGCCTGCGGGTGAATATCGACGTGACAGTCGAAATATCATCCGTGGATCCGCTTCTGATATTCGCATTCGCGCTGTATCGTCATCGCTATGGCAAGACGAATTGTGCACCAGCTGGTTGACGACATCGACGGCAGCGTTCTCGAGGTCGGCGAGGGCGAGACCGTCCATTTCTCGCTGAACGGCACCTCCTACGAAATCGATCTCAACGCCGAGCACGCCGAGGAGTTGCGTTCGGCTCTCGAGCCGTACATCTCGGCGGGGCGTCGATCGGGTACGTCCGGAGCCGCCCGGTCCGCGACGTCTTCTCGCAAGCGGCCCGGCCGCAACCCCGAGGTCGCGGCGATCCGCGCCTGGGCGAACGACAACGGATACACGCTGTCCGAGCGGGGCCGCATTCCCGCCCCCGTGGTCGAGGCGTACAACGCCGCCCACTGAGCCACCCCCACTGCATCGACGAAGCCCTCGGACCGAACAGGTCCGAGGGCTTCGTCGAGTGCGCGGGGTCAGTCTGAGGGCACCGCATCGGCCTGCGCCCAGGCCTCGTCTTTCAGCGCGATCTCGTCGGCCATGTCCGAGAGGAATCGGATGACGACGTCGCGCTCGGCGGGTGTGAGTCGCGCGGCCGAGTAGAACCTCTTCGCCTGCTGCTTGCCGACGGTGTCCATCGCCGCCTGCCTGGTCTCCGGTGTGATCGTGATCGCGAGTGCGCGACGATCGGTGGGGTGCGGGGCACGACGGATGTGCGCCCCCTTCTCGAGACGATCGAGAAGCTTCGTCGTCGATGCCGTCGAGATGCCGAGGTGCGCGGCGATGCCGCCCGGGGTCGCCACCATTCCCCGGTTGTCGGAGACGATCAGGTAGTGCAGCGCCCGCATGTCGGTCTCGTTCAGGCGCATGTAGCGGCGCGAGGCCAGCGACAGCTTCTGCTCGGCGTCGCGGAGGTCTCCGAGCGCTCCCATGAGGACGGCGATCTGCTGAAGATCTTCGGGGCCCACACCCGAGCGGTCGATCAGCACACTTCGAGGGTCACTCGATTCGACATCGTAGATCGCCGAGTGTGCAAGCCCGTCAGGTGACATGGGTCCCCGACGAGAGATCACATCCGACGAGCCGCTCCCCCGGGGGCTGGCGTCAGATCCGTTGTTCATGGGATCATGCTACACACGATTGGATTCATGTTATGTTGATAATTAGCTAAGCTAGCGAAATCTTGGAGGTTCCCCCGTTGGATGAGGTCATCCTCCTGTCCGAAGACGGAGTAGCGATCGGCGTGTTCTCGAAGGACGAGGTGCACACGACGCACACTCCCCTGCACCTCGCCTTCTCGTGCCATGTCCTCGACGAGAACGGCCGAATCCTCGTCACCCGCCGCGCGTTGAGCAAGCGCACCTGGCCGGGTGTCTGGACGAACAGCTTCTGCGGACACCCGCGCCCCGGCGAGAGCATGACGGATGCCGTGCACCGCCGCGCACAGGATGAACTCGGACTCACCGTCACCGACGTGACCATGGTTCTCGCCGACTACCGCTACCGCGCTGTCGACGCGAGCGGCATCGTCGAGAACGAGATCTGCCCCGTGCACGTCGCGCGGATCGACGGCGGCCTCGTACCCGATCCCGACGAGGTCTCCGAGTGGGCCTGGGTCGACCCCGCCGAGTTCGCCGACGCGGTCGCGGCGGCCCCCTTCGCCTTCAGCCCCTGGCTCGTCGAGCAGCTTCCGCAGTTGCGTGCGCACGGGGCGGTCTGACCATGACGTCCACCGCGATCCATGAGGACATGGGCACCCAGGTCGAGGAGATGCTGCGACGCCGCTTCACCGTGCACAGCGACACCGCTCAGGCCTACGGCAGCGAGTTCGCGTCGCTGTGGCGGG
>NZ_DALZXX010000045.1:6885-20002 GCF_031988965.1 Microbacterium sp.
CCGCCGCCGATCACGCGCTCGGCGGCAAGCTCGTGCGCCCCCGACTGCTGCTCGACATCCACCGCGCACTGTCCCCCGAATCGGGCGTCGACCAGACGACGGCGGCGATCGACGTCGCGACGCACATCGAGCTGCTGCACTATGCCTTCCTGCTGCACGACGACGTGATCGACGGCGACCTGACTCGTCGCAAGCGCCCGAATCTGATCGGCGCTCTCGCGTCGGGAAACCCGGGTGCGACCGAAGAGGCCTCTCTGCACTGGGCCCGCTCCAGCGCGATCCTCATGGGAGACCTTCTGCTGACGGCCTCCGTGATGGGGTTCGCCCGCGTCGATCTTCCGCACGAGACGCGCACTCGGCTTCTCGACCTCGTGGAGCAGACGATCCTCGAGACCGTGGCCGGGGAGCACACCGACGTCGCCCTGAGTCACGGGATCGTGGCACCCGACCTGCACACGGTGCTCAACATGAGCGTGTACAAGACGGCCACCTACTCCTTCTCACTCCCGTTGCGCGCCGGTGCGATGCTGGCCGGCTCGTCGTGCGCCGCCGAAGACACGCTGCATCTGGTGGGCCGCCACCTCGGACTGGCCTATCAGCTGCAGGACGACCTGCTGTGCGTGTTCGGAGACCACAGGATGCATGGCAAGGATGCCTTCTCAGACCTGCGCGAGGGAAAAGAGACCGCGATCATCGCCTATGCCCGGTCGACCTCGGCATGGCCGCGCATCGAGCGCACCTTCGGCTCGGCCGACCTCACGATGCACGAGGCGACCGAGATCCGCGACGCGCTCCGCGACTGCGGTGCGGAGAGCTTCGTCACCGCCCTCATCGCCGACCAGCGCGAGGCCGTCAGCACGCTGCTGGCCGACGCCGAGAGCAGCGGCGAGATCAGCGCGGACGCCGCCCGCACCATCAGCGCGGTCACCGACCGCCTCGACGGACGGCAGTCGTGAGCGCCGCTGCCGCGCAGGCCGGAGGCGACAGCCTCGGCCGCTTCAGCCGCGCCGCCGACACGGCGTCGACCGACGTCATCCGCACGTACTCGACATCGTTCGGTCTGGCGACGCGACTGCTCGGCGAGCGTCACCGTCAGCACGTCCGCAACATCTACGCGATGGTGCGGATCGCCGACGAGATCGTCGACGGCGTCGCGGCGCAGGCGGGTCTCGACGTCTCGGCGCAGACGGAGGCGCTCGCGTCCTACGTCGCCGAGACGCATCGCTCCATGCGCACGGGGTACAGCACCGACCTCGTGTTGCACGCGTTCGCCCGCACAGCCCGCGAATGCGGCATCGGCGAAGACCTCACGCAGCCGTTCTTCGATTCGATGAGCGCCGACATCACGAGCGCCACCGACTTCACCGCGTTCGATGCCCAGGCGCACGAGCGGTACGTGTACGGCTCGGCGGAGGTGGTGGGACTCATGTGCCTGCGTGTGTTCCTGCGCGGAGCGATCCGCACCGATGACGAGCACGCCACGCTCGTGCACGGCGCCCGACAGTTGGGCGCCGCCTTCCAGAACGTGAACTTCCTGCGTGATCTCGCAGACGACACCGACCGCCTGCAGCGCGGCTACCTGGCCGAATCGGGTCGGATCAGCGACGCGGATCGCGACGAGTGGGTGCGCAGGATCGACGCGCAGCTCGACGACGCGCGGGTCTCGATCCCCCTGCTCCCGAAAGATGCGCGCGCCGCGGTGCGCAGCGCACTCGCCCTCTTCGAGGCGCTGAACCGCCGGGTGGCGCGGACTCCCGCGAGCGAGCTGTACCGACGACGGGTGCGGGTTCCCGATCCGCTCAAGGCTCTGCTCGCCGCGCGCGCCGTCGCCATCACCGCCGTGGAGCGCGACCGATGAGCCGCGTCGCCGTGATCGGGGCAGGTGTCGCCGGCCTCGCCGTGGCCGGTCTGCTCGCCCGAGACGGACACGATGTGACCGTGTATGAGAAGAACGCCCGCGTCGGCGGACGAGCCGGAACCATCGAACGCGACGGGTTCCGCTTCGACTCCGGTCCGTCGTGGTACCTGATGCCCGAGGTCTTCGACCACTTCTTCACGATGATGGGCACGACGACCGCGGAACAGCTCGACCTCACGCTCCTCGACCCGGGATATCGGGTCTTCCGGGAGCCTCGAGCGGATGGGACTCCGCCCGCGGCCGTCACGGTACCCAGCGGTCGGGCAGCAGTGACCGAGCTGTTCGAATCGCGCGAGCCGGGATCGACCCGAGCTCTCGACGCCTACCTCGATTCCGCGCACGAGGCGCGCACGATGGCCGAGAAGTACTTCCTGTACAACCCGTTCACGCGCCTTCGCACGCTGACGAGTCCCGAGGTGCTGCGCGCACTCCCCCGCCTCCTCTCACTGCTGGGCACACGCCTGCAGTCCTTCGCCGCCCAACGCTTCCGCGATCCGGTGCTGCGACAGATCCTCGGCTACCCCGCCGTTTTCCTCGGCACCGATCCGCGCAGCGCTCCGGCGATGTACCACCTGATGAGCGCGCTCGACCTCGACGAGGGCGTCAGCTACCCCCAGGGCGGCTTCTGGCGCGTCGTCGAGCGGATCGCGGATCTCGCTCGCACAGCGGGAGTCACGATCGTCACCGAGGCTGACGTGACGGCGATCCGCACGCGCGACTCCCGCGGTGGCCGTGTCGCATCCGGCATCGAATGGCGGGATGCCGACGGCATCCTGCACCGTGAGGATGCCGACATCGTCGTCTCCGGCGCCGACCTGCATCACACCGAGACCCGTCTGCTGCCGCCCGAGCTGCGCACCTACCCGGAGAGCTGGTGGGAGCGCCGCACGAGCGGCCCCGGGGCCGTGCTGGTCATGCTCGGCGTGCGCGGTGCGCTCCCCGAGCTGCCGCACCACTCCCTGTTCTTCTCCGACGACTGGGATGCCAACTTCGACGCCATCTTCGGCGACCGCCCGGAGATCCCCTCCCCGGCATCCACCTACGTGTGCCGCCCGAGCGCGACCGATGAGACCGTCGCTCCGCCCGATCACGAGAACCTCTTCGTGCTCGTTCCGATCCCTGCCGACACCGATCTGGGCGGCGGCGGTTCGGACGGCACCGGCTCTCCGGCCATCGAGGCGGCTGCGGACGCCGCGATCGACCTCATCTCGCGGTGGGCGGGCATAGACGACCTTCGCGAGCGGATCGTGGTGCGCGAGACCAAGGGCCCCGCCGACTTCCGCGACGACTACAACTCGTGGCGTGGAGGGATGCTCGGTCCCGCGCACATCCTGTCGCAGAGCGCGATGTTCCGGGCGCAGAACGCGTCGCGCCGCGTCGAGGGGCTCTACTACGCGGGCGGCACGACCGCGCCGGGGGTCGGGGTGCCGATGTGCCTCATCAGCGCCGAGATCGTGCTGAAGCGCATCCGCGGCGACCACTCGAGCGGGCCGGTCGCCGAGTCCACGATCACCACCCCCACTCAGGTCTCATGATGGGGGTCGTATACCTGGCGATCCTCCTCGCCACTCTCGGCTGCATGCTCCTGCTCGACTGGCGCTTCCGCCTGTTCTTCTGGCGGGATGCCCTCTCGGCATCCGTCGTGACCGTCATCGGCCTGGCGTTCTTCCTGCTCTGGGACATCGCGGGAATCGCCGGCGGAATCTTCTTCCGGGGAGAGGCTCTCGTCGCGACAGGCATCCTGCTCGCTCCGGAACTGCCGATCGAAGAGCCGATCTTCCTGCTGTTCCTGGTCGTCTGCACCATGGTCGTGTACACCGGAGCCACGCGCATCCTCGCACGGCTGCGACTGCGCCGAGGAACCGAGAAGGCGGCATGACCTACGTCGAGCTCTCGGCCTGGTTCCTCGGAGCCGCTGTCGTCATCGCGGTCATCGCCTCGCTTGTCGCCGGACGACGCCGCGCGAGCCTGGCCGGCATCGGCATCACCGTCGCCGTGCTGGTCGTCCTCACCGCGGTGTTCGACACGCTGATGATCGCGACCGGGCTCTTCCACTACTCGCCCGGACACCTGCTCGGCATCCACATCGGCCTGGCGCCGCTCGAGGACTTCGCCTATCCGATCGCGGGCGCGATCATGCTGCCCGCGGTATGGGCGGCGTTGCGGGCCCGTCGACGGTCCCGGATCGGCAGCACCGGCGAGGAGGATCGCGCATGAACGCATCGAAGACGACGGCGCGGAGCGACCTCGCGCAGATCGTGCTCTCCTCACGCCCCATCAGCTGGATCAACACCGCGTTCCCCTTCGCCGCGGCCTATCTGCTCGCCACGCGCGAGATCGATCTCACCCTGATCCTCGGGGCCCTGTACTTCCTCGTCCCCTACAACCTCGCGATGTACGGCATCAACGACGTGTTCGACTACGCCTCCGACCTCGCCAACCCCCGCAAGGGCGGTATCGAGGGAGCGCTGCTCTCACCGCGCATCCACCGAGCGACCCTGTGGTCGGCGGTCGTGACGAACGTCCCGTTCCTCGTCTACCTCGTCGTCGTCGGCAATCCCGCGTCCTGGCTCTGGCTCGCGATCAGCGTGTTCGCGGTGATCGCCTACTCGGCTCCGGGACTCCGTTTCAAGGAGCGGCCGTTCCTCGACTCGACCACGTCGAGCCTGCACTTCGTGACGCCCGCGATCGTGGGGCTGACTCTCGCCGGTGGAACGGTCACACCCACCGCGGTGATCGTGCTGGTCGCCTTCTTCCTCTGGGGGATGGCCGCACACGCCTTCGGCGCGGTGCAGGACATCGGCCCCGACCGCGAAGGCGGCATCGGCTCGATCGCCACGGCGATCGGTGCTCGCGCGACGGTGCGCCTCGCGATCGTGCTGTGGGCCGCGGCAGGCATCGCGATGCTGTTCACATCGTGGCCGGCCCCCCTCGGCGCCGTCCTCGCGCTGCCATACCTCGTGAATGCCGCGCCGTTCTGGAACGTCACCGACGAGACGTCGGCGGACACGAACCGGGCGTGGCGCCGCTTCATCGCGCTCAACTACTTCGCGGGCTTCCTCGCCACGATGATCCTGATCCTCGCCTGGGTCTCCTGACTCCTCCGGCCCGAGCGCCCGCTTCCCCCTCCTGATCCCCCTCCCGAGAGGAACCCGATGTCCCGCCCTGACCGCTCGTCGACCCCGTCGACCCCGCCGACCCGTGAGCGCACCCGTCGACACTCGTGGGTGCGTGTGTTCCTTCCGGTCGCCCTGATCCTCGTGTGGCTGGTCGGCGCAGGTCTCGGCGGACCGCTGTTCGGCAAGATCGACGAGGTCTCCTCGAACGACCAGACCAGCTATCTGCCCGAATCGGCCGACGCGACGCAGGTGCAGAAGCTCCTCGGCGAGTTCCGCGACAGCGACACGATCCCCGCCATCGCGGTGTTCGTCGCCGACGGCGAGCTGTCGGAGAGCGACATCCAGACCATCACGGATGCCGTGGCCGATGCGCCCTCGGTCGAGGGCGTGAGCGACGACGTCTCGCCCGCGCTCACCTCCGACGACGGTCAGGCCGTGCAGGCCTTCATCCCGATCGACGGCGACGCCGAGCTCGCCGACGCCGTCGCCGCGCTGGGCGACGAACTGCGCGATGCGGCGCCCGACGGGGTCACCGTGTACATCACCGGCCCCGCCGGATTCAGTGCCGACCTCGTGGCCGGATTCGCGGGCATCGACGGGCTCCTGCTCGGTGTGGCCCTTCTCGCCGTGCTGATCATCCTCGTGCTCGTGTACCGATCGTTCCTGCTGCCCCTCGTGGTGCTGTCGACGAGCCTCTTCGCGCTCTGCGTCGCACTGCTCGTCGTGTGGTGGCTCGCGAAGTTCGAGGTGCTCCTGCTCAGCGGGCAGACCCAGGGCATCCTCTTCATCCTGGTGATCGGAGCCGCCACCGACTACGCCCTGCTCTTCGTCGCGCGGTTCCGAGAGGAGCTCCGCGTCGCGCGCGACAAGGGAACCGCCGTGCTCGCCGCCTGGAAGGGCTCGTTCGAACCGATCGTGGCCTCGGGCGGCACGGTCATCGCCGGTCTGCTGTGCCTGCTGCTCAGCGACCTGAAGTCGAACAGCACGCTCGGACCGGTCGCTGCGATCGGCATCGTCTTCGCCATGCTCGCCGCGCTGACGCTGCTCCCCGCTCTGCTTCTGCTCTTCGGACGCGCCGTGTTCTGGCCGCGCCGCCCGAAGTTCGAGCCCGAGGTCGTGGCCGAGGAGCACGGCATGCGCACGACCGGGCTCTGGGCGCGTCTCGCCGGCCTCATCACCAGGCGTCCGCGGGTGATCTGGATCGTCACCACGCTCGTGCTGATCGCCGGAGCGTCGGGAGTGCTGCAGCTCAACGCCTCGGGCGTGCCGCAGTCCGACCTCGTGCTCGGCGCGTCCGAGGCCCGCGACGGCCAGGTCGCGCTCGGTGAGCACTTCCCCGGCGGATCCGGAAGCCCGGTGTACGTCGTCGTGCAGGAGGACCGGTTGCAGGATGCCGCCGATGTGCTTCTCGCAGACGACGGCATCGACGGCGTCGCCGTGACAGCATCCGATTCGCCCAGCGGCTCGGCCCCGGTGACCGCAGACGGCATCTCGGCATTCGGCCCTCCCGGCACTCCGGCCCCCGAGCCCACCGTCGTCGACGGTGAGGTCCTGCTGCAGGGAACACTCACCGATGCCGCGGACTCCGACGCCGCAGCGCAGACCGTCCGTGACCTCCGCGCGGAGCTCGACGACATCGATGCCGTCGTCGGCGGGGTCACCGCGACGGCGATCGACACGAACGATGCGTCGATCCACGACCGCAACCTCATCATCCCGGTGATCCTGGTGGTGATCATGCTGATCCTGATGCTGCTGCTGCGCTCGATCCTCGCGCCCGTGCTGCTGATCGCGACGACCGTCCTGTCGTTCGGCACCGCGATGGGCGTCTCGGCACTCGTCTTCAACGGGGTGTTCGACTTCCCCGGGGCCGATCCCGCCGTGCCGCTGTACGGCTTCGTCTTCCTCGTGGCGCTCGGCATCGACTACAACATCTTCCTGATGACCAGAGTGCGCGAGGAGTCTCTCGAGCACGGCACCCGCGAGGGCGTGCTGCGCGGGCTCTCCATCACCGGCGGAGTGATCACCTCGGCAGGACTCGTGCTCGCGGCGACGTTCGCCGCACTGTCGGTGATCCCGATCCTGTTCCTCGTCCAGCTGGCCTTCATCGTCGCGTTCGGCGTGCTGCTCGACACGTTCGTCGTGCGCTCGCTGCTCGTGCCGGCGCTCGCGTACGACCTGGGTCGCGTGATCTGGTGGCCGTCGAAGCTGTGGCGTCGCGGTCGCGACTGACGATGCGGCCGCGTCTGATGGAGTGCCCTCGACTGGATTCGAACCAGCGACCTGCCCTTTAGGAGAGGGCTGCTCTATCCTGCTGAGCTACGGGGGCGTGGGTTCCATTCTAGAGGCACCCTCGTCCCCGTCTCACGCTGCCAGAGCGAGGTACGGCTCCCACCGGGGGTCGCTGCGTTCGCTCCCCCGCACCGTCCAGGCGGTGCCATGCGGTGGACGAGGCGTGAAGCGCAGCGCCCATCGCATCTCCTGAGGGGTGCGGTCGCTCTTCACGTTGTTGCAGCGCAGGCAGCAGGCCACGAGGTTCTCCCACGAGTCCGCTCCCCCGCGCGAACGAGGCAGCACATGGTCGATGGTCGAGGCGGCCTTGCCGCAGTACCCGCAGCGATGATCGTCGCGCCGCAGAACACCGCGCCGGGTGACGGGAACACGTCTGCTCACGGGGATGCGCACGTAGCGCGACAGGATGATGACCGCCGGTCTGTCATACACGCCGTGGCTCCCCCAGACGGGATCGTCCTCGACACGTTCGATGACCGTGGCCTTGTCGTTCATGACCAGGACCAGGGCTCTCTTGAACGACACGATCGCCAGAGGCTCGTATCCCGCGTTCAGTACCAGTGTGCGCATCGTCATCCTCTCGATCCGCCGGGACGGCTTCCCGGCACTCTCGACTCACACGCGCCGCGCAGGACGTGAGCGCTCGCAGGGACGAAAAAAGGCGCTGTCTACAGACAGCGCCTTCTACGCACGGCAGAACCGTGGAGTCCCTGCGGACGATGCTGAAGGACGTGACGACCGAGGGCATCCATGGTTCGGATGCTCGGTATTCGTTCCATCAGCTTCTCCCGCCTGTTACGACAACGCGTTCAGGCTAACCCATGAGCGGGGCGCGAGGGCCAAACTGCGGATGAACAGCCGAAGGCGTGTCCGAGAGATCGCCCGCGAGGGAGTGTCCGCGAGAGGTGTGCACGCGGAGAGGGAGACCTCAGCCCGCGTTGGCACCGAGCCAGGCGATCGGCTCCATGAGTCCGCCGTTCACCCAGACCTCGAAGTGCAGGTGGTTCGCGGTCGACCGCCCCGTGCTGCCGACGAAGCCGATCAGCTGCCCGGCGGCGACCGTCTCGCCGGCCTGCACCTGACGCGAACCGTAGATCATGTGGCCATAGGTGGTCTGCACGCGCTGACCGCCCACGACGCTGTCGAGCATGACGCAGACGCCGTATCCGCCAATGCTCTCTGCTGAGGCACGGACCACGCCGGCGGCCGCCGCGTAGATCGGGGTGCCGGCGGGAGCGAGCATGTCGGCGCCCTGGTGAGCGCCGCCCACGGTGCGGCTGACGTTGTACGAGCCCTGAGGCAGCGGGTAGCGGACCTCGCCCGATCCGGGCGAGACGAGCGCGTAGTTCCCGGTGTTGAAGTTGCCGCCGCCCGACGACGCCAGAGACGCAGCCGCCGCGGATGCGGCTGCAGCAGCTCGAGCCGCCGCGGCTTCTTCCGCCTTCTTCTTGGCGATCTCGTCGGGAGTGGTCGCGGTGAACGTGCCTCGATCGAGAGTGGCGGCCGTGGCTGCGGACGCGACCACGAGCGACTGCGAGTCGTCGGCTGCCAGCTGCTGAAGCGTCGTGGCTGCCGCCTCGCTCGGCTTGGAGGACGCGTACGCCGGCAGAGCGACCGCGGCGACCAGAGCACCGACTGCCCCGAAGATGGCGATCGATCGCAGAGGCTTCACGGCCTTGCGTGCGCTGGCCGCGGCACGGGTGGTGCGGGCGACTGCTCGATCTTCAGATGTCTTCGCGGGTGATTCGATGTCTTTGACCAAAACGTAATCCTCCTGCGCCTGCACGCTCGGGTAGCGCTGACTCGTCGGCACTCTGCTCTCGTGGCACGAATGTAGCTCGGGTACTTTGTGCGTTCTTACCGAGAAGACGACGAGCCTGGAAGGCGATCCTCTCGGGTATCGTCAGTGGGCTTTCGCGACGACCTGTCCGAGGTTACCGGAAGATAACGAAACTGTCACCCTGTGAAACTGGCAATCCCCGCAGAGGCGGAATCACGCGGGATTTCTGCCGGGATCAGGCCGGTTCGCCTACGAGGAAGATGTGCGAGGCGAGCTCGACGGGCAGCTCGAGCCCGTCGTCCTTGCCTTCCATCTGGATGAGGACGTAGCCCTCATTGAAGCGATAGTCGCCCTTCGCGCCCGGCACGACGCCGGCATCGCGAAGCTGCTCGAGCAGCTCGGGGTCGACCTGGGCGGGCTCCGCGAGACGACGGACCGTGCCTTCGACCGGGGCGCCCGCGGCGTTGAGCTTCTGCACGAGACCGATCACGCCTTCGTCGAAGGTGCGCGCTGGGGTGTCGCCCAGCTGGTCGAGGCCGGGGATCGGGTTGCCGTAGGGAGACTCGGTGGGGTGCCCGAGGAGCTCGACGAGACGACGCTCGACCTGCTCGCTCATCACGTGCTCCCACCGGCACGCCTCTTCATGCACGTAGGCCCAGTCGAGACCGATCACGTCGGAGAGCAGGCGCTCGGCGAGACGGTGCTTGCGCATCACGTCGACGGCCTTGCGACGGCCGGCGTCGGTCAGCTCGAGCGTGCGGTCTTCCGAGACGACGACGAGCCCATCGCGCTCCATCCGGCCGACGGTCTGCGAGACCGTGGGGCCCGAGTGACCGAGGCGCTCGGAGATGCGTGCGCGCAGCGGGACGATGTTCTCCTCCTCGAGTTCGAGGATGGTGCGGAGATACATCTCCGTGGTGTCGATCAAGTCCGTCATGCGGCCCTCCGAGTCTCGTTAGGCAAGCCTACATTCCCCCGCGGACATCAGGCGTCATGCGGTGTGGAGGGGACATCGGCACGGCTTAGACTCGACCCATGGCGATCGAGATTCCCCGTGACCTCCTGCCCGTTGACGGCCGCTTCGGATGCGGTCCCTCGAAGGTGCGCCCCGAGCAGCTCGATGCGCTGCTCGCCGCAGGGCCCACCCTGCTCGGCACCTCGCACCGCCAGGCGCCGGTGAAGAACCTCGTCGGCAGCGTGCGCGAGCAGCTCGCCGCACTGTTCCGCCTCCCCGAGGGCTACGAGATCATCGTCGGCAACGGCGGATCGACGGCGTTCTGGGATGCTGCGGCCTTCGGCCTGATCGAGCGCCGCAGTCAGAACCTCGTCTTCGGCGAGTTCGGGGGCAAGTTCGCCGCCGCGGCCGCCGCCCCGTGGCTCGAGGCTCCCGACGTGCGCAAGTCCGAGCCCGGCTCGCGCACCGCGGCGGAGGTCGTCGAGGGTGTCGACGTCTACGCCTGGCCGCACAACGAGACCTCCACCGGAGTCGCCGCGCCCGTCGAGCGCGTGGCCGCCGAGGGTGCACTGACGGTGATCGACGCGACCAGCGCAGCGGGTGGCATCGACTTCGACGCCACCCAGGCCGACGTCTACTACTTCGCACCGCAGAAGAACCTCGGATCCGACGGAGGACTGTGGTTCGCCGCCGTCTCCCCCGCCGCGGTCGACCGCATCGAGCGCATCGCGGCATCCGACCGGTACATCCCCGAGTTCCTGAGCCTGAAGAACGCCGTCGACAACTCGCGGCTCAACCAGACACTGAACACTCCGGCCCTGACGACCCTGCACCTGCTCGACAGTCAGCTGCGCTGGATCAACGACAACGGCGGTCTCGCGTGGGCCGGTGCCCGCACGGCCGAGTCGTCGGGTGTGCTCTACGACTGGGCTGCAGCCTCGGCGGTCGCCACGCCGTTCGTCGCGGATGCCGCGCACCGTTCCCCCGTCGTCGTCACGATCGACTTCGACGACACCGTCGATGCGGCGGCGATCGCCAAGACCCTCCGCGCCAACGGCATCGTCGACACCGAGCCCTACCGCAAGCTGGGCCGCAACCAGCTGCGCGTCGCGACGTTCGTCTCGATAGAGCCGGACGACGTGCGCCAGCTGACCCGCGCCCTCGACTACGTGCTCGAGAACCAGGGCGACTGACCTTCGGGCAGGATGCAGAAAGGGGGCCGCGTGATCATCACGCGGCCCCCTTTCTCATGCTCGTCGCACCGGCGTGCCCGAGCGGAAGGTCATTCCTCGTCGTCGGAGTCGTCGTCCTCGTCGGAGTCGTCGTCGGAGTCGTCCTCGTCGGAGTCGTCGTCCTCATCGGAGTCGTCGTCCTCGTCCGAAACGTCGTCCGCGGTGGCGGAATCGTCGAGTTCGTCGATGTCGACGCCGTCGAGATCACCGGCATGCAGCACGCGCGGCTCCGCCGTCAGATCGTCGTCGTCGAGGTCGTCGTCATCATCGTCCGCGTCGTCATCATCATCGTCATCGAGGTCGTCCTCGTCCTCGTCGATGTCGTCGAGCTCGTCGTCCTCGAGTCCGTCCGCGTCATCCGCGTCGGGGTCGGCTTCAGCCGCGGCAGCGGCCTGCTCGGCCAGCTCCACCTGGTGCGCACGGTACTCGGCGAGACGCTCGGCCCATGGCACCCACTCGGGCGCCAGCAGCGCTCCGTCGCCGGGGAGGAGTTCGATCTCGAGGACCGTGGGATCCTCCTCGTCGACGCGCGCAACGGTCACGGTCCAGTACCAGCCGGGGTATCCGGGCAGGCGGTTCTCGAACCGCAGCGACACCGAACCGTCGTCCTCGGGGAGGTAGCCGGCCGCGGGACCGACGGTCGACGCCGGAGTGATCTCGTGCAGCGCCGCGAGCGCGAGATCATGAGCGTCGACGAGACGCTGATCGACGTCAGGCTTCGAGGTCATCAGCGACCTTGCGCAGGACGGCCGCGATCTTGCGGCCGTGCGAGGACGAGGGGTAGCGGCCGCGGCGCAGGTCGCCGCCGATGCCGTCGAGCAGCTTCACGAGGTCCTCGACGATGATCGCCATGTCGTCGGCCGGCTTGCGCTTGGCCTTCGCCAGACTCGGCGGGGCTTCGAGCACGCGCACCGAGAGCGCCTGCAGCCCGCGCTTTCCGTCGGCGACGCCGAACTCCACCCGAGCTCCGGCCTTCACAGCCGTCCCGGCGGGCATCGCCGACGCGTGCAGGAAGACATCCTGACCGTCATCGGTGGCGATGAAGCCGAAACCCTTGTCTTCGTCGTAGAACCTGACCTTGCCGGTGGGCATGGGAGAAACCTCGCTGAGTCGGTGTGGAGCTGGAGGGCGCGCAGATGCGCCTGCCCTCAGCCTACCGGTCGGCGCGTGCCGAAGCCGAGGCCGCCCGCGGAACCGTCATGCCCCGCAGCGACTAGGCTGAGACGGATGAGCATGCAGAGTCCTAAACCGGATGTCCCCGTGCGCCGAGTCGACCGCATTCTGGCGTTCACGGCACTGGGCCTCGCCGCGGCCTCGATCCTCTGCTTCTTCGCGATCATCATCGGCACGGCCGTCGGCATGCAGCAGCAGGACTTCGGCTCGGGAGTCTGGCCGATCGTGGCCGCGGTCCCCTACTGGGGACTCCCCGCGGCGTTCGTGATGATCATCGTGCTGCTCTCGATGAGCTTCGTGCGCAAGGGTCGCGCCTCGCGATCCTGAGGCCATCGGCATGACGACGCACGCTCGCCCCCTCGCCGAACGGCTGGCCGCGGCGAGCGATGCCGAGCTCGCCACGCTGTTCACGGCGCGCACCGTGCGCGCCGACGCCGGGTGGCAGGACTTCTTCGATGCCGCCGAGGCCCTGCTCGACGCGGGATCCCTCGCCCGGGTGCTTCCGACACTGACCCGCAGCGAGGCAATCGCTCTGCATGCGGCCTCGCTCTCGGCATCCGCAGTCCCCGAATCCGCCGAGCGTGCGGCGCTCCTGTCCCTCGCCCTGGTGCGCCCGGACGGCGTGCCGTGGCCGGCGGTGGCGACGGC
>NZ_DALZXX010000046.1:0-6172 GCF_031988965.1 Microbacterium sp.
GGCGGCGCGCACCGCCGTGCAGGCCGTTGCGGGTCTGGCGGCGGTCGGCGCCTGGCTCGCGGGAACCGGACTCGCGCAGGTCGTGCCGGATGCGCAGCAGGAGGCCGACCGGCTTCGCCGCGCGCTCCTGTGGGAGTGAGGCGGCTCGACTCCGCACCGTGACTCACCCCCATGCGTCGCGGTCTGTCAACCCTCTGATGTTTAGATGCCGAATTCGGAATACAGGGCTACGCTGGACACCTGGCAGGCGGCGCCGAGCCGCCGGTTCGCCGCAGGGCGTTCACACCGGAACAACGTGAGGAGACCCCATGAAGGGGAAGATCGGACTCGTCGTAGGACTCGGCGTGGGATACGTGCTCGGAACTCGTGCAGGACGCGAGCGCTACGAGCAGATCAAGACGCAGTGGCTCAAGGTGTGGAACCTCGACCCGGTGCAGGAGCAGGTCGACAGGGTCAAGGGCTACGTCGGCGACAAGGCTGCAGCGGTTCCCGGCGCGATCTGGACCGGTGTGCAGAAGGTCGTCAAGTCGGCGAGCGGTGGCGACAAGACCGCCGGCCAGCGCCTCGACTCCGCCGTCGCCGCGGGCCGCAAGGCTGCGGAGGACATCGTCGACGCGACGGACGACGCCGTCGACGAGGTCAAGACCGCTGCCAAGAAGGATGCCGCGAACAAGCCCGCAGCCAAGAAGTCCACGTCTGCGCGTTCCGGCGCAGCGAAGTCCGGAGACTGAGATGCCCCGCGGATACCGTGATCGCGCCGAGGACAGCCTGCTGTCGCTGATCGGCGATCTGCCCGAACTCATCGGCAATCTCGTCAAGGCCGAGATCGACGCCGCGAAGACGTGGGTCTCGAGGACCGCCAAGGATGCGGGCATCGGCTCGGTCTGGTTCCTCGTCGCCCTGTTCTTCCTGTTCTGGGCCGTGCCGGTGATCCTGGTGTTCGCCATCGCCGGCCTGTCGTCGTGGTGGCCGGTCTGGCTCTCGGCGCTCGCCGTGCTCGGCATCCTGATCATCGCCGTGCTGCTGTTCGCGCTGCTCGGCATCCTGAAGTTCCGCAAGGTGCTCCGCCGACAGAATCCCGCTCAGGCGGTCGGCGAGGACATCCGACTCGTGAAGGAAGCCGGCGATGACGAACTCTGACAGCACGTCGATCCAGAGGGCCGCGGGCGCCAGCTCACTGCCCAAGACGGCGGTCCCCGCAGGGATCCTCGACCCGGTGGCGTCGGCGCGAGCCGAGCTGAAGGCCGCCCTGGCAGCGATCGAGGTCAAGGGCAACGTGCCCCGACGCCTCGACAAGGCCTCGAAGCGCGCCGCCGCGAAGGCGCGCGTGTTCGCCGACCGCAACCCGGTCGCGGCCGTCGCCGCAGCAGTCGCGATCGCCGCCGCGGTCGGCGGTGTCGTGTGGGTCGTCGCGCGCGCCCTGTCTCGCTGAGGCACCTCGCACGGAGTCGCCGCCCTCGCGGGGTCGCACCGGTGCTGTCAAGCGCGTCCGGGGAATTAGCCACCGCTCGGTAAAGGGGGCAGACTGGTTCCATGTCCGATGAGCGCGAAGATAACCCGTCCGGCTTCACCCTGTGGGCGGTCTGGCGACGAAACCCCGACGTTCCGGTCACCGAGTCCGACTCCACCGAGCTCGAGACGATCGTCTCGTATATCGAGGATTCCGGCGTCACGGTCCGCGGCTTCTACGACGTCTCCGGTCTGAAGGCCGACGCCGACCTGATGGTCTGGCTCCACGGCGACACGGCGGAAGAGCTGCAGAAGGCGCTGCGTCGTCTGCGTCGCACCGAGCTGCTCCGCTCGCTCCTGCCCGTCTGGAACGTGATGGGCGTGCACCGCGACGCCGAATTCAACCGCTCGCACGTGCCCGGATTCCTCCGCGGGGTCGAGCCGAAGGACTGGCTGTGCCTGTACCCCTTCGTGCGCACGCCCGAGTGGTACCTCGCGCCGGAGGAGGAGCGTCGCAAGATGCTCGCCGACCACGGGCGCAAGGGCGCGGCGTTCACGGGGGTGATCGCCAACACGGTGGCCGCCTTCGCTCTCGGCGATTACGAGTGGCTGCTTCCGCTCGAGGCCGACGACGTCACCGAGCTCGTCGATCTCATGCGCGACCTGCGCTACACCGACGCGCGTCTCTACGTGCAGGAGGAGATCCCCTTCTACACGGGGCGCCGACTCCGGTTCGACGAGATCGCGGACGTGCTGCAGTAGGCCGCGCGATGACGATTCCGAAGAACAGGTCCACCCCGATCCGGTTGGGCACCCGCCGCAGTGCGCTCGCCCAGGCGCAGTCGGGTCATGTCGCCGCCGCTCTCGAGAAGGTGTCCGGCCGTCGCGTCGAACTCGTCCCGATCACCAGCGAGGGCGACACGAACCGCGCGTCCCTGTCGGAGATCGGTGGGCAGGGGATCTTCGCGACCCGCCTCCGTGAGGCGTTGCTGGCGGGGGAGTGCGACTTCCTCGTGCACTCGCTCAAAGACCTTCCGACGGCGATCCCTGCGGGGCTCGTGATCGCGGCGACGCCGGTTCGCGAGGACGCCCGCGACGTGGCGATCACCCGCGCAGGCACTCCGCTGCACGAGCTGGGCACGGGCAGCACGGTCGGCACCGGCTCTCCGCGGCGCATCGCGCAGGTGCGTCGCAGGGCTCCGCACGCCGAGGTCGTCGACATCAGAGGCAACGTCGACTCGCGATTGCAGCGGGTGGCATCCGGAGAGCTCGATGCGGTGATCCTCGCCGCCGCCGGGCTGTCGCGGCTCGGCTCCGACTCGCCGCTGCGCAGGGAGGAGCTCGGTCTCGCCGAGTGGCCGACCGCGCCGGGACAGGGATCGCTCGCCGTCGAGACCCGCGAGGATGCGCCCGAGGAGCTGCTCGCAGCGCTGGCGGAGCTCGACGACGAGCAGACGCGTCTGGCCGTCACGGTCGAGCGGGCCGTGCTCGAGGGGCTCGACGCGGGGTGCCAGGCGCCCATGGCTGCGCACGCGTCTTTCGACGGCGCCGAGATCCGCGTCAGGACGGTCGTCTACGCCCCGGATGGGGGCCGCCGGATCGGCCTCGACGTCACGGAGGTCCTGAACGGGGAGTATATTCAACGGAACGGCAGTGGCAATGGAGCGGATGCTGCCGATGGTGCAGTCCCGATGCACGCGGCTCGCGAGCTCGGGTTGAGTGTTGCCCGTCGGCTGCTCGATCAAGGGGCGGCTGACCTTGTTTCCCGAGAGCATTCCTCATGACGAATTCGAAGCAGAACCGGCCGCTGGACGGCTGGAGGATCCTCGTACCCCGCGGTGGCCCGTGGGGTGACGGGGTGGCCGCGAGCCTTCGCGACCGCGGAGCGGTGCCCGTCGTGGCGCCGCTGATCAACTTCGCGCCGACCACGGATCAGGCGGCGCTCGACAGTGCTCTGCGGCGTCTCGCCGCGGGTGAGTACGACTGGCTGACCGTCACGAGCGCGACGACGGTCGACGTGATGTTCGCGCACCGCGCGGTGGTGCCGCGCTCGACGCGGATCGCCGCGGTCGGCGAGACCACCGCGGCCGCTCTGCAGGCGGTCGGCTACGAGGTCGCGATCGTTCCCGAAGAAGACAACTCCGCCGCGGGCATGGCCGAGCAGCTGATCGCTCTCGAGACGCCGGAGCGTCGCCGCATCCTCGCCCTCCGCAGTGAGATCGCGAAGCCCGTGCTGAGCGTGATGCTGCAGGAGGCCGGGCACGATGTCGACAGCGTCGTGGCGTATCGCACCGTCGGCGTGCCGGTGACCGACCGCATCAAGCGCGATGTCGAGAACGGTCGCATCAATGCGATCCTCATCACCAGCGGCTCGGTGGCGGAGCAGGTGCGCGAGCAGTTCCCGCAGATCCCCGACGAGACTCTGCTGGCGGCGATCGGGCCGCGCACGGCGAAGGATGCCGACAGGGCGGGGCTCCCGATCACGGTCGTGGCCGACCGGCAGACGGTCGACGCGCTGATCGATGCGGTGTCGAGCTTCACCCTTCCGCACGCGTCGGATGAGCTGGCGCCGTGAGCTTCCCCGACGTGCGTCTGCGCCGGTTGCGCCAGTCCCCTGCGGTCCGCGGCCTCGTCCGTGAGACGTCGCTCGAGCCTCGCAACCTGGTGCTGCCCCTGTTCGTTCGCGAGGGGATCTCCGAGGCGGTTCCGATCGGTTCGATGCCGGGAGTCGCGCAGCATTCGCTCGATTCGCTGCGTGCTGCCGCCGTGGATGCGGCGGAGGCCGGAGTCGGCGGCGTGATGCTGTTCGGCGTGCCGGCCGTGCGCGACGCGCGGGGCTCGGGTGCAGACGACCCGAAGGGGATCCTGAACGTCGCGACCGAGGTGCTCGCGTCCGAGGTCGGCGATGCACTCGTCGTGCAGACCGATCTCTGCCTCGACGAGTTCACCGATCACGGTCACTGCGGAGTGCTGGCTGCCGACGGCTCCGTCGACAACGATGCGACGCTCGTGCGGTACGCGTCGATGGCGCTCGCGCAGGCGCGTGCCGGATCGCAGCTGCTCGGCCTGTCGGGGATGATGGACGGCCAGGTCGCCGTGATCCGCGCCGCTCTGGATGCCGAGGGCTTCACCGACACGCTGCTGCTCGCCTATGCGGCGAAGTACGCGAGTGCCTTCTACGGACCCTTCCGTGAGGCGGTCGACTCTCAGCTGAAGGGCGATCGCCGCACGTATCAGCTGGACCCCGGCAACCGCCGCGAGGGTGTGCGCGAGGCCGTCGTCGACGAGCAGGAGGGCGCCGACATCGTCATGGTCAAGCCGGCGATGGCGTTCCTCGACGTGCTGCGCGAGGTGCGCGACACCGTCGACATCCCCGTCTGGGCCTATCAGGTGTCGGGGGAGTACGCGATGATCGAGGCGGCCGCCGCGAACGGCTGGATCGACCGTCGGGCATCGATTCTGGAGTCTCTGCTGTCGATCCGCCGTGCCGGCGCCGACGCAGTGCTCACCTATTGGGCGACAGACGCCGCCCGTTGGCTGCGCGGCTGAGACGCCGCCTCGCCGTCGTTCTGGAAGGACCCCATGACCGATCGCAATGACGACCTGTTCTCCGCTGCCCGCTCGGTGATCCCCGGTGGGGTGAACTCGCCGGTGCGCGCCTACGGATCGGTCGGCGGCACGCCGAGGTTCCTGGCGTCGGCCACAGGTGCCACGGTGGCGGATGCCGAGGGCATCGAGTACGTCGACCTGGTGGCGTCGTGGGGACCGGCCCTGCTCGGCCACGCCCACCCCGAGATCGTCGCCGCCGTGCAGGACGCCGCGGGTCGCGGACTCTCGTTCGGAGCGCCGACCGAGGGTGAGGTGGAGCTCGCGGCGTTGATCGCGGATCGTGTGCGGTTCGGCGAGGTGCGTCCGATCGAGCGCGTGCGTCTCGTGTCGACGGGCACCGAAGCCACGATGACCGCCATCCGCCTGGCGAGGGGGGCGACGGGTCGCGACCTGCTGGTGAAGTTCGCCGGGCACTACCACGGCCACTCCGACGGGCTGCTCGCCGCGGCGGGCTCAGGAGTCGCCACGCTGGCCCTGCCCGGATCCGCCGGCGTGCCCGCTCCGATCGCCGCACAGACGCTCGTGATCGACTACAACGACCGTGACGCCCTCGAGGCCGTCTTCGCCGAGCACGGCCCGCGCATCGCGGCGGTGATCGTCGAGGCGTCGGCGGCGAACATGGGTGTCGTCGCACCGCTGCCGGGGTTCAACCGCTTCATCGCCGAGACCGCGCACGCGCACGGTGCGCTGATGATCATCGACGAGGTGCTCACCGGGTTCCGCGTGCACCCGGCCGGCTTCTGGGGCCTGCAGGCAGCCGCCGGTGAGGAGTACATGCCGGACATCTTCACGTTCGGCAAGGTCGTCGGAGGGGGAATGCCGCTGGCGGCTCTGGGTGGACGCGCCGAGGTCATGGATCTGCTCGCGCCGCTCGGCCCCGTGTACCAGGCGGGAACCCTGTCGGGCAACCCGCTCTCGGTGGCCGCCGGTCTCGCGACGCTGCGACTGGCGACGCCGGAGGTGTACTCGAAGGTCGGTGCGTCGGCGGCACGAGTGGCTTCGGCGCTGGCGGCTGCGTTGGCGGATGCCGGCGTGACGCACGCCGTGGCGAACGCCGGCAGTCTGTTCAACCCGTCGTTCCGGGCGACCGCTCCGCGCGACTACACCGAGGCGC
>NZ_DALZXX010000046.1:6189-19808 GCF_031988965.1 Microbacterium sp.
GTTCCGCTACGCTCCGTTCTTCCATGCCATGCGCGAGCAGGGGGTGGCGCTGCCGCCCAGCGTGTTCGAGGCCTGGTTCCTCACCGCGGCCCATGGCGAAGACGAGCTGCAGCGCATCGAGGCGGCGCTGCCGATCGCCGCGGCTGCTGCGGCGCGGGCCCAGGAGGGCTAACGCCAGTCGCAGTCGCGGTCGCAGTCGCAGTCGCGGTCGCACTCGCGGTCGCAGTCGCAGTCGCAGTCGCTAACGCCAGTCGCGGTCGCAGTCGCACTCGCAGCCCTAGGCCGGGCCAGCTCCATACCGAGTCCCACGGGAGCTAGTCCGAGTCCCACGGAGCTGGTCCTAGTCCCACGGAGCTAGTCCTAGTCCCACGGGAGCTTGTTCCAGTCCCACGGGAGCTTGTCCCAGTCCCACCCCAGGCGCGAACTCGCTCTCGGGGCGATGCGGACTTCTAGACGAACATCACGCGTCGTCTCGGTGTGTCTCGGTAGGTGCAGCCGAGCGGACTGAACCAGTCGATGGTGCCGTCCGGAAGCTGCTGGGCTGTCCATCGGGCCTCGTCGGCGACATCCGGATGTTTCAAGGCGTGGTGTCGAGCGCACAGGTGGCCGAGATTGTGGATCTCCGTCTTCCCGCCCTTGGCGTGGTCGAAGGTGTGGTCGATCTGGCATCGGTGCACCGGCATCCTGCATCCCGGGAATCGACAGTGCTGATCGCGGGCCCGGAGGAATCGTCGCATCGATTCCGTGGGTGAGTAATTGTCGGTCTCGACGACCATTCCGGTGGGATCGAGGAAGAGACGCGACCACCCGCTGTGTCGACCCGCGAGGTCGCGGACGACATCGGGGTGCACGGGGCCATGGCCGTCGAGTTGGGCGGGTCGGTCGTCGCAGCCCGCAAGCGTGGTGGCGGCGATCGTGACCTGGATGCGAGCCGTGATGTTGTCGAGCCCGCAACCGTTCGCGGCGCTCGGATCGGAGGCGAGTAGAAGGTCGATCAGGAGGTCGGTGCGCACCTGATCGATCGTGCGGTCGTCGGCGGGGATGTGCTCGACATCGGGGCTGTTGATCGGGTCGACCATCGGGTCGAGCATCGGGTCGACCATCGGGTCGGTCGTGAACGTGCCGTCGCCGAAGATGGCGTGGTCGTCGCGCGAGGGATCGTCGTAGGCGATGTCTTCGGGGTAGATCGGATTCTCGCCATCGTCGATCGGTTCGAGGGTCGGCTCGTGGTCGCTCCGATTCTTGATGACCGCACGAGCCAACTGCGTCAGTCGATCCATGACGGCCACCGCGAGGTGCTCGGGCAGGACGATGGTCAGCACCGCGAGGCCGTCTCTGGCCGGACGCATGGTGACCGTGCGTTCGGACTTCGCCCGTTGGTGACGCTCGACGATCGTCACGCCGGCCAGTACGGCGGCGAGTTCGCGCAGGTGCGCCCTGGTGCGAGCGGGTGTCTCTTTCTCGGCGACGATCACGGCGACCGTGTCGTAGAGCGGCAGCACATCGGCATCCGCGGTGCCGTTGTTCACCGCCTCGCGAACCACGCCTGCGGCGCGCACGATCTCGCGGACGTGCGCGGCTGTGATCGTGCCCTGTCTGAAGGCCGTGCGCACCCCGGGGTGACTGCCCTCGAGGAATCCGGCGTCCGTGAAGGCATAATCGACGCTGCCCTGAGTCATCCGCCCCGCTGCCGAGTACTCCGCGATCATCGACCGGCGGATGGCGTCGCGATGGCGGGGATGCTCGTCGCCGTCGACTTCGCTCAACCGCATCCTTTCAGCGAGAAGAGAAGATGCCTGAGCCTCGAGAGCAGCGATCTGCCGACGCTTCTCGACCCAGGCGTCGAGCAGCACCGTTCGCTGCTCGAGGTCGTCTGGATCTGTTCGTGTCATGCATCCGAGTCTAGTACATTTGTTCGAACAACCGAGTGGAACACCGGAATGGGAGAAGCGCCATGGAGAGACCGGACAACGGATCGTTGCCGTCCTGTGAGCAAGAAGCAGACAACTCGCAGGGCGCCGCTGGCAGACTTGACGCATGGTGACGTTGCTGCTGGACCAGACGCAACTCGAGGTCGTGCTCTCGCCGATCGAGCGAGCCGCGAGCTTCCACCGGGACAATCTGCGCATCGCGCGCGACACCATCACCAAGGTGCAGCTCATCGAGGACGCGTGGACGTGGCTGCGCGGGGTACCGAACCCCGGGACCCACATCCCCGGCGTCCTCGCCTCGGGCACCTGGAAGGCGGCCGGCAGTGTCGACTTCGTGCTGATCCGCAGACGTCGCCCGAGCGTCGTGATCGACCTCGACGGCGATGAGCAGTATCGCCGCCTGATCCTGACCACGCGTCACGGGCTCGCCCTGACGCAGGCGCTGCGCCTCGACGTCTCGCATGAGCCCGCGGACGTCGAGGAGATCGTCGCCACCGCACCCACGTCGACCTCGAAGGGGCGTCGGCGCCCCGTCATCCGGCCGAGACCGGCCTGAGCCCGGCTCCGGTACCCCGGTACGGAAACGCCCTCCGTCGCCTATCGGCGCGGAGGGCGTTCGCGTGGGAACCGGGTGCGGCTCTAGTTCTCGCGGTGCTCGTGCGCACCGTCGTGGTGCGCACCGTCGTGGTGCTCACCGTGCTGGTGCTCACCGTCGTGGTGCTCACCGTGCTGGTGCTCACCGTCGTGGTGCTCACCGTCGTGCTGCTCGCCCTCGGGACTCTCGACCGGTGCCTCCGCCTCGGGGGCTGCGTCTGCCTCGCCCTCAGGGGCTGCGTCGGTCTCGCCCTCGCCGAACGGATACTGCTTCGGCTCGTCCTCGTAGTACGCGCGCGCGGCGGCGGCCAGCATCGAGCTGACCGCAGCGGATCGCGGGTCGTCAGCGCCGTGCTCGCCGGCGTCGTGCGTGTCACCATGGTGCGCGTCGGACTCGTGCTCGCCGGTGCCAGGCTCTTTCTCGTCGGACGCGGAGTCGTCTGCATCAGGGTCGGCGAACACCTCGACGCCCGTGTGCTCGTCGGTGTCCGGCTCGGCGGGCTCGGAGGGCTGCTCGGTCACAGAGGGTTCAGTCGCGGTGCCGAACAGGATGTCATCGAACGACGGCTGAGGCGTCGAGGGCTCGGCGTCGGAGGCGAGGGCCTCTTCTGCATCGGCCTCTTCTGCATCGGCTTCTTCTGCATCGGCTTCTTCTGCATCGGCTTCCGATGCACCTGCCTCGCCCTCGGATTCACCAGGTACGGATGCGGCGGCGTCGACGCCGGCGCTCTCGGATTCCGCAGCCTCGCCGCCACCGACAGCATCCGTGCTCTCGACCTCGGCTTCGGCTTCGGCTGCGTCCTCGATCACGACGGGCGGAACGACCACCGGTGCGGTGGCGAGTGCGCGCGGCGCGTGCTTTCCGCCGCGGACGAGCTCGATGAAGATGTCCTCGAGTGTGGGTCCGCGCTGCACGAGCGTGGTCAGGGCGATGCCCGCGTCGGCGGCGATCGCGCCGACGGTGCCGGCGTCGCCGCCACGCACGGTGAGGCCGGATCGCAGAACCTCGACCTCGAAGCCCGCGGCGGAGAGCGCGGCGGTGAGGGCGACACGATCGGCGGCATCGACCACGACGGCGCCGGATGACGGATCTGCCAGCGTCTCGATGCCGCTGGACAGCATCAGCTGACCTCGCGAGAGCACGAGCACGTTGTCGGCGACCTGCTCGATCTCGCTCAGCACGTGCGAGGAGACGAGGACCGTGCGGCCCTCGTCGGCGAGTCGACGCATCAGAAGACGCATCCAGCGGATGCCCTCGGGGTCGAGACCGTTCGCCGGCTCGTCGAAGACGAGGGCGCCCGGGTCGCCGAGAAGCGCGTGGGCGACGCTGAGTCGCTGCCGCATGCCGAGCGAGAAGCTGCCGATGCGTCCGTCGGCTTCGTTCTCGAGGCCGACGAGCGAGAGCACCTCATCGACGCGGGACAGGGGGATGCCGTTGGCCTTGGCCGAGATCGTCAGCTGTCGTGCCGCCGAGCGACGAGGGCGGTACACGGTCTCTTCGAGTACGGCGCCGATCGTCCGAAGGGGGTGCCGCAGCTCCGAGTAGGCGGCTCCGCCGATGGTCGCCGTGCCGGTCGTCGCACGCACCTGGCCGAGCAGGATGCGCAGGCTCGTGGTCTTGCCGGCGCCGTTGGGGCCGAGGAACGCGGTGACCGCTCCGGGTTCGATACGCGCGGAGAAGTCGGAGACCGCCGTCACCTCATTGAAGCGTTTCGTCACGCGCGTGAACTCGAGCACCTGTCCGTCGGGCATCCGCGACCTCTCCTTGAAAAATGGGCAGTTCCGTCTATCCTGCCGGAAAAGCACTCGGATCGCGCATTTACCTCATTATTCGGGTCCTCTGCAAGACCGGAATCGAGCGGGTAGCCTGGCACGCGTGACCGACTCCACCGCCTCGCCCCGCGTCCTCGTCCGCACCGAAGGGGCGCTCGGCCGGCTCACGCTGAACCGGCCCGAGGCGATCAACGCGCTCGACATCGACATGATCCGCCTGCTCACCGAGGCGCTCGATCGGTGGCGATCCGACAGCGACGTGCAGATCGTGCTGATCGACGGCAAGGGCGAGCGCGGCATGTGCGCCGGCGGCGATGTGCGTGCGCTGCATGCCCAGATCACGGCAGGGCATGCCGATGAGACCGCGGAGTTCTTCCGGGCGGAGTACGCGCTCAACGCGATGATCGCGGAGTACCCCAAGCCGATCGTCTCGATCGCCGACGGCATCACGATGGGCGGAGGCGTCGGGCTCTCGGGGCACGCCGCCATCCGCATCGTCACCGAGCGCTCGAAGCTCGCGATGCCCGAGACGCGCATCGGCTTCACGCCGGATGTCGGGGGCACCTGGCTGCTCGGCCGCGCGCCGGGGCGGTTCGGGGAGTACTTCGGGCTCACGGGCGGCACGATGAACGGCGCCGATGCTGTTCTGCTCGGCTTCGCGGATCATGTCGTGCCGTCGGATCGCCTCGAGGCGCTCCGGGAGGCGCTCGCGTATCGTGCGGACCCGACCGGGCCTGCCGAGATCGTCCTGCTCTTCGATGAGACTCCGGAGCCCTCCGCCCTTCCCGCATCACGGGAGTGGATCGACGCGGCGTTCTCGGCGGACACCGTGGTCGAGATCGTCGAGCGACTGCGCGAGCGGAGCGAACCGGATGCCGTCGCCACCGCCGATCTGCTCGGGAGCCTCGGCCCGACCGGCCTGGCGGTGACTCTCGACGCCGTGCGTGAGGCCCGTGAGATGCCTGGGCTTCGCGCCGCGCTCGAGGGGGAGTACCGCCGCGTGATGTGGTTCGTGACGCAGCATCCCGACCTCGTCGAGGGCATCCGCGCGCAGCTCGTCGACAAGGATCGGAACCCGAAGTGGGATCCGCCGACACTCGCCGACCTCGCGACGGACGCGGGCGCTGCGGCGCGCGGCTTCGTGCCGCCGCATCCGCTCTTCTGAGACGGCCTGACGCGTCAGGTCGTCTCGGTCTCGGGCGACCCGGTCGACGACCGGGCGACGAGTCGCAGAACGTCGATCACGTCGTCGATCGCGCTGCCGGATCTCTCGGCGGCGGCCACGAGCTCCCTGATCTGACGGATGACGGCGTGCGGCACGACGCCCGCCGACTCGGAGACTCGTGTTCCCGCCGCCGTGCGGGTCACGACCAGACCGTCGCGCTCCAGCAGCCGATACGCGCGGGCGGCCGTGCCGGCGGCGACGCCGAGGTCCGACGCGGTCTGCCGCACGGTCGGGAGCCGTTCACCCGCTCCGAGCTGACCGGACACGATGAGCCCACGGAACTGCCGGTAGATCTCGATCGCCGGACTCGACTCCTCGGCGGGGTTCTGCGCGGCGCCCGGCGGCGAGATCCGGCCGGAGGATGCGGTCATCGTCCGCTCTCCACGAGGGTCAGGATCGCGTCGCCGGCATCGGGCCGGTCGAGCGAGAAGGGGCGTCGGAGCGGTCGCCGGATGCCGGCCGCGAAGAAGAGCAGCAGCAAGGCGCAGACCTCGATCGCGGGGGCGGCCCAGCCGGCAGCCGTGGCGAACTCGGCGTATCGCCAGGCGACCTCGTAGGTGCCGCCTCCCTCGATGGTCAGCCCGGTCGTCGTGCCCGACTCGGCGATGAAGCGCCATGCGGCGGCGAGCGACAGCAATGACGCCCCGGTCGCGATACGCAGGATGCCGGACGCCACCGCCGACCGGAGAGTCCGCTCGATCCGAAGGGTCTCGGGGGCGATGAACGGGCGCGCGGCACTGCGGTGCAACGTCGCGACACTCACGACGATCAGGGCGGCGAGGCTGATCAGGACGGGCACCCCGTAGGCCCAGCCGAAGAACCAGGGGCGCAGGGGATCGACGGATGCGTTCTGGATGGGCACCTCGAGCCAGACGTAGCGGCCTTGCGGGTCGGGCGAGGAGGCGAGTCCGGCCGCGATGGTCGTCGAAGTGAGTACGAGGGCGGCGAGTCCGGCGCCGCAGAGGTCCGCCCTGGCACCGAAGGTCGCCCACGTGCGCCGGCCGGCCAGTGGCACCGGTCGCCGTGGCGCGGACGAGCCCCGCAGTGCGATCAGCGCCAGGAGCGCGAGAAGCGCGACCGCACCCGTGAGGATCGGTGTGGCGTACCGCCACCACGAGACCGTATCGCCGTCGGGCGGCGTCAGAGTGGCCGTGAGATTCTCCACGACGAGACTGACGACGACCGCGATCGCGCCGATGCGCACGGCCACCCGCTCCGGTCGGTAGCGCGCACGCAACGACTCGTCGAGAGTCGCCGGCGCTGAATCGCGGCTGCCGCTGCCGCGGTGCCGGGAGAACGCTCGCCAGGCGATCGCGACGATCGCGGCGATCGCCAGCGAGAACAGCGGCTGCGACAGCAGCGCCTGAAGGATCTCCGCCGGCTCGGCGGTGAGCAGCGCGATCAGTCTGTCCATGGTCATCGTCCCCCGTGTGTGAGTTTGTACTCACTGTCTATCACAAGTTGTACCCTTCCGGTGATACAAAGGGTGGGCACCCGCCTCGATCCGCGCTTCGACCGGGTCCAAAAAACCCGATCACGCCGCGTAATGATCCGCTGTGAGCGAAGCTCCACCCAGAGGGGGATCCGAAAGTCGGTGGTTCGTGGCACCCTTGCTTGTGCGCGAAGATCGGCCCGCCGCGTGCCCGCCGAGCGATCCGCCATTCCAACCTTCCTAGAAAGTGCGCCTGTGCTGGGAAAAATTCTCGTCCGCTATCTGTCCCGCTATAAGTGGCTGCTGCTGATCGTGCTGATCTTCCAGTTCGCCAGCGCTCTCGCGACCCTGTATCTGCCCCGTCTGAACGAAGACATCATCAACAAGGGCGTCGCGATGTCCGACACCGGCTACATCTGGCGTACCGGTCTCTTCATGCTCGCGGTGTCGCTCGGCCAGATCATCGCCTCGATCATCGCCACCTATTTCGCGGCCCGTGCCGCGATGGGTGCGGGGCGCGACATCCGCTCCGACGTCTTCGGCAAGGTGAGCGGATTCTCCGAGCGAGAGGTGTCGCAGTTCGGCGCCGGATCGCTCATCACCCGCAACACGAACGACGTGCAGCAGGTGCAGATGCTGGCGATGATGGGCGCGACCATGCTCGTGACCGCCCCGCTGCTCGCGATCGGCGGCATCATCTTCGCCATCCAGACGAATGTGGGCCTCAGCTGGCTCATCGCGGTGTCCGTGCCGCTGCTGCTCATCGTCGCGGGTCTCGTGGTGAGCCGCATGGTTCCGCTGTTCCGCAGCTACCAGGGCAAGCTCGACGCCGTGAACCGCGTCATGCGCGAGCAGCTCACGGGCGTGCGCGTCGTGCGTGCGTTCGTGCGCGAGCGCGTCGAAGAAGAGAGGTTCCGCGAGGCGAACACCGACATCATGGACGTCGGTCGCAAGGTCGGCTCGCTCTTCGTGCTGCTCTTCCCGCTGTTCATGCTCATCCTGAACGTCACCGTGGTCGCCGTCATCTGGTTCGGCGGCATCGAGGTGAACGCGGGAACAGCGCAGGTGGGCACCATCTTCGCCTTCATGCAGTACATCGGTCAGATCATGGGCGGCGTCATCATGGCGAGCTTCATGGCCATCATGATCCCGCGCGCAGCCGTCTCGGCCGAGCGCATCGGCGAGGTGCTCGACACCCAGTCGAGCATGACCCGGCCCGACCACGGTGTGACCGAGTTCACGGCGCCGGGAGCCGTGGCGTTCGACGACGTCGAGTTCACCTATCCGGGTGCGGACTCTCCGGTTCTCTCGGGCATCAGCTTCGGCGCTCAGCCGGGTGAGACCGTGGCCATCGTGGGATCGACCGGAGCGGGCAAGACGACCCTCGTCTCGCTCATCCCTCGACTCTTCGACGTGTCGGGCGGCGCCGTCTTCGTCGGCGGCACCGACGTGCGCGAGGCGGACGTCGAGTCCCTCTGGGCGTCGATCGGTCTCGTCCCGCAGCGTCCGTTCCTCTTCACCGGCACGGTCGCCTCGAACCTCCGATACGGGCGAGAGGATGCGACCGACGACGATCTGTGGCACGCGCTCGAGATCGCCCAGGGGCGCGACTTCGTCGAGGAGATGCCCGACGGGCTCGAGTCGCGCATCGCGCAGGGTGGCACGAACGTCTCGGGTGGTCAGCGTCAGCGCCTCGCGATCGCGCGTGCGATCGTGCGCCAGCCGCAGATCCTCGTCTTCGACGACTCGTTCTCGGCGCTCGACCTCACCACGGACGCCCGTCTGCGACAGGCGCTGTGGCGCGAACTGCCGCACGTCACGAAGATCGTGGTCGCACAGCGCATCTCGACGATCACGGATGCCGATCGCATCGTCGTGCTCGACGGCGGGACCATGGTCGGCGTCGGCACGCACGAAGAGCTGCTGACGACGAGCGACACCTATCGAGAGATCGTCGAGTCGCAGCTGGGGGTGGACGCATGAGCGAGCAGAAGACTCCGAAGAACCGTCGTCAGCGAGGCGCCGCGCCCGCGGCGATCGTCGAGACCGAGATGACCGAAGAAGAGAAGTACGAGGCCGAGCTGGCCGAGCAGGCGCGTCAGAACGGCGGCGGCTGGGACAGCGTGGCACCGGGCAAGGCCGACAACTTCGGCAAGAGCTTCTCGCGCATGATCGGGCTGCTGAAGCCCTCGGCGGCGTGGTTCATCTTCGTGTCGATCATGGGCGCCATCGGCGTCGTGCTGACCGTCGCGGCGCCGAAGGTGCTGGCCGAGGCCACCAACCTGATCTACACCGGCTTCATCTCGAACCAGCTGGCGCAGGCGCAGGGCGACTTCCCCGGCTTCCCGGTCGGCACCGATCAGGACACCGTGGTCGAGCAGCTGCGGGCCTCCGGCCAGGACGACTTCGCGAACCAGGTGGCCGCACTGCACGACTTCCAGGTCGGCGCGGGCATCGACTTCGACGCACTGCGGTGGATCATCGCCGCGGTGCTCGCGATCTACGTGGTCGCGGCGTTCCTCAGCTGGGTCCAGGGGTACGTCATCAACGTCATCATGGTGCGCACCATGTGGCGCCTGCGCGAGCGGGTCGAGGCGAAGATCAACCGCCTGCCGCTGTCGTACTTCGACAAGGTGCAGCGCGGTGACCTGATCTCCCGAGTCACGAACGACATCGACAACATCACGCAGACCATGCAGCAGTCGCTCTCGGGTGCGCTCACGGCGGTGCTGACCGTGGTCGGCGTGCTGGTGCTGATGTTCTCGATCTCGTGGCAGCTCGCACTCGTCGCCCTCGTGGCGCTGCCCCTCATGGCCGTGATCTTCGGCGTGATCGGACCGCGCTCGCAGAAGGCGTTCGGCATCCAGTGGCGCAAGGTCGGGCGCCTCAACGCCCGCGTGGAGGAGGCCTTCTCGGGCCACGCGCTGGTCAAGGTCTTCGGCCGTGAGAAGCACGCCCTCGACAAGTTCAAGGCCGAGAACGAAGAGCTGTTCCAGGCGAGCTTCAAGGCGCAGTTCCTGTCGGGCATCATCATGCCGGCGATGACCTTCGTCGGCAGCCTCACCTATGTCGGGATCGCCGTGCTCGGTGGGCTCATGGTCGCGAGCGGCCAGCTGCGCATCGGTGATGTGCAGGCCTTCATCCAGTACTCCCAGCAGTTCACGCAGCCCCTGTCGGAGCTCGGTGGAATGGCGGCCGTGGTGCAGTCCGGCACGGCGTCGGCCGAGCGCGTCTTCGAGCTGCTCGACTCCGAGGAGCAGGAGGCCGACGACGCCGAGGCCCCCGAGCTCGTGCAGGGTCGGGGCGTCATCGAGTTCGAGAACGTGAAGTTCTCGTACGCCCCCGAGCGCCCGCTCATCACCGACCTGTCGTTCCGGGTGGAGCCGGGGCAGACGGTCGCGATCGTCGGCCCGACGGGTGCGGGAAAGACGACGCTCGTGAACCTCATCATGCGGTTCTACGAACTCAGCGGCGGGCGCATCACGCTCGACGGGCAGGACATCTCGGAGATCACCCGTGATGACCTTCGGTCACGCACCGGCATGGTCCTGCAGGACCCCTGGCTCTTCGCCGGGAGCATCCGCGAGAACATCCGGTACGGCCGCTCCACCGCGACCGACGCCGAGGTGCTCGAGGCCGCCAAGGCGACGTACGTCGACCGATTCGTGCGGTCCTTGCCCGAGGGCTATGACACCGTTCTCGATGAGGACGCGTCGAATGTCTCGGCCGGCGAGCGTCAGCTGATCACGATCGCCCGTGCGTTCGTGGCGCAGCCGTCGATCCTGATCCTCGACGAGGCCACGTCTGCGGTCGACACCCGTACCGAGGTGCTGCTGCAGCACGCGATGGCGGCGCTTCGCCAGGGGCGCACGTCGTTCGTGATCGCGCACCGCCTGTCGACCATCCGCGACGCCGACCTGATCCTCGTGATGGAGCACGGCGACATCGTCGAGAAGGGCACGCACGACGAGCTGATCGCCGCGCAGGGCGCCTACTGGCGTCTGTACCAGTCGCAGTTCGAGCAGGCGGCGACCGACATCGACGCGGAAGACGCGCTCACCGGCTCGACGCCGGTGACGGTCAGCGGTGACGCGGATGACGCCGCCACCGCCGCTCAGGTCGGCGCCGCGGTCGGCACCGCCGCGCCTGCTGCCGCGGCGGCCGAAGCGCAGGCCGTGGTCGAGCGACCGCAGTCGGACGGATCGCAGGCCTGACCCGCCGCCGCTCCGACGACAGAAGTACACGGAACGACGCCCCCTCCCTTCCCGGGGACGGGGCGTCGTTCCGTGCGCAGGGCCGCCGCGGCGGGATCAGTGCTGAAGAGCCGCCCCGGGCAGTCAGCGAGGCGTGTCGGACAGACCGAAGAGCTCGAGCGGGTGAGTCAGGCGCCACCAGGGGCTGGGGCCGTCGACGTCTTCGGCGAGCACCAGTGGCGTCGTGCTCGTGTTCAGGGGGCCCACGCTCGTGAGGGTGCCGACCTGATCGCCCGATTCCCGGTCCTCACCGAGCTCGAATGACGGGGTGACCTCGGCGGCGACTCCGTTCCACAGCACGACGTCGGAATCCTCGTCCGTCACGATGTCGACGGTCGTTCCCCAGACGGTCGACACCGTGCCGACGACGGTTCCCTTCGTGAGTACCGGCTGCTGCGCATCGAGGGCGGTCTCGACCTGTGCGAGCAGGGCCCGGGTCTCGGCGAGACGCTGCTCGTCGTCGATCTGACCGAGCACGCTCGCGAAGACGTGCACGGTCGTGTCGTCGACCGTGATGTCCTTGGCCGTCAGCAGGTTCCAGCTGTCGCCGAGGGTGCCCGTCTTCACTCCGACGACACCCGCATCCGCCAGCATCCCGTTCGTGTTCACCACGGTGCCGGCCCCGGGCAGATCGACCGACGGGGTCGCGACGATCTCGGCGAAGACCGGGTTCTGCATGGCGATCTCGGCCAGCGCGATGAGCGCCTGCGGGGTCGCGGTGTTCCGGTCGTCGAAGCCCGAGGGGGTCGCGATCGTGATGTCGGTGAGCCCGCGATCGCTCAGCCAGGTCGTTGCGGCGTCCGCGAAGGCCGCGTTCGAGCCCCAGATCTCCTGCGCGAGCCGGTCGATGTAGTTGTTCGCCGAGCCGAGCAGCGTTCCCTGCAGCAGCTGATACTCGGTCAGCACGCCGCCCACCGGCACGTCGAGGGCCGACTGGTCGAGGCGACGGTACTGCCAGTACTCGAGGTTGTCGGCGCGGGTGAAGGAGAACTCCGGGCCCTGCTCGCCCACCGCGAGGGGCATGCTGTCGAGCACCATCAGGCTCGAGACGACCTTCGTGATGCTGGCGATCGCCGCAGGATCGACGGTCGACGATGTGGTGCCGAGCCCGCTGATGCCGACGGCGGCGCTGCCCTGCGCCGGCCACAGCACCTCGGCGGGCGGTGCGGCGGCGGCCGAGATCTCCGCCGCTGCGACGGTCGGCGCGACCTCGTGCAGCGGCCACAGCATCGTCGAGCCCGCGTAGGCGCCGACGAGTCCGACGATGAGCGCCAGGGGGACGAGCACTCCCGGGGTGGCGATGCGGGGCCGCAGGTGGGCATCGCGCAGAAGCGCTCCACCCTCAACGGTGCGCTCGGAGGATTCATCGTCGAGGTCGGCGGCGGCCGAGTGCCGGCCGATCTCGACCGGGTCGATCCAGGTCAGAGCGGTGGCTCCACGGCCCTCCTCCGCCCACTGCGCATCCGGCTCGGCGTCGACGGGTGAGCCCGAGGCGGCGCCGAAGGTCGCATCGAGCTCGTCATCCTGACGGGCGGCATCGGCGGGCGCGTCGGGAGTGGCCTCGGCGGAGTCTGGAGCGGTCACCTCCTCACGGTACCGAATCAGCGGCGGGATTCCCGGCGCTGCAACAGGTGGGGACGAGAGTGTCGGTACTGGGTAAGATCGGGAGGACAACCACGGGAGTCCGGCGAGCCGGGCTGAGAGGGAGCGAATCGCGCTTCGACCGTCGAACCTGATCTGGGTCATGCCAGCGCAGGGAGGAGCATTCAATGAGCACATCCACGTCCGGATCCACCACCGGATCGGCATCTGCGGCCGCAGCATCCGCCGCTTCCTCACCGAAGGGCCTCGGTCGCCCCGGACTCTGGCGCTGGCGAGTGGTCGACATCGTCGTCGCGAGCGTCATCGCCGTCGCGTGCGCCGTGATCTTCCTGCTCTGGAACGTCGGCTACGAGGTTCCGAGCACCGTCCTCACCCCGATCCTGCCGGGTGTGCAGGGCCTGTTGGCGGGTCCGTGGCTCATCGCCGGCGTGCTGGGCGGGCTCATCATCCGCAAGCCCGGTGCTGCTCTCTACACCGAGCTCGTCGCCGCGATCATCTCGGCGCTGGTCGGCAACGCCTGGGGGCCGCTGACGATCGTGTCGGGGCTCGTTCAGGGACTCGGCGCCGAGCTGGTCTTCCTGATCTTCCTCTACGGCGTCTGGCGTCTGCCGGTCGCGATGCTGGCGGGTGCGGGCGCGGGCCTCGCCTGCGGCATCAACGACCGCATCCTCTGGTACGCGGGCGCCGACACCCTCTTCACCACCGTCTACATCGTCTCGACCACGATCTCGGGCGCGGTGATCGCCGGCCTCGGCGCCTGGCTGATCGCTCGAGGTCTCGCGGCGACGGGAGCCCTGAGCCGGTTCGCC
>NZ_DALZXX010000047.1:0-19104 GCF_031988965.1 Microbacterium sp.
AACTCCGAGACCCTGAGCCCGGCGTGCACCAGGGCATGCAGCCCGAGGGCGGCCGCGTCCTCACTCTCGAAGCCGACGAGCAATCCCCCGCGGTCGGCACCGAGCGACTCCAGGGGGATGCCGAGAGTCTGCGCCACCTGCCACGAGTCCGCGTTCTGCCGTGCGGCATCCGCTCCGACCAATCGCACCCGCCACGCGCGCCCCGCCGCCTGCGCCGGAGCGGCGTCGACGACCGACCCGGCCACGAGGAACACAGCGTCGTCGACGACCTCTTCCAGCTCCGAGAGGATGTGGCTGGAGATCAGGACGGTACGCCCCTCTGCGGCGAATCGTCGCAGCAGGACACGAAGCTGGATCCGCGCCTCCGGGTCGAGACCGGACGCAGGTTCGTCGAGCAGGAGCACCTGCGGATCGTGCACGAGCGCACGGGCGAGTCCGAGCTTCTGCTTCTGCCCGCGGGAGAGCACCTTCGCCGGAGAGTCGGCGAGAGCACCGAGATCCACCAGTTCGAGCAGCTGCGACGCCTTGGCCGACGCCTCCTGCGGCGGGATGCCGTAGAGCCGCGCCGTCGTCGTGATCGTCTCGCGTGCGGTGAGCGAGGGCCAGGCCCCGAGGGAGTCCGGCATCCATCCGAGCATCCGTCGCGCCGCGAGCGGGTCTTCCGAGGGGTCCACCCCGCCGATGCGGATGGAGCCGGCATCGGGAGCCAGCAGAGACGCGAGCATGAGCAGCAGCGTCGTCTTGCCTGCGCCGTTGGGGCCCACGAGTCCGGTCACCCGCCCCGGTTCTGCCCGTAATGTCGCGGCTCGCACCGCGTGGACGCTCCCGAAGGATCTGCTGACGCTGTCGACGATGATTCCGGTCATGCGGTCAGTCTGGCATCGACACCGACCCGAGTCCGCGAGGCCGAAGCGGATCCTCGGCGAACAGGCAGATGCTCAGGCGTCGGTGGGAGAATCGTGTCGTGCGCACGATCCTGAACATCATCTGGCTCATCTTCGCCGGACTCGGCCTCTTCCTCGGCTACATGCTCGCGGGCATCCTGCTGTGCATCCCGATCGTGACGATTCCGTGGGCGATCGCGTCGTTCCGCATCGCGCGCTATGCGATCTGGCCGTTCGGTCGCGAGATCGTCAGCAAGCCCACCTCAGGAGTCGGCTCGTTCCTGGGCAACGTCCTCTGGGTGATCCTGGCCGGGTGGTGGCTCGCCATCGGCCACATCGTGTCGGGCCTCCTGCTCTGCGTCACGATCATCGGCATTCCGATGGGCATCGCCGACTTCAAGATGGTCCCGGTCTCGCTGATGCCGCTCGGCAAGGAGATCGTGCCGCGACGCGGCGCGTTCGACCGCACCCTCTGACGGATCCGCGCGACCGACCTAGACTGGCCGCGATGGATGCCGACCGCCTGATCGCCTGGGACGCCGAGCTCCGCCGGGCCCACACCCGTCTTCGCGCGGCCCTGGAGGCGACGAGAGCGGCCATCGACGAGGGCGACGATGCCCCGGACGCCGCCTCCGACCTCGCGCTGTTCTGCATCGGCTTCTGCTCCGCCCTCGATGGGCACCACCGGAGCGAGGACCGGAAGCTGTTCCCGGCGCTGCGCGAGGAGCACCCCGAGTTGGGGGATGTCATCGACAAGCTGATGCAGGACCATTCCATGCTCTCGAATCTGCTCGGCGGGCTGCGCACCGCCGTCGAGGTCGGCGAGAGCGCCGGCGCGATCGAGCGGCATCTCGACGGCATCGCCGCGATCATGGAATCCCACTTCCGCTTCGAGGAGCGCGAGATCCTGGCACCGCTGCGCGCGCTGCACCTCGACCGTGCAGTGGCCGAGGTTCTCGGCCCGCTCTGAGAAGTCGGCTCAGTCGCGGAAGAAGCCGACGCCGAGATCCGGATGGTCGACGAACACGCCGTCCACTCCGGTGCGCGCGATCACGCCCCACTCCGCCTCGTAGTCGCCGTAGGCGCTCTTGCCCCCGCCTGCACGGAACTCCGCAGCCAGGAACCTGTTCTCGGGACGACATGTCCACGTGAAGACCGTGAGCCCCCTGGCATGGGCGTCGGCGACGATCGTGTTGCCTTTCGCCAGCAGCATCCGCTTGTCGACGCTGATGCCGTCGACGACCCGAGCCCAGCTGTCGAGGCCCTCGGAGGTGACGGCCTCCTTGTAGGTCTGCCCCTTCGATCCGTGCGCGACGAAGAGATCGTACGGCCGCCCGGCGGCTTCGATGAGGTAGACGTACGATGCCGCGACACCCAGGTCCTTGAGCTGCGCGAGCACCGTGGACTCGAAGGACTCGACGATCAGCGGCAGCTCGCCGTCCGCCCAGCCGGCCGTACGCAGATCCCGGGCGATCAGCGGCGCGAGGTCGAGACCGATGCTCGCGAAGTAGGTGGCGTGCTTGACCTCCAGCACGACGCCGATCTCGCGCCCGTACTCGGCGGACCCCTCTCGCACGATGTCGAGCACGTCGATGAGACGCAGGATCGCCTGCGACCCGTCGAAGCTCGCACTCGACGCGCGCACGTCGGGCAGCCGCTCGCGACTGTGCAGCGTCGCGAGCTCGTCCCACGTGAAGTCCTCGGTGAACCACCCTGTCAGGGCCTCACCGTCGACCCGTTTGGTCGTCTTGCGATCGGCGAACTTCGGATGCTCCGCGACATCGGTCGTGCCGGAGATCTCGTTCTCGTGCCGCACGACGAGCACGCCGTCCTTCGTCGCCACGACATCGGGTTCGACCGCATCCACGCCCATCGCGAGCGCCAGCTCGTAGGAGGAGCGACTGTGTTCGGGACGGTAACCGGGCGCACCGCGGTGCCCGATCACGAGAGGCGATTTCCTGGGCACGCTCTCAGCGTAGGACACCCTGATGAACCCGCATTCCGGCTATCGTTGAGGAAAGAGACCTACAACCCACTTTGGAGTGAGGCCCACATGAGCAACTTCGCCTTCAACAACCCGGCGTTCCAGCAGCAGGATCCGCGGAATGTCGCGACCTACCCGGGCGCGCCGCAGGGCGCTCAGGGGGCACAGGCAGCATCGTTCCAGCACGGCACCATGGACGCCGCTGCGAACGCGCAGCTGGAGGGCATGTACGCCGCTCCGCCCGCCGGCGCCATCGAGACCGACCGCATGTCCGTCGAGGACACCGTCTGGAAGACCGCCGGACTCTTCGGAATCCTGCTCGTCACCGCAGCCGTCGGCTGGTTCCTGACACTCGGCGGCGTCGCCGCCCCTGAGCAGAACCCGTACAACCAGTTCCAGCCGAACCTGCTGCCGTGGATCGTCGGTGCGCTCGGTGGTTTCGTGCTCGCGATGGTCATCTCGTTCACCTCGCGCAAGAAGGTGCGCCCCGCGCTGATCTTCGCGTACGCGGCGTTCGAGGGTCTGTTCATCGGAGGCATCTCGGCGTTCTTCGAGGTCCTCTACCCCGGCATCGTCTTCCAGGCCACTCTCGCCACCGTCTCGGTGGTCGGTGTGACCCTGGCGCTCTTCGCGAGCGGCAAGATCCGCGCGTCGAAGAAGGCCACCAAGATCTTCATGATCGCGATGGTCGGCTACCTCGTGTTCTCGCTGCTCAACGTGGTCCTCACCTGGACCGGCGTCCTCGGCGAAGGCGCAGCCTTCGGCCTGCTCAGCAAGGTCGAGATCCTCGGCATCCCGCTCGGCCTCATCATCGGCGTGCTCGTCGTCATCATGGCCGCGTACTCGCTGGTGCTCGACTTCGACCAGATCCAGCAGGGCGTGCGCAACGGCGCTCCCCGCAAGTACGGCTGGCTCGGCGCCTTCGGCATCATGGTCACGGTCGTCTGGCTGTACGTCGAGATCCTGCGCATCATCGCGATCGCCCGCGGCAACAACTGACCTACGGTCGCTCGAAGAGGCCCGTCTCCTGTCGGAGGCGGGCCTCTTCGCACACCTGGAGGTCTCGGCGCAAGGGGTTGGCTGATAATCGGCTGGGAGGGCACAGTGGATCACACGAGCCCTGGCACCCCGGGGCTCACGAAACAAAGGAGCTGAACATGAGCTTTCTCGGATTCCTTCTTCTCGGCCTGATCGCCGGAGCCATCGCGAAGCTGATCCTTCCCGGCAAGCAGGGCGGCGGATGGTTCATCACCCTCCTGCTCGGCGTCGTGGGCGCACTGCTCGGAGGATGGCTCGGAAGCCTGATCCTGAACCGTCCCCTCACGGAGTTCTGGGACCTGGGCACGTGGCTCCTCGCCATCGGCGGCTCGATCATCGTGCTGCTGATCTACGGCCTCGTCGTCAACCGCGGCAGCAAGGCCCGCAGCTGACCACATCGCGCATCGCGCGATGAACAGAACCGCCCTCGTCGGAAGCGCTGCTTCGGACGAGGGCGGTTCTTCGTGCGTCTGCCGTCAGCGCTCCGCGGCCTTGGCCTCGAGAAGCGCGCGTTCACGATCATTGCCGGCGAGAGCAGCTGCCACGGCGAACTCGCTGCGGGCCTCCTCATCGCGGCCGAGACGCAGGAGCAGCTCGCCTCGTGTCGCCGGCAGCAGGTGGTAACCGGCCAAAGCGCCGGATGCCGAGAGCTGATCGATGATGCGCAGTGCGGATGCCGGGCCGGTCGCCATCGCCACGGCCGCCGCCCGATTGAGCTCGACGACCGGCGACGGCGCGATGCGTCCGAGCGCTTCGTACAGCAGGACGATGCGCTCCCAGTCGGTCTCGTCGACGGATGCCGCGAGCGCATGGCACTCCGCGATCGCCGCCTGCAGGCCGTAGTGGCCGCGACCGGAGCCGAGCGCATCCGCGGTCGCCAGCGCGGCGCGCCCTCGTGCGATGCGGCTGCGATCCCAGCGGCGTCGGTCCTGGTCGGCGAGCAGCACCGGTTCTCCGTGCTTGTCGACGCGAGCGGGGAACCGGGCGGCGGTCAGCTCCATGAGCGCGAGGAGGCTGTGCGCGTCGCGTTCTCGGGGCATCAGCGCCGCGAGAACACGGGTGAGCCGGATCGCCTCGAGACTCAGCTCCGGGCGCATCCACTCCGGACCGCTGCTGGCCGCATGGCCCTCGTTGAAGATCAGGTACAGCACGCCCAGGATCGCGCCGAGCCTCGCCGCATGCTCATCGCGGGACGGCATCTCGAAGGGCACATGCGCGGCGGCGAGGGTCTTCTTCGCACGGACGATGCGCTGCTGCACCGTGGCCGTCGGCACGAGGAACGCCCGAGCGATCTCCTCACTCGACAGACCACCCACCACCCGCAGGGTCAGCGCCACCTGCGCCTCCCGCGAGAGCACAGGGTGGCACGAGATGAAGATCAGCCGGAGCACGTCGTCGTCGACGGCATCCGGGTCCCAGGGAGGCGCGTCCGCGGCCTCAGCCTGCTCGCGCTCCAGGTCGTGCGCGATCACCGCCATCCGCTCGTCCAGCCGCTCACGGCGCCGCCAGCCGTCGATCGCCTTGCGCTTCGCGACGGCCGTCAGCCACGCCGCGCCGTTGCGCGGGACGCCCTCGGTCGGCCACTGCCTCAGGGCATCGAGCAAAGCCTCCTGCGCGAGGTCCTCCGCGAGGCTGAAGTCGCCGACCACCCGGGTGAGGGTCGCGACGATCTTCGCCGACTCGATGCGCCACACCGCGGCGACGGCCCTCCGCACACTCTCGTCGCGTGCGGAGGGGGCCGTCTCGCTGAGTGCCCGGTCGGTCATCTCACTGCTGAGCTCGACGCGCCTCTTCCTCTTCGCGCCAGCCCTTCTCCTTCTCGATCCACTCGTTGTCGGCCGGGAAGTCGGACTCGTCGGTCACGCGTCGCACCTCGAGGAACGAACCCTTGCCGAGCGGCGCCCGGCTGGCCCACTCCGCCGCCTCTTCACGACTGGACACCTCGAGGATCCAGAAGCCGTTGAACAGCTCCTTCGTCTCTCCGTAGGGGCCGTCGGTGATGAGGGGCGTCTCGGCGCTGAAGTCGACGACGAAGCCCTCGGCGGCGTCGCTGAGCCCCTCGCCCGCCGCCAGCACGCCGGCCTTGATCATCGACTCGTTGTAGGCGCCCATGGCCGCGATGACCTCTTCGAACGGCATCTCCTTGTACGCCTCGACCGCTTCGTCGTTCGAGCGCATGATCAGCATGTACTTCATGATGTTCTCCTCAGTGATCGGGGCCGTTTCTCGACCCTCTCAATGAAGACGTCGAACGGGAAAGACCCGGATCGACATCCTCGACGAAATCTCTGGAACTTTCTGCGAACGGGGTCAGCCGAGTTCGTCGATCGCCGCCCGGATCGCGTCGGCGGAAGCCCGCAGCAGGCTCAGCTCATGCTCGTTCATGGGCGTCTCCGCCAGGGGCACCGCACCCGCAGCCCCCACGACCGAGGGCACCGACAGCGCCACACCGTCGATGCCGTACTCGCCGTCGAGCACCGTCGCGACGGGAAGCACCGCCCGCTCGTCGCGCAGCACCGCCTCGGCGATGCGGGCGCAGCTGACACCGATCGCGAGGTTGGTGGCGCCCTTGCCACGGATGACCGCGTAGGCGGCATCCCGCACTTCGATCGCGATGCGGTCGAGCTCCTCGGTGGTGAAGGGCTCGTCGGCGGGCCAGTCGAGGATCGGCACGGAGCCGATCGTCGCGTTCGACCAGAGCGGGAACTCGGTGTCGCCGTGCTCGCCCACGATGTCGGCGTGCACGCTCGCCGTGCTCACGTTCGCCCGATGCGCGAGACGCCAGCGCAGCCGCGACGTGTCGAGCACAGTACCCGACCCGAACACCCGATGCGGCGGAAGACCCGAGACGCGCTGTGCGACGACCGTCATCACGTCGGCCGGGTTCGTGACGATGATGAACACCGCGTCAGGAGCGCGCTCGACCAGCTGCGGCATGAGGGTCTGGAGCAGATGAGCATTGATTCCCGAGAGCTCCATGCGAGTCTGGCCGGGCTGCTGTTTCGCACCGGCCGTCACGACGATCACATCGCTGCCGTCGACCACGGAGAGGTCGGACCCTCCGCTCACCGCGGCAGAGGTGAACTGCGTGCCGTGCGCGAGGTCGAGCACCTCGGCATCCACCTTGTCGGTCGCGATGTCGTAGAGCGCGACCTCGGCTGCACTCCCCCGGATCAGCGCCGCATACGCGACGCTCACCCCCACACTGCCCGCACCGATAACCGTGATCTTCGTCCGCGCCTTGGTCATACGCTCATCCTGCCCGAAATACCGCGAACGGGCACGGACCGTGATGGTCCATGCCCGTTCGATGTCACCGGAGCGTACGCAGAGCGCTCACTCCCACTCGATGGTCCCCGGCGGCTTCGACGTCACGTCGAGCACGACGCGGTTGACGTCGCGGACGCCGTTGGTGATGCGGTTCGAGATCTTCGACAGCACGTCGTAGGGCAGGCGCGTCCAGTCGGCGGTCATGGCGTCTTCGCTCGACACCGGACGCAGCACGATCGGGTGCCCGTAGGTGCGACCGTCGCCCTGCACACCCACCGAGCGGACGTCGGCGAGCAGCACGACGGGGCACTGCCAGATCTCCTGGTCGAGGCCGGCCCTGGTGAGTTCCTCACGCGCGATGGCGTCGGCCTCGCGCAGGATCTCGAGACGGTCCTGCGTGACCTCGCCGATGATGCGGATGCCGAGTCCCGGTCCCGGGAAGGGCTGGCGGCCGACGATCGCCTCGGGGATGCCGAGCTCGCGGCCGATCGCTCGGACCTCGTCCTTGAACAGGGCGCGCAGCGGCTCGATGAGCTCGAAGTCGAGGTCGTCGGGAAGACCGCCCACGTTGTGGTGCGACTTGATGTTCGCCGTACCCGCACCGCCGCCCGATTCGACGACGTCGGGGTAGAGCGTGCCCTGCACGAGGAACTTGACCGGCGCACCGCCCGAGGCCTTGGCCTCGGCGACGAGGTCGAGCTGCACCTTCTCGAACGCGCGGATGAACTCGCGCCCGATGATCTTGCGCTTCTCCTCGGGATCGGTCACGCCCTGGAGGTGACCGAGGAAGGTGTCGGCCGCGTCGACCGTGATCAGACGGACGCCGGTGGACTCTACGTAGTCCTTCTCGACCTGCTCGCGCTCTCCCTTGCGGAGCAGCCCGTGGTCGACGAACACCGCGGTGAGCTGGTCGCCGATGGCCTTGTGCACGAGAGCAGTCGAGACGGCGGAGTCGACGCCGCCCGAGAGGGCGGAGATGACACGGGCGTCACCGACCTGCTCGCGGATGCGCTCGATCTGCTCGGCGATCACGTTGCCGCTGTTCCAATCGGACGCGAGGCCCGCGCCCTTGTGCAGGAAGTTCTCGAGCACCTGCTGGCCGTGATCGGAGTGCTTGACCTCGGGGTGCCACTGCACGCCGTAGAAGCCGCGCTCCTCGTTCGCGAACGCCGCGACCTTGGTGGCGTCGGTCGTGGCGAGCACGTCGAAGCCCTCGGGAGCCTTGGCGACCTGGTCGCCGTGGCTCATCCACACGTTCTGCTCGGCAGGCTGGCCGCCGAGCAGCGTGCCGCCGTCGCCGGAGATCACGGCATCCGTGGCGCCGTACTCGCGGAGGCCGGTGTTCGCGACCTCGCCGCCGAGCGTCTGCGCCATGTACTGGAAGCCGTAGCAGATTCCCAGGGTGGGAACCCCGAGCTCGAAGACCGCGGGGTCGAGGCGCGGAGCGCCCTCCTCGTACACCGACGAGGGACCACCCGAGAGGATGATCGCGACCGGGTTCTTCTCGGCGATCTCGGCGGCCGTGGCGGTGTGCGGCACGATCTCGCTGTAGACACCCGCCTCACGCACGCGGCGGGCGATCAGCTGCGCGTACTGCGCGCCGAAGTCGACGACGAGCGCAGGGCGCTGCTGGGTCTCGGACTGTTCGGTCACCGGACACCTTCCGTGGCAGGGGCGGAGGCCTCGGCGGCCTCGCGAGTGGAGAGATAGGTCTTGACCTCGCGCGCCACGATCGCCTCCATGAAGAAGGAGAGCAGCGGAACGATACCGCCGAGGGCGAGCAGGATGAATCGCGGGAACGGCCAGCGCATGAGACTCCATACGCGGAAGCACGCGAAGAGGTACACCACGTAGAACCAGCCGTGCGCGACCAGGATGAACAGCGACAGGTTGACGCCGTCTCCGAGAGAGGTCATCTCGCACGAGTTCGTCCACGGAGCGAAGAGCGACCACCATTGGCAGTCGGGGCCGGCGAGCACCCCGGCGAACCAGAGGGGTCCGCCTGAGCCTCCCGCGAAGAGTTCGAGGTGGATCGGCGTGTACTTGAGCACCATCTCGGCGAGCAGCAGGAGCAGCATGACTCCGGTGATGATCGACGCGATCTGGTAGAACTTCAGCGCACCGCGGATCGCCGGAAAGCTGGCGACTTTCGGTTCGGGCATGACACCAGTCTAGCCGGGGAGAATCCGCGTCGATTCCGGCTCAGGACGCCGACGGGCGGGCCACGAGAAGCTCGCCGTGACCGCTCGCCTCGAGCGCTCCCGCGGCGTGGGGAACGAGAAGGGCGGCCCCGGCCGAGGACAGCTCGCCGTCGATCGCGATGCGACCCTCGCTCACGACCACGATCGAGAATCCCGGTTCGATGACGACGGAGCCGTCGACCGGGATGCGTTCGAGCCGGAAGTACTCGTCGGCGGCAGCGGGGAAGGCGGATCCGGATGCGGGAGCCGTGCTCACGAGCGTCGAGATCTCGACGTCCGATCGCCCCCGCCGGTTCACCGCGGCGAGCGCGAGATCGAAGCCGAGCCCGAGATGGCCGAGCGCGGCACCGTCGATCGCGAAGTCCTCCCACTCGAGCAGGATCGACAGGTCTTCGGGCTGCTGCAGTTCGAGAAGCAGGATGCCGGCGCCGATCGCGTGCAGCTCACCCGGCGGCACCCAGACGACGTCGCCTTCGGCCACCGCGATCTCGTGCAGCAGACCGAGCAGCGCGGTGACGTCCTGCCGCGTCACGAGGTCGGCGAGCACAGAGGCGTCCACGTCCTCCTTCAGGCCGACGTGCACCGTGCCGCCCTGCAGGATGTACCAGGCCTCGGCCTTGCCGTGCGCCCGCCCGAGGTGCCTCGCAGCGAAGTCGTCGTGCGGGTGCGCGTGCACGGGCAGCCGCTGTCCGGCATCCAGCAGCTTCACCAGAAGTCTCGTGTCGGCACCCCACCGTGCGACGTGTTCGTCACCCAGCCAGGCGATCGGATCCTGCTCGATCGCGTCGCGCAGCACACGCCCGTCGGGAAGCGTGGTGAGCCCCAGCGCGGGCTCGCCGTTGACGGTGGTCGTCGAACCGATCCAGTCCTCCGGTTCGCGGGGCGCGGTGCCCTCTTCGCCGCGGAAGGCGCTGATGCGCGCGCCACCCCGGTAGAAGCGCTCAGCCGGACGGTTGGACGGCAGCAGGATGGGGTTCACACGCTCTCCTTCGATCGCACGACACCGGCGAGGAATCCGCCGACGAACGTGTCTCCGAGGCCGACGGTGGTCGGGGTCGCGACGTCGAGCGAGAACGCCGCGACGCCGACGGCGCCGGGCAGGGCCTCCTCGACGGCGGCGACGAGGGATTCTCCTCCCCCGTGCCGGGGCATCGTGTCGGTGACGTCAACATCGGCGGCTGTCAGCCCGTCGCCGACGCGATACCGCGTGGCGGCGACGCGCACGGCGCTCTCGAGCGCGGCGCGGTGCCGACCGGCACCCGGCCCTGTCGCGATCGCCCAGTAACGGGTGTGGACGACCAGCGCTCGCGCGGGCATGATCGTGTGGACCTCGCGAAGGGCCCGGATCACGTCGCCTCTGTCGAGAAGGTTCACCGCCCGACCGAGGTACTCCTGCAACTCGTCCTCGTTCATGCCGTAGACGTCGATGCGCGGCAGCAGCCGTGCGCGCACGGTGTCCGCGAAGTCGCGCGTGTAGAAGCCGGCATCCTCGTAGTAGACGAGCGCGTCGCCGGGAAGGCTCTGCATCGCCCGCTGCACGTCGGCGAGTCGCAGCTCGAGCAGGTCGTGATCCTGCATGGTGTTGAACCCCGAGACGAGGAACACCCCGGCGTCAGCCAGGGTCGCGGGCAGATCCTCCGAGAGCAGCATCCGCCGGTTCGGCGGGTCGTTCGCGAAGATCAGCCGATTGGGCGCTGGCGAAAGGACGTCGCCGTCGGTGAGCCGCACGTGCGCACCGACCGGGTACTGCACGATGAGATGCGGATCGAGGGTGTCCTCGGTCGCCGAGCAGATGTACGAGATCGCGCCGGGGAGCAGCCGACGCACGTTGTCGTCGATGCTCACGAGGTGCTGCACGCTGGGGATGCCGAGGGCGTCGAGGACGAGCCCCGCGCGCACCCCGGTTCCCCCGAGCGTGATCTCGTACGCGAAGTGCGAGACGAAGTCCTCGATGACGTCAGACGAAGCCACGAATCGCTCCGCTCCGGTTCCCGAGGCGACGAATGCGAGGACCGCCACCAGCAGCGAGCGTTCGTCGGTGATCGGCGCCGTGGTCGTCAGCTCGTGCCGCCGCACGCCGTGGGCGTGCGCGAGCCTGTCGAACACCGACGAATCCCACATGAGCTCATAGTCGACGGTGCCGCCGAGTCCGAGCACGAGCGTTCTGTCCACGTCGCCGATCATCCTCCGATTGTCCGCAGATCAGTACAGCGTCGCCTTGCCGTCTGCGCCGAACAGGTCGATCTTCTCCGCAGCAGTGGCCTTCATGGCCTCGAGCGCCGCCGGCTGGATCGCGTTCGGCTCGCGCAGACGACGGTCGGTGCCGAGCACCTCGCGCATGCGGTCGTGGTACGAGACCTTGATGTCGCTGGAGATGTTGATCTTGTTGACGCCCAGCTCGACCGCGCGGCGCAGCTCGGCGTCCGGGTTCGACGACCCGCCGTGCAGCACGAGCGGGATGCCGACTGCCGCCTTGATCTCCTCGAGCAGGTCATGACGAAGCTCGGGGTTCTTGTCGCTCGGGTACAGGCCGTGCGAGGTGCCGATCGCGATCGCGAGGCTGTCGACCCCGGTCTCCTCGACGAAGCGCACCGCGTCGGCGGGGTTCGTGTAGATGATCTCGGCCGCGCCGGACTCGCCGTAGCTGTCGTTCGCGCCGATCGTGCCGAGCTCGCCCTCCACCTGGATCCCCACGGCATGCGCGGCGTCGACGACCTTGCGGGTCAGCGCCACGTTCTCGTCGAACGGCAGCAGGGACGCGTCGATCATGACCGAGGTGAAGCCCGCCTTGATCGCGGTGATGATCTGCTCGTAGCTGCCGCCGTGGTCCCAGTGGATGGCGACGGGCACGCTCGAGCGGTGTGCTCGGGAGTGCATCGCGACGATCAGGTCGGTGGTGATGTGCGACACCTCGTCGGGGTGGATGGCGATGATGACCGGGGCCGACTTCTCTTCGCTGACATCCATGATGCCGTTGAACATCGCCCAGTCGCTGATGTTGAACGCCGGGATGGCGAAGTTGTTCTCGTTGGCGACATCGAGGATGGATTTGCCGGTGTAGAGCACGTGATTCTCCTGTTTTCGTGGTGGTCGGGGATCCGTCGGCGCGACGTCAGCTCTTCACGGACCCCGCCGTGAGACCGCTGATGAAGTACCGCTGGAAGAAGAGGAAGAGGATGAGCACGGGGATGGAGCCGAGCACGCTCATCGCCATGATCTGGTTCCACTCGTACGAGTGCTGGCCCATGAGCAGCTGGATGCCGATGGGCACCGTGCGCATGTCGATCGTGCGGGTGAGCGTCAGCGCGAACAGGTACTCGTTCCACGCGATCATGAAGGTGTAGATGCCGACCGACACGATGCCGGGGATCGAGATGGGCACCAGGATGCGCCACAGGGCGGTCATGGACCCGGCACCGTCGACTCGGACGGCCTCGTCGAGCTCCTTCGGAAGGGTGTTGAAGTAGCCGGTCATCATGATGATCGCGTAGGGCAGCGTGAACACCATGTAGGTGAGGATCAGCCCGAGGTACGAGTTGTAGAGACCGAGGGCGACCATCAACCCGAAATACGGGATCAGTAGCGTGATCGGCGGCACGGCCTGCACGCTGACGATCACGACGTTCAGGATGCGCTTGCCGCGGAAGTCGAAGCGGCTGAACGCGTAGGCCGCCTGGATCGCGACGAGCAGGGTCAGGATCGTGACGGAGCCGGCGACGACGTAGCTGTTCAGGAAGAACCGCATCGTCTCGGGGTTCGTGAAGATCGCGATGTACGCATCGAAAGAGAACGTGTCGGTGACCAGTCGGGGCGGCAGCTCGAAGATCTGGGTGTTCGACTTGAACGAGCTCGAGAGCATCCAGAGCACGGGGCCCGCGGCGAACACGGCACCGAGGATGAGGCCGATCATGACGCCGGTCTTGGCGACGCGACGCTGGTTCTGAACCGTGAGAGCCATGATCAGTCCCTCGCTTTCTGGTGACGGACGTAGAAGACGGCGAGCACCATCGACATGAGCAGGACCAGCACGGCGGAGGTCGCCGCGAGCGAGAAGTCGTACTTGGCGAAGGCGAGCTTGTACGTGAAGGTGCTGAGCACCTCGGTCACGTCGATCGGTCCGCCGCCGGTGGTCATCCAGATCAGGGCGAACTGCTGCGAGGTCCAGATCAGATCGAGGAGCACGAGGCTGACGATGATCGGCCGCAGCTGCGGGATGGTGACGTTCCAGAACCTCTGGATGGCCCCCGCGCCGTCGACTGTGGCGGCCTCGTTCAGCTCGTTCGGGATGCCCTGGAGGCCGGCCAGCAGACTCACCATGAAGAAGGGGTAGCCGGCCCAGATGTTGATGAAGATGATCGTTCCGAGCGCGAGCTGCGGTGACGCGAGCCACTCGATGTCGGTGTTGAGCAGGAAGTTCACGACGCCGTTCGGGGCGAGGAGCATCCGCCACAGCACGGCGATCACCGCCACGGTGAACAGCCACGGCAGCACGTACAGTGCCCGGAAGAAGGAGCGCGAGAACCGGCCGAGCAGCGGGCTGTTGAGCATCATCGCGAAGGCGAGTCCGAGCACCAGGTGCGCGACCACACTCGTCACCGTGAAGAGGATCGTGTTGCCGGTCGCCTTCCAGAAGCGCGGGTCGCCCAGGATCTCGACGTAGTTGCCGATGCCGACGAACTCAGGCGACTTGTTCAGGATCACGTTGTCCTGGAACGAGTACCCGATCACCATGACGATCGGAACGATCATCAGGACGAACAGCAGGATGATCGTCGGCGAGAGGAAGGCGTACGACTCGGTGGTCTTGCGCAGCTGCCGCCTGCGCCGGGACATCGGGACCCCGGTGACGATCACCTCGGTGTCGTCGACTGTTCTCAGACTCATGGGAAGCATGGCTCCTTGGTTGGTCGGGTGCCGCATCGCATCGGGAGCGATGCGGCACCCCGTTCATTCGGGAAGCGGGTGATCAGAACTCCGCTTTCCAGCTCTCCTGCGCCTTCTTGAGCGCGTCGTCGATCGACTGCTGACCGTCGAAGGCCGACTGCAGCTGCTCGCCGAGCTGCCGCATCAGTTCCTCCGCCACGGGCAGTCCGGTGAACTCGTTCGCCGGGTATCCCGCCTGGTAGATCTCGAACGCCTGCTTGAACAGCTCGTCATCCTCGACGAATCCGGGAACCGACTTCGAATTGCCGGGGAAGGCATTCGCCATCGTCGAGAGCTCCGAGTTGGTCTGCTCGCTCATCAGGAACTCGACCAGCTTGAACGCGGCCTCCTTGTGCTCCGAGTTCTCGGCGACGCCGATGCCCCAGGATGCGTAGGGGATGCCGCGCTCGCCGTCGTAGCCGTCTTCGGCGGGAAGCGCCGAGATCGAGAAGGTCAGGTCGGGGTTCGTCTCGCGGATCAGGTTGATGTGCGCGAGCGAGTCGATCATCATGCCCACGCGACCGTTGGTGAACTCCTCGACCTTGTCCTGCTCCTTCATGGTGAAGGAACCGGAGGCGATCGAGCCGTCGTCCCACATGCCGCCGATGAAGTCGACCGCCGAGGTGACGTCGTCGTTCGTCAGGTCGGGCTGGCCGTCGTCGAGCATCGAGCCGCCGGATGCCCACACCCACGACATGACGTCGTTCTGCACGCCGTTCGGCGCCTCGAGCGAGAGCGGGAGGACCCAGCCCGAGACGTCGCCGCCGAGTGCCGAGACCTTCGATGCCGCATCCGCGAACTCGGTGCGGGTGGCGGGCGGGGCGGTGACGCCCGCGTCCGCCAGCAGGGTGTCGTTCGTGAACATCGGGTAGACGAAGTTCACGACCGGGATCATGTAGGTGCTGCCGTCGACCTGGATCTGGCTCGCCAGCTCGCTGTCGTCGTAGTCGTACTCCTCCATGAGAGCCGTGAGATCGGAGATCACACCCTGCGACGCGAAGTCGTTGACCCACGCGCCGTCGAGTCCGACGACATCCGGCATGGTGCCGGATGCGGCTCCTGCGAACAGCTGCTCCTTGGTCGATGCGTACGGTCCGCTGACGAGCTTGACCGTGATGCCCGGGTTGGCGTCTTCGAACTCGTCGATGAGCGCCCGGAACTCACCGTCGGGGAGCTCGGGCTCCCACCACTGCGCGAACTCGATGGTGACGTCTCCGCCATCGGATCCATCGGTTCCGCTGTCGCCTGCCGCGCACCCCGCCACGGCCAGGACTGTCACGGCTGCTGTCGCTGCGCCGGCGAGCTTCAGAATGCGTCGCCCTCGCCCCACTGTGATCATCACTTCTCCTCTTCGAGATCGTGCCGCACAGCGCTTCTATGCTCGTTCGTGCGGTTTTGAGCCATGTTATGCCGACATTTGCAGGAACGTCAAGCATTTACCTCGAGAAACCGTCCTCGGCGACGGCCGACTCTCGCTCGCGTCCCGAAATCCCGCGGTCGGGCAGGCGGCTGGACCGCAACTCCGGTACCGATTTATGCCGAAGTCTGCCGATTTTTCATTCGGCTGTGCTAGAGATGAGTGCATGGAAGCAACCGCACCGTCGCCGAAGCGCCGACTCCCCGCGGGCCGCAAGGCCGATCTCGCCGCCTTTGTCGAACAGGTCGGCGAAGTGACCGTCGGTGGTCTCGCAGAGCACTTCCGCGTCTCGATCGACACCATCCGTCGCGACCTCGACCAGCTCGATCGCGAAGGTGTGGTCGTTCGAACCCACGGCGGCGCGGTCAGCGCCGAAGCACAGCTCAAGGACCGGGCGCTCGACGTGCGTCTGCGGATGCAGACCGAGGAGAAGGAGAAGATCGCCCGTCTCGCCGCCGGGTTGATCGACGACGGTGCTGTCGTCATGCTCAACGCCGGCACGACCACTCTCGCCCTCGCGCGTGCACTGCGCAATCACCGCGACCTCACGATCGCGACGAACAACCTGCGGATCCCCGCCGAGATCTCGCCGTCGGTGTTCCGCGACCTCTACGTGTTCGGCGGAGCGGTGCGCGCCATCACGCAGGCGACCACCGGACCCGTCACCTTCACGATGACCCCGGGCGGACCCGAGGTCGACATCCGATGCGACCTGGCGCTGATCGCCGTCGGGGCGATCGACGCAGCCGGATTCTCGACCTCCAACATGGGAGACGCCAACATGATGGCCGAGATGATCCATCGTGCCGAGCGCACCGCCATCCTCGCCGACTCGTCGAAGGTCGGGCGACGGCTGTTCGCGCAGGTGGCGACCCTCGATCGTGCTGACTACCTGGTCACCGACGCCGCCCCCGACCCCGAGTTCGCCGCGGCGCTCGCGCAGGCCGAGGTCGAGGTCGTCAGCCCCTGACACTGCGTGTTCAGGGGCTGACGACGGACGCGAGACCGTGCAGTCGTCTCGCGTGATGTGACGTCGCTCAGACGGCGTCGAGATCCGTCTCGAGCAGAGCCGCGAGCTCGTCGAGCACCTGCTCCGCACCATCGGCCTCGGAGCGCAGGGTGACGGTCGTCCCCTTCGAAGCGCCCAGGCCCATGAGGGCCAGGATGCTTCCCGCGTTCAGTTCCGCTCCACCGCCGGCCGAGATCGTGACGGGGATGCCCTTCTCCTGCACCGCTGCCACGAACAGCTTCGCCGGACGAGCGTGCAGGCCGGAGCCGCTCGCGATGATCGCCTGTCGTTCTGCCATTTCGATCTCTCTCCTTCGTTTCGTTTCTTCTCGTTCGTATGCCGACGCGAGTTTCGCGCCGGTGGTCAGGCCGCCGCAGCGGCGAGGGATGCGTCGCTCGAGGTCTTCGACCGCGCGAAGCGCTTCAGGCCGATCACTGCGAACGCACTGACGAGGGTTCCCGCCACCAGCGCGAGCAGGAAGCCCCAGATGGGATCGATCGCGAAGAAGACGAAGATGCCGCCGTGCGGGGCCAGCGACTGCACCGACAGCGCCATGCTCAGCGCACCGGTCACCGCACCGCCGAGCATCGAGGCGGGGATCACGCGCAGCGGGTCGGCCGCGGCGAAGGGAATCGCACCCTCGCTGATGAACGAGGCGCCCAGGAGCCACGCCGCGACACCGTTCTCGCGCTCGACGGGAGTGAAGAGACGGCGGTCGAGCACGGTCGACGCGAGAGCCATCGCGAGCGGAGGAACCATTCCCGCGCACATCACGGCGGCCATGATGAGGTACGGGGTGGGGTTCTCGGTCGAGGCCGAGGCGAGTCCCGCCGTCGCGAACGCGTATGCCACCTTGTTGACCGGGCCCCCGAGATCGAAGCACATCATGAGACCCAGGATCACGCCCACCAGGACGATTCCGGAGGTGCCGGCGAGACCCGTCAGCCACTCGTTCAGCACGAGCATCAGCCAGGCGATGGGACGACCGAGGAACAGCAGCATCAGGCCGGATGCCGCCAGCGATGCGAGGAGCGGGATGATGACGACCGGCATGAGGCCCCGCAGCCACCGTGGTGCGTCGATGCGACCGATGGCCCATGCGACCGTTCCGGCGAGAAGACCTCCGACGATGCCGCCGATGAAGCCGGCGTTCATGAGCACCGCGACGGCGCCCGCGACGAAGCCGGGCGCGATACCGGGCCGGTCCGCGATCGCGAAGGCGATGTAGCCCGAGAGAGCAGAGACCAGGAACCCCATCGAGGTCGCGCCGATCACGAACAGCACCGATCCGATGTACTGGCCGAGCCCACCCGCAGGCAGATCCCACAGCGCGTTCTCGAGGATCACGGTGAACGCCTGGTTGTCGGCGTTCACCTCGTAGCCGCCGAACAGGAAGCCGAGGGCGATGAGCAGACCGCCACCCGCGACGAAGGGGATCATGTAACTCACGCCGGTGAGCAGGATGCGCTGGATCCTGCGGCCCAGCGACTGCGGCGCGGCCGTGGACGAGGCACCGGATGCGGAAGACGCCGCCGATCCCGAGACCTTCGCAGCCGCAGGGTCGGCCGCGGCGGCGATCGCCTCGGCGATGAGCTGCTTCGGTTCCTCGATGCCGCGCTTCACGCCCGAGCGCACGACCGGCTTCCCGGCGAAGCGCTCCTGTTCGCGCACGTCGACGTCGACCGCGAAGATCACGGCATCCGCCTGGTCGATCACGCTCTGCGGCAGCGCCTTGTATCCGCTCGAGCCCTGTGGTTCGACGACGAGGTCGACCCCCTGCTCGCGGCCGGCCGCGGTGAGCGCATCGGCCGCCATGAAGGTGTGGGCGATGCCGGTGGCACACGCGGTGACCGCGACGATCCTGGCGCGCGACCCTGCTTCTCTCGCGGACGATGTGGACTCGGTGGCCGGCTGTGTGTCGGGTGCGTCGGCCGGAGAGTCGGCAGCGGGCTCATCCGCGATCGCGGCATCGACGATGCGCACCACCTCGTCAGCCGAACCGGCAGCACGCAGGGCCCCAGTGAACTCCTCCTGCATGAGGCTGCGAGCGAGCTTCGAGAGCATCGCGAGGTGCGCTTCCGCTGCAGTGTCGGGCGCCGCGATGAGGAAGACCAGGTCGGCGGGACCGTCCGGCGCGCCGAAGTCGACGCCGGGGGTGAGCCGCGCGAAGGCCAGGCTGGGGATCGTCACCGAGGCGCTCTTCGCGTGCGGGATCGCGATTCCGCCCGGAAGGCCGGTCTCGTCCTTCTCTTCGCGCGCCCAGGCATCCGCGAAGAGGCCCTCGCCGCTGCTGGCACGGCCCTGCGCGGCGACCCGCTCTGCGAGAGCGCGGATGACCGCGGCCTTGTCGGTGCCGAGCGGCGCGTCGATGCTGACGA
>NZ_DALZXX010000048.1:0-18997 GCF_031988965.1 Microbacterium sp.
GAGCTGATCGGCGGCACGGATGCCGGGCGCGACGCTCTGCGGTCGATCGTCGCCGATCTGCGGCGTGACCTCGCCGCGGTGGCCCCGCACGCCACTCTCTCGGTGAGCACCGCGTCCTCCGCAGACGCGAGCGCCGGGCGTGGCGGTCAGCCGGGTGCCGATGGTGCGTCGAGCGACCAGGGATCCTCCCGCGACGGAGCCCCCGAACAGGGCGGACGGCGATCCGCCAACGACCACGGCGACGACCTCGCCCACATCATCCGCATCTCCACCAGCACCCGCGCCGGCGTCGGCGAGGGCCTCGACATCTTCGCCTGAGAGGACCCCTTTCCATGACCGTCGACGCCGTGAGCGCACCCACGTCGATCCACACCACCGGATCGACCGACCCCGCTGCCCGCAAGCAGACCCTCGACGGGGAGGTGTTCCTGAAGCTCCTCGTCACTCAGCTCACCCACCAGGATCCGTCGAATCCGATGGACACCAACGAGATGATCTCGCAGACCACCCAGCTCGCCATGATGGAGCAGCTCACCACCCTCACGGAGAACGGCACCGAGGCGTTCGCGCTGAACATGCGCCAGGCCGCGACGGCCCTCATCGGCCAGGAGGCGAGCTACAAGGACGCGGACGGCAAGACCGTGACCGGCATCGTGACCAAGGTGTCGTTCGACGGGCCCGTGCCTCAAGTGACGATCGGCGACACGAGCGTGTCCCTCGACGCGATCACCGGCATCGCCACGGTGAGCACCACACCGCAGACCCCCGCGGCACCGCAGACCCCCGCAGATCCCCAGACCCCCGCCACGCCGGACACCCCCGCCGCGGCCTGACCTCGCATATCCACAGGAAGAGAGACACACATGCTTCGCTCGCTCTACTCCGGCATCTCCGGACTCCGTTCCCACCAGACCATGCTCGACGTCACCGGCAACAACATCGCCAACGTCAACACCGCCGGATTCAAGGGCTCGTCGGTGCTGTTCCAGGACTCGCTCTCGCAGCTCATCGGCAACCCGGGCATCCCCGACGACGAGGTCGGCGGTCGCAACCCCGCGCAGGTCGGCCTCGGTGTGCAGGTCGCCGGCGTGCGTACCAACTTCGCGCAGGGCTCTGCGCAGGCGACGGGCCGCGGTGGCGACCTCATGATCTCGGGCGACGGATTCTTCGCGGTCCGCTCGGGCGGCGAGACGCTGTACACGCGCGCCGGCGGATTCTCCTTCGACCCGACCGGCAAGATGGTCACGGCCGACGGCGCAGTGGTGCAGGGCTGGTCGGCGCAGGACGGTGTGGTCAACACCGGTCAGGCCGTCGGCAACATCGTGCTTCCTCTCGATGTCGTCTCGCCCGCGCGCCAGACCACGTCTGCGACGGTCACGGGAAACCTCCCGTCGACCGCGGCGGTCGGTGACGAGCTGGTGCGTGACGTCACGGTCTTCGACGCACAGGGAACCCCGTCGACGCTGAGCCTGACCTTCACGAAGACCGCCACCGGCTGGGACGTCGAGGAGCCGACGAGCGGTGCCACCGGTGCCCTCAGCTTCACGGACGGTGCGCAGGCCGCCCCGGGGCTCACCCTCGCGGTCGGCGGAGTGAGCGTCGATCTCACGGCGGTCACCGGCTACGCGACCCTCTCGACCGTCGCCGTCACCGATCAGGACGGCGCGGCGGCCGGCACCCTCAAGTCCTACAGCATCACCGGCGACGGCTCGATCGTGGGCACGTTCAGCAACGGCGCCACGCAGACGCTGGGCAAGATCGCGATGGCGACCTTCGCGAACCCCGAGGGACTGGAGAAGGCCGGTGGAAGCGCCTATCGCGCCTCGGTCAACTCCGGTGCCGTGCGCATGGGCGAGGCCGGTCAGGCCGGTTTCGGCGATCTGGTCTCCGGCGCGCTCGAGATGAGCAACGTCGACCTCTCGCAGGAGTTCACGAACCTGATCGTCGCCCAGCGCGGGTTCCAGGCCAACGCGCGCATCATCACCACGAGCGACGAGGTGCTCCAGGAGCTCACGCAGCTCAAGCGCTGATCCGACACCGCATATCGAGGGGCTCCCGCAGAGGGCGGGGGCCTCTCGTGCTGTCGGTTACCGGTGCCCCTTCCCGTCGCGATAGTCGGGCGGACTCGCCCTTCCCCCCACGCTCGGAGACGATCCGATGATCACCGTCACCCGCCTCGACCGCACGCGGTTCGCGGTCAACCCCGACCTGATCGAACGTATCCAGGCATCGCCCGACACGACGCTGCACATGATCGACGGTCATGTGTACGTCGTCGCGGAGGAACTGGACGCGGTCGTCGACCTCATCGTCGCGTATCGCGCCCGTGTGCTGCACGTCGCCCAGGCGATGACCTCGAAGACGGGGGAGTGACGATGGATCCCGCATTCATCATCGGCGTCATCCTCGCGTTCGGCGCGCTGGTCGCCATGATCACGATGGAGGGAGCGAGCTTCCAGGCGCTGCTCATTCCGGCTCCCATGATCCTGGTCCTGGGGTCGACCATCGGCGTCGGCATCGCGAGCCACACGATGCGAGACACGATCATCGCGGTCAAGAGCCTCGGACGTATGGTGCGGGGGCCGAAGGCGACGCCGGAGGCCGTGATCCCCTTCCTCGTCGGATACGCCGAGAAGGCTCGCGGCGAGGGTCTGCTGTCACTCGAGCAGGAGCTCGACTCCGCCCCCGACGCGTTCACCCGACAGGCCTTGCAGGCACTCGCCGACGGTACGGACGCCGAGGATCTGCGCATGACGATGGATGACGAGATCACGGCGACGTCGTCACGCAACCGCGTCGCGTCGAAGTTCTTCGCGTCATTGGGTGGGTACGCCCCGACGATCGGCATCGTCGGCACGGTCGTCTCGCTCACGCACGTCCTCGAGAAGCTCGATGAGCCCGACCACCTCGGTCCGATGATCGCCGCCGCCTTCGTCGCCACGCTGTGGGGTCTGTTGTCTGCCAACTTCATCTGGAACCCGATCGCGGGGCGGCTGGGCCGCATCGGCGCGGTCGAGCTGGAGCGCATGACCCTCGTCGCGGAAGGGATGCTCGCGATCCAGGCCGGCAGCGCGCCGCACCTGCTGCAGGAGCGGCTCGAGGCCCTGTCGACCGTGGCGCCCAAGGCGGCGAAGAAGAAGGTGCAGTCCGTGGAGGACTCGCCGTGAGCATGAGCCGCCGGTCGCGCGGTCGGGGCCACGACGACGAGGGGCATGACGAGCCTGACGAGCGCTGGGCCGTGTCCTACGCCGACATGGTCACGGTGCTCATGTGTCTGTTCATCGTGCTTTTCGCCGTCTCGAACGTCGACAAGACCAAGTTCGAGCTCCTCGCCAACAGCCTGGCCACCGGCTTCGGTCAGGAGGCCACCGAGGGCGGTGCCGACACCGCCGAGGGCATGATCATCCCGCCGGAGCTGCAGGATGAGGACGGAGTGGTCGACCTCACGGCCCGTGCCGAGGTCGAGTACGAGTCGCTCGAGGATCTGAAGGAGCGCATGCACTCGGCGCTCCAGGTGCAGGGACTGCAGGATGCCGTCGAGTTCGTGATCGACGATCGCGGGCTGAACGTCGGACTGATCGGAGCCGAGACCTTCTTCTCCGACAACAGCACCGCACTCACGGGCAAGGCGGATGCCGTGCTCGATGCGATCGGCGACGTGCTGGTCACGGTCGGCAACCAGGTGAGCGTCGAGGGCCACGCCGACCATCGTGTCTCGGCCGACCCGTTCCCGACGAACTGGGAGCTGTCCGGCGGGCGGGCCACCCAGGTCGCGCGGTTCCTGGTCGAGCACGAGGGTGTCGGCGGCCCCCGGGTGAAGGCGACCGCCTTCTCGGACACGCGCCCCCTCGTCGCGGGCGACAGCCCGGAGGCGCTGGCCGGAAACAGACGAGTCGACATCGTCGTCGAGTCGACCGAGGAAGAGCAGGTGCGAGCGCTGATCCCGGCGATCGCAGCTGCGGCAGAGGGGAGCTGACGCCACGTGAGCCTGTCAGTCGAGGAGACGCCCATGACCGCATCCGTCCTGACGTACGAGGGCAGCGTGCCCCACGCCGAGTACGACTTCAGCCGTCCCGCTCAGCTGGGGCGCGAGAGCACACGTCATCTCGAAGCAGCCTTCGAGTCGTTCGCGCGGCTGTGGTCATCGCAGCTGACCGCGAAGATCCGGGTGCGCGCGCACCTGGCTCTCGAGAGCGTCGACCTCGTGTCCTATGAGGAGTACGCCGAGACGCTGCCGAGCACGACCGCGATGGTCACAGGAACGTTCGACGGGCGCGATGAGCCCTGCGTCGTGCAGTTCGGACTCGACAGCGCACTGCTGTGGGTCGTGCAGATGATGGGCGGTCGGACAGCGGCGCCGCCGGACGCGCGCACGTTCACCCCGATCGAACTCGCGCTCGTGCGCAACCTCATGGAGGGCACATTCGAGCACCTCCACGCGAGCCTCGGCGCCCTCCTGCCGGACGAACCGCGATACGCCGCCGTGCACTACAACCCGCAGTACATGCAGGTGATATCCGCGGCCGCGGCCGTGATCGTCGCCCGGTACACGATGCGGCTCGGCGATGCGGAGAGCACGGCCACGGTCATGCTTCCGGCATCGACGGTCGTCGATCGACTCGCGGCGACGGGCTCGGACTCCGGCGCCGCGCACACTCCGCGTCAGACGCTCGACCAGGTGCGGAGCACGCCGCTCGAGCTCGCACTCCGCCTGGCACCGCTGACGATCGGTGCCGGCGAGGTGCTCGACCTCGCGCCGGGAGACCTGCTGCGGCTTCCGCACGCCGAGACCGCCCCGTTCGAGCTCGTCGCCGGGAGTACGACGATCGCGCGTGCGACTCCGGGAAGCCGCGGCTCGCGGCTCACCTGCAAGATCACGACCATCCCCGAGGAGACCCACTGATGAGCACCTTCCACGAGACAGCCGTCGCCGCGGCGATTGCCGGCAAGCTGCCGTTCGGCTTCCCCGTCATCCCCGCACCGTCGACCGACCCCGGCGCTGCAGGCGACGCGGTCGCGGTCACCTTCGCGGGGACTCCCGGCGCACGGATCGCGATCCAGATCGCCGACCCGTCGCAGCTCGACGACGGCTCTCCCTCCGCGAAGATCGCGGATCGGCTGCATCCGATCTTCGAGGCCGCGGCAGCCGTGCTCGGCGCCGGAGCACTCGGGGCCGCGGAGTCGGTCGACGCCGCGGAGACCTTCGCCGAGCCCGGCACCCAGGTGTTCGACCTGGTCGATGCCGAGGGCGTCGTCGTCGCTCGCACGTCGGTGCGGATCGACGGCGGGCAGACCGGTGCCGGTCAGGGCCCGCAGCGTCTCAGCCGGATCGCGGGTGTGGAGATGGAGCTGGTCGTCGAGATCGGGCGCACACGGATGCCGGTGCGCGATGTGCTGGCGCTCGAGCCGGGCCGTGTGGTCGAGCTGGATCGTGCCGCGGGGTCGCCCGCGGACATCAAGCTCAACGGTCGCCTCATCGGGTACGGCACCGTCGTGGTCGCCGAGGGCGACTTCGCGATCCGCGTCGAGCGCATCCTCGACGGCGCCGAGACGGTCTGACAGTGGACGATCTGCTCGTCGCGCTGCGCGCGGTCGTCGCCCTCGCGGCGGTGCTCGGGCTGCTGCTGTTCCTCAGCCGCCGCCTGCAGAAGAGCCAGAACGCCGGGGGCAACCCACTCGCGGGGCTGATGCCGAAGAAGCTCGCGCGGCTGACCGAGCTGCGGCCCCCCAAGACGGCGAGCGGTGCGAAGCCGCGGGCCGAGAAGATCACGGTCGTGGCGCGGTCGGGCATCGGCGGCAAGGCGCAGCTCGTGGTCGCCGAGTTCGGCGGCATCCGCTACGTCCTGGGCGTGACCGAGCACGGCATCAACGTGGTCGACACGCAGGAGGCGCCGCTCGTCGAGGACGACGAGGTCGACGAGACGGCGGGCGTGGCGGATGAGCTCCCGAACGACATCGTCGATCGTGCGCTGCGCTCGGTCGCCTGACGCGACACCGGCGCGGTTACGCCTGAGCATCCTGTCGCGATAGTCGACTGCGAGCACGGATCGCTCGACACCCCGGCTACGGATCGGCCACGTCACCCATCTTCGGAGTGCCGCCGTGCCCCCATCCGCGTCTCCCACCACGTCGCCCGCGCGCGCGTGGCGTCTGACGCGACGTGCCGGTCTGCTGGTCGTGGTCGGGGCGGCGGTGGCTGCGCTCATCGTGCTGTGGAGCGCATCCGGAGCGCACGCGGCCGGGACGATGCTGCCGACCGAGACCGTCGACGACGGCGGCGGCAGCGGCGGGGGGACGATCAACGGCATCAACGGCACGCCGTCTGACAGCATCATGACCCTGCTGGGCATCACGGTGCTCAGCGTCGCTCCCGCGCTCCTGCTGATGATGTCGAGCTTCACCAAGATCTTCGTGGTGCTCGCGCTCACCCGCAACGCGCTCTCGCTGCCGTCGATCCCCCCGAACCAGGTCCTCGCCGGCCTCAGCCTGTTCCTGACGCTGTTCATCATGTGGCCCGTGCTGACCGACATCAATGCCGTCGCCGTGAGCCCCTTCACCGCGGGGCAGATCGATTTCGGTCGCGCCTTCGAGCTCGCCCAGGAGCCGCTGCGCCAGTGGATGCTCTCGTACACGCGCGAAGAGGACATCGCGCTCATGTATCGGGCCGCCCAGCTCGACAACCCGACGGATCCCTCGAGCATCCCGCTGCAGACGCTCGTCCCCGCGTTCATGATCAGCGAGCTGCGCGCCGCATTCCTGATCGGGTTCATCATCTTCGTGCCGTTCCTCGTGATCGACCTCGTCGTCGCCAGCGCGCTGATGTCGATGGGAATGATGATGCTCCCGCCGGTCATGATCTCGCTGCCGTTCAAGATCCTGTTGTTCCTCCTCGTCGACGGCTGGGGCATGGTGATCACGGCTCTCGTGCAGTCGTACAGCGGGGGTGGCGGATGACTCCCGAAGCGGTCATCGACATCGGCACGGCTGCGCTGATCGTCGGCGCCAAACTGTGCGCCCCCCTGCTGATCACGGCACTCGTCGTCGGCTTCGCGATCTCCCTGCTGCAGTCGATCACCCAGGTGCAGGAGATGACGATCTCGTTCGTGCCGAAGCTCATCGCCGTCGGCATCGCGCTGCTCGTGAGCGGGCAGTGGATGATCGCCGAGATCATCGCCTTCACGAACGAGATGTTCGCGCGCATCCCGTCGCTGTTGAACGGCGGCTGATGAACATCCCGATCGACTTCCTCTGGCTCGAAGCGACGTCGCTCGCCTGCGTGCGCATCACAGCCTTCCTGGTGATCGCTCCGCCGTTCAGTCATGGCACGATCCCGATGCGCATCCGCGCGATGCTCGGAGTGGGGCTCGCTCTCGCCGTCTCTCCGGTCGTCTCCGCGGGCTACGAGCGGCTCGACACCGGCGGCTTCCTGTTCGCTCTCGTGGGCCAGGCCCTGACCGGATTGCTGCTGGGCTTTCTGGTCATGATCCTGTTCAGCGCGATCCAGGGGGCGGGCCACCTCATCGACACTTTCGGGGGCTTCCAGCTCGCGCAGGCGTTCGACCCGGGAATGGCGATCAACGGCGCCCAGTTCACGCGACTGTTCCAGATGACCGCGATCGTCCTGCTGTTCGCGTCGGACGGATATCAGCTGGTGCTCGCGGGGCTCTTCCGATCGTTCGATGCCGTACCGGTGACGGGGATGATCGATCTCGCCGAGCCGGCTCACGCGCTCGTCGGCGCGGCGGGGCAGATGATGCTCAGCGCCGTGCAGATCGCGGGACCGCTGCTGATCGTGCTGTTCCTCGCCGACGTCGGGCTCGGACTCGTCTCCCGCGTGGCTCCGGCGCTCAACGCCTTCGCGATGGGATTCCCGATCAAGATCGGTCTCACTCTGCTCCTGGTCGGCTTCGTCTACGCCGCACTGCCCGCTGTCGTCGCCGTGATCGCCGACACCGCCGCCACTCTGCTCGTGGAGGTGACCCGATGAGCGACGGAGGAAGCGGAGAACGCACCGAGAAGGCCACCGAACGTCGGCTGAAGGAGGCGATCAAGAAGGGGCAGATCGGCCGCAGTCAGGACTTCACCGCGTGGGTGTGCATCGGTGCGGCCGCCGTGATGATCGTTCCGACGATCGCCTCGAGCACGCAGGTGCTGACCGAGCTCTTCCTCGGGGTGACGCAGGTCGCGGATCATCCGACCGACGCGGCCGCGCTCGACGTGCTCGGCGCCGCGTTCGGATCGCTGGGCGGCATCCTGCTGCCGATGCTGATCGTGGTGCTGCTCGCCACCACCGCCACTGCCGTGGCGCAGGGCGGCATCCATCTGCGCGGAGTGACCATGCGCACCGAGCAGTTCAACCTCGCCACCGGCCTCATGAGGGTGTTCGGCAAGCAGGCGCTCTGGGAGGGCGCGAAGGCGCTTCTCAAGACCGTCGCGATCGGCGTGGCGCTGTGGATCGTGGTGTCCGGACTCGTGCCGGTGCTGATGGCCAGCGGCAGCCACAACATCACCTGGCTTCTCGAGCAGGCGGCCGGGGGAGCGGCGGCGCTGCTGCAGGTCGCGGTCGTCGTCGGCATCATCCTGGCGGCACTGGACGTCGCCGTGGTCATGCGACGCAATCGCAAGCACACGCACATGACGAAGAACGAGGCGAAGGACGAGCACAAGAAGACCGAGGGTGATCCCCTCGTGCGCTCGCAGCGGCGTTCGCGTCAGATCGCCATGAGTCGGAACCGCATGATCGCGGCCGTCGGTGACAGCGATGTCGTCCTCGTGAATCCGACGCACGTGGCGGTGGCGCTGCGGTACGAGCCCGGCAAGTCGGCGCCCCGTGTGGTGGCCAAGGGGGCGGGGATCGTGGCGCAGAAGATCAGGGAGAAGGCCGAGGAGGCAGGCGTGCCGATGATCCGCGACGTGCCGCTCGCACGCGCCCTGCACGCGGCGTGCGACATCGGGCGGGAGATCCCCGAGGAGCTCTTCACGGCTGTGGCGCAGGTGCTCGCCTTCATCGAGCATCTCAAGCGACGGGGATCGGCCCGCGGCACGCACACGATGCCGTTCGCCAGCACACGGGAGCGCGGGCTGTGAGCGGGCCCAGACAGATGCCACGGACACAAGGGGCACGAGACGATGAGAACCGGAACGCGAAGGTGAGGACCGCATGATCGGTCAACTGCTGTCCAAGGGAGCCGTGCCCGTCGGGGTCGTCGGCATCATCCTGCTGCTCATCGTGCCGATCCCGACGCCGCTGCTCGACGTGCTCATCGTGCTCAACATCTCCTTCGCGCTGCTCATCCTGCTCACGGCGATGTTCGTGAAGAAGCCGCTGGACTTCTCGGTGTTCCCGAGCCTGCTGCTGGTCGCGACGCTGTTCCGGCTCGGGTTGAACGTCGCCTCCACCAGGCTCGTGCTCAGCGAGGCGCACGCCGGACAGGTGATCCAGGCCTTCGGGCAGATCACCATCAGCGGATCACTGGTGATCGGTGCGGTGATCTTCCTGATCCTCACCGTGATCCAGTTCGTCGTCGTGACGAAGGGTGCCGAGCGCGTCGCCGAAGTGGGCGCGCGCTTCACCCTCGACGCGATGCCGGGTAAGCAGATGGCGATCGACGCCGACCTGAATGCCGGTCTCATCACGGATACCGAGGCCAGGCAGCGCCGCGCCGAGGTCGCCGCCGAGGCAGACTTCTACGGCGCCATGGACGGCGCGTCGAAGTTCGTCAAGGGCGATGCGATCGCCGGCATCGTCATCGTCGTCATCAACTTCGTCGGCGGCATCATCATCGGCATGCTGCAGCACGGCATGGAGGTCGGTGAGGCCTTCGAGACCTACAGCATCCTGACGATCGGCGATGGGCTCGTCACGCAGATCCCCGCGCTGCTCATGGCCGTCTCCACGGGCATGATCGTGACTCGCGAGAATGCCGAGTCCGAGATGGGGCAGGCGGCGGGGCGCCAGCTGATGCAGTCGCGCAACGCGCTGGTGATCACCGGCCTCGCGGCGATCGCGATGGGATTCATCCCGGGGATGCCGTTGCTCGTCTTCCTCGCGATCGGAGCGGTGCTGCTCTTCGCCGCATCCCGCGTCAAGGCGAACGAGGTCCGCGAGGCGGAACTCGAGGTCGAGGCGCTGCAGAAGGAGGCGAGCGACTCCGCAGCCGAGGGGCCCGAAGAGCTCATGGACCGCATGCGCGTCCATGCCCTCGAGATCTCCCTGTCGCCGGACATCGTCGACCTCGCATCCGGGGGAGCGGGCGACCTGCTCACACGGGTGAAGTCGCTGCGACGCAAGCTCGCGCTCGACATCGGCATCCTGATGCCTCCCGTGCGCACACGCGACAACATCGACCTTCCGGCCCAGACCTACGCGATCCTGATCGCAGGGGTCGAGGTCGGCCGAGGGGCGGTGCCGCGGGGGCACGTCCTGGCGCTCGGCACCGGTCTCGAGCAGCTTCCCGGCGCTGCGGTCGTCGACCCCGTGTTCGGTCTCGAGGGCAAGTGGGTGCCGGCCGAGATGTCGCACGCCGCCGACATGGCAGGCGCCACGGTGATCGATCGGGTCAGCGTCATCATCACGCACCTGTCCGACGTCGTGCAGGGCCAGGCAGACCGGCTGCTGTCGCTCGAAGACGTGCGCCAGCTGACCGAGCATCTCAAGCAGTCGAGTCCCACGACGGTGGAGGAGCTCACCCCGGCGGTGCTGTCGCTCGCGGCGATCCAGCGCGTCCTCGCCGGACTCCTGGCCGAACGGGTGCCGATCAACGATCTGGCCCGCATCTACGAGGCGCTGGCCCTGCGCGGCAAGACCTCGACCGAGACCCCGGCTCTCATCGACGCCGCCCGGGCGGCACTCGGGCCCGCGATCGCGGCGCGATTCGCAGAGGAGGGGCGCATCAGGGTCGTCATGTTCGATCCCACCCTCGAACAGCAGATGCTCGAGGGCATGCGGGTGATCGACGGGCAGGCGCAGATCGTGCTCACGCCCGAGTCGACGATGCAGGTGATCGACAGTGTGCGCCGCACGGTGACGGAGCTCGATCAGCTCGGCCCGGAGCCCGTGCTCGTCTGCGCTCCGTCTCTGCGTCAGGCCGTCCGCCGGCTCGTGGCGCCGCAGGTCAGCGGTCTGCCGGTGCTCTCATACGACGAGGCTGCGGCCGGTGGCATGGCGACCGACGTCGTCGGGGTGGTCCGCATGACGCGCTCCGCGCTGCCGAGCGCCTCGATCTGACGTGCATGATCCACTCATTTACGAGTGGAATACAGTATGTTTGCTCGAGTACGGTGCGCACCCGCACAAGCCATGGAAGGCGGACGACGAGCATGCTGGTACTGACGAGGCGCGCGAACGAGAGCATCGTGATCGGTGATGACATCACGGTGACGATCCTGGCGGTCACGCCCGGCGGGGTTCGGATCGGGATCGACGCTCCGCGGGAGACGCGGATCCACCGTGCCGAGATCGTGGTCGCCGTGAGCGATGCGAACCAGGCCGCGGTGGAGTCCTCTGCTGACGACTCGGCGGAGAGGGCGCTGCTGGGCGCGCTGGGGCGGGTGCGTCAGACCCCCTGAATCGTTCACGCACATCTGCCGGAGTGCTGCCGGTGGCACCGTGACGTCGCCACGCGAGTTACTGCCGGGCGTGTTGTCGCGATAGTCGTCGACATGACGGGCTACCCCGTCAGGGAAACCGCGACTGACGAGGTGACGAACCGTGGCTGCTCACGACCTGAGCATGCAGCTGATGCGCGAGCGCGAGATGCTCGAGCTGCTGCTCTTCAAGCTGGACGAACAGCAGATGCTGCTCGCGACCGGACGAAACCGGTGGATCCGTCACGCGGCGAACGAGATCGAGCGGGTGATCGCGGCCATGCCCACGGTCGCGCTCTCGCGGGATGCGCTGGTCGTCTCGGTGGCCGACGAGTGGGGAGTGCCCGAAGCCACCTCACTCCGCGAGCTGATCGATGCCGCGCCGACCGACGCATGGCGCGAGGTGCTCAGCGGACACCTCGACACGATGGTCGCGCTGGCGGATGAGATCCAGCAGATGAAGCAGATCAACGAGCAGCGGCTGCGCACGGCGATCCGTGTGACGCAGGAGACCATCGCCGGCCTGGGAGCCCCGACCGGCGAGTACGACCCCACGGGGGGTGTCGTCCGCGATGCGGACGCGCGGCTCCTCGACACTCGGATGTGAGGTGACCATGTCTTCTTTCGCAGGACTCCGACTCGCCGAATCCGCTCTCAGCGCCGCTCGTGCGGGCATGACCGTCACCGGCCAGAACATCGCCAACCAGACGACCTCCGGCTACACGCGCCAGCGAGTCGCTCAGACCCCCGTCTCCGCGCCGGGACTCTCGGGGGTGTGGAAGACGGGATTCGGCGCCGGTGCGGGCGTGGCCGTCACAGGAGTCGCCCGTCTCGGCGACAACGTCCTCGACGCTCGCGTGCGAGACGCCCTGTCGACGTCGGGGTTCTGGTCCGCCCGCGCGAGTGCCGCCAGCCAGGCCGAGAACACGATGGCCGAACCCACGAAAGACGGTCTCGCCGCGAATCTCAATCGCTTCTGGTCAGGATGGTCCGACCTCGCGAACACGCCGGACTCCGCGGCGGCCCAGGTGGTGCTCACCGATGCCTCGGTTCTGATCGGTCAGATCGCCGCGGGGTATCAGGCGATCGCCGGGCAGTGGACGGATCTGCGCGGCCAGGTCGATCGTGACGTCGCCGACGTCAATGCGGCAGCAGGACAGGTCGCCGCGCTCAACGGCAAGATCCGCGACGCTCTGAACGCCGGACGCAACGCCAACGAGCTCATCGACCAGCGCAACGTCCTGGCCCAGAAGATCTCGACGACGGTCGGGGCGACCGGTGTCGTCGAGGCGGACGGGACACTGACCTTGCGTGTGGACGGCAACGCCCTCGTGTCGGGCGACTCGAGCCGCGCGCTGGTGACGAGTGGTCCGCGTGAGATCGAGGATGCGGGGCGCATCGTGGTCGCCTGGGCGGATCGCCCCGGTGTCGCGGTGCCCATGACCGGTGGGGTGATCGGCGGCACGATCAGCGCTCTGGCCCCGGCAGCCGACGGCGGCTCCCTCGCCGCGGTCGCGGCGGCCTACAACCAGACGGCCACCAGCCTCGCCACTGCTGTGAACGACCTGCACCGTGGCGGAGTCACCTCGTCGGGCGCGCCAGGGGGCGACTTCTTCGCGCTCGACGCCACGGGCCCGGCGGCTCTCGGACTCCGTGTCGTCCCGACCGGACTCGACGACCTCGCACTCGCGGCTCCGGGGGCCGGAGCCAAGGACACCACGATCGCGGATCGCATCAGCGCCCTGGGTACGTCGGCGACAGGCCCGAGCAAGACCTGGACGAGCTTCGTCACCGGCTTCGCGGTCACCGTCGCCGGTGATCTGCAGCGTGCCGACGTGGCCGACATGGGCGCGGTCGCCGCCGTCACCGCACAGCAGTCGAACGCATCGGTCGACGGCGACGAGGAGACGGTCAACCTGCTGACGTATCAGACCGCGTATCAGGCAGCGGCACGTGTGCTCACCGCGATGGATGAAGCACTCGACCTGCTGATCAACCGCACAGGCCTCGTCGGCCGCTGACCCCGGGAGAGACCATGATCGGTCGCATCACGAGCACCACCATGACCCAGCAGTCGCTGCGGACGCTCCAGACCAACCTCGCCGACCGCGAGCGGCTTCAGAACCAGGCGGCGTCGCAGCGGGCGTTCCGTTCACCGAGCGAAGACCCGGCGGCCGCAGCGACGGCCATCGGCGTGCACGGAGATCAGTCCCGTGTCGCGCAGTTCGCGCGCAATCTCAGCGATGGCATGGCCTGGGTCACCACAGTCGACACGGCGCTCGGCGCCAGCTCGGATCTTCTCAACCGGGCCCGCGATCTCGTCGCGCAGGGCGCGAACTCGGGTGCTCTGAGTCCGACCGCCCGCGACTCCATCGCGCAGGAACTCGAGACCATCAGCAAGGAGTTGCTCTCGCAGGCGAACACGACGCTGCTCGGCCGCAACATCTTCGCCGGAACCAGTGATGCGAGCGCTACGTTCGATCCGACGACCTTCGCGTTCAACGGCGCACCCGGCGAGGGGGTGCAGCGCCGGATCAGCGACAACGAGACGGTGCGCGTCGACTATGACGGAGCTCAGGCCTTCGGGCAGGGAGCGAACAGCGCCTTCGCGCTGTTGAACGACATCGCGGCCGAGTTGCGCGGCGGCGCGAACATCGGCGGGCGGCTCAACGACATCGACGCGCGTCTCGAAGCAGTCGTCTCGGCCCGCGGCGCCACGGGGGCTCGCCAGGTGCAGCTCGAGCGCGCGACGGCTCAGAATCTGTCGACGTCCATCGATCTCGAGGCACGACGCACCGAGGTCGAGAACGTCGACTCCCTCGAGGTGCTCGTGCACCTGCAGTCCGCCGAGCTCGTCTTCCAGTCCGCTCTGCAGGTGACGGCACGGTCGCTGCAGACCAACCTCATGGAGTTCCTGCGATGACCGCCACCGACGCATCGACACCCGCTCAGATGATCGAGGCCGCACCCCGCGATGTCGAGTTCGTCTCTCCGATGCCGGGCCTGAGTCCGTACACGACGTTCCGCCTCGAGCCGATCGGCGGGGCGGAGGGGCTCTACGCGTTGCGGGCGACCGACGCCGATGTGCGGCTCTTCCTTCTCGACGCACGCACGGCGGACGTCGACTACGACCCGGTCTTCTCCGCAGGAGTCCGTGACGAGATCGGTGCTGTCGAGCCGCTCGACATCCGCGTGTTCGTCGTGGCAAATCCTTCGGACGGCGGGGTCTTCGTCAACCTCCGGGCTCCCCTCATCGTCCATGCCGAGACGGGGGTCGCGGCGCAGGTGATCCTCGACGATCCGTCGTACCCGTTCCGCGCGCTTCTCGGCGCCTGATCCGGCGCGAGTCCGACACCACGGCGGCCGCGCTGACGCGGAGTCGCCACGAAGGCACAGGAGAACGAAGTGGTAGATCTTCGATCCAGGATCCACGGCGCAGGCGCGACGAGGGGAGTGAACATCGTCGTCATGGCCTACGACGACCGTGTCGTGACCGATGGCGGTGTCGTCACTCACTTCCTCGACGGGCGGGTGCACCCGGGAGATCGACGAGCGCCGGGGGAGACCGATCTCGCGCTCGTTCCCGAGGCATCGGATGGTCGCCCCGCGCACTGCGCCCCCTACTCGGACGATCAGCTCGCAGCGATCGAGAGCGTCGCGGGTGACAACGTCAGCGACCTGATCGATGTCGACGGCATCGTCGTCGGCCGCGCCTACGGCATCCGCGCCGATCTGCTGATCGAGGCCGGAGCGGTGGTGGTCAACACGAAGACCCTGCGGAGGAGTGACCTGTCCGTCCGTCGTGACGCGCACGGCCGGGACATCCGCGATCAGATCGAGAGCTCGGTCAGACTCGCCAGGAGAGCGCAGGCGTCGATACGCGCCGCCGCACTGGAGGAACCCGCGCTGGCGCAGTAGCGCGAAGGAACGAAGAACTTCGAAGATCAGGGGATATCGAAGTTCACTGCGTATATCAAGCAAGAGGGGCTACCCTCGAAGAGCACAGGCTGGGGTACTGGCACATCCCGGGGTCGTCGACGGAGATTTCGATGTCGTCGCGCCGCGGGCGCCGCTGGTAGGGGTACAGCGCAAGACGCTCGGTGACGAGCGGAACCATTGGGACGGTAAGCAGATGAGCACATCAAAGACGCTCGAGGCCAACCGCGTGAGCAAGCGTGAGTTCGTGCAGCGATTCGCACGACGGGGTGGGATCTCGGTTCATGCCGCACAGACCGCGTACAACGCCATGATCGACGAACTGCTCGACCTGGTCAGCCAGGGAAACACGGTGACACTCACCAACTTCGGGAAGTTCTATCCGCAGACGCACAAGGGGCATCGCGTGCAGTTCGCGAAGACCGAGGACTCGGCAGAGGTCACCGACTACACGGTGCTCAAGTTCTCCGCCACGCGTGAGGTTAACCGTCGTGTGAAGGTGAACGACTGATCATCGTTATCTGAACGTAAACGAGAATCCCCGGTGGTTTTGGCCATCGGGGATCTTTCGTGCCTGTGGCGGCTCTAGCATGGAGAGGAACGGACGTCTGGCCGCTGGGGTGTGGCCGCACTGTGAGTCGCTGGGGAGGGCTTGCGCTGACAGTGGAAAGGGCGGTGTGCAATGCCCCTGCGTGCACGCAACCAGCTCGTCGTCGACCACCTGCACATCGTGGGGGTGGCGACTGCTCATGTGGCATCCCGGCTGACACATGTGTCCCGCGACGACCTGGCCTCGGCGGGTTCCCTCGCGCTGATCCGGGCGGCCGACACCTTCGACCCGAGCCTCGGTGTTCCGTTCGGCGCGTATGCGACGAGTCGGGTCAAATGGGCGCTCCGGGACGAGCTTCGCGCGATGGACTGGGCTCCGCGAGACGTGCGCAGTCGTGCGCGACAGACGACGAGAGTGCGCGAGACCCTCGGGGCATCACTCGGCCGAATCCCGAGCGCGTCGGAGATCGCCGCGACGATGGGCATCGAACCGACCGAGGTGCGGGAGAGCCTCGCGGACGCCGACCTCCTCACGATCACGAGCCTCGATGCGGGAGAGGCGGACCAGGTCGCCTGGCCGGGGTTCCTGCCGGATGAGCTCGTGATGTCCGCGGAGCGCGATGCCCTGCTGCATCGCGCCGTCCAGGCGCTGCCCGAACGACGGCGGTACATCGTCCGCGCGATCTACTTCGACGACCGCACGGTGGGCGAGATCGCCGCGGAGCTCGGAGTCTCGCATGCGGCGGTCTCGCAGCAGCGGGCCGAAGGGGTGCGGATGCTGCGCGATGCGCTCGACCGCCATTACGCCGACGACGGTCAGAGTGGCCCCGTCACCGCATCCGATTCGGCGCCCGCGTCCCGCTCCGCCGGGCCCACCCTCGACGCGTATCTCGAGCGGATCGCCGCCGGCGGGCGCAGCCTCACCCGAGCGCTCGTGCCACAGCCGCTCAGGCTCTGACGGTCGCTCCGTTCACAGCCCGAAGCCGTATGCCGTCTGCCCCACGAGGGCGAGACTGACCGACGTGGGATAGATCTCGGGTTCCTCGTCTTCGTCGTCGAGGATGTCGAGTCGAGTGATCGGCACGAAGATGCCGCCGTCGGGCTCGAAGATGAGGTCCTTCGGGGTGAAGGACACGAAGATCGAGCGGGTCGCGTTGCGCAGTTCGAAGGTGCGGCCGACATCCCCGCGTTCGAAGAGATTCATCTCGACCTCGTCGGACCAGACCTTGCCGTCGGGGAACCGCGCCTCGATGCGATAGGTGCTGGGCTCGATCGACTTGATGTTCAGATCCTCCACGACCTCCGCGAAGAGGGAATCCGGCTGCTCGAGCTCGAACGCGATCGCGCGCAGGTGGTCGTAGTTCAGCCGCGCTCGACGGGAGAAGAGGGCGACGTTCTCGATCTCGTCGGGGTGGGCGTTCGGCGCCTGGTCGACGAGGTACTGCCGGACCTCGTCCGGGCCGGGGTACTCGAAACGCATGTGGTAGTGGAAGCGACCGGGGCGGTTCACGAGGTAGGTGCTGACATCGGCCACGTCGTTCACGGTCAGGCAGTAGATGCGCTTCACGGCGGAGAGGCCGTCGAACAGCGACAGGAACTGGTTCTGGCGGTTCCCCCCATCGGTGCTGCCACGGCGTCCGGCCGGGAAGATCTTCTCGAACTCGTCGAACACGATGAGGCATTCGTCGAGGCTGTCGAGGAACTCCACGATGCCGTCGTGATCCTCCGACACCACGACCACTGGCAGCCGCTGCTCGCGCGCGGCCTCGGCGACCATTCGCAGGAACAGGGACTTTCCGATGCCTTTGTCGCCCGAGAGCATGACGCCGAGACTGCGCTCCGCGAGAGCATACGACCGGAAGATCTTCGCGACCTTGCGATCCCGACCGCCGTAGATGCGCTCGTCACCGACGGTGAGATCGTCGATCCTGATGAGACTGAATCCCTCTTTCGAGGAGAAATGGACCCGATACGTTCCGAGAGGGAACATCTGATGCGTGCGGACGGCATCGTCGTACACGCGAACGTGTCCACCCGTCTCGATGTAAGTGCTTGTCACAGGTCCTCCGCTGTCCCTATCCTCTCCCCACCATGACTATCGGCAGGATCCTGCGAACGGTAAGGGCGATCGCGAAGAAAGTTCGCCGCGTTCTCTGAACGGCCGTTCAGCAGTATCCTGGGCCGACGGCGGCGTGGGACCGCTCGAGTCGGGGGACTTGCCATGAGCGATCGCGTGCCTGCAGAGGCGGCGTCCGACGGCGCCATCGAGATGGTCGTCGAGGCGGCCCCGCAGGGGCTGCTCCGCTACACGCTCGACCCCGACAGCGTGCAGCGGGTCTGGATCGAGACGCTGGTCGCCCACGATGACTCGGTGATCGGTGCGGCGACCTCGCCCGAGCAGACCGCAGAGCTGCTGGTGCGCGGCAGCGTCGAGTGCATCGCGCGCGAGATCCCGAGTCTCGTCGTCGGCGGCCTCACGATGCATCCCGAGATGGGGCCTCATCGCAATGCGCAGATCGTCGCCGCGGGGCGCGCCACGTTCATCGCTTCCGAATGGGATGCTGTCCGGCGACGGACGCTGCCGATCTGAGCCTGGATGCCCCGGAGACCCGTCATCCCGGCGTCAGATACGCGTCGACGATCAGCGGGCCGCGGATCTCTCTGAGCCTGTCGATGATGCGCTCGATGCCCGGGGCCGACACCGACGACATCTGCAGGTCGAAGGGCCCGAGCATCTCCAGACGCCCGGTCCGGATGCGCACGATCTCCCACCCCGCCGAACGCAGGTGCCTGTCTTTGCGCAGATCGGACTCCTGGCGTCTGCCGACGTGCTCGAGCCCATGCCGCCCGACCGTGTCGTACTCGATCGCGACGCGCAGATCGGGCAGCACGAGGTCGGGCCAGACCTCGGTGTGCCGGAAGAACG
>NZ_DALZXX010000049.1:0-18720 GCF_031988965.1 Microbacterium sp.
TCTCGCGCCATGAGCGGTTCATCGGTCCGGCGGCGATGGCGGCCGAGCGCGGCCTGCCAGCGACCGCTCTCGTGGGCGCCGTCGCGGCGGCTCTGGAGTTCGACGAGACCGATGACGAGCAGTCCGTCGAACTGCAGCAGCAGCTGCGTACAGAAGACGCGCTGTCGTTCACGACACTCGCGACCGGACTCGATCCCGAGCATCCGCTGTTTCCGGCGATCCGCGACGCGGTCGTCTCCCGTCAGACCGCCCTCGCAGCGTCTTGACCCGAGTCCGGGGGCCCGAACCCTCCGACTCCACGCCCCCTGCCGATACGATCGGCAGGGGGCGTCCTCGTGGGTACGACGATGTGCAGGAGCGGCATGGACAGGTATGCGGTGATCGGTGCCGGGCCCTCGGGCCTCGCCGCAGCACGCGCGCTCACCAGGCGCGGGATCGCGGTCGACGGATATGAGGCGTCGCACGGGGTGGGCGGCCTGTGGGACATCACGAATCCCCGCAGCACCATGTACGAGTCGGCGCACCTGATCTCGTCGCGCACCACGACCGAGTTCGCCGAGTTCCCGATGCGCTCGTCGGTCGACTACCCGGGGCACCGGGTGCTGCTCGACTACTTCCGCGAGTACGCCGGCCACTTCGGACTGACGGAGCTGTTCCGCTTCGATACGCGGGTGACGCGGCTCGAACCGCGCGACGGCGGCTGGGAGCTCACCAGCACCGGCCCTGAAGGACGGCGGACCCACCGGTACGCGGGGATCGTGCTCGCCAACGGCACGCTCGCCGAACCGCGGATGCCGTCATTCGACGGCGAGTTCTCGGGCGAGATGCTGCACACGAGCGCATACACGTCCCCTGCTCAGCTCGACGGGCGCCGGGTGCTGATCATCGGGGCGGGCAATTCCGGGTGCGACATCGCGGTGGATGCCGTGCACCATGCCGCCTCGATCGACATGAGCGTGCGCCGCGGATACCACTTCGTGCCGCGCTATCTCTTCGGCCGGCCGAGCGACACGCTCAACCAGGGACGCCCGCTGCCGGCGCGTCTGAAGCAGGCGGTGGACAGCCGGGTGCTCCGCGCTTTCACGGGAGATCCCGCGAGATTCGGGTTCCCGAAGCCCGACCACCGGATCTACGAGTCGCATCCGATCGTGAACACGCTGATCCTGCACCACCTCGGCCAGGGCGACCTGCGCATCCGCCCCGACGTCGAGCGCTTCGACGGGCAGACCGTGCGCTTCCGCGACGCCACGGCCGACGAGTACGACCTCGTGCTGATGGCGACCGGGTACACGCTCGACTACCCGTTCGTCGACCGCGAGCACCTGCACTGGCAGGGCGCCGCCCCTCGACTCTTCCTGAACATCTTCCCCGCGTCGTTCAACGGCCTCTTCGTGCTGGGCATGATCGAGGCATCCGGCATCGGGTGGCAGGGCCGCTACGAACAGGCGGAGCTGCTGGCGACCTACCTGGAGGCGACCGCGACCGATCCGGCGCGCGCAGCGAGGTTCCGCTCGCGAGTGACGGGAGCGCCGTGGCCGGATCTCACCGGTGGCTACCGGTACCTGGCGCTCGACCGCATGGCTCACTACGTCAACAACCACGCCTATCGCCGCGCCCTCAGACATGAGCAGCACGACCTCGCCGCGCCCGCGCACACGGACACGCCCCGAGACATGATCGGCTGAGAGCCGCTCACACCCTCGCGTCGTACCCTGGACTCGTGCAGAAGAAGCGTGGCCGCAGAGTCCTCAAGTTCATCGTCTGGGGCCTCGTCGCGGTCCTCGTACTCGGGATCGGCGGCATCGTCGCCTGGAGCCAGATCGGCGTCATGCAGGCGGAGCCCGGCCCCCTGGCCGACGTGAAGTCGAACAGCGCGATCCAGGTCGAGGATGCCGAGCAGGGCATCATCCTCACGCCCGCCGACGGTGAATCAGACCAGGGACTCGTCTTCGTGCCCGGCGCCAAAGTCGACCCCTGGGCCTACGCGCCGATCCTGCAGAGCCTCGCCGAAGAGGGCGTGACCGTCGTCATCACGCGCCCCTGGCTGAATCTCGCATTCTTCGACCTGCGCGGTCTCGACGCGTTCACCTCCGCAGCCCCCGAGATCGACGACTGGGGCGTCGGCGGCCACTCGCTCGGCGGAGTGCGCGCGTGCCAGCTCGCCGCAGACGCCGATGCTCTCGTGCTGTTCGGTTCCTACTGCTCGAACGACGTGTCGGACTCCGACCTCTCGGTGCTCAGCATCTCGGGCAGCGAGGACGGGCTCTCGACGCCGGCCAAGATCGACGCCGCGCGCGACATGCTGCCGGCGGATGCCGAGATGGTCGAGATCGACGGCGCCTCGCACGCGTCGTTCGGCGACTACGGGCCGCAGGCGGGCGACGGCACGCCGACCATCTCCGACGAGGAGATGCACGCGCAGGTCGCCGAGCTGCTCGCGTCGTTCTTCGCGGAGCTGCCGAGCAGCTGACGCGACAGTCACCCGTCTCTCGGATCGAGTAGCGGGTCGAGAGCCGGATGCAGGTGCCTCGTCCCGAGGACCGTCGATGCCGCGCGAGCGCCGGCCCGGAGCGCGGTGTCGAGGTCGGCCCCGGTGAGCCGGGCGTCCAAGACACCGGCGAAGAACGCATCGCCCGCCCCGTTCGTGTCCACGACCTCCACCGGCACCGCCGCCACCCGATGCACGACATGCTCGCTGTCGACAGCCACGGCTCCCTCGGCCCCGAGCGTGCACACCGCGAGCGATGACCCCGCCGCGATGCGCGCATGGAGGAAGTCGACGGGATCGGGCAGCCGGTCGGCGTTGCAGAACACCGCGTCCGCGGCGTCGAGGAACGGACGATGGAAATCGGCCGTGCCGTCGTAGTCATGCACGTCGACCCAGAGCGGCTTCCCCGTGCTCTGAGCCGCGGGAATCAGGCGCAGCGGCTCCGCGGCGAGATCCAGCACGAGGACGTCTGCGCGGGTCATCGCCGCGATCAGCGCGGTGTCGTCCGCACCGTCGGTGGCACCCGGCGACGACAGGTAGAGCGAGACCCGACCGCCTGCGCGGGTCATCAGGTTGAGATGGCGCTCGGTCACATCGCCCGCGCCCCAGAACCCGTCGACGCCGGCCCGAGCGAGTGCATCCCGAACCTTCCTCCCCGGCTCATCGCTCGCGCTCAGCGCGTGCAGGTGTGTCGAGCGCCCGAGTGCGGTGAGGGTCAGGGCTTTGCCCGCGCTCGTGCCGCCCACCGTCTCCCAGCTGTCCTCCGCGAACTGCATGTGCGGCACGGGCTCGGGCAGTCGGTCGAGCACGACGATCGTGTTCCACGACGCGGGGCCCGCGATGAAGACGGATGCGGTCATAGGCCCCATCCTGCCGCTTGATGCTGCGCTGCGGGAGATTCTCGAGGCTCAGCCGATGCGCTTGATCAGCGCGTCGAGGCCCATTCCGTAGTCGATGCGCACGACGGGAAGCGCGAGCTTGTCGGCGCCGATCGACACGGTGCCCGGCTCGATCGTTCGCGCCATCTCGAATCCGGCCTGCGCGACACCCTGCTTCGCGGTGTCGTTGTAGTGACCGTACGGGTACGCGATCACCTCGCGCACACCGAGGATGTCTGCGGACGTGTTCAGATCGGCAGCGATCTCATCGGCCGTCCAGTTCACCATCCGTCCCTTGCCGTTCTCCCCCGCCTGATGCATGTCGTGCGTGTGCGAGCGGCGCAGCACATACTCCGACGGGGCCGGGTCCTGCCGTGCCGAGGTGATCATGAACGAGGTCGACAGCAGACCCAGACGATCGATGACGGGCACGGCGAGATCGAACCAGGTCTGATCGGCGTCGTCGTCGGTGATGATGACCGAGTGGGCGGGCAGGAACAGACGACCGTCGATGAACGCGCTCAGCTCGTCCCAGGTCGGCAGGTAGAAGCCGGTCGTCGCGATGTGCTCCATCTGCGCCTCGAAGTCACCGATGTAGGCGTAGTTGCCCCGCAGCCACCCGGTCTCCCCCTCGGGGTTCGACGTGAACTGGTGATACATGAGGATCGGGATCTCGGCGTTCTCCGCGAGGTTCTCCTCGGGCGTCTTCCACGCCGCGAACAGGTCGATCTGCTGATCGACGCAGACGACCGGATCGGCGCCGTTGACACGGCTCTCGACCACGAACGCCGCGGCGTCCGCCTCCGACGAGTACCAGCCGGCGAACACCCGCCCCTCCTGCGCCGGGATCGGAAGGGCCGCGTACAGCGCATCCTGCCGCTGCAGCATCGGCTCCTCAGGCGCGCCGTCGCCGATGAAGCTCACGGCGCACGCCAGCGGATCGTCGGCGTCCGCGATCAGCTGCTGCACCGGGGTCAACGGCCGTTCGATGACTTCCGATTCCGCCTTCGGCGTCGGCGTCTCGGCCGGACGGTTCAGCCACACCACGGCGGCTGCCGCTCCCCCCGCGAGCACGACGGCCGCGACGATCCCGATCGCGAGGCCCGTGCGGCGTCGCTTCCCCCCGGATGCCATCGTCAGATGTCGAAGCCCTCGGCGATCATCTCGACGAGTTCTTCCCGCTCCTCGACGGGGAGGAAGGCGGCGGCCGCGGCGTTGAACTGGAAGGTCTCGAGATCGTCGAGGTCGTACTCGAAGGTCTCGACGAGCAGCGAGAGCTCGCGCGTGAGCGAGGTGGCGCTCATGGTGCGGTTGTCGACGTTCACCGTCACCGCGAAGCCCAGCTGGTAGAGCAGGTCGAACGGGTGGTCCGCGAGGGTGTTGCCCCATGCGGCGATCGCGCCGGTCTGCAGATTCGACGAGGGCGAGAGCTCGAGTGGGATCTCACGGTCGCGGATCCAGCGCGCCAGGTCGCCGAACTGCACCTGCACCTCGTCGCCCTCCTGCGTGATGACCTGGAGGTCTTCGGCGATGCGCACACCGTGCCCGAGGCGCAGCGCGCGTCCGTCGAGCAGCGCCGAGCGGATGGAGGCGATGCCCGCGGCCTCGCCGGCGTGCACGGTCACCGGGAAGAAGTTCTCGGCCAGGTGGTCGAATGCCGCGCGGTGGTCCGACGCGGGGAATCCGTCCTCCGGCCCCGCGATGTCGAATCCGACGACGCCCCGGCCGCGGAAGGCGATCGCGAGCTCGGCGATGTCGCGCGAGCGATCGGTGTGGCGCAGTGCGGAGAGAAGCTGGCCCACACGGATGCTGTGACCGGCACGGTCAGCGGCGTCCTCTCCCTCTTCGAGGCCCTGCTGCACGGCCTCGACGGTCTGCTCGAGGGTGAGGCCACCGGTCAGGTGCTGCTCGGGCGCCCAGCGCACCTCGCCGTAGATCACGCCGTCCTTCGCCAGGTCCTGCACGAACTCGCGCGCGATGCGGGTCAGGCCCTCGCGCGTCTGCATGACGGCGGTGGTGAGATCGAACGTCTTCAGGTACTCCACGAGGGATCCCGAATCGCTCTTCGTCGCGAACCACTTGCCGAGGGCTCCCGGCTTCGACGCAGGCAGCTCGAGGCCGATCGCATCCGCCAGCTCGATGATCGTCGAGGGGCGCACCGCACCGTCCAGGTGGTCGTGCAACGACACCTTGGGCAGGCTGCGCAGGGACACGCCCTGGATGGTGACGTCGCCGTTCGCGTCGATCGACATGGAGGTTCCTCTCGGTCGCGGATTCGCTCAGTTCAGGCTAGCGGTCGGCGAGTCAGGCCGTGATGCGCTCCCGCACGATCGGCCCTGCGGCCGGGGCCTCGTCACCGATCGCCCACGCCCCCTCGAGAGCATCCAGCGCACGCGGGAATCGCGCCTCATCTGCGGCCGAGAGCGTGAACAGGGGCTGCCCCGCCACGACCCGGTCGCCCGGCTTGGCGTGCAGGTCGATGCCCGCCTCGAAGATCACCGGATCCTCCGCCCGCGCGCGTCCTGCGCCGAGACGCCAGGCGGCGATGCCGAACGGCAGGGCATCCATCTGCGACACGACGCCATCGGTGGGCGCCGTCACCACGTGGGTCTCACGCGCCGTCGCCAGCGGCGCATCGGGGTCGCCGTCCTGCGCCCGGATCATCGCCTTCCAGCTGTCCATCGCGCGGCCGTCGTCGAGAGCGGCCTCGACATCCGCATCCGGCTGGCCCGCGAGGGCGAGCATCTCGCGTGCCAGGGCGACGGTCAGTTCGCGCACGTCCGCCGGCCCGCCACCGGCGAGCACCTCGACGGACTCGCGGACCTCGTTGGCGTTGCCGATGGCGAAGCCGAGCGGCACGTTCATGTCGGTGAGCAGTGCGGTGGTGGCGACGCCCGAGTCCGTGCCGAGCGCGACCATCGTGCGAGCGAGCTCACGGGCGCGGTCGATGTCCTGCATGAAGGCGCCGGAGCCGAACTTGACGTCGAGCACCAGCGCGTCGGTGCCTTCGGCGATCTTCTTCGACATGATGCTCGAGGCGATCAGCGGGATCGCCTCGACCGTTCCGGTCACGTCGCGCAGTGCGTACAGCTTCTTGTCGGCGGGAGCGAGGCCCGAGCCTGCGGCGCAGATCACCGCGCCGACGTCGCTCTTCATCTGGGCGAACATCTCCTCGTTGCTGAGCGCCGCACGCCAGCCCGGGATCGACTCGAGCTTGTCGAGCGTGCCGCCGGTGTGCCCCAGCCCACGCCCGGAGAGCTGCGGCACCGCGACGCCGAACACGGCCACCAGCGGCGCGAGCGGCAGAGTGATCTTGTCACCGACGCCGCCGGTCGAGTGCTTGTCGACCGTCTTCTTGCCGAGAGCGGCGAAGCTCATCCGCTCCCCCGAGGCGATCATCGCATCGGTGAGCACACGGATCTCATCGCGCTCCATGCCCCGCTGGAACACGGCCATCGCGAACGACGCCATCTGCGCGTCGGACACATAGCCGCGGGTGTAGGCGTCGACCATCCAGCGCAGCGCCTTCTCAGGAACCGCACCTCCGTCGCGCTTGGCACGGATCACATCGATCGCGTCGAAGGGCTCAACCGAGCCGCTCTGCGTGGAGCTCATCGGGCGTCCTCCAGGTCTCGGGGGCCGAACGCGTCCGGCAGTACTTCGTCGATCGTGCGGATGCCGGAGACGGTCTCCAACAGCATCCCGGGCATGGCGTGCTCGAAGAGCAGCTGGCGGCATCGCCCGCAGGGCATGATCGTCTGGCCGTCGTTGTTGACGCAGACGAACGCGACGAGCTGTCCGCCGCCCGACATGTGCAGGTCTCCCACGAGCGCGCACTCGGCGCACAGCGTCACCCCGTACGAGGCGTTCTCGACGTTGCAGCCGGCCACGATGCGGCCGTCGCCGACGAGCGCGGCGGCGCCCACCTTGTAGCGCGAATACGGGGCGTAGGCCTTGGCCATGGCGTCGGTGGCGACCTGACGCAGCTCGTCCCAGTCGATGTCGGTCATGTCTCTCCTAGGACTTGATGTACGGCTTGCCGCTCGCGGCCGGTCCCCGGATCTGACCGGCGAAACCGGCGACAGCGATCAGGGTGACGACATACGGGAGCATCAGCATGAACTCGCTGGGAACAGGCGTCTTGAGGATCGACAGCAGGTTCTGCAGGTTCGTGGCGAAGCCGAAGAGCAGCGCCGCGAGGGTCGCGCGGATGGGATCCCAGCGTCCGAAGATCACGGCGGCGAGGGCGATGAAGCCGAGCCCCGCGGTCATGTCCTTGCCGAACTGCGGCACCGACACCAGCGTGAAGTACGCACCGCCGATACCGGCGATCGCACCGGCGAGCAGCACGTTCCAGAAACGCGTCGCGTTGACCTTGATCCCGACCGTGTCTGCGGCCTGCGGGTGCTCGCCGACCGCGCGGAGGCGAAGGCCCCAGCGTGTGCGGTAGAGCCCCCAGGCGACCACGGCGACCGTGATGAACATGAGGTAGACGATGAACGTCTGGTTGAAGAGCACGGGGCCGATGATCGGGATGTCGCTGAGGACCGGGATCTCGATGCGGGTGAAGCGCACCGGCGCGTTGAGCGTCTTCTCGTTCGGCGCGAGCAGCGCTCCGTACAGGAAGCCGGTGAGGCCCGTGACGAGCACGTTGAGCACGACACCCACGATGACCTGCTCGACGAGGTACTTGATCGCGAAGGCGGCGAGCACGCTCGCGACCAGCACACCGCCGATCATCGCCCCGATCAGCCCGACGAACGGGTTGCCCGTGATGCTCGAGAGCAGTGCGGCCGAGAACGCTCCGAGGAGCAGCTGGCCCTCGATCGCGACGTTCACCACGCCCGCGCGCTCGCCGATCACCCCGCCGAGCGCTCCGAAGACGAGCGGAACCGAGAGCGACACCGCGCCGAAGAGGAGGCTCGTGACGGGCACGAGTCCGCCGGCACCGGCCCAGACGAGGAACGCGAAGATCGCGAGGATGCCGAACCCTAGGACGAGCCAGAGCGAGGCGGTGCGGTAGGTCCACGCGCGCAGGAACGCGGCGATGACGAGCACGACGAGGATGCCGATGACCACCCAGATCGTGGAGGCGGTCGGCAGCGCGACGTCGGGGAGCTGGAACGACTGCGACGAGTCGCCGAGGCGGAACGTGCTCGTTCCGGTGCGCGGCACCAGCAGCACGAGCAGCGACAGCAGCACCGTGACGACGGCGAGCACGATCGGCGCCTTGAGATGGCGTTCGCGGACGGTCATGAGCTGCACGGTGCCGTCGGCGGCTTCCTTCTGCACGAGCGACATCATGCCGTCACCGCCTTCTTCGCGGCCTTGGCTCTCGCCTTGGCGGCCTTCTCCGCGTCGGACTTGGGCAGGAAGAACACGGCGCGCAGCAGCGGCGGCGCGGCGATGAACAGCACGACGAGCGACTGCACCACGAGCACGATGTCGACGGGGATGTCCTGCGCCTGCATCGAGAACGATCCGGCCTTCAGTGCACCGAACAGGATGCCTGCCGCGAACGTCCCCCAGGCACGGCTGCGTCCGAGCAGAGCCACGGTGATGGCGTCGAAGCCGATCCCGGCGTCGATCGTCTCGGTGATGCCGGTGGTGACCGCTCCCTGCACCTGGTTCATGCCGGCCAGACCCGCGAGGCCACCGGCGAACAGCATCGCGTACACGTAGACGCGCTGCACGCTGATGCCGGCAGCGCGGGCCGCGTGCGGGTTCTCGCCGACGGCGCGCATGCGGAGTCCGAGCGATGACCGCTCGATCAGCCACCAGACGAAGAGCGTCGCGATGATCACGATCACGAAGCCGAGGTCGAGCAGCGGGAACTTCGGTCCGAACAGCTCGGGGAACTGCGCGCTCTCGGGCGTCGCATAGCCGAGAGCCTGGTTCGTCCCCGGCTTCTGCAGCAGGCCCGGCGTGCGGATCATCCACAGCAGCAGGTAGTAGGCGACGTAGTTGAGCATGATCGTGAGGATCACCTCGTGCGCGCCTGTGCGGGCCTTGATCAGGCCGGCGATCGCGCCCCACAGCGCACCTCCGGCGATGCCGGCGATGAGGGTGGCGGGAATGTGCAGCCAGATCGGCAGGTCGAGCTGGAACGTCAGAAGACCTGCGACGGCGACGCCGATGAGCATCTGGCCGCGGGCACCGATGTTGAACAGGCCGACACGGAATGCCAGGGCCACGCCGAGGCCGGCCGCGATCAGCGGAGCCGCGAAGCCGAGAGTGTTCGTCAGAGGCCTGATCTGCGCAGCGAAGTCGGCGCCGCGCGCATTGAAGATCGCGCCGCGGAACAGCGCCTCGTATCCGTTGTAGACCGCATTCCAGATGGCTGCGAACGTGTCGCTCGGACGCTGGAAGAAGTATCCGGATGCCGTCAGCACGTCTTCGTTGGTGAAGGCGATCAGGATGCCGCCGACGACGAGGGCGAGGAAGATCGCGAGGATCGTGGTGACGGCGCTGCCCCGCAGCATCTCCTTGAGGATCGTGTTGCCGCGCGGCGGCGGTGGCACATCCACGGGATCGCGCAGAGTCGTCGTCGTGTTCACCGACAGCTGGTCGGAGGAGCTCTCGTTCCCCGGCCCGTCGGCCTGTGGCGTCGTCCCGCTCATGCGGCAACCTCTCCCTCGGCGGCGCCCGCCATCATCAGACCCAGCGTCTCGCGCGGGGTGTCGCCGGGAACGATCCCGACGATGGTTCCTCGGTACATGACCGCGATGCGGTCGGCGAGAGCCGCGACCTCGTCGAGCTCGGTGGAGACGACGATGACGGGGATCCCCGCGTCGCGCGTCTCGATGATCCGCTTGTGGATGAACTCGATCGACCCGACGTCGACGCCGCGCGTCGGCTGCGCCGCGACGAGCAGTCGCAGCTCGCGGCTCATCTCGCGGGCGATCACGACCTTCTGCTGGTTGCCGCCCGAGAGCGTGCCGGCCGGCGTGTGCGAGCCCTGCGTGCGGATGTCGTACTCGGCGATGCGCGCCTTCGCGAAGTCCTCGAGTTCGGAGCGCCGGATCGTCCCGACACGGCTGAAGGCGGGGTCGGTCGATCGGTCGAGGATCAGGTTCTCCGCGACCGAGAACGCACCGACCAGGCCGTCCTCGTTGCGGTCCTCGGGGACGAAGCCGACCCCCGCGTCGAGGATCGTGCGCACGCTCTTGCCGACGAGGTCCGTGCCGTCGAGGATGATCGATCCCTCGACGCGTGACGCGAGACCGACGATCGCCTCGACGAGCTCCGTCTGGCCGTTGCCCTGCACGCCCGCGATCGCGAGCACCTCGCCCGGCCGCACGGCGAAGTCCACGCCGTCGACCACGATCGCGCCGGCCGCCGTCAGGACGCGGAGTCCTTCGACCTGCAGGCCGCCCTCGCCGAGGCGCGGGGCATCCTTGTGCACCGTGAGCTCGACCGCGCGCCCGACCATGAGCGAGGCGAGCTCGGCGTTGCTGGCGGTGGGCGACGCCTCTCCGACGATCTTGCCGAGACGCACGATCGTGATCGTGTCGGCGACCTCGCGGACCTCTCGCAGCTTGTGGGTGATGAAGACGATCGCGGTGCCCTCGTCGCGGAGCTGGCGCATGATGCCCATGAGCTCATCCGTCTCCTGCGGGGTGAGCACGGCGGTGGGCTCGTCGAACACGAGCACCTTGGCATCGCGGGACAGAGCCTTGATGATCTCGACGCGCTGCTGCACGCCGACCGGAAGATCGCCGACGATCGCATCCGGATCGATGTCGAACCCGAAGCGGGCGGCGACCGAACGCACGTGCTCGCGCGCCTTCGCGATGTCGAGTGTGCCGAGGCCCTTCGTCTGCTCGTGCCCGAGCATGACGTTCTCGGCGACGGTGAACACCGGCACCAGCATGAAGTGCTGGTGCACCATGCCGATGCCCGCGGCCATCGCGTCGCCGGGGCCGCGGAAGCGCTGAACGACGTCGTCCAGCAGGATCTCGCCCTCATCGGCCTGATACAGGCCGTAGAGCACGTTCATGAGGGTGGACTTGCCTGCGCCGTTCTCACCGAGCAGCGCGTGGATCTGCCCCGGCTCGACGACCAGGTCGATGTGATCGTTGGCCACGAGGCTGCCGAAGCGCTTGGTGATGCCGCGGAGTTCGAGCTTCATATCTGCACCCTATCCAGAAGAGTCCGAGGAAGAGCGGGCGTCAGGCATCGCCGATGATGCCGAGTCCGCGGTTGAAGATGGGAGTGTCGTTCCACGGCACGGGGCGAGTGGCCGCTTGCACCACTCGCCCCGCCATGGATGGGAACTGCTTACGGGGAGTTCTCGGAATCCACCGTGATGTCGCCCGAGATGATCTGCTCCTGCAGAGCGGCGATCTCGTCGAGCAGGCCGTCGGGCAGGTCGCCCTCGAAGGCACCGAAGCCCGAGAGCTTGACGCCCTCGTTCTCGAGCGTGCCGACGTAGGGCGCCGGGTCGAAGTCACCCTCGGATGCGGCGATCGTCGCGTCCTCGACGGCCACGTCGATGGCCTTCATGATCGAGAAGAGGGTGACGTCTGCCACGCTCTCGTCAGCCACGGCCAGGTCGCTGTCGACACCGATCAGCAGGGTGTCCTTGCCGCTGTCGGCGATCGCCGCCGCAGCGCTCTGGTAGACGGGTCCGCCGACGGGGAGGATCACGTCGACGCCCTGGTCGAGCACGCCCTGGGCGGTCTGCTTGGCGGTGTCGTTCGCGTCGAAGCCACCGGTGAAGGAGCCCTTCTGCGTGGCTGCGTCCCAGCCGAAGACCTCGACCGCACCCGACTTGTCCTCGTTGTACTTCTCGACGCCGAGCTGGAAGCCGTCCATGAATACGGCGACCGACGGGATCTGCATTCCGCCGAAGGTTCCGACCTTGTTGACGCCCGATGCGGAAGACCAGCCTGCAGCGGCATAACCGCCGAGGTAGGCGGCCTGAGCCGTGTCGAAGACCAGCGGCTTGATGTTCGGAGCATCGGTGGTGCCGTCGAAGTCGTTGTCGGCGTAGTCGTCGATGATCGCGTAGTCGATGTCGGGGTTCGCGAGAGCCGACTCGACCGTGGCGGCCGAGAGCTTGAAGCCGACGGAGACGATCAGCGAGCAGCCCTCGGAGACCGCGGTCTCGAGGTTGGGCGCGTAGTCGTTGTCGTTCGCGGACTCGAACTCGATCGGCTTGACGCCGAGGGTGTCCGCTGCGCGGTCCATGCCCTCCTTGGCCGACTGGTTGAACGACTTGTCGTTCCAGCCGCCCGCGTCGGAGACGAGGCAGGGCACGAAGTCGGAGGCGGCGTCGCCGCCTCCGGTGCCGCCGGACTCCGTCGGGGCCTGGCCGCAGCCGGCGAGCGCGAAGACGACGCCGGCGGCGATGGTCGCGCCGAGCAGCTTCTTGGTGGTGGAGATGGTCAACTCATGCCTCCTCAACGAACCCGCGGCCCTCGCGGATCGATCAAAGTTACCCAGTGTTTCGGCTTTTTTGCATGCCGCGACGCCACACGCCACGCAATGGTTACAAAGCTGAAATCCAACCAGCCGATGAGCAGCGAGGGCTGCTCATCAGAGCACGTCGCCGCGCCCCGTGAGCTTCAGCGATTCCACGACGCCCTTCACGCGCTGCGCGTGCTCGACAGTCGTGACGAGCAGAGCGTCGGGAGTGTCGACCACGACGATGTCCTTCACCCCGACCAGGCTGATCACTCGCGACGTCTGACTGACGAGGATGCCGCTCGCGGCGTCGCTGAGCACACGGGCCTTCGGTCCGAGCACGGCGAGATCGTTCTTGCGTCCGTTGTTGATGAGCTTGGTCAGCGAGGCGAAGTCCCCCACGTCGTCCCAGTCGAAGTGACCGGGCACCACCGCGAGGCGGCCGCGCCGGGCTGCGGGCTCGGCCACGGCGTAGTCGATCGCGATCTTCTTCAGCCCGGGCCAGATGCGGTCGACGGCCGGTCCCCGCCGGTCGCGGTCGTCCCACGCCTCGGCGAGCTCGAGGAGACCCGCGTGCAGCGCAGGCTCGTTCGCCGCCAGCTCGTCGAGCAGCACGCTCGCCTTCGCGATGAACATGCCCGCGTTCCAGAGGTAGTCACGGCTCGCGAGGTAGGCGGTCGCGGTCTCGAGATCGGGCTTCTCGACGAAGGTGTCGACGAGCGCAGCCTCCCGGGCCCCCTCCACGACGAGTTCGGGCCCCTTCTTGATGTACCCGAAGCCCACCGCGGGCTCGGTCGGCGAGATGCCGATCGTGCAGATGTACCCCTCGCGGGCGACTTCGACGGCATCCCGCACCGCGAACTCGAACACACGGGTGCTGCGGATGACGTGGTCGGCGCTGAACGAACCGATGATGACGTCCGGGTCGCGACGGTGCAGGATCGCCGCCGCCAGGCCGATGGCCGCCGCCGACTCGCGCGGCTCGGATTCCAGGAAGACATTGAGATCCGGTATTCCAGGCAGCTCCGCCTCGACGGCCGCGCGGTGGGCGCGTCCGGTCACGACCGCGATGCGATCGGCACCGGCGAGGGGTTCGAGTCGATCCCAGGTGTCGCGCAGCAGAGAGTGCCCCGAACCCGTGAGATCGTGCAGGAACTTGGGCGCGTCAGCCCGCGAGAGAGGCCACAGTCGACTGCCGATACCCCCGGCGGGGATCACTGCGTAGAAGTCCTTGATCGGTTGGTTCACCCTGCCAGGGTATCCGCATCCGTCATCTCGACATCGAGAGACTTAGGGTGGCCTTCGTCGCCTCGGCCTGTTCCCGGGAATAGGATGGACAGCGATCGGCCGTGCCTGACGTTCAACGGGTTCACGCTTGGATGACGCGACGCACGCGACCGAGTCACATCGATCCAGGGAGGACGACCGTGTCCACAAGCGCTCGCTTGACACCGTCGATTTCGGAAACCACTTCCAAGACCCCTCGCGGCACCCTCTACCGAGGTCGCGAAGGCATGTGGTCGTGGGTGCTTCACCGCATCACCGGAGTCGCCATCTTCTTCTTCCTGTTGGTGCATGTGCTCGACACTGCACTCATCAGGGTGTCGCCCGAGGCCTACAACGCGGTCATCGGCACCTACAAGAACCCGATCATGGCGATCGGCGAGGTCGTCCTCGTCGCCGGCATCGTGTTCCACGCCATGAACGGCCTGCGCATCATCGCGGTCGACTTCTGGTCCAAGGGTGCCAAGTACCAGCGTCAGCTCTTCTGGGGCGTGCTCCTCGTCTGGGGCATCATCATGGCCGGGTTCGTGCCCCGCCACCTGATGCTCGCGTTCGCCGGGTTCGGAGGAGGACACTGATGACCGCTCAGACCGTCTCCGCCCCCACCCGCACTCGCCGCGGGGTCAACCTCGAGAAGTGGGGCTGGCTCTTCATGCGCGGCTCCGGCGTCGTGCTCGTGGTCCTGATCTTCGGCCACCTGTTCATCAACCTGATGGTCGGCGAGGGCATCCACGCCCTCGACTTCGCGTTCATCGCCGGGAAGTTCGCCACGCCGTTCTGGCAGTGGTGGGACGTCATCATGCTGTGGCTCGCGCTCATCCACGGCGCCAACGGCATGCGCACGATCGTGAACGACTACGTCACGAACAACACCGCGCGCAAGGCGCTCATCTGGGCGCTCGGTCTCGCCGCGGCTCTGCTCATCATCCTCGGCACGCTGGTCGTCTTCACGTTCGACCCGTGCCTGGGAGTGACCGAGTCGAGCACGCTGTGGGATTCGTGCCAGGCGCTGGGCCAGTAGAAGAGAAGGCAAACGAGAAGTGACTACCGAGACCCAGGATTCCGTCGTCCGTGACGGCGTGCATTACCACCAGTTCGACATCGTCATCGTCGGCGCCGGAGGCGCCGGCATGCGTGCGGCGATCGAGGCCGGACCCGGCGCGAAGACCGCGGTGATCTCCAAGCTCTACCCGACGCGTTCGCACACCGGTGCTGCGCAGGGCGGCATGGCGGCTGCGCTCGCGAACGTCGAGGAGGACAGCTGGGAGTGGCACACCTTCGACACGGTCAAGGGCGGCGACTACCTGGTCGACCAGGATGCTGCGGAGATCCTCGCCAAGGAGGCCATCGACGCGGTCATCGACCTCGAGAACATGGGCCTCCCCTTCAACCGCACGCCCGAGGGCAAGATCGACCAGCGTCGATTCGGCGGTCACACCGCCGAGCACGGCAAGACCCCCGTCCGTCGTGCCTGCTACGCCGCCGACCGCACGGGTCACATGATCCTGCAGACGCTGTTCCAGAACTGCGTCAAGCTCGGCATCAACTTCTTCAACGAGTTCTACGTGCTCGACCTGCTGACGGTGAAGGATGCCGACGGCAAGACCCAGGTGTCCGGCGTCGTCGCCTACGACCTGTCGACCGGTGAGCTGCACGTCTTCCAGGCCAAGGCCGTGATCTTCGCGACCGGCGGCTTCGGCAAGATCTTCAAGACGACCTCGAACGCCCACACCCTGACCGGTGACGGCGTCGGCATCGTCTGGCGCAAGGGCCTCCCCCTCGAGGACCTCGAGTTCTTCCAGTTCCATCCGACCGGGCTCGCCGGCCTCGGCATCCTCCTCACCGAGGGCGCCCGAGGCGAGGGCGCGATCCTCCGCAACGCCTCGGGCGAGCGCTTCATGGAGCGCTACGCACCGACCATCAAGGACCTGGCGCCGCGTGACATCGTCGCGCGCTGCATGGTCCAGGAGGTCGCCGAGGGACGAGGCGCCGGCCCGCACAAGGACTACGTTCTGCTCGACTGCACCCACCTCGGTGCCGAGGTGCTCGAGACCAAGCTCCCGGACATCACGGAGTTCGCCCGCACCTACCTGGGCGTCGACCCGGTCGTCGAGCCCGTGCCCGTGATGCCCACCGCGCACTACGCCATGGGCGGCATCCCGACCAACAACAACGGCGAGGTCCTGGCCGACAACGACACCGTCGTCCCCGGTCTCTACGCCGCCGGCGAGTGCGCCTGCGTCTCGGTGCACGGCGCCAACCGCCTCGGCACCAACTCGCTGCTCGACATCAACGTGTTCGGCAAGCGCTCGGGGCGCAACGCGGTCGAGTACGTCAAGACCGCCGAGTTCGTGCCGCTCCCCGAGAACCCCGCGGCCTTCGTCTCCGGCATGCTCGAGGACCTGCGCAACAACCAGGGCACCGAGCGCATCGCCGTGCTCCGCAAGGAGCTGCAGGACGAGATGGACAAGGGCGCGCAGGTCTTCCGCACCCACGACTCGCTCCAGCACGTGCTCGGCGTGATCGCCGAACTGCGCGAGCGCTACAAGAACGTCCATGTCGACGACAAGGGCAAGCGGTTCAACACCGACCTGCTCGAGGCTGTCGAGCTGGGCTTCCTGCTCGACATCGCCGAGGTCGTGGTCTACGCCGCGCAGAACCGCGAGGAGAGCCGCGGCGGTCACATGCGCGATGACTTCCCGACGCGTGACGACGAGAAGTACATGAAGCACACCATGGCGTACCTGACCGGCGACCCGCACTCCTCCACGCCGAGCGACCACATCAAGCTCGACTGGAAGCCCGTCGTGTTCACCAAGAACGAGCAGGGCGAACTCAACTACCCGCCGATGGAGAGGAAGTACTGAGCATGTCCAACGCCATCGCTGAGGCCCCCGCCGACACGACGGAAGAGGCTGCGATCCAGTCCTTCATCGTCACGTTCAACATCCGCCGGTTCGACCCCGAGGTCGACGCCGAGCCGCACTGGGTCGACTACGACGTGGAGCTGTACTCCACCGACCGCGTGCTCGACGCGCTGCACAAGATCAAGTGGGAGGTCGACGGCTCGCTCACGTTCCGCCGCTCCTGCGCCCACGGCATCTGCGGTTCCGACGCCATGCGCATCAACGGTCGCAACCGCCTCGCCTGCAAGACGCTGATCAAGGACCTCGACATCTCGAAGCCGATCTACGTCGAGGCGATCAAGGGTCTGCCGCTCGAGAAGGACCTCGTCGTCGACATGGAGCCGTTCTTCGCCTCGTACCGCGAGGTGCAGCCGTTCCTCGTCGCGAACTCCGTGCCCGAGAAGGGCAAGGAGCGCGTACAGTCGATCGCCGACCGCGAGATCTTCGACGACACCACGAAGTGCATCCTCTGCGCAGCCTGCACCTCGTCGTGCCCCGTGTTCTGGACCGACGGCCAGTACTTCGGACCGGCCGCGATCGTGAACGCGCACCGCTTCATCTTCGACTCGCGCGACGACAACGCCGACGTGCGTCTCGACATCCTCAACGACAAGGAAGGCGTGTGGCGCTGCCGCACGACCTTCAACTGCTCCGAGGCATGCCCGCGTGGCATCGAGGTCACGAAGGCCATCGCCGAGGTCAAGCAGGCCGTACTGCGCGGGCGTCCCTGACGCTCTCGCAGTGACGCCGAAGGGCGGGTTCCCTCACGGGAGCCCGCCCTTTCGCGTTGTGTGGATAGGGTGAGGATGTGTCTGATCCCGGTGGCGATGCGAGCGAGTCCCGTCGCCTCGATGCGGCCGTCGAACGAGCCACCGCGCTGACGCAGCGCACCCTGGGCCTCTTCCCCGTGCGGGTGTGGCGGCACTTCCTGCAGCACAACGGATTCCTGCTCGCCGCTGGCGTGAGCTACCAGGCGCTCTTCGCGATCTTCGCGGCGATCTACCTCGCCTTCGCGATCGCCGGTCTCTGGCTCGGCGGCAGCACCGCGGCCGTCGACGGCATGATCGACATCATCAACAGCTACATCCCGAACCTGATCCAGGAGGAGGGCGGGGTCTTCACCCCGCAGCAGGTGCAGGAGATCGCGGTCAGCACGACCAGCCTTTTGAGCATCACCGGCCTGATCGCACTCGGCACCGTGATCTGGACCGCGATCGGCTGGGTCACGTTCTCACGGCGTGCGACCCGGGACATCTTCGGACTGCCCCCCGACCGTCGCAGCTACGTCATCCTCAAGGCACGCGACCTGCTGGCCGCGCTGATCTTCGGCGTCTCGCTGCTCGCCGGTTCTCTGCTCAGCTCCGCCAGTGCGGTCGCACTGAGCTGGATCCTCAGCCTGCTCGGATGGGGATCCGCCCTCGACGGTCTGACGAGCATCCGCATCGGCACGGTGCTGGTGTCGTTCGCACTGCTCTCCGCAGCCCTGGCCGCGATGGTCCGGTTCCTCACCGGCACCTCGCTCGAGTGGCGGACGATCTGGCCGGGCGCGCTCCTCGGCGGCGGAGCGATGACCATCCTGCAGTTCGGAGCGGGCTTCCTTCTGAGCTACACCCCCTCCAATCCCCTGCTCGCGACGTTCGCCATCTTCATCGGTCTCCTTCTGTGGTTCCGGGTCAACGGCGTCGTGATGCTCGTGGCGTCCTCGTGGATCGCCGTCGCCGCGCAGGACCGCGACCTCCCTCTGCAGTCGCTGACC
>NZ_DALZXX010000050.1:0-9934 GCF_031988965.1 Microbacterium sp.
GTCGTCGACGGCGGCGAGATGCGCGTCGAGGTCGAGCTTCTGCTCCGAGATCGCAGCGATCCGTACATCGTTCACGAGTGGTCTCCTCCATCGGTCTGATCCACGACATGTCGCGCCACGGTCAGCACGACGGGCACTCCTGACGCGACCGCCCTGGTCGACCCCGGCAGGTTCACGACCAGCGCGCCCGCCGGGTCGACGACGCCGGCGACGCCTCGCGACAGGATCGACAGCGGAGTGTCCGCGAGCCCGGAGCGCCGCAGCTCCTCCGCGATGCCCGGAACCTCACGCGTCACGACCTTGAGCGTCCCCTCGGGGGTCTGGTCGCGCGGCGAGACTCCCGTGCCGCCCGTGGTCACGATCAGGCGCACACCCCGCGCGACGGCCCGGCGCAGAGCATCCTCGACGGACTCGACGCCGTCGGCGATGATCTCGGCATCCGGGCAGTGCCACCCGGCATCCCGCAGCAGGCCCACGGCGATCGGGCCGCCACGATCCTCCCGCTCCCCCGCGAACGATCGATCCGACACGGTGATCACACACGCGGGCAGCGACGTCATGACTCCACCCTAGGGCGCGCCCCGATCCGACGCACCGCTCAGTTGACGCGCACGAGCGACCGCTGCCATCCCGACGATCCGTTCGGCGCGATCGCCGCCCGCTCCTCGATCTGCAGATCGCCGTTCTTGTTGACGGCTCGCACGGCCACGTAGTGCGTCCCGGGAGTGGCATCCCACTCGAGGAACCACTGCACCCAGGTGTCCTCGTTGATAGGCGTCGAGAGCGTCGCGGGGGTCCAGTCGCCCTCGTCGATCTTCACCTCGACCCGCTCGATGCCCACCGACTGCGCCCAGGCGACCCCGGCGATCGGGATCTTGCCGGCGTCGACCGCAGAGCCGAGCTTCGGGGTGTCGATGCGCGACGAGAACTTGATCGGCGCCTCGGCGCTGTAGCCGCGCGGCGTCCAGTACGCCTCGTCCTTCTCGAACGTGGTGACCTTGAGCTCGGTGAGCCACTTGGTCGCCGAGACGTAGCCGTACAGGCCCGGCACCACCATGCGCACCGGGAAGCCGTGCTCGAGCGGCAGGGGCTCGCCGTTCATGCCGACCGCGAGGATCGCATCGAGGTTGTCGTCGGTCAGGGCCGAGAGCGGGGTGCTGGCGGTGTAGCCGTCGACGCTCTTGGACAGCACCATGTCGGCACCCGACTTCACGCCCGCCTTCTTGAGCACGTCGCGCAGCGGCACACCGAGCCACATGGCGTTGCCGACCAGCTCACCGCCGACCTCGTTCGAGACGCAGGTCAGTGTGATCGCGTACTCGTCGACACCCATGTCGAGGATGTCCTGGAAGCTCATCTCGACGCGCTGGTCGACCATGCCGTCGATCACCAAGCGCCACGTCGAGGGATCGACGGTCGGCACGGTCAGCGCCGTGTCGACGCGATAGAAGTCCTTGTTCGGGGTGAAGAGCGTGCTGAGGCCGGGGATGTCGAGTTCGGCCCCCTGCGGCACGGTGACCTTCGTGCCGGGCGAAGGGAGTTTCAGCGCCTCGCGGATCGTCGCGACCGAGGACACGACGGTGCTCGCCGCCCGCGAGGCGATGCCCACGATGACGGCGGATGCTCCGGCGATGCCGGCGAGCAGGAAGAACTGTCGGCGATCGAGGGACTTCGCGGGCGTGGCGGGGTCGGTCGCGGTGCCGGCGTCGGTGCCGATCTCGGTGGATTCAGCGGTGATGTCGGTAGTGACCGTCGCGCGCCAGGCACGCAGCCGGCGGCCGAGGAGCACCATGATGATCGATCCGGCGATCGTTCCGAGCACCGGGGGCAGGAACGCGAGCGGCGTCACGCCGGCCCGGGTCACGATGGCCGCGGTCGAGAGGGCACCGGCGATGACCAGTGCGACGACTCCGAGCGGCGGGCGCGCGACCTGCAGGATGCCGCCGATCGCCGACGCGATCACGACGGCGAGACCGAGGCCCGCGAGCAGCGCGATCTTGTCGTACTCGCCGAAGGTCGCGATCGCGAACTCCTTGAACGGCTGCGGCACGATGTCGATGACGAAGCCGCCGACCGCCAGGATCGGGCTCGCGGCGCGCGCGAAGATCAGCGCGAAGAGTTCGGCGACGGCCAGGAAGACCCCGCCGCTGATGAGGCCCGCGAGGGCTGCCCAGAAGAAGAAACGGCGTCCCTTGCTGCGTGGCTTTGCGTGCTGTGACATGCTCTGCTCCTCGTTCGCCGCGGCACTGTTCCGGAGTCGGCTGTGGTCCGGAGTCGCTGTGGTCGAGGGTTGTTCGGAGCGGGGCGCGGAACGGATGGAATCAGGGTCTGCGGAGCCGGTCGGAGGAGACCGCTCAGAGAGGTCGCGCGGTGATCGAATCCTGGCCCTGGGTCTGACGCAGCGTGCGCAGGCATCGCGAGCAGAGGATCTCGACCGTGCGCGGATGGTTCTCGCCGCAGTCGCAGTCGATGCTCACGCGCCACTTGGCCTTGCGACCGCACGCCGCATACGCCTCATCGTCACCGTGATCGCATTCGCAGCGCTGCCGACCGCGGTCGAGGCCGGCGAGTTCGTCGAGATCGACCGCCTGATCGGCGTCGAGAGACCGGGATTCCGCTGTACTGACCACCTGCTGATGGTGTCAGGCCGCCCCTGCCCCGCGCAACACCGACCGTGTCGTCGACACGGCGTTCACAACTCAGCATGAACGCGGAAAGCGGCAGCCGAGGTCAGACCTGCACGACGTGCGGGGGCGGCGGGGGTGCGAGCTGGCGCTGTGGCACGCCATGGGCCTCGCGGTGCAGGCGCTCCATGCGACTGTCGAGCTCGGCGGCGGCCTCGGCCGCATCCGTCAGGCTCTCGACCAGGTGCGAGGGCACCTGGTTCGAGAACTTGTAGTAGATCTTGTGCTCGAGGCTGGCCCAGAAGTCCATGGCGATCGTGCGGAACTGCACCTCGACGGGCACCGACAGCGCTCCGGTCGACAGGAACACGGGCACCTCGATGATCGCGTGCAGGCTCTTGTAGCCGTTGTCCTTCGGCGTGGCGATGTAGTCCTTGACGGTGACGACGGTCACGTCATCCTGCGCGGTGAGCAGGTCGAACAGCCGGTAGACGTCGGCGACGAAGCTGCACGTGACGCGCACGCCGGCGATGTCGGTGATCTCGGACCGGATGCGCTCGAAGTCGGGCTCGACGATTCCCTTGCGGGCGATCTTCTCGACGATGCTGTCGGGAGTCTTGAGCCGGCTCTTCACGTGCTCGATCGGGTTGTACGCGTGGTGGTGGGTGAACTCGTCACGCAGGATCGAGATCTTGGTCTCGACCTCGCGCATCCCGAACTCGTATTCGCGCAGGAAGCGCTGGAACTCGTCGCGGAGCTCCCGAGTCTGCTGGATCGCGTCGTCGGTGACCTGAAGGGACGTCATGTCTTCGACGTTATCCGTCCGTGATCGGAAGTGGCTGTGGATCGTCGATGAGAGTCGAGCACCTTGACGATGTCGGAGGCCCGGTCTAGAACGGAGCACATGACCACCCCCGGAGAGAAGTGGACCGCAGCGTACGTCGAGGCGTGGAGGTCGAACGATCCCCAGCAGATCGCGGCGCTCTTCAGCGACGGCGCGAAGTACCTGACCAATCCCGATTCCGAACCTCGCGTCGGCCGGGCCGACATCGTCGCCGGCTGGCTCGAGGATCTCGATGAACCCGACACCTGGTCCTTCGACTGGTGGATCGTCCGCGAGGACGCCGATTTCGTCGTGATCGAGGGGCGTACGAAGTATCCCGCGGAGCGCGACTACCTGAACCTCTGGATCGTCCGGCTGGATGCCGAGGGGCGGGCGACCGAGTTCACCGAGTGGTACATGCCCCGCCCCCACCAGCCCTGACCGGGACACAGACACCCAGCCCGGTCGTTGAGCGAGCACGGCGCAGCCGAGCGAGACGAAACGCGGCACCATCCCAGGATCCTGCAGCCGTGAGGATTCCGTATGGGCCGGTCGACCGCCCGTAGGGATTCCGTAAAGATCGCGTAAAGAAAGCGTGGCCGGGCGTAAAGTCGCCCGACGTGTCAGAAGAAACCCGCGCGAACACGGATGCTCCTCCTCGCGCCAAGCGCATCCTCATCGGCGACCCGCTGACGAGCGAGCAGGTCGATGATCAGCTGCTCCCCAAGAAGATGGCCCTGCCGATCTTCGCGTCGGACGCGCTGAGCTCCGTCGCCTACGCGCCGCAGGAACTCGTGATGATCCTGCTGATCGGCGGACTCACGTTCCTGTCGTTCACACCCCTGGTCGCGATCGCCGTCGTCGTGCTGTTGATCGTCGTGGTGCTCAGCTACCGCCAGCTCATCAAGGCCTATCCCTCGGGCGGTGGCGACTACGAGGTCGCATCGAAGAACCTCGGCGAGATCCCGGGCGTCATCGTCGCGGCTGCACTGCTCGTCGACTACGTCCTGACGGTCGCCGTGTCGGTCGCATCCGGCGTCGACAACATCATCTCGGCCGTGCCAGGACTCGACCCGCTGCGCGTCGAGCTCGCCGTGGGCTTCGTGATCCTGATCATCCTCGTGAATCTGCGCGGCGTGCGCGAGGCGTCGCTCGTGTTCGCGATCCCCACCTACGTGTTCATCGGTTCGGTCGGCTTCATGATCGTCACGGGCCTGATCCGCACGTTCCTGGGCGATGCCCCGGTCGCCTCGAGCGCCGAGTTCGCGGTGCACTCCGAGGACCTCGGGCAGGCCGCGGTCATCCTGCTGATCCTGCGTGCGTTCTCGAGCGGATGCTCCGCCCTGACCGGCGTCGAGGCCGTGTCGAACGGCGTGCCGGCGTTCCGTACGCCGAAGGTCCGCAACGCGCAGACCACGCTCGTGCTCATGGGCTCGATCGCCGCCTGCCTGTTCGCCGGGCTCACCGCGCTCGCTCTGATCTCGGGCGTGCACTACGCCGAGAACCCGTGCGACCTGATCGGCTTCGACTGCTCCGACCCGCAGCCGAGCCTCATGGCGCAGATCGCCTCGGCGACGTTCGGCGGCGGCAGCATCCTGTTCTTCATCATCCAGGCGGCGACGGCCTGCGTGCTGCTGCTCGCCGCGAACACCGCCTTCAACGGCTTCCCGCTGCTCGGATCGGTGCTCGCGCGCGACGGCTACGCCCCCAAGTCGCTCAACACCCGCGGCGACCGGCTCGTGTTCTCGAACGGCATGATCGTTCTCGGCATCGCCGCGATCGCGGTGCTCGTGATCTTCCAGGCGAAGCTCACCACCCTGATCCAGCTCTACATCATCGGCGTGTTCGTGTCGTTCTCCCTCGGGCAGATCGGCATGGTGCGGCACTGGCGGCGCGTGCTGCGTGGCCCCGCCGAGAAGAGCCCCGCCTCGGGCATCGACGGCGCCTCGGCATCCGACCGCCGTTCGGCCAAGGTGGGCCTGCTCATCAACTCGGTCGGCGCTGCGATGACCGTCACCGTGCTGCTGATCGTGACGATCACGAAGTTCACGCACGGCGCCTACCTGGTGTTCTTCGCGATCCCCGTGCTCGCGTTCCTGATGATGGGCGTCAAGCGCTACTACCGCGACGTCGAGCACGAGATCGCGATCGACGACACGACCAAGTTCGGTGCGACGGGCGACCTCGCGATCGTGCTCGTCAACCGACTGCAGAAGCCGGTCGTGAAGGCGATCGACTACGCGGTCGCGGCCAAGCACGGCAAAACTCTCGCGGTGCATGTGGCCGTGGCGTCCGACGATGCCGCCCAGCTGCAGAAGGACTGGGCAGACCATCTGGTGCCGATCCCGCTCGTGATCGTCGAGTCGCCGTATCGGTCGTTCGCGCAGCCGGTCTCGCAGTTCATCAAGCAGTACCGCGAGAAGCACGGCTCATCGGTCGTCACGGTCTATCTGCCGCAGTACATCGTGGGTCACTGGTGGGAGACCTTCCTGCACAACCGCCGCGCCCGTCGCCTCGCCAACCAGCTCATGCTCGTGCACGGGGTGTCGATCACCCTCGTACCGTGGCTGCTCGACTCGTCGGAGCTCATCTACGGTCGCCGCTCGCGCCCGCTGCCCGGTCAGGAGCGCGCCGGACGCCCTGTCGTCGTGAACGGTCGCCGCGCGCACCGGCCCGAGGGGCCGCCCGAGAACTGACCCGGTTGCCGGTTCGCGTTCTGGCAAGCCTGCCGACGACGGCTTCCCTGTGAGACCCACCGTGACGTCCGACCCCCTGCCGGGGAGACGCACCGCTCAATAGGCTGAGCCCATGACCACCCCGCCGCGCGCCGATGTCTGGCCTGTCCGCACCGAGCGTCTGCAGATCCGGCCGATGACCCCCTCCGACGTTGACGCGATGTGGGAGTGGCGACGGCTACCCGAGGTCAACCGCTGGCTCGGGCTCGCGCCTGCGACCGTCGAGGCATTCCGCGAGCGCTATCTCGATCCCGATCGCCTGGCCTCGATGTTCATCGTCGAACTCACGGGCGAGAACGGCGAAACGACCCCCATCGGCGACGTCATGATCAGGATCGGTGACGGGTGGGCGCAGCTCGAGGTCGCCGACGAGGCGAAGGGCGTCGAGGCCGAGCTCGGGTGGGTGCTCGATCCGCGCCACACGGGGCGCGGCTATGCGACCGAGGCGATCCGGGCGGTGATCGACGTGTGCGTCGGGGCGCTGGGGCTGCGCCGCGTGCACGCCGGATGCTTCGCCGACAACGAACCCTCCTGGCGCCTGATGGAGAGGCTCGGCATGCGGCGCGAGGAGTTCAGCCGCAAGACCGCGCTGCACCGCTCGGGCGAGTGGCTCGACGGGCTGAACTACGGCATCCTCGCGGAGGAGTGGGCGCTCACGGGTTCTTGAAGACGTCGTGATCTCCGACTCGACGCCACCGGATTCGGGGCTCAGCGTCGACGGTGATGCTCTCGAACGTCGCGCGTCCGTCGGGCGACGAGAACGACCATGTCATCTCGAGGATCCCCGGCGCGGATCGCACGGACTTGACCCGCAGTGATGCAGGCCATGTCGCCGACGGGTCCTCTGCGAAGGCGTCGCAGGCAGGGATGAACTTCTCTCGCAGCACCTTCTTGAACTCCGCGAGATGGGCAGCCTTGAGCCGGCGCACATCCCCGTCGAACGCAGGCGTGGTCTCGAACTTCACTGCCCGGACTCGACGGCGTCGAGGCTCGTGAGGAGGTCCTCTCCACTGTCGAAGGTGGCTACCCGACCGGCCGCGACGTGAGCGTCGACCTCGCGCTCGCGCTGCTGCCAGCGCTCAGCCCAGAACCACGCCTGGTCAGCCGGCACCGGCACTGCCGCGCGAAGCTCGACGACACCATCTGCTCGCTCGGTCACCTCGAGCTGCGTTCCCGGCTCGTTCAGTCGCAGTCGCTCCCGCAGGCTGGCAGGCAATGCGATGAGCCCGCGGCTCTGGACTCCGACGTACCCGTGGAACTCTTCGGTGGACATACCTTGATTCTACCGCTTAGCTGTAAAGCTGCACAGCTGCATTCCGGCATCCTCGCGGAGGAGCGGTCCGCGCGATGATCCGCGGGCCCGAGCCGGACTAGAGCTCGGTGACCCCGTCGATCACGAAGATGAACAGGTCGCGCACGATGTCGACGGCCTCGTGGCGGTCGCGCTCGCGCGCCGCCGTGACGAGAGCGTCGACGGCAGACCTCAGCATCGCCGGGTTGCGCGACCGGCTCAGCGAGCGGATGCCGAACACCAGCGCCGTGCGCTTCGAGGCGTGCAGGTCGGCGAGGTAGGGGTTGCGCGAGAACTCGGCGAGCATGTGCAGAAGGTCCCACAGCCCTTCGGCGCCGACGACCTGATCCTGCCCCTCCTCCGCCCAGAGCGCCGCGACCTCGTCCGCCCGCACGGCGAAGCTCTCGATCTGCGCATCCGTCGCCGCGACGATGCCGAGGTCGGCGGCGGCGATCGACAGACCGGAGCACTCCGCGGCGACCGCGACGAACCACGCACTCGTGGGCGTCACGACCACCGACGCGCGGTTCGGGCGATGCTCGACCAGGTGCATGGCATCCAGCGCGATCAGGGCCGAGCGCACAGTCGCCGCGGCGACATCGAGCCGGTGCGACTGTGCGGTCACCGAGAGCGAATCGCCGGACCCGAGCTCCCCCGACTCGATGGATCGTGCGAGCGAGTCGACGACGGCATCCGATCGGGAGCTGACGAGCGGTACCGCAGCGCCCACCCCTCCCAGCAATCGGGTGGAGAGCAGCCGGTCAATGCGCTCGTCGGGCATGATCACTCCGCCGTGGCTTCGACCCGAAGGGGTTCGATCACGGAGCGCAGGAACAGCTGCTCGATGAGAGCCCGTGTGCCCTGACCGTCTCGGGCGTGCAGCAGCGCGCGCAGCTGCTCGAGCGAGGCGCGCATGTACACCTCGAGGTCGTCGGCGACCGGCTGATCCGGCACCGTCCTCGTCAGGTGCATCGCGAGGCGGCCGTCGAGGATGTCGACCATCGTCTGGTTGCGGGCGCTCAGCACGAGCTCGGCCCACAGCGCGTACCAGAGCGCGAGCCCCTCACGGTTCGTGGTCCAGGCGAGTTCCGTGGCGAGGATGCCGGTGATGTGGGCCTCCATCGCCGCGACCTGGTCGTCGGTGTAGGTCGGCACGACCTTCACCGCGCAGTAGCCGATCATGGCGACCGCCGTCTCGACCCGCTCGGCCTGCGCGTTCAGGTCGACCGGTGCGACGCGTGTGAACCGGTTCGTGCTGACCTCGATCAGTCCGAGGTCGGCGAGACGGTTCAGCGCTTCGCGGATGGGTGTGCGAGAGATGCCGTACTCGGCCTGAAGGTCCTGGTCGCGGATCTCTTCGAGGGGCGGCCGCACCCCCGTGATGATCTCCTCGGCGAGCGTGGCGAACACCTGGTCGCGGATGAGCTGCCGCGGCCGGATCGGCAGAGGAGAGCTGACATCGTCCACGGGCACACTTTATGCCTGCAATACATCGGTGCACCACACATCAGGCACTGAAGTTTCAGCGAAATCTCGCGGGTGTGCGTAGCGTCGAAGTGCGGGGCAGCGGCTCACAGACGGCGCGAACTCCCCTTTCAGCGCCTGGATTTCCCCAGATCCCCTTGACCTGGGTCGCTGCCCTTTCCCCTCCCGTCGGCATACGGATAGTTCTCGCCGGGCTCAGCCCGAGACGAGAGACAGAGCCAGCGTCGCGATCACGACGGTCGGCACCGCGACGGCTGCACCCCAGAGCATCAGCCGCGACCAGCGGATCTCGACCCCCAGCGACACCACCCTGTGATGCCACAGGAGCGTCGCGAGCGAGGCCCACGGCGTGATGAGCGGGCCGAGGTTCACACCGATCAGCAGCGCCATCAGCGCGACCGGGTCGCCTGCGGAGGGTTCGAGCACCAAGTAGGCGGGCAGGTTGTTGATGCCGTTCGCGGCGAGCGCGCCGACCGCTGCCAGCCGCAGGATCTCGCCGAGGCCGTGGCCATCGGTGTGCAGTGACGACAGGAACGCGAGCAGGCCGTTCGCATGAGCGGTCTCGACGAGCACGAACAGCGCGGTCGCGAGACCGATCGCCTGCCAGGGCACGAGCGAGGGCCGCAGCACATGGCGTCGCCGCACCGCGAACAGCCCGACGAGCAGCACGGCCGCTATCGTCGCGGGGATCCACACGTCGTGCGTCAGAGCGAGCAGCGGCATGAGCACGAGCAGGATGCCGGCTGCTCCCCAGAACAGCACGCGGTCGGATGCTGCCGCGCCGCCGGGCGGGCGGTACGAGCCGAACAGCGTGCGGCGATGGGCGATCGTGAGGATCGCCACCGGCACGAGCACACCGACGAGGGTCGGCGCCCAGCTCAGGGCGAGGAACGCGAACGGGTCATCGCCGATCGCCCGCGCAGCCAGCAGATTCGTGAGGTTCGAGACGGGAAGCGCGAGGGATGCCGTGTTCGCG
>NZ_DALZXX010000050.1:10183-18333 GCF_031988965.1 Microbacterium sp.
GAGCAGTACGACGGATGCCCAGAGCAGCGCGACCCGGCCGCGGCCCCACCGCGCGAGGCGCTGCGCCACGACGTCGAAGACCGCCGCGTCGCGGGCGAGTTCGGCGACGACGGTGATCGCGACGACGAACCCCAGCACGGGGGCGATGCGGGCGCCGAGTGCCCCGGCATCCGACTGCGGCAGCAGCCCCGTGACGAGGCAGACAGCGGCAGCCACGACCAGCGCGAGGACGATGATCGTCCCCGGCCCCAGCCGCCGTCGGGTCGCGCTCACTCGCTGAGTGTAGATCGCCCCGACCCGCCGCGCTCTTTTTCGCCGTGCTCGGGTCGGCGGCGGACCTCAGTCCTCGTCCCAGGGGAGCTTCACCACGGGCAGGATGTACACCCGCCCCATCATGGCGCTGGGATGCTTCGCCATGAAGTTCGCCGCCTCGTCGATCGATTCGGCGGTCAGGAGGTCGTAGCCGGCGAACCACTCCTTGAACTCGGGGAACGGGCCGTCGGTGACGAGGACCTTGCCGTCGCGCACTGCGACCGACTTCGCCTCCTCGGGGCCGGCGACGGGCGCACCGTCGCCCAACCGCCCGGCCGCGTCACCCTCCTGCGCCCACTCACCGAGCAGGCGCTGGTCTTCATCGCGCGGCATCTTCTCGCCGGTCGGGTCGCTCATGTGGATCACGAGGTACTTGTTGCTCATCTGCTCTCTCCATTCACTGTGCGCCCGGACTCCCTGGGCGTGAGGGATGCCGCGAGCTCGTCGCGGCGCCGGGTCAGGTGGGTGATCTCGGCGTCATTGCTCGCCGACGAGATCGCACGGTCGTACGCGCCGACCGCGTCGGTCGGTCTGCCCGCCGCGCGCAACAGCTCAGCCCGGGTCACATGCAAGCCGTGGAAGTCCGCCAGCACATCGCTCACCGATTCGACGATGACCAGCGCCAGCTCGGGCGAGTCCCGCTCGGCGATCGCCACGGCCTTGCCGAGAGTGACGACGGGACTCGGGTCGACGCGCTCCAACTGCTCATACAGCTCGACGATGCGCGGCCAGTCGGTGCGCCGTGCGTCGTCAGCAGCCGTATGCACCGCATTGATCTCGGCGAGCAGGGCGTAGCGACCGTGCGCCGAGCGGCGCCGTCGGGCGAGAAGCGACAGGCCTTCGTCGATCAGCTCCCGATCCCACAGCCCGCGATCCTGCTCGTCGAGTCGCACCAGCTCTCCGCCTGCCGAGATCCGGGCTCGAGAGCGCGACTCGCTCAGCAGCATGAGAGCCAGGATCCCCTCGACCTCTGCGTCGTCGGGCAGCAGCTCCCTGACGAGACGGGTCAGCCGGATCGCCTCGGTGGTCAGCTCGCCACGGAGCGCCGGCATATCGCCCCCGGACGCGAAGTAGCCCTCATTGAACACGAGATAGAGCACGGCCAGCACGCCGTCGATGCGCTCGCGCAGATCCTCGGGCGCCGGAACCTGATAGGGGATCCGCGCGGTCTTGATCTTCGACTTCGCCCGCGTGATGCGCTGGCGCACGGCGGACTCCTGCATCAGAAAGGCTCGCGCGATCTCCTCGACCGTGAGGCCGCCGACGATCCGGAGCGTCAGCGCGACGCGCGCCTCGAGCGACAGGGCGGGGTGGCAGCAGGTGAACAGCAGACGCAGCCGGTCATCGTCGATGGCGCCGGTCGGCTCGGGTGGTTCCGGATCCTCCAGCATCAGCGCCTCCCGCTGCTTCGCGTCGCGCAACGACTCCCGGCGCAGCCGATCGACGGCCTTGCGATAGGCCGTCGTCGCGATCCACCCGCCCGGATTCGGCGGCACGCCCTCGTCGTGCCATCTCTCGACGGCGGAGGCGAACGCCTCTGCGGCCATCTCCTCGGCGAGACCCAGATCGCCGCAACGCCGAGTCAGTCCGGCGACGATCCGCGCCCACTCCTCGCGATACACCCGGGCGACGCGCGCGTCGATGTCAGCGCGTCGCGTCTTCGCGGCATCCGAGGTCATCGTGTGATGACGCACCGCGGCTTCCGGGCATCGTCCCCCCGCCTCGTTCGTACTGTCTCCATCCGGTCGGACGAGCGGGATCAGCAGTGAACCGGCCGTCATCACGATCATTCCCCCTCGAGGCGTCGGGGAGAAGAGGCGGCTGTCCAGGCACCGCGGGCGCGAGCCCACAGAGTCGACCGCCTGATCATGCCGGGATGCTCGAGCGCGACGCGACGCCGCTCGATGGCCTCCGCCGCCTCCTCGGCCTCCAGCCGATGGAGAACACTCGCCATCATCGGATCGTTGTACACGTCGTCACCGCGCCTCTCATCTCCGAGACCACCCGAACCGGTCGCCTTCTACCTGAACCACGAACGACGACGGCCGGATGCGACAACACGACGAAGGAGAGTCGGATCCACCCCGCGTGAGCATCTCGCATGCATCCCCGTACATCGCCGTACGCAAAGCGTGAGGATCGTCATATCGGTCCCTGCACGGGAGTTGTATCGAGTCTCGTGCTCGACATCATCTACATCGCGCTGACTCTCGCGCTGTTCGCCCTCGTCTCCCTGGTCGCGAAGGGGGTGGAGCGACTGTGATCGTCTTCGAGATCATCGCCGCCGCCCTCGCCGTGGCCGCCGTCGTCTATCTCGTGGTGGCTCTCGTCGCCCCGGAGAGGTTCTGATGGGCGCCGACATCTGGCTGGGCATCCTGCAGGCCGCCGTGCTCATCGTCGCCATCGTGCTGCTGTACCGTCCGGTCGGCGACTACATGGCTCACGTCTACTCCACGCCCCGTGACCTGAAGGTCGAGCGTGGCATCTACCGCCTCATCGGCGTGAACCCGTCGTCCGAGCAGACCTGGCGGGCGTACGCACGCGGCGTCCTCGCGTTCTCCGTGGTCGGGCTTCTGCTCGTCTACGGACTGCAGCGGCTGCAGGCGTTCCTGCCCGAGTCGCTCGGCCTCCCCGCCGTGCCCGAGGGCCTGGCGTTCAACACCGCCGCATCGTTCGTCGCCAACACCAACTGGCAGTCGTACTCGCCCGAGCAGACCATGGGCTACACCGTGCAGCTCGCGGGCCTCACGGTGCAGAACTTCGTCTCCGCCGCCGTCGGCCTGGCGGTCGCCGTCGCGCTGATCCGCGGCCTCGCCCGTCGCGGCTCGACCACGATCGGCAACTTCTGGGTCGATCTGATCCGCGGCCTCGGACGCATCCTGCTGCCGATCGCGCTGATCGGCGCCATCGCCCTGATCGCCGGAGGCGTGGTGCAGAACTTCGCCGGGTTCACCGATGTGACGACGGTCTCGGGTGGCACGCAGACCATCCCGGGCGGACCCGTCGCCTCGCAGGAAGCAATCAAGCTGCTCGGCACGAACGGCGGCGGCTTCTTCAACGCCAACTCCGCGCATCCATTCGAGAACCCGACCGGGTGGACCAACCTGCTGCAGATCCTGCTGATCCTCGTGATCCCGTTCGCACTCCCCCGCACGTTCGGCCGCATGATCGGCGACAACCGCCAGGGCTACGCGATCGCCGCGGTGATGGGCACGATCTTCCTCATCTCGACCTTCGCCCTCTCTGCCCTCGAACTCGCCGGCCGCGGCAGCGCCCCCGAGCTCGCAGGTGCCGCCATGGAGGGCAAGGAGGTGCGCTTCGGCATCCTCGGCTCGACCCTGTTCGGCAGCGCCAGCACCCTGACGTCGACCGGTGCGGTCAACTCGATGCACGACTCGTACACGGCGCTCGGCGGCATGATGCCGATGCTCAACATGATGCTCGGCGAGGTCGCCCCCGGCGGTGTCGGTTCCGGTCTCTACGGCATGCTCGTGCTTGCGATCATCGCGGTGTTCGTCGGCGGACTGCTCGTCGGCCGCACCCCCGAGTATCTCGGCAAGCGCATCGGGCCGAAGGAGATCAAGCTCGCGAGCCTGTACATCCTCGTGACGCCCACCCTCGTGCTGATCGGCACGGCGCTGAGCTTCGCGATCCCGGGCATCCGCGCGGACGTCGAGGCGACCAGCATCCTGAACCCCGGTGTGCACGGCATGAGCGAGGTGCTCTACGCCTTCACCTCGGCCGCGAACAACAACGGCTCGGCGTTCGCCGGTCTCACCGCGAACACTCCGTGGTTCAACACCGCGCTCGGCATCGCGATGCTGCTCGGCCGGTTCATCCCGATCGTGCTCGTACTGGCGCTGGCCGGATCCTTCGCCGCGCAGCAGCGCGTGCCGGAGACCACCGGAACCCTGCCCACGCACCGACCGCAGTTCGTCGGCCTGCTCTCGGCCGTCGCGGTCATCATCACGGCTCTCACCTACTTCCCCGTGCTCGCACTGGGACCCCTCGCTGAAGGACTCGTCTGATATGACACTCATCACCACCCCCTCGGAGACACCGTCGGAACAGCAGGATGCTTCGGCATCCGCCCCGGATGCACCGCCCCGCTCGTTCGGCTGGGCGCAGCTGACCCAGGCTCTGCCCGGTGCACTGCGCAAGCTCAACCCCGCCTCCCTCGTGCGCAACCCCGTGATGCTGCTCGTCTGGGTCGGCGCCGCGTTCACGACCGTGCTCGCGATCGCCGAGCCTTTCCTCGGCGGCCCCGCCGACTCGGGCGGAACCCCGGTGCCCGCACCGTTCACGTGGGGCATCGCGATCTGGCTGTGGCTGACCGTGCTGTTCGCCAACGTCGCCGAGTCGGTGGCCGAGGGCCGCGGCAAGGCCCAGGCCGCGAGCCTGCGCAAGACCCGCACCAGCACGATGGCCCGCAAGGTCGCCAGGTACGACGCCTCGTCGGATGTCTCGGCAGAGCGCTCCGAGACGGTCGACGTCTCGTCGGCCGAGCTGCAGCGCGACGACGTCGTGATCGTCACGGCGGGCGAGCTGATCCCGGGCGACGGTGACATCGTCGCCGGCATCGCGACCGTCGACGAATCGGCGATCACGGGCGAGAGCGCCCCGGTCATCCGCGAATCGGGCGGCGACCGCAGCGCCGTCACCGGAGGCACGCGCGTGCTGTCTGACCGCATCGTCGTGCGCATCACCTCGAAGCCCGGCGAGACCTTCGTCGACCGCATGATCGCTCTCGTCGAGGGCGCGAGCCGCCAGCGCACGCCGAACGAGATCGCGCTCAACATCCTGCTCGCGAGCCTGTCGATCGTGTTCGTCGTCGTGGTTCTCGCACTCAACCCGATCGCCTCGTATGCGGCGTCGCCCGTCAGCATCCCGGTGCTGATCGCCCTGCTCGTCTGCCTGATCCCGACCACGATCGGCGCCCTGCTCTCGGCCATCGGCATCGCCGGCATGGACCGTCTCGTGCAGCGCAACGTGCTCGCGATGTCGGGCCGCGCCGTCGAGGCCGCGGGAGACGTCACGACGCTGCTGCTCGACAAGACCGGCACCATCACCTACGGCAATCGCCGCGCCCACGAGGTGCTGCCCCTGTCGGATGTCGACGCCGAGGAACTGCTGCGCATCGCGGCCCTCTCGTCGCTCGCCGACCCCACGCCCGAGGGCGCGTCGATCGTCGAGCTGGCGACGCTGCACGGCATCCGCGTCGAGGAACCGGCGGATGCGGTGATCGTGCCCTTCACCGCGCAGACCCGCATGTCGGGTCTCGACCTGGCCGACGGCACGCAGATCCGCAAGGGCGCAGGCTCGGCGGTCAGCGCGTGGATGGGCCTCGACACGGATGCCGAGCTGACCGCCCTCACCGACCGCGTCGCGTCGAGCGGCGGGACGCCTCTGGTGGTCGCCGTGCGGATGGCTGACAACGCCACCCACCGGTCGTTGAGCAGCTCTCGGTCGTTGAGCGAGGACGCGCCAGCGACCGAGACGAAACGCGGTGACAAAGCGTTCAACGCAGATCAGGGCGTTTCGTCTCGGGGCTTCGCTCCTCGCTCAACGACCGGGAATGAAGGCTTCGCTCCTCGCTCAACGACCGGCCGGATCCTCGGCGTCGTGCACCTCAAGGACATCGTCAAGGACGGCCTGCGCGAGCGGTTCGAGGAGCTGCGCAGCATGGGCATCCGCACGGTCATGATCACCGGAGACAACCCGCTGACCGCCGCCGCGATCGCGAAGGAAGCCGGTGTCGACGACTTCCTCGCCGAGGCGACGCCCGAGCAGAAGCTCGAGCTGATCAAGCGCGAGCAGGAGGGCGGCCGACTCGTCGCGATGACGGGCGACGGCACGAACGACGCCCCCGCGCTGGCCCAGGCCGATGTCGGAGTCGCGATGAACACCGGCACGTCGGCGGCGAAGGAGGCCGGCAACATGGTCGACCTCGATTCCGACCCGACCAAGCTCATCGACATCGTGCGCATCGGCAAGCAGCTGCTCATCACCCGCGGAGCGCTCACCACGTTCTCGCTCGCGAACGACATCGCCAAGTACTTCGCCATCATCCCGGCGATGTTCATGGGGGTCTTCCCCGGGCTCGCGGCGCTCAACATCATGCAGCTGCACTCGCCGGCATCCGCCGTGACCAGCGCGATCATCTTCAACGCGATCGTGATCGTCTTCCTCATCCCGCTCGCACTCCGAGGGGTGAAGTACCGACCGGCGAGCGCCTCCCAGATCCTGCAGCGCAACCTGCTCGTGTACGGCCTGGGCGGTGTGATCGCGCCGTTCATCGGCATCAAGCTGATCGACCTCGTCATCACCCTCATCCCCGGCTTCTGAGCGAGCCTCACCGCGTTTCGTCTCGGGGCTTCGCTCCTCGCTCAACGACCGGGCGGGGGCTTCGCTCCTCGCTCAACGACCGGGCGGCTCCTCGCTCGACCACCGACTTTCCTGAAAGGCATCCCATGTCCTCCTCTCGCACCGCGGCTCGCACCGCCGGTGTCGCCGTCCGCGCGATGCTCGTGCTCACCCTCGTGCTCGGCGTCGGCTACACGCTCGTCGTCACCGGCATCGGTCAGCTGCTCCTGCCGTTCCAGGCGAACGGCTCGCCCCTGCCTGACGACAAGGGCAGCTCGCTGATCGGACAGTCCTTCACGGATGCCGACGGCGAGGCGCTGCCCGAGTACTTCCAGTCACGCCCGTCGGCCGCCGGCGACGGCTACGACGGCCGCGGATCGAGCGGCAGCAACCTCGGCCCGGAGAACGCCGACCTCGTCGCCGCGATCGAGGAGCGCAAGGCGGCGATCGCCGAGCGCGAGGGCGTGAGCCCGGATGCCGTGCCGGCCGACGCCGTGACGGCATCCGGTTCCGGCCTCGACCCGCACATCAGCGTCGCCTACGCCCTGCTGCAGGTGCCGCGCATCGCCGACGAGCGGGGACTCAGCGAACAGGAGGTGCAGGACCTCGTGGAGTCTAGGATTCAAGGGCGGGATCTGGGATTCCTCGGCGACGAGCGCCTCAATGCGGCAGAACTCAATCTCGCGCTCGATGAGCGGGAGGGCGAATGACGGCAGAGCGCCACGGCAAGCGCGGCCGACTCCGCGTGCTGCTCGGCGCGGCCCCCGGTGTCGGCAAGACCTTCGAGATGCTCGCCGAGGGCAAGCGGCTGCTCGGCGAGGGCCGCGACGTCGTGATCGCGATCGTCGAGACCCATGAGCGCGCGGCGACGGCCGCGCAGACCATCGGCATCCCCGAGGTCTCTCGGCGGGTCGACGAGCACCGGGGCGTGCCGCTGAGCGAGATGGATCTGGATGCGGTGCTGGCGCGGCATCCCGAGATCGCGCTGGTCGACGAGCTCGCGCACACGAACACCCCCGGTTCGCAGAACGCGAAGCGCTGGCAGGACGTCGACGCGCTGCTGGCCGCGGGCATCGACGTGGTCACCACGGTCAACGTGCAGCACATCGACTCGCTGAACGCGGTGGTCGAGAAGATCACGGGCATCGCGCAGCAGGAGACGATCCCGGATGCCGTCGTGCGCGCGGCCGACGAGATCGAGGTCGTCGACCTCGCCCCGCAGTCGCTCCGAGACCGGCTGTCGGCGGGCCTCGTGTACCCCGCCGAGCGGATCGACGCCGCGCTGTCGAACTACTTCCGCCTCGGCAACCTCACAGCACTGCGTGAACTGGCGCTGCTGTGGCTCGCCGACGAGGTCGACAGCGCTCTGCGCAGCTACCGCGCCGACCACGGCATCGAGGGCACCTGGCAGGCGCGCGAGCGCGTGGTCGTGGCGCTCACCGGCGGGCCCGAAGGCGAGACGCTGCTGCGCCGAG
>NZ_DALZXX010000051.1:0-18288 GCF_031988965.1 Microbacterium sp.
CGTGCCGTCGGAGGCGGCGGCGCGACCGTCGAGCGACTGCGCCCACTTCACGGTCACGTGCGGGCGCCCCAGTCGCTGTGCCGTGAGCCAGCCGTCGATGATGCGCTGTGCGACGTCGGCCTGCTCGCCGGCCTCGACGCTGACGCCCGCCGCACGAAGGCGATCGGCGCCGCCGCCGGACACCGCGCCCGGGTCGTCGAGAGCGTAGACGACGCGCTCGATGCCGGCCTCGAGGAGTGCGACGGCGCAGGGGCCGGTGCGCCCCGTGTGGTTGCAGGGCTCGAGGGTCACGACCGCGGTGGCTCCCCGGGCCGCGCCCGGAGCGAGCTTCGACAGTGCATCGACCTCGGCGTGCGGAGTGCCGGCACCATGGTGCCACCCTTCGGCCAGCACTGTGCCGTCAGGGGAGAGGATGACGGCACCGACCTGCGGGTTCACGCCGCGCGGGCCGAGCGTCGCGAGCTCGAGCGCACGGCTCATCGCCCGTCGTTCCGTCTCGTTGACTGCCATCCGTGGTCCTCTCTGAGGCTCCGGGGGATCTCCTCGAGGGGAGACGCAGGCAGAACGCGCGCGCGGCGGCGCACCGTGCTGCCTCCCTTCCGGACTAGCGAGGCTGCGCCTCGCACCACCGTCGGTCCCGGAATTCCACCGGATCGGCATCTCGGAGAACCGAGACGCTCGCGGACTGTCACCGCCGGTTCGGATTCTCACCGACCCCGGAGCACGTTGATGCTCTGAGTGTACTCAACGTGCCCGAAGACATTTCATTCCGCGTCGAAGTGCTACTTGAGCAGTCTCGACAGGCGCCTGTCGGCGAGGGGCTTGCCGCCGGTCTGACACGTCGGGCAGTACTCGAGAGAGCGGTCGGCGAAGAACACGCTGCGCACGGTGTCACCGCACACCGGGCAGGCCTCGCCACGGCGGGCGTGCACCTGCATGCCCCGACGTTTCGCGTCCTTCAGGTCGGCCGGCGGCTTTCCGGATGCCTCCGCCACCGCCTCCGTCAGAGTCGTCCTCATCGCGGCGAACAGGCGATCGACATCGTCGTCGCCCAGCTTGTCGGCGATCGCGTAGGGCGACATCCGTGCCGCGTGCAGGATCTCGTCGGAGTAGGCGTTGCCGATGCCGGCGATGACGCTCTGATCGCGCAGCAGCCCCTTGATCTGCGTGCGGCGCCCCTGGAGCAGCCCGCCGAAGACCTCGCGGGTGAAGGCCGACTCCAGCGGATCGGGCCCGAGTCGGGCGATCCCCGGAACGTCCTGCGGGTCGCGCGCCACGGAGACCGAGAGCGACTTCTTCGTGCCCGCCTCCGTGAGGTCGAAACCGCTCTCGTCGTCGAGCGCGACCCTCAGCGCGATCGGTGACTTGCCCGGCTTGATGAGCGTCGTCGGCAGCGTCTCGTACCAGCGCAGCCAGCCCGCCTTGGCCAGATGGAACACGAGGTGCAGGTCGGGGCCGCAGGAGAGCACGATGAACTTGCCCCGCCGCGACACGGAGGTGATCTCCGACCCGTGCAGCGCCGTGTTCGGCGGATCGTAGGTCTTGAGCGCGGCGATCGCTCCCACCGCCGTGCGCACGATCGTGCGCCCCACGGTCCGCTCGGCGAGGAATGCGGTCAGGCCCTGGACTTCCGGCATCTCAGGCATGCGCTCATCCTGCCACCGGCGTCCGACATCCGACTAGAGCACCGGCCAGGCGACCGGGGTGCGGTCGTCGGTCGCGAGCAGCCCGGCGAGCCAGCCGTCGTCACGACCGCGCTGGCTCGTGAGGCCCTGACGGGACATCCCCTCGTAGCGGAACCCGAGCGCGCGTGCAGCGCGGGCGGAGGGGATGTTGCCGACCACGGCGCGCCAGCCGAGACGCGCGACGTCGAGTTCGCGGAAGGCCCAGTCGACGACCTCCAGACCCGCCTCGACCAGGTAGCCGTTGCCGCGGGCCTCGGGGGTGACCCAGTATCCGATCTCGGCGTACCCGCCCGCCGGATGCCCGACGATGTGGTGCAACCCGATCGAGGCGACGAGCTCGTCGTCGCGATAGGCGCACCAGATCGCCTGACTGCCGTCTGCCCACCACTCGCCGATCAGACGCACGTACTCCTCGGCGTCCGAGCGGAAGTACGGGCTGGGCACGGTCGTCCACCGGGTGATCTCGGGATCCTGGCAGGCAGCCGTGATCGTGTCGACGTCCGCCCCATCGGGCACGTGGAGGACGAGGCGTTCGGTGGTGAGGGTGACCGGTTCCATCCGAGAATCCTACGGCGGCGATCACGGCGCCCTCAGGCATCGGGTCCGGTGTCGGTGGCCGCGACTAGGCTTGTCCGGTGACTGTTCCGGGGATTCTGCGCGCCTTGGAAGAGGCGTCTCTTTTTCGTGACGCCCTCAGCTGGGCGCAGACCGATGCCGATCTGGGCCTCGTCGACGGTCTCGACGCCCCGGCGCTCGCCGGGCTGCTCGAGAAGCGTCGCGCCGCCGGGCATCCCGCCGCATTGCTCACCGTCGTACCGACCGGGCGGCGCGCCGAGAGTCTCGCCGCGGCGCTCGGCGCCTACATCCCCGACGCCGAGATCCTGACGTTCCCCGCCTGGGAGACGCTGCCGCACGAGCGCCTCAGCCCGAGCCCCGACACGGTCGGCCATCGACTGCAGACCCTCCGCCGCATCGCGGAGTGGTCGGGGGACCACCCGCTGGTCGTGGTGGCCTCCGTGCGGGCGGCGCTGCAGCCGATCGCCGGCAATCTCGGCGAGATCCCCCCGCTCGAGCTGCGCGCGGGCACGCGGGGACACGAACTCGACCGCGTCGTCGAGCAGCTGGTCGAGCGCGCGTACTCGCGCGTCGACATGGTGTCGCGTCGTGGGGAGTTCGCGGTCCGCGGCGGCATCCTCGACGTCTTCCCGGCGATCTCCGAGCATCCCTTCCGGGTCGAGTTCTTCGGCGACGAGGTCGATCAGATCCGTGCGTTCTCGGTCGCCGATCAGCGCTCGCTCCCGGGCGACGTCACCGGCGTCGACCTCCCGCCGAGCCGTGAGCTCCTGCTGACGCCCGACGTGCGCGATCGCGCACGGGCCCTGATCGGTGGCTTCCCGGCCATCGCCGGAATGCTCGAGAAGATGTCCGAGGGCATCCCCGTCGAGGGCATGGAGTCTCTGCTCCCGGCAGTGTCGGGTCCCCTCAAGTCGCTCGCCGAGTACCTGCCCGAGGGCAGCGCCACCGCGGTCGTCGACCCCGAGCGCTCCAGCGCCCGAGCCATCACGCTCGGCGAGACGAACCGCGAGTTCCTCGATGCCGCATGGAGCGCCGCGACCTCGGGCGCCTCGGCGCCCATCGATCTGGGCGCCGGAGACTTCCTCACCATCGCGCGACTCCGCGAGGTCGTGCGCGACCGCGGCGGCGTGTGGTGGCGGCTCAGCCCGTTCTCGATCGGCGGCGAGGATGCCGAGACGATCGACGCCGCTGTGATCCCGTCGTTCCATGGCAACGTCGACGGCGCGATCTCGTTCGTCGACGCCAAGGTCGCCGAGGGCTGGCGGGTGGTCGTCATCGCAGCCGGCGCGGGGCTCGTCGACCGGGCGCGTGACGTGCTCTCCGATCGCGGGGTGGCCGCGCGCGTGGTCGAGAGGCTCGACGGCGCGCCGGACACGGGCGTCGCGACGCTCGTCACCGGATCCGTCGAGGCCGGGTTCCAGATCGCCGAGGCGAAGCTCGCCGTCCTCACCGACAACGAGTTCTACGGCCGCACCATCGGCGGCGACCAGCGCGTCGTCAAGAAGCTCGCATCGCGCCGCAAGAACGTCGTCGACCCGCTGCAGCTCAAGCAGGGCGACTTCGTCGTGCACAACACGCACGGCATCGGCCGGTTCGTCGAGATGACGCAGCGCGAGGTCTCGACCGGCGGACGCAACGCGACCAAGTCGACGCGCGACTACCTCGTGCTCGAATACGCGCCCTCGAAGCGCGGCTACCCGGGTGACAAGCTGTTCGTGCCCACCGATCAGCTCGACCTGCTGTCGAAGTACGTCGGCGGTGAGGGCCCGACCCTCTCGAAGATGGGCGGCAGCGACTGGTCGCAGGCGAAGGGCAAGGCCCGCAAGGCAGTGCGCGACATCGCGGTCGAACTCGTGAAGCTTTACTCCGCGCGCATGAGCGCGAAGGGCCACGCGTTCGGCCCCGACACCCCGTGGCAGCGCGAGCTCGAAGAGGCGTTCCCGTTCGCCGAGACCCTCGACCAGCTGCAGACCATCGACGAGATCAAGGCCGACATGGAGCGACCGATCCCGATGGATCGGCTGCTGTCGGGAGACGTCGGCTTCGGCAAGACCGAGGTCGCCGTGCGCGCCGCGTTCAAGGCGATCCAGGACGGGAAGCAGGTCGCGATGCTCGTGCCGACCACGCTGCTCGTGAAGCAGCATCTCGAGACCTTCACCGAGCGCTTCGCCGGATTCCCCGTCAAGGTGCGCCCGCTCTCGCGCTTCCAGACCGACAAGGAGGCGCGTCTCACTCTCGACGGTCTGCTCGACGGCACCGTCGACATGGTGATCGGCACGCACCGCATCCTCACCGACCAGGTCATGTTCAAGGACCTCGGCCTGATGATCATCGACGAGGAGCAGCGCTTCGGCGTCGAGCACAAGGACACGCTCAAGAAGATGAAGATGAACGTCGACATCCTCGCGATGAGCGCGACGCCGATCCCTCGTACGCTCGAGATGGCGGTCACCGGGATCCGCGAGATGTCGACTCTCGCGACCCCGCCGGAAGACAGGCACCCGATCCTGTCGTTCGTCGGTCCGCGCAGCGACAAGCAGATCACCGCGGCGATCCGCCGCGAGATCCTGCGCGAGGGTCAGGTGTTCTTCGTGCACAACCGCGTGCAGTCGATCCAGCGGGTCGCGGCCGAGCTCGCGGAGCTCGTTCCCGAGGCGCGGATCGCCGTCGCCCACGGGCAGATGGGAGAGCACGCGCTCGAACAGGTCGTCGACGACTTCTGGGAGCGCAAGTTCGATGTGCTCGTCTCGACCACGATCATCGAGACCGGTCTCGACATCTCGAACGCCAACACGATCATCATCGACCGCGCCGACAAGTACGGTCTCAGCCAGCTGCACCAGCTGCGCGGCCGGGTCGGACGCGGGCGTGAGCGCGCCTACGCGTACTTCCTCTACGACGAGATGAAGCCGCTCAGTGAGACCGCGGCAGACCGACTGCAGACCATCGCCGTGAACAACGACCTCGGCTCCGGCATGCAGGTCGCGTTGAAGGACCTGGAGCTGCGCGGCGCGGGCAACCTGCTCGGCGGCGAGCAGGCGGGCCACATCGCGGGCGTCGGATTCGACCTCTACCTCCGCATGATCGGCGAGGCGGTGGCGACCTTCCGCGGCGAGGACGTCGACTCGGGGCAGGAGCTGCGCCTCGAGCTGCCCCTGGAAGCACGGATCCCCGAGTACTACATCGACAGCGAGCGGTTGCGTCTCGAGGCGTATCAGAAGCTCTCGGCGGCCTCGAGCGCGACGGCGAAGGACGACGCGATCGACCTGGTCATCGAGGAGCTCACCGACCGGTACGGGAACCCGCCCGAAGACGTCGAAGGCCTGATCGCGGTCGCGCGTCTGCGTCGCCGCGCCGCTCGGGCCGGACTCTCCGATGTCGTCGTGATGGGGTCGAACCTCCGCATCGCACCCGCCCGGCTCGAGGACTCGATCAAGGTGCGTCTGCAGCGGCTCTACCCCAAGGCGAAGCTCGTGGCCGGTGGCGAGGCGCTCGTGGTGCCGATGCCCACGGTTCCCGCGGCCATCGGCGTCGGAGTCGAGCCGCTGCCGGACGCGGAGCTGCTCCAGTGGGTCGGGCAGCTGTTCACCGCGATCTTCCCCGAGCCGGTCTCGGCCGAGTGAGCGCGCGGTCGAGCTCCTAGAGCGAGAAGCCGCCGTCGGTGGTCAGCACCTGGCCGACCACCCATGAGCCGGCGTCGGTGCACAGCCAGCCGATCAGCCGCGCCGGATCCTCGGGGCGCCCGACGCGGCCGAAGGGGGTTCCGGCGATCCACTCATCGACGCCGGACAGGTCTCGATCCGTCGTCTCGGCATCGAGGTATCCGGTGTTGACGGGCCCGGGATTGACCGTGTTCAGCACGATCCCGACGTCGAGCAGCTCGGTGGCCGTCGAGCGGGTGATGCCCGACAGCGCGGCCTTGCTCGTCGCGTAGGAGATCTCCCCGCGCATGGCGCCGTGGATCTGCCCGGAGGTCATCCAGATCACGTGACCGGTCGGCTTCTCGAAGGGGCCGAGTGAGGGGATGCTGTCGCCGGGACGGGCGGTCGGTGTGACGTCGCCACCGAGCTCCTGGCGACGCCGACGCGCGAACCCGGCCGTCAGCAGCAGCGAGGCACGGGCGTTGGCCTGCCAGTGCGCGTCGAGTCGCTCGGCCGTCATGTCGAAGATCGTGCCGTCGCCACCGCTCATCGCCTGGTTGCAGACGACGATGTCGAGCCGGCCCGACAGCGCCGATGCCGCATCGAGGAGCGGTTCGATGCTCGCGGGGTCCCGCAGATCCGCCTGCGCGTCGCCCAGGACGGCGCCGTCCACGAGAGCGTCGCGCACGCCCGCGCGCACTGCATCGAGGTCGTCCCCGCCCCACGGATGGTCGAGATCATGGGGGCTGAAGTGGTGGAAGAACACGTTCGCCCCGAGCGAGGCCAGCGTGGTCGCGGTCGCGAATCCGATGCCGCGTCGGCGGGAGACGCCGGTCACGAGCGCGGTGCGTCCGAACAGGGGGAGGTGGGTGGAGTGCATGGGTGAGCCTTTCGATCGAGGATGCCCCGGGCGCGCCGAACGGCGGCCGGAGGCGGGGGAGGATCGAGTCACCTGCATTGCATGGGCGCCAGCGTAGCAGGCGGGGTCTACTCACTCGCGGCGTGCGCGTCAACGGGGTGGGCGAGGGCGACGTGCCCGGCGCATGCTCACCCCATGTGGATTCTCCTGCTCCTTCTTCTCGTGGTCTGGGCCGGCCTGACCGTCTTCGGCTTCCTCGTCGAGGGACTGCTCTGGCTGGCGATCCTCGGCATCGTGCTCTTCCTCGCGACCGCGGTCGTCGGCATGCTCAGAGGACGTGCGGCCACGAAGGAGTGAGGCTCTCTTCGCGGTGCCGACGACGCTACGCTGGCGTCATGTTGTACGAGCACCTCGGGGCTCGGCCCCGGATCCATGACACCGCCGTCGTCGCTCCCACCGCCGTCATCTCCGGCGACGTGGAGATCGGACCCCACTGCCAGGTACTGCACGGCGCCGTCATCACGGCGGAGGGCGGTCCCATCACGCTGGGTGAGCACGTCATCGTGATGGAGAACGCGCTGATCAGGGCGACGGCGGCGAATGCCGTGCACATCGGACCCCACACGCTGGTCGGCACGCTGGCGAGCATCGCCGGTGCGACAGTCGGCGAGGAGGTCTTCCTGGCCTCGGGTGCCCGGGTGTTCAACGGCGCTCTGGTCGGCGACCGGTGCGAAGTGCGCGTGAACGCCATCGTGCACCGGCGCGCCGTGCTTCCCTCCGGCACAGTCGTGCCGATCGGGTGGGTCGCGGTCGGCGACCCCGTGCAGCTGCTGTCGCCCGACCGCGATGCCGAGATCGCGGCGGCGCAACCGGAACTCGACTTCCCCGGTCACGTGTTCGGAGTCGACCGTGACACTCCCGACCTGATGGTGCAGCTCACCGAGCGCTACGGCACCTCTCTCGCGCGGCACGCCGGCGACGTGCAGGTCGACGCCGTGCAGGTCGACGATGACCACCCCGACGGGGGCGACGGCTCGGCGGGTCGCGAGTGAGCACCGGCGCAGGACTCGTCCGCCCGGAGGTGACCCCGGCCGATGCCGTGCTGATCGCGCACGAGTGCTACGGCATCGACGCCGAGGCGACCGAGCTCGGCAGCAATCAGGACCGCAACTTCGTGCTGGTCGAGCCGGACGGCACGCGAAGCGTGCTGCGGGTGGACAACCCCGTGTTCGGCGACGACGCACGCGATGCGCAGCACCTGGCGATCGAGGCGTATCGGAGGGCGGGCGTCCGGGTTCCCGCGGTCCTCCCGGGGCTCGACGGCCTGCTGACGCAGCGGTGGGGTGGGTTCGCGGTGCGGCGGAGCGAGTTCGCCGACGGTGAGGAACTGGTCGACGCGGGGTATCTCGCCCCGGTCGTGCTCGCCGAGTTCGGCGCGCTCGCCGCGGCCTCTGTCAACGCGCTGGCCTCCCTCGAGCATCCGGGACTCGATCGCGAGCAGATGTGGGACATGCGCGTCGCCCATGAGCAGGTTCGCGTCCTCGCCACGTCGATCGGGGAACCGGTGCTGCGGCGGCGTGTGCTCACCGCCGCGGACGAGGCGCATGCTGCGCTGTCGCGCGTCGCGGAAGCCCTCCCGGTGCAGCCCATCCACGGCGACCTCACCGACGACAATGTCATGGGGATGCGCGGCCCCGACGCGAGACTGCATCCGCACACCGTGCTGGATCTGGGTGACCTCGGACTCGGATGGCGCGTGGCCGAGCTCGCCGTCTGCGCCTCGTCGATGCTCCACCACGAGCCGGATCGGCCTCTTCGCGCCCTCGACACCATCGGCGCGTTCCACGCCGATGCCCCGCTCAGCCGTGACGAGTCGCTCGCGGTCTGGCCGCTGATCGTGCTGCGCGCCGCGCTGCTCGTGGCGAGCGGCTGGCGTCAGCTCGAGATCGACGGTGACAACGAGTACGCGCGTGAGCGCATCGCGGGGGAGCAGGCGATCTTCGACGCGGCGACGGCGGTGCCTCTGGTCGAGGCGACGGAGCACGTGCTCGCGCGTCTCGGCGTCGAGGCGCGGGAGTTCGACGCTCCGGGCCTTCCCGGTGACGTCCTCGGCTTCCTGCCCGATGTGAGTGGTCCTCTGCGCGTGATCGATGCCGGGGTCGAAGCGGATGCGCTGGATGCGGGCCGCTGGACCGCGCCCGACGCCGAGGCGCTGCTCATCGAAAAGGCCTTCGACGACGGCGCGCGCGTCGCGGTGATGCCCTACGGCGTCTTCCGGCTCACCCGCACGAGCCTCGACACGGCGGATGCCGCCGCGACCTGGCCTGTCGAGACCGAACTGCACATCGCCCCCGGACCCTCCTCGCGGCTTCTCGCTCCCGTGGCGGGCGACATGTCCGTGGGGGGCGACCGCGTGCGCATCGCGACGCATGACGGGTGGGTGGTCGAGATGCGTGCCACGGAGCTCGAGCCGGTGCGCTCCGCCGCGGTCGAGGCCGGAGAGAACATCGGCAAGCTCGCGGCGTCGTTCGAGACGAGGACGATCGTGCTGGCGGTGCGGCGCGGTGATGCTCTCGACCAGGAGGCGATCGTCGGCGGCTCGCGCCTCGTCACCCCCGAGCGTGTGGCGGCCTGGGCGAGACTCTCTGCCGACCCTGCACCGCTGCTCGGCCTGGCATCGCTGGCGCGTCCAGATGAGTCGGCAGCAGAACTCCGCCGCAGGGAGGTCATCTTCGCCGAGGCGCAGGAGCGCTACTACGAGCACCCGCCGCAGATCGAGCGCGGCTGGCGACACCACCTCATCGACACCACCGGACGCAGTCACATCGACATGGTCAACAACGTCGCGGGCCTCGGGCACGGTCACCCCGCGATCGCCGCGGCCGCCGATCGTCAGCTGCGCACTCTCGCGACCAACTCCCGCTTCCTCTTCCGCGACCTGGCCGAGTACAGCGAGCGTCTGATCGCGCTCATGCCGCAGGGGAGCGGGCTCGACACCGTGCTGCTCGTGAACAGCGGCTCCGAGGCCGTCGATCTCGCCCTACGTCTCGCTCAGGCGGCGACCGGTCGCCGCACCGTCGTCGCTCTCCGTGAGGCGTATCACGGGTGGACCATGGCGAGCGATGCCGTCACGACGAGCGCCTACGACAATCCGCACGCGCTCGAGTCACGGCCCGACTGGGTGCACGTCGCCGATGTGCCGAATCCCTTCCGAGGCACGTACCGGGGCGATGGGGCGGCCGAGGGATACCTCGCCGACCTCGACGATGACCTCGATGCTCTCGCCGGCGAGGGCAGGGACGTCGCCGCGTTCCTCTGCGAGTCGGTTCTCGGCAACGCGGGTGGTGTGCTTCTGCCCGAGGGGTACCTGGCCGGCGCATACGACCGTGTGCGAGCGCGGGGCGGCCTGTGCATCGCCGACGAGGTGCAGGTGGGATTCGGCCGCATGGGATCGACGTTCTGGGGGTTCGAGCAGGCGGGAGCCGTTCCCGACATCGTGACGATCGCGAAGCCCATGGGCAACGGCTTCCCGATCGGAGGTGTGATCACGTCGAAGCGGATCGCCGATGCGCTGAGCAGCCAGGGACAGTTCTTCTCGTCAGCCGGAGGCAGCACCCTGAGCTGTCGGATCGGGCTCGCGGTGCTCGACGCGATGATCGAGGATGACGTGCAGCGCAATGCTCTCGAGATCGGCTCGCGTCTCGCCGACGGCCTGCGCGAGCTGGCCGACCGGCATCCGCTCGTCGGCCCCGTGCACGGTGCCGGACTCTATCTCGGAGTCGAACTCGTGCGAGACCGCGAGACCCTCGAACCCGCGGCGGCCGAAGCCGCCGCGATCTGCGAGCGGCTGCGCGAACTCGGCGTCATCGTGCTCACCACGTCGGAGCGATCGAACGTGCTCAAGGTCAAGCCTCCGCTGTGTCTCACCGCCGAGAGCGCTGACCACGTGGTCGCCATGCTCGACCGTGTGCTCACCGAGGGATGGTGACGGATCCTTCGAAAAGCGCGCGAAACGCTCATGTTAAATGCGCATTTCGAATCGGATTCCCTCTTCCGCTGATGAATCGCACGGGTCCATACTGTTGCTCACAGAGCCGGATGCCCCGAAGTCCGGCCCCTGCGCTGTTCTCGAGGGAGTGCACATGGCCACGAAGACGAAGCCGCTCGCGCAAGGCGGCGGAACACTCAGGCGCAATCTCGGTCTCTGGGCGATCGTAGGTCTCGGACTCGGCTACATGACGCCGACCGTCGTCTTCGACACGTTCGGCATGGTCGCTCGCGACACCGACAACGTCGTCCCCGCCGCCTATCTGGTCGCGCTGGTGGTCATGGTCTTCACCGCCATCAGCTACGGCAAGATCTCCAGTGCCATCCCCAGCGCAGGATCCGCCTACACGTACGTCCGCGAGTCCATCCATCCCAACCTCGGCTTCATGGTCGGCTGGACCTCGCTGATCGACTACGTGCTGCTCCCGATGGTGAACTGCCTCATCATCCGCAGCTACCTCGAGGCGCTGTTCCCCGACATCCCGGGGTGGATCTGGGTCGTGCTCTACTGCATCCTCGTCACGTCGATCATCTACATGACCATGCGCGGCACCTCGAACATGAACATGATCCTGCTCGTGTTCTCCATCGTCGTGATGGTCGTCTTCGTCGTGATGGTCGTCGCGCAGCTGATGCGCGGCGAAGGGGCGGCCACGATCGCCTCCGCCGCTCCGTTCATCCATGACGGCGCGACGCTCAGCGCGGTGCTCATGGGGGCGACGATCGTCTGCTTCTCGTTCATCGGATTCGATGCCGTCACCATGTACGCCGAGGAGGCGAAGGATCCGAAGATCATGCCGAAGGCGATCCTCCTCACCGTGCTGCTCGGAGGCGCGATCTTCCTGATCGCCGGATACGTCACGCAGCTGCGCTTCCCCGATTGGAACGAGTTCGCGCCGGGCGGCGACATGCAGTACGTCGAGGATTCCACGCTGCCGATCATCGGCAACCTCGTCGGCGGCAACGTGCTCATGGCGGTGCTGACCGCCGCCGGATTCTGCGCGACCCTGGCCTCCGGACTCGCCTCGCACGCCTCGGTGTCGCGCATGCTGCTGGTGATGGGACGCAACAACGTGCTCCCGCAGAAGGCGTTCGGCTACATCAACCCGCGCACGCACACGCCGACGTTCAACATCGTGCTGGTCGGTGCGATCTCGCTCCTCGCGATCCCGTTCACGCTCGAACTGATCGCGGCGTGGATCAACTACGGCGCACTGATCGCCTTCACGTTCGTGAACATCTCGGTGATCGCGTGGTTCGCCGTGCGCAAGGGGCGTCGCAAGACCCCGGGAGACATCGTCAACTACATCGTGATGCCGGGAATCGGAATGCTGCTCACCGGCCTGCTCTGGGCGAACCTGCACTCGGATGCACTCGTCGGAGGTCTGACCTGGACGGCGTTCGGAGTGATCTACCTCGCCGTGATCACGAGGGGCTTCCGCAAGAAGGTGGTCGCCTTCGACGAGAACCAGGCGGTGACCGGTTTCAACAAGGTCGTGAAGGTGCCGGTCGACGAGACCTGAGCACACTCACCTCTTCGAATCGCGCACTTCGCAGAAATCGACGGATAAAACCTGCAAAGTGCGCGATTCGAAACGAGGGCGGAGGATCAGATGACACCCTGTGCGAGCATCGCTCCGGCGACCCGCTCGAAACCGGCGATGTTCGCGCCCGCCACGTAGTCTCCGGCGACGTCGTACCGCTCCGCGGCGTCGAAGGCGGCACTGTGGATGTCGGCCATGATCTCGCGCAGCTTGTTCTCGCTGGCGTCGAAGCTCCAGCGCTGACGAGAGGCGTTCTGGCTCATCTCGAGCGCAGAGGTCGCCACGCCACCGGCGTTCGCGGCCTTGCCGGGCGCGAACAGGACACCCGCGCTCTGGAAGGCCTCGACCGCGGCGGGAACGCACGGCATGTTCGCGCCCTCGGAGACCGCACGCACACCGTTCGCGATGAGCGCCTCGGCCGCGTCGAGATCGAGCTCGTTCTGCGTGGCCGACGGCACGGCGATGTCGACGGGAACCTCCCACACGCTGCCGCCCTCGACGAAGCGGGCGCCGGGGCGCCGGTTCGCGTACTCGACGATGCGAGCGCGCTCGACCTCTTTGATCTGGCGGAGCAGGTCGACATCGATGCCGGCGTCGTCGACGACGTAGCCGGAGGAGTCGGAGGCCGTCACGGCGGTCGCGCCCAGCTGCGAGGCCTTCTGGATCGCGTAGATCGCGACGTTGCCCGAACCCGAGACGCCGACGCGCTTGCCGTCGAGCGAGTCGGCGTGCACTCCGAGCATCTCCTGAGCGAAGAAGACGGCACCGTAGCCCGTGGCCTCGGTGCGCACCTCGGCGCCGCCCCAGCCGGTGCCCTTGCCGGTGAACATCCCCGACTCGTGGCGGTTGGTGATCTTGCGGTACTGGCCGAACAGGTAGCCGATCTCGCGGCCGCCGACGCCGATGTCACCCGCGGGCACGTCGGTGTGCTCACCCAGATGGCGATAGAGCTCGTTCATGAACGACTGGCAGAAGCGCATGATCTCGGCATCCGAGCGGCCGTGCGGGTCGAAGTCCGAACCGCCCTTGCCGCCGCCGATGCCCTGGCCGGTGAGAGCGTTCTTGAAGATCTGCTCGAAGCCGAGGAACTTGATGATCGAGAGGTTCACCGAGGGGTGGAAGCGGAGTCCGCCCTTGTACGGGCCGAGGACCGACGAGAACTGGATGCGGTAGCCGCGGTTGACCTGCAGGCGTCCGGCGTCGTCGACCCACGGGACGCGGAAGAGGATCTGTCGCTCCGGCTCGACGAGACGCTCGAGGATGCCACCGTCGACGAACTGAGGATTGCGCTCGAGCACGGGAGCGATCGAGTGCAGCACCTCGTGCACGGCCTGCTGGAACTCGGGCTCGTGCGGGCTGCGGGCCAGCACGGTGTCGAAGACGGGCTGTACGGACTCGGCGAGCGGGTGGAAGTCAGCGGAGGACGAAGAGGTCACGCGAGAGCTTTCTGACGGGGGATGGAGAAGAGAGCGATCGTGTCGCGTGAAGGGTCGCCGGATCGGGCGGAGTTTTCACTCTATCGGGCACCGGGATGTGAGACCTCTCGCATCCCGGTACACAGCACGCGTCACCGACGGAGGGTCATCCGGTGTTCTGCAGGCCGGCCGCGACGCCGCTGACCGAGAGCAGCAGCAGGCGCCGCTGCTCGTCGTCCGAGCCGGATCCCGTCGCCTCGGCAGGGTCGCGCAGAGCCCGGAGGGCACGGAGCTGCAGCAGGGAGAGCGCGTCGACGTACGGCGTGCGCAGCTGCACGGCGCGCTGCAGGATCGGCTTGTTCTCGAGCAGCCCGACACCGCCCGTGAGGCGGATCACCCATTCGCGCGTCAGCGACATCTCGTCGAGCACGAGCTGGGCGAGGTCATCGCGGTCACCCAGTGCGAGGTACTCGCGGGCGATCCGCTCGTCGGTCTTGGCGAGACTCATCGCGACGTTGTCGATCATGGTGCGCAGCAGCGGCCACTCGCGGTAGGCCTCGGTGAGCCGCGCCTCGTCGCCGACCGCGGCGAGCGCCGTGCCGAGCCCGAACCAGCCGGCGAGGTTGATGCGCGCCTGGGTCCACGCGAACACCCACGGGATGGCGCGCAGATCCTCGAGCGACTCGACCGACAGGCCGCGTCGTGCGGGACGCGATCCGAGGGCGAGCAGGCCGATCTCCTCCATCGGGGTGACCGTGGCGAACCAGGGGGCGAAGCCCTCGGCCTTCACGAGCGAGAAGAAGCGGTCTCGCGAGGAGCGGTCCATGACGGCGGCGATGTCCGCGAAACGCGCTGCCGCGTCGCTGGTGCGCTGCTCGACGGTCGGAGACGACGCGAGCAGGGTCGCCGCGGCGACCTGGTCGATGTGGCGCATGGCGATCGCCGGCTCGCCGTAGCGGGCGAAGATGACCTCGCCCTGCTCGGTGAGCTTGAAGCGGCCGTCGACCGAGTGCGGCGGCTGGGCGAGGATCGCCGAGTTCGCCGGTCCGCCACCGCGTCCGAGAGCGCCGCCGCGGCCGTGGAAGAGCGTGAGCTCGAGACCCTGTTCCTTCGCCCACTGGGCGATCTTCTCCTGGGCCTCGTACAGTGCGAGGTTCGCGGCGACCGGGCCGACGTCCTTCGACGAGTCGGAGTAGCCGAGCATGACCTCGAGCTTGTTGCCGGTCGCGGCCAGGCGCTCCTGGAATTCCGGGAAGGTCACGGTCTCGGCGAGGATCTCGGGGGCCGCCTGCAGGTCGGCGAAGGTCTCGAACAGCGGCACGACGTCGAGCACGGGCGCGTCGTCGCCGAGCGCGTGCTTCGCGAGCCGGTGGACGTTCGCGAGGTCGGATGCCGCCTGCGTGAAGGACACCACGTATCGTCCGGCTGCGCGGAGACCGCGGTCGCGCTGGATCTCCGCGATCGCGCGGAAGACCTCGAGCACCTCTTCGGTCTGGGCGCTGATCGCGTCGCCGGCCTCGAGCTCGGCGAGGGCATTGGCGTGCACCTGCGAGTGCTGACGGACCTCGAGCTCGGTCAGGTGGAACCCGTAGGTCTCGACCTGCCAGATCAGATGCTGCACGCCCCCGAACGCGTGGCGCTGGGCGCCCGCGTCTCGCAGTGAGGCCTGCACCGCGCGGAGGTCGGCGAGCAGTTCTTCCGGTGCCGCGTAACGCTGCTCGTCACCGCGTCGCGTCGCACCGACGCGGTGCGAGAGAGCGAGCAGGACGCGACGATACGGCTCGCCGGGGGAGCGTGCTCCGAGCTCTTCCGCCCTTCGCGGCTCGGCGGCGGCGAAGCGGTCCCAGAGCGCGGTGACCTCGGCACTCGGGGGTGTGTCCTCGGCATCGAGGGTGAGGGTGCGTCCGATGCGCTCGAGTGCGCGCTCGAGTCCGCGCAGCACGTGGTCCGCCGCGATCTGCGAGGCCTCACGCGTCACCGAGGCGGTGACGAAGGGGTTGCCGTCGCGGTCGCCGCCCACCCACGAACCGATGCGCACGAACGCCGGGACGACGGGCTCGGTCGACCCAGAGTCCTCCCCGCGCAGTGCGTCGTCGATGCGGCGGTACACGTGCGGGACCGTGGTGAAGAGCGTCTCGTCGAAGACGCTCATGACCTGGCGCACCTCGTCGGTCGGAGAGGGCTTCTGCGCGCGCAGCGGCGCGGTGCGCCACAGGGTGTCGATCTCCTCGAGCATCCGGCGACGGGCGCGGTGCTCCTCGGCGCCTCCGTCGCTCGCCGCGTCGTGCTGCGTCAGCAGCTCGGAGAGCCGTCGGATGCTCGACGAGACCGCGCGGCGGCGCGCCTCGGTCGGATGCGCCGTGAACACGGGGTGGAAGCGCAGGCCTTCGAGGCGGCGGCGCGCCTCATCGTCGCCGACCTCCGTCTTGAGTCGGGCATATGCCGTGGCGACCGTGTCGGCGGCATCCTCACGCCCGGGCTGGCCTGCGCGCTCGCGGAGGACGCGCACGCGCTGGTGCTCCTCGGCGAGGTTGACGAGGAGGAAGTAGCACGTGAACGCGCGAGCGACCTCGTCGGCACGGGCGATGCTGAAAGACTCGGCGATGGCCGCCGCGCGTTGGAACGCGTCGGAGGTCTCCTCGTCGTAGGCCTGGATGGTGGCGAGTCGCAGCCGCTCGACGTCCTCGAAGAGATCGTCGCTGCCGGACTCCCGCAGCACCTGGCCGAGAAGCGCGCCGAGCATTCTGACGTCGGAGCGCATCGCGTCCGGAATGCCGCGGCCCGCCTCGAAGCGACCGATGATGCGGATTGCCGAGGTGTCGGTGGGCTCGGGGAAGGCGTGTTCGGGGGTCACCGTTCGAGAGTATCCCGGGTCGGGGTGGTGCTCTGAACTCATGACGGTCCGAGACGCGGGTGATGAGTCTGCTGCCGGGGCGACGGTCAGAACTACCATGGAGGCGATGCGCATCTCCGCGAACCCCCTCCGTGGACAGCAGTTCCCCGCTGTCCTCCTTCTCGTCGCCGCCGGCCTCGGCCTGCTGCTGGCGAACCTGCCCTCGCACGACGCGCTCGCCGCTGTGCTCGACTTCCACATCGCCGTGCCGGGCACGTCCCTCGATCTGTCGATCGAGCACTGGGTCTCTGACGGGCTTCTGGCAGTGTTCTTCCTGGTCGTGGCGATCGAGCTGCGGCACGAGCTGACGCACGGCGAGCTCGACTCTCCGCGCAAGGCCCTGCAGCCCGCGATCGCGGCGGCGGGTGGTGTGCTGGTGCCGATCGCCGTGTACCTGCTCATCGCCGGCGACGCCTCGACGGTCACGGGCTGGCCCATCCCGACCGCGACGGACATCGCCTTCGCTCTCGGCGTGCTCGCCATGTTCGGTCGCGGCCTGCCGTCGACGGTGCGCGTGTTCCTGCTGGCGCTCGCGATCCTCGACGACATCATCGGCATCATCTTCATCGCCGTGCTGTTCGCCCACGACGTGCAGTGGCTGCTGCTCGGTCTGGCCGTCGTCGCCGTGGCGGCGTTCTGGCTTCTCAGCCGCCTCCTGCACGCGAAGGGGCACCCGGCGGTCGCTGTCGCGATGGTGCTCGTCGGCGTGGTCGCCTGGGGGCTCGTGGCCGCATCCGGCATCCATGCCACCATCGCCGGCGTGATGCTCGGTCTCGTGATGTCGCCCGTTCCTGCGGGTCGCACCCGGCACGCGCTCGAACCCACGGTCAACGGCGTGATCCTGCCGGTCTTCGCCTTCGTCGCGGCATTCGTCGTGATCCCCGACCTCGCACTCTCCGAGCTCTCGCCGGCCTTCTGGGGCATCGCCATCGCGCTCCCGGTCGGCAAGATCGTCGGCATCTCGCTGTTCGGCTGGCTCGCCATGCGCATCCGCCCGCGAGGCACGGCGCCCGCTCTGCCGTTCGCCGACATCCTCGCCGCCGGAGCCCTCGGGGGTATCGGCTTCACGGTCTCGCTGCTCCTGGCGAACCTCGCGTTCGCCGCGGATGCGGGCATCCGCGATCAGGCGATCCTCGGTGTGCTCGTCGGATCGCTCCTGGCGCTCGTGCTGTCGGCCGTGATCGTGTCGCTCCGTGCACGCTCGTATCGGCGTCTGGGCATCGCACACTCATGATCATCCGCGAGGAGGGGCCGTGACCGACGAGCAGGAACTCGATCCGCTGCGTGCGGCGGCGGAGACCATGCGCCAGGTGCGTGACCGCTGCGTCTGGTCGCAGCAGATCACCCACCGCGACCTCGTGCCGTATCTGATCGAGGAGTCGCACGAGGTGATCGACGCGGTCGAATCCGGCACGCGTGCGGATCTCCGCGAGGAGCTCGGCGACCTGCTCTGGCAGGTGCTGTTCCATGCGGCCATCGCGGCCCAGGATCCCGATGATCCGTTCGACATCGACGACGTCGCCGACACCCTGACCGAGAAGATGGTCCGGCGGCATCCGCACGTGTTCGCGGGGGAGGTCGCGACGACCCCCGAGGAGGTGCTCGTGCACTGGAACGCCGCGAAGGCG
>NZ_DALZXX010000052.1:0-17513 GCF_031988965.1 Microbacterium sp.
CAGCCGCGCAGATCCCGGGCGCGCAACGCGATGGCCGATCCGACGACGAACGCGACGCCCAGCCCCCACGTCAGGGCGAGGCCGCCGGGGTCGACGCCCTCGGCGAGGGGCGACTGCCGGTAGACCCAGGCATAGGGGGAGAACGCGTTCAGCCAGTCGAGGTCCTTCGACTGCTTGGCGAGCGCCTGCAGGATGTAGCCGACGACGGCGATTCCCGCGCCCACACCCGTCGCCCAGATGCGGCGGCCGGTCGCGGCGCCGGCGAGGAGGGCGCCGGATGCCGTGAGGAAGGCGAGCCCGGTGAGCGCCGCGCTCGCTCCGACGATGCGCCAGCCCTCGAGGCCGAGATCGGCGGAACCGTTCAGCGCCCAGACGACGAACCCCGAGAATGCTCCGAGCCAGAGCAGCCGCACGAGCACGGCCAGCGCGGATTCGAGGGCGTACTGAGCACGTCCGATGCCGTGGGCGAGGTCGAGCTCGGCGCGGCCGCTCTCCTCGGCGCCGGCAATCGCCGCAGAACCCCAGATCACCGCGGCGATCGTCAGCAGCAGGAAGCCCATCAGCCCGTAGAACGTGCTCTGGGTGTACCCCGCTCCGCTCGAGATCTGGTCGTATCCGATCGTCTCGACGAGCTGCTTCGGCAGGGCCGAGATGATGTCCTGCATCTGCCCGTTGCCGCCGATGCTCGGATACAGCGGCAGGTACAGGAACAACACGGCGGCGAGCCCGATCGTCCACCCGAGCAGGCTCCGCCACGAGTCTCGAACGTTGCGCCGGAACACCGGCAGGATGCCGTTCATCGCTGCTCCCCCTCGTCGGTCGAGGTGGTCATGTCGGTCGTGGGGGCTGTCGCGCCGCGTCGCGCTCGCCGGGTCGATGGTGCGGCGTCACCGGTGCGCAGGCCCGCATCCTTCGCGTCGGCGTCCCCCTCTGGCGCCGATGCCGTCTCTCGGTGGCGTCCGTCAGCGGAGGCAACGGCGCGGTGGATCGGGAGGTGGGGCCGTAGAGCCGCAACACGGACTCCTCGAGGTCGGGCTCCTCGACCGTCAGGTCGCGCACCTCGAACGGGGCGAGGGCCTTGATGAACGGATCGATCGCGCCGTCGATCGTGCCGGACAGGCGCAGGATGCCGTCGGCGTCGTGCACGTCGAGGCCCGTGAGTCCCGGGACCCGGTCGAACTCGGCGCGGGCCGCCGCGGCATCCGTCGTCGCGATCTCGGCGCGCACGCGGCGGATCGAGCCCAGACGCAGCGACGCGACGTCGCCTTCGGCGACCACCCGGCCGTTCGCGAGCACCGCGACCTCATCGGCGGTCTGCTGGATCTCGCTGAGCACGTGCGAACTGAGCAGCACGGTCTGCCCTGCATCCTTCGCCTCGCGCACCATCTGCAGGAACTCGCGCTGCACGAGCGGGTCGAGGCCGCTGGTGGGCTCGTCGAGGATCAGCAGTTCGGGTCGGTGCATGAATGCCTGGATCAGCCCGACCTTCTGCTTGTTGCCCTTCGACAGTGTGCGCACGGGACGGGACAGGTCGACGCCGAGGCGGTCGGCGAGGTCGCGCGCGTTGCGCAGGGTGACGCTCGAGTCGCGACTGCCCGAGACCTGGGCGTAGAACGACAGCATCCGGTGCCCGCTCGCCCGGCCTTCGAGGTGCAGCTCGCCCGGCACGTAGCCGATGCGCCGACGCAGGGCGGCGCCGCCGTGACGGGGATCCTCGCCGAGGATGCGCACGGTGCCCGATGACGGTCGGATGATGTCGACGAGCGTGCGCAGCGTGGTGGTCTTGCCCGCGCCGTTCGGGCCGATGAGCCCGAAGACGGTGCCGGGTCGCACGTGCAGGTCGAGCTCGTGCAGCGCGACGCGGCTGCCGTAGCGCTTGTGCAGACGGTCGATCTCGATGGTGTCGGTCATGATGCGTCTCCTTCCGGTGCCGGCGCCTCTGGGGCGAGTGCGTCACGGGCGCCGTCGAGCAGCGCGGTGGTCGAGTAGATGCCGTGGGTGAGCAGCTCGAGCGTGGGCAGAGTGGTGCGGATCAGGCCGGCGGGGCTCAGCTGATCGGTGCCCAGCGCGCGGGCGATCTGACTGCGCATCACGACCGGGCCGAGTCCGATCAGGGTCACGAGCAGCGTGGTCATCTCGGGGTCGCTCATGGGCTCGAGCATCCCGGCCGCACGCTGCTCGTCGAGCACGTCGCGGGTGCTCGCGAGGAAGCTGTCGAACAGCCGGTCGGCTGCGGGGGAGCCGTCGACGAGCATGCGCGAGAGGTAGTCGACGTAGGGGCCGTACCGCTCGAGGTCGTGCAGCGCCGTACGGATGCGGTCGCGGGTCGGGGCCTGGATCAGGTCGTGCTCCTCGTCGATGAACACACCGACCACGTGGTCGTCGCATTCGGCGCGCAGCGTGTTCTTGTCACCGAAGTGGTGCACGATCAGGGCCGGGCTGACGCCTGCCTCCTTCGCGATGCCGCGCAGGCTCGTGCCGTCGAACCCGTCGCGGGAGAAGGCGGCGATGGCCGTGTCGCGGATCCGGGCCCGAGCGGTGAGATCGTCAGAAGCTGAACGCATGTACAGCAGACTAAACAGGTGTTCAGTCGGCGTCAAGGGGTCACGCTCCTAGGCTGGAGACGTGGACTTCCCCTTCGCCAGACTGCGCCGCTGGCCCGATGTCGAGGCAGGCAACCTGCAGGCCCATGACGCGACCGACCTGCTGCTCGTCGAGCATGCGCTCGCGCTCGGGGTCGAGGGGCACGAGATCACGGTGATCGGCGACGAATACGGGGCGATCACGCTCGCGCTGACGGATGCCGGGCTCGACGGCGTCCGCGTGCACCAGGACCTCGCGACGGGACGCCGTGCGCTGGCCCGCAATGCCGATGAGCTCGGACTGTCCGGGTTCTCGACGCACGAGCTCGACGCATCGCTGCTCGACGGTGCCCGACTCGTGCTGCTGCAGCTGCCCAAGGCGCTCGCCGAACTCGAGGAGATCGCCGACGCCGTGGCCCGCTGGGCCGCACCCGACGTGGTGCTCGTCGCCGGTGGCCGGGTGAAGCACATGACCATCGCGCAGAACGACGTCCTCGGCCGCAGCTTCGCGCAGGTTCAGGCTCAGCGCGCCGAGCGCAAGTCCCGGCTGGTCGTGGCGACCGAGCCGAGAGAGGTCCCGGTCACGCCGCCTTTTCCGGTGACAGCGCAGCACGACGGACTGATCCTGGTCGCGCACGGCGGCGCGTTCGCGGGGGCGAAGCTCGACATCGGCACGCGGGTGATGCTCGGGGTGCTCGACCTCGACGGCGGCGAGCCGAGCCCGGGGCGCATCGCCGTCGACCTGGGCTGCGGAACCGGCGCGCTCGCCGTGTCGTACGCCCTCGCACACCCGGACTTCCGTGTCATCGCCACCGATCGCTCGGCCGCAGCGGTCGCCTCCGCCCGCGCCACGATGGCCGCGAACGGCGTCTCCGACCGCGTCACCGTGATGCACGACGACGCCGGGTCCGAGATCGCCGACGCCAGCGCCGACGTCGTGCTGCTCAACCCTCCTTTCCACCTCGGCAGCAGCGTGCACACGGGCGCGGCGACACGGCTGTTCGAGGCCGCCGCCCGCATCCTCCGGCCCGGCGGCGAGCTGTTCACGGTCTTCAACTCGTCACTCGGATACCGGGCCGAGCTGACGCGCCTCATCGGGACCACAGAGCAGGTCGAGCGCACCCCGAAGTTCACGGTCACGCGCAGCATCCGTCGCTGACGATCCGCCTCACGGAGGGGTGCAGAGCGGCCGCGGAAAGAGCGCCACGCCCGGCTGCCAGCCCGTGTCCGAAACCCGCGCAATCCCCCGGTCAGCCGCAGAAACTGAACGCCGATCGGAATGGCGGATTTGCCCCTGACCGGCCATTTCGTTACGTTGGAATGCGGGCCTGACGGTCCGTAGACCAGTCCGCGGCCACGTCCTTCTTTCGATGAGCTGTGCTGCGAAGAGGCGTGGGCGTACGGTCGATGCTCTATCGCGGTGGATCCGAAATCCGCCGTCCGCGCCGCCACAGCATGCACTCGAAACGGCCCTGAGAACATCACCCGGGCGTAACCGAAGCAGGCTCAGCCGCCGAGGCGAGCCGCAGGGGAAACGTGTCCGAAATCGCTCTAGAAGCGCGCAATCTGTACAAGGTGTTCGGCAAGAGTCCGAGCGCCGCCGTCCGTCGACTGAAGGCCGGTGAGAGCAGATCCGCAGTCAGCGACGCAGGAACCGCCGCCGTCATCGACGCGAGTTTCACCGTCAACAAGGGCGAGATCTTCGTGATCATGGGGTTGTCGGGTTCCGGCAAGTCCACCATCATCCGCATGCTCAACGGCCTGCACGAGGCATCCGACGGATCCGTCGTCGTGAACGGCGACTCGATCACAGGCATCCCCGCCGGTCGGCTGCGTGAGATCCGTCGCGACCGCATCTCGATGGTGTTCCAGCATTTCGCGTTGCTGCCGCACCGCACGGTCGCCGCGAACGTCGCCTACCCGCTCGAGCTGAAGGGCGTCGGCAAGGACGAGCGCCTGAAGAAGGCCGAGGAGATCCTCGCCCTGGTGGGCCTCGAGGGGCAGGCCGACAAGCTCCCGTCCGAGCTCTCGGGCGGCATGCAGCAGCGTGTGGGCATCGCCCGTGCGCTCGCCGCCGACTCCGACATCCTGCTCATGGACGAGGCGTTCAGCGCGCTCGACCCGCTGATCCGTCGCGAGATGCAGGAGCAGCTGCTTGAACTCCAGGAGAAGCTGCAGAAGACGATCGTCTTCATCACCCACGACCTCAATGAGGCCATGTTCCTCGGTGACCGGATCGCCGTGATGCGCGACGGCCGCATCGTGCAGATCGGCACGCCGGAGGACATCCTCACGGACCCCGCGAACGACTACGTCGAGCAGTTCGTGCAGGACGTCGATCGCGCCCGCGTGCTCACCGCCGCGAACGTCATGGAGCGTCCGCGCCCGGTCGTCGCCGAGACCGCGGGGCCGCGCACGGCGCTGCGCCAGATGCGCGACGCGTTCATGTCGGCCACCTATGTCACCGGCCGCGACCGCAAGCTGCTGGGCATCGTCACCGACCGGGATGCCGTCAAGCTCGTGCGCAAGGGCGTGTCGACCCTCGAGTCGATCATCAAGCCCGTGCCGCAGAGCGTGAGCGAGGACGAGGTGCTCATGAACCTCTTCATCCCCTCGGTCGAGTCGCCGCTGCCGCTCGCAGTCGTGGATGCCTCGGGTCGCCTGACCGGTGTCATCCCGCGCATCACCCTGCTCGCGGCTCTCGGCCCCGGGCCCGGCGCGACCGGCGAGCTCACCCTGCCGCTTCTGCCGATGCCGCAGGCCGAGATCGATGCAGTACTCGATGACGGATGGACGGCCGACCCGCAGCCGGTCGCCGGAACGACGGAGGAGGTGCGCTGATGGACGGTTTCCGCATTCCCCTCGGCAGCTGGGTCGCCACGGGCGTCGACTGGATCAAGACGAACCTCGACGGGCTGCTCGACGTCATCTCGTTCGTCGTCAGCTTCCTCGTCGACGGCCTCACTCGCGCGCTGCTCAGCCCGCACTTCATCGTCATCATCGTGATCGCCGCGCTCATCGCCTGGCTCGTGCGCTCGTGGCAGCTCGCGATCGGAACGGTCGTCTCGTTCGGGCTGATCGTGGCCATGGGCCTGTGGGTCCCGGCCATGCAGACCCTCGCCCTCGTGCTCGTCGCCGCGGTGATCGCCGTGCTGATCGCGGTGCCGCTCGGCATCTGGTCGGCGCGCAACGCCACCGTGCGAGCGATTCTCAAGCCCGTGCTCGACTTCATGCAGACCATGCCGGCCTTCGTCTACCTGATCCCGGCCATCGTGTTCTTCAGCATCGGCGTTGTCCCCGGACTCGTCGCGACCGTGATCTTCGCGCTGCCTCCCGGTGTGCGTCTCACCGAGCTCGGCATCCGCGGAGTCGACTCCGAGACGGTCGAGGCCGGTCAGGCGTTCGGTGCCAAGCCGGGTCAGATCCTGCGCGGCATCCAGCTCCCGCTGGCCATGCCGACGATCCTCGCCGGCGTGAACCAGGTCATCATGCTCGCGCTGTCGATGGCGGTCATCGCCGGAATGGCGGGCGCGGACGGCCTCGGGAAGATCGTCGTCGAGGCGATCTCGACCATCAACATCGCCAAGGGCGTCGAGGCCGGACTGGGCGTCGTGCTCATCGCCGTCTTCCTCGACCGCGTCACCGCGGCCCTGGGCGACCTCGGCAGCAACCGTTCGTCGCTGCTCGGCATGCTCGCTCGTCGTCGCACGGCGCACCGCCTCGACGCGGCATCCGCGTCGGCCGAGGCGTCGGCATCCGCATCCGCCCCCGTGTCGGCCGATGCCGCCGACGCGAAGGATGCCGCAGACGAGGCCGAGCGTGAGAAGGCCTCCCCGCGCCGCGCTCCCGTCGGCGGCGGCGTGCACTGACTCATCCCTCCCACAAGAGAACACGCAACACCGCAGTACACAGCAACACAGCACTCATATATACGGAACGAGAGAGACACACATGAAGAAGAAGTTCCTCACGATCGCGGCCATCGGAGCCGCAGCGACCCTGACCCTCGCCGGATGCAGCGGCGACGGCATGGGCGGCACCGGTGGAGGCACCGGGGGCGGAGACGCCGGATCGGGCGACAAGGGCACGATCACACTGGGCTTCCTGCCCTCGTGGACCGACGGACTCAGCACCGCGTACCTGCTGCAGGACCAACTCGAGAAGATCGGCTACACCGTCGAGATGAAGACGCTGACCGAGGCAGGGCCGCTGTACACCGGCCTCGCCCAGGGCGACGTCGACATGTACCCGTCTGCCTGGCCCGAGCTGACCCACGCCGAGTACATGGACACCTATGGCGACGACATCGAGGACCTCGGTGCGTACTACGACAACGCGAAGCTCACCCTCGCGGTTCCGGAGTACTCCGACCTGAACTCGATCGAGGACCTCGCGGGCAAGGGCGCTGAGCTCGACGGCAAGATCTACGGCATCGAGCCGGGTGCCGGCCTCACCGCGCAGACGCAGAAGATGATGCCCGAGTACGGCCTCGACAGCGAGTACGAACTCGTCACCTCGTCGACCGCGGCGATGCTCACCGAGCTGAAGTCCGCGACCGACAAGCAGGAGGACATCGTCGTCACGCTGTGGCGTCCGTTCTGGGCCAACGACGCCTTCCCCGTGAAGGACCTCGAAGACCCCAAGGGCGCGATGGGCGAGTCCGAGGCCCTGCACTTCCTCGGCACGAAGGGCTTCGCCGAGGAGTTCCCCGAGGCCGCTGAGCTGATCGAGCAGATCAAGCTCGACGACGAGCAGTACGGCTCGCTCGAGGACATGGTCGTGAACGAGTACGGCGAGGGCAACGAAGCGGATGCCATCGACGCGTGGCTCGAGGAGCACGGCAGCGAGTTCGACTGGGTCGTCAGCTGACCTGAGCCGTCGGTCGTTGAGCGAAGACGACGGAGTCGACTGAGACGAAACGCGGTACCGATCGTGCATCGGTGCCGCGTTTCGTCTCGCTCGGCGTCGCAGGGCTCGCTCGACGACCGCCTACGGGTGGCGACGCCGGCGGCGGCGCAACCCCCTCGGCCGAACGGCACCCGGGGCGTAGCCTGTGGGCGTGGACGGGTTCGCGGCGGTCGACTTCGGGTTCGCCCGCGAGGTCCTGCAGCGGGGAATCGCGGCGCTGTACCTCGTGGCGTTCCTGTCGAGCCTGAACCAGTTCCGTCCGCTGCTCGGTGAGCGCGGACTGCTGCCGGCGCCGATGCTGCTCGACTGGATCGGCGAGAAGCGGGAACGGCGGCGGATGCTGCATCCGACGCTCTTCCTGCGCATCCGATACTCCGACCGGCGACTCGCGCTGCTGTGCGGGGTGGGAATCGCCCTCTCGGCGATCCTGGTGATCGGCATCCCGCAGTGGGGCCCGCCGTGGGTGCCGATGCTGTGCTTCCTCGCACTGTGGCTCGGGTACATGTCGATCGTCAGCATCGGGCAGACGTTCTATTCGTTCGGCTGGGAGATGCTGCTGCTCGAGGCGGGGTTCCTCGCCGCGTTCCTCGGATCGAACGATCAGCCGCCGCCGACCGTCGTGATCGTGCTGTTCTGGTGGCTGCTGTTCCGGGTCGAGTTCGGCGCCGGGATGATCAAGATCCGCGGCGGCCGCGAGTGGCGCGACCTCACCGCGTTGACGTACCACCACGAGACGCAGCCGATGCCGGGACCGCTCAGCCGTCAGGCGCATCTGCTGCCGCGGTGGTTCCATCGGGGCGAGGTCATCGGCAATCACGTCGCGCAGCTGGTGGTGCCGTTCTTCGTGTTCGCGCCGATCGCGTCGATCTGGGTGCCCGGGCCGGTGCCCCAGATCGTCGGCGCCGTGGCTGCGGGGATCATGATCGCGACGCAGCTGTGGCTCGTCGCGACGGGAAACTTCGCCTGGCTGAACGGGGTGACGATCGTCATCGCGTTCTCGGCCGTCGGCCTGCCGGGATTCGGCGACGCGGTCGGCGCGGATGCGCCGTGGCCCGGCATCCCGCTGTACTGGTTCGTGATCACCGCGGCCGTGGCGCTGCTCGTGGTGTCACTGAGCTGGCCGGCCCTGCGCAACCTGTTCGCCCGCCGTCAGCTCATGAACGCCAGCTTCAACCGGTGGCAGATCGGCAACGCCTATGGGGCATTCGGCACGGTCACGAAGGAGCGGATCGAGATCATCGTCGAGGGATCGGTCGACGACGACGGTCTTCTCTGGCAGGAGTACGAGTTCAAGGGAAAGCCGGGCGACGTGCGTCGCATCCCGCGGCAGTTCGCGCCGTACCACCTGCGCCTCGACTGGCTCATGTGGTTCCTGCCGCTCGGGCGCTCGCTCGACGACTGGTTCACGGTGTTCCTGCTGCGGCTGCTCGAAGCGGATGCTCCCACTCTGGCGCTGCTCCGGGTCGATCCGTTCGACGGCGAGCGGCCGCGCTGGGTGCGCGCCGTGTCGTACCGCTATCGCTTCGCCACTCGCTCCGAACGTCGGGAGGACGGTGCGGTGTGGGTGCGCACGCGGCAGGCTGTGGTGCTGGGACCCCTCGGGCTGCGCTAGCGCGCTTCTGTGCGGCGTTCGTCTGCAGCGAAGGAGATCTCGGGCATCGAAGGACGGATGCGGTGATCGGGTCCTTCGGAGCGCGAGATCTCCTTCGGAGCGTTCCGTCACTTCGACTCGCTCCGCTCGCTCAGTACGGCGTTCGCTGCAGACGGTCAACTGACCTTCTTGCGGTAGGCGATGATCGCGAAGACGTAGGCGACGATCAGGATGCCGACGCACCACGCGAGGGCGACCCAGATGTCGGTGCCGACCGGCTTCTCGGCGAACAGCGCCTGGATCGTGTTCACGATCGACGTGACCGGCTGGTTCTCGGCGAACCACTGCACCGGACCCGGCATGGTGTCGGTCGGCACGAAGGCCGAGCTGATGAACGGCAGGAAGATCAGCGGATACGAGAACGCCGTCGCTCCGTCGAGCGTCTTGGCGCTGAGTCCCGCGATGATCGCCAGCCAGGTGAGCGCCAGGGTGAACAGCAGCAGGATGCCGATGACGGCGAGCCACGCGAGGGGGCCGGCGCCGGTGCGGAACCCGAGCAGGAACCCGACGGCGAAGATGATCGCCAGCGTGATGCCGTTCGCGACGAGCGAGGTGAGCACGTGCGCCCACAGCACGCTCGATCGGGCGATCGGCATCGAGTGGAAGCGCTCGAAGATGCCGCTCTGCAGGTCGTTGAACAGGCGGTACGCCGTGTAGGCGATGCCGGACGCCACCGCGATCAGCAGGATGCCCGGGAGCAGGTAGTTGACGTAGTTCTCGGAGCCGATGCTCTGCTTGAGCGCCCCTCCGAAGACGAACACGAACAGCAGCATCAGCGCGATCGGGGTGACCGCCGTGGTGATGATGGTGTCGGTGCTGCGGAAGATGTGCCGCATCGAGCGGCCGGTGAGTGTCGCGGTGTCGGCGACGACGTGCGTGCTCATGCTGCGGCTTCCCTTCCGGGTTCTCGCGTCGACGGGGTGCCGACGAGGGTGAGGAAGATCTCCTCCAGGGTGGGCTGCTTCTCGACGTACTCGACCTTCGCGGCGGGCAGCAGGCGCTTGAGTTCTGCGAGGGTGCCGTTCGCGATGATCCGGCCCTCGTGGAGGATCGCGATGCGGTCGGCCAGCTGCTCGGCCTCATCGAGGTACTGCGTGGTCAGCAGCACGGTGGTGCCGGTGTTCGCGAGTTCCTTGACGACGTCCCAGACCTCGATGCGAGCCTCGGGGTCGAGGCCGGTGGTCGGCTCGTCGAGGTAGATGACCTCGGGGTGCCCGACCAGGCTCATCGCGATGTCGAGGCGACGGCGCATGCCGCCGGAGTACGTGCCGACCTTGCGGCCACCGGCATCCGTCAGCCGGAAGCGGGTGAGCAGGTCGTCGGCGACGGTCGCGGCATCCGGCAGGTGCCGCAGCTTGGCGACGAGGATGAGGTTCTCGCGTCCGGTGAGGATCTCGTCGACGGCGGCGAACTGCCCGGTGAGGCTGATCCGCTGTCGCACGGCGAGCGGGTCGGCGGCGACGTCGACGCCCTGCACGGTGGCGGTGCCGGCATCCGAGGTCAGCAGGGTGGAGAGGATGCGGACGATCGTGGTCTTGCCTGCGCCGTTCGAGCCGAGCAGGGCGAAGATCGATCCCTTCTCGACCTCGAAGTCGACGCCGCGCAGCACAGTGAGGTCCTTGTAGGACTTCTCGATGCCGCGCACGGCGATGGCTGGGGCGTTCATGATCGTGACTCCTTCTTCTTCGCGTCGTCGACCGCGCCGATCAGGCGGGCGCGTTCCTTGTCGATCCAGTGGGTTCCTCCGTAGGCCTCGGCGTACGTCTCGGCGAACGAAACGGGGTCGTCGCCGACGATGTCGCCGATCGGGGTGCCGTCGAGGGAGGCGCGCTCCCACAGATCGGCGAGGTCGAGGAAGATCTGCACGAGGATGTCGCCGTCGGTGATGCCCCCGTAGTACATCGTGTAGCGGTGCTGGGCGTTGGCGACCGTGCGGTAGGGCTCGGGCAGGGCGTCGATGCGCTTCTTCGCATCGCGGTACTGCTTCTTCTGCTCGAGTGGTCCGGTGAGCGCTTCGATCCACTTCGCGGCCATGGTCAGTTCTCCTTGTTCGTGGTGTCGGTGTTGTTCGGGGTGTCGGCGTCGTTCGTGCGGAGCCGTTCGATGTGCTGGGCGAGGAAGCTCCAGGTCTTCCAGAACTCCTCGAGCTCCTGCGTGCCCGCCGGGTTCAGGGAGTACACCTTGCGGGGCGGCCCCTTCTCGCTCGGGACCTTCTCGACGTCGACGAGCTTCTTCTGCTCGATGCGCACCAGCAGGGCGTAGATCGTGCCCTCGGCGATCTCGGTGAATCCGTGATCGCGGATGCGGGCGGTGATCTCGTATCCGTAGGCCGGCTGCTCGGCGAGGAGAGCGAGCACGATGCCCTCCAGGGTGCCCTTGAGCATCTCGGTCATCTGCTTGCCCATGAGAGCCGCCTTCCGTCGTTCCAGTACTCAGTGTTGCTGGGTACCGGTACAAAGTAACACCGAGTACCGGTACTTAGCAACACCGAATACTGAATTTCTCGGATGGAGCGGCGGGCTCGCCGTCCACGACTCAGCAGAAGAGTGCGCCTCGGCGGCGATATGGCCGGAATCGGGCGCGGTCAGGACCGTTCATGCTGAGTGGTGAACGCGTCGGCTCGGAGACCCCGAGCGAGAGAGGCGTCAGACGAGACGCGCGGCGCGCACCTGGGCCTCGAGCAGCGGGATCGCCCGCGAGACGGGCGGTCGAAGACCCAGAGCGGTCGCGAGTTCGAGAGCCAACGCGGCGTGGCCGGCGGCGTTCGGGTGGAAGGGATCGTTCATCATGCCCCACGGCACGCCGCCGCCACCGAACTCGGTGAAGCGCGCGTGCTGGTCGACGAGGATCACGTCGTCCGTCGCGGCGACCTCGCGCACGGCATCCGCGAACTCCGCGAGCCGCGCGCGCTCGGGGGCGTTGACGGCGTCGATCGACGGCGGCGTCTGCAGCACCGGGATCGCCCCCAGGGTGCGCACGCGTGCGACGAACTCGCGCAGCGATGCCGCGAACTCGGCCGGTTCGACGAAGGGGCTGCCCGGCTGGATCGACATGTCGTTGGTGCCGATCATCAGGGTGACGACGTCGGGGCGCCACGATGCCACGCGCCTGTCGAAGTCGCCGAGGATGTCGGGCAGACGGTGACCGCTGATCGCCGAGTTGATCACGGCGTCCCGAGTGCGTCCGAGCTCTCCGCGGATCAGCTCGTGCACGTGCTCGGAGTAGCTGCGGCCGCCGTGCGTGTGCACGAGTCCGTGCGTGATCGAGTCGCCGGTGATCACCCAGTTCAGCGGGTCGGTGCTCACCAGGGAATCGGCGAGGCGGCGGAGGTCAGAGGCAGCGGATGCGGTCACTTCGGCGTTCGACACGGTGTCGAGCCTAGCGGCGCGGGCATCATGCCCGGCGGCTCCGGGCTCGGATGCCCAGTGGCTCCGGGGGCCGCGCCGACGGGCGGGCGCGCAGATCTCTATAGGATTCTCTGGGACACCGAACGATTCACAAGGGGGAGCGGATGTCGCTCGAGCACGTCACCAAGCACCAGGATTACAACCCGGGACCGCGCGTCGGGATCACATTCTCGACGTTCGACCTGCTGCACGCGGGGCACATCATGATGCTGGCCGAGGCCAAGCGGCAGTGCGACTACCTCATCTGCGGACTCCAGATGGATCCCACGCTCGACCGCCCCGAGAAGAACGCTCCGACCCAGACCGTGGTCGAGCGTTACATCCAGCTGCGGGGCTGCGAGTACGTCGACGAGATCGTGCCGTACTCGACCGAGCAGGACCTGGAAGACATCCTGCGCTCGTTCAAGATCGACGTGCGCATCGTCGGCGACGAGTACGCGGACCGCGACTTCACAGGCAGGGAGTACTGCGAAGAGCGCGGCATCGAGCTGTACTTCAACGCGCGCGACCACCGCTTCTCGAGCTCGGGTCTGCGCAAGATCGTCGCCGCCAAGGAGGCGGAGCGCACCGCACGCGTATGAGTGTGCGGCGCGCTCGCGCGCTGAGTGCTCACCGCGATCGCCTGCTCAGAGCCACTTCTTGTACTTGAACACTCCGTAGAGCCCGATGGCGAAGGCTGCCATCGCACCGATCGCGAGCGGGTATCCGAACGACCAGCTGAGCTCGGGCATCCCCTCGAAGTTCATGCCGTAGACGGTGCCCACGAGCGTCGGCGCGAAGATGATCGCCGCCCACGACGAGATCCGCTTGATCTCGTCGTTCTGCGCGAGTCCCGCCTCGGTCTGCCGACGTGCGACGAGGGCGGAATGCACGGTGAGCGCGTTCTCGAGGATCGCGCGGAACGAGTCGACCCGCTCGTTGACGCGGATGACGTGGTCGAGCACGTCGCGCAGCGACCGCTGCAGCTCCTCGTCGATGCGGTACTTCTCGGACCCGCGGCGCAGCCATTCCAGCATCCCGGCCAGCGGGTGCACTGCGCGCTGGAAGTTGATGACCTCGCGCGAGAGCTCGTAGATGCGCCGTGAGAGTGCGTCGTCGTCGCTGTCACCGAAGAGCTGATCCTCGATCTCGTCGATGTCGTTGAGCAGGCCCGTGACGATCGGCTCGTAGCCGTCGACGACCTCGTCGAGGATCGCGTAGAACACGGCCTCGGGTCCCATCGCGAGCAGCTCGGGGTGCGCCTCCATGCGGCGGCGGACGGCCGCGAGGTCGGGCGACTCGGCGTGCCTGATGGTCACGACGAAGTCGGGGCCGACGAACAGGTGCAGCTCGCCGAACTCGATCGATTCCTGCTCGTCGCGGTAGCGGGCGGGGCGCAGCACGGCGAAGAGCGTGTCGCCGTAGCGCTCGACCTTCGACCGCTGGTGGCCCGAGAGCGCGTCCTCGACGGCGAGCGGATGCAGGTCGAACTCGCGTGCGACCGAGGCGACCTCCTGAGGGCTCGGCCGGTAGAGGCCGATCCAGGCGATGCCGCCGTGGGAATCGAGCGACCGGTAGGTCTCGTCGAGGTTCTTCGGGGTCTCCACGCGACGTCCGTGGACGTACACGCCGTTGTCGATGAGGGCCATGGCTGGCTCCGTTCTCGCAGGCGCACTGCCTCGTCAGAGAGGGAGTGCGCAGAATTCGTCAGGGGGCGGAAGACGCCGCCGACGGCTGCGGAGCAGGACGTGCAGGTGCGGAGCGGGAGCTCAACGCACGGATGCCGTCAGACGCGACGCAACGAAGGCGGCGTCGCAACTATCACCGGACATCGCCATCACCGCCTCTCGCGCTCTGAAGGGGTCAGTTGACCCGGTGTGCCAGCATACTCCTGCTCACCCCTCCCTTCGAATCGCTCACCTGGCAGTTTCCCGGGCTTCAGATCTGCGAAGTGCGCGATTCGAACAGAGGGGATGCGGTCAGGCGGCCGGGATGCCGACGAGCTCGGCGCTCCTCTGCCAGAGGGCTTCCGCCAGCGCGGCGTCCTCGATGCGCGGGTTGACGCGTCGTGTCAGCACGCGCTCGTCGTAGTACTCGCCGGAGATCCAGGTCTCATCGGGTGTTCCCTCGACGAACCAGGTCAGGTTCCTGCCGCCCTTCTCGCTGCTGATGAGCAGAAGGTGCCTGAGCGGAGTGCGGTAGACCAGGCGCATGACGGTGCTCGAGTCCGAGGCGAAGTTCGTCTGCACGGTGCCGGGGTGGAAGGCGACCGAGGTCAGCCCCTCGCCGTGGAACTTCGCGTGCAGGCTCTTCGTGAACAGCACGTTCGCGAGCTTCGCATCGCCGTATGCCCTGTTGGCGCTGAAGTTCCTGCGGTTGTCGAGGTCGTCGACGTCGAGCTTCGCGAACAGCCGATGCGCGACGCTCGAGGTGTTGATGATGGCGGCGTGGCCGGTGCGCAGCTGCGGCAGCAGCAGGTTCGTCAGCAGGAACGGTGCCAGGTGGTTGACCTGGAGCGTCTTCTCGAAGCCGTCGACCGTCGGGGTCTGGTCGCCGAAGATTCCTCCGGCGTTGTTCGCGAGCACGTGGATGCCGGTGTCGCCCACCGCATCCGCGATACTCGCGGCGAGCTCGCGCACATCGTCGAGCCGCGCGAAGTCGGCGGTGAACCACTCGGCCCCGGTGTCTGCGGCGACCGCGCGGGTCTTCTCGGGCGATCGACCCACCACGATCAGCCGGTGGCCGGATGCCGCGAGCTGGCGCGCCGAGGCCGCACCGATGCCGTCGGATGCTCCGGTGAGGACGATCGTCTTCGAGGTCATGCGTCCGCGCCAGGGAAGGTGCGCGGAGGAGTCGAGCGCTGCGGGGAGTGCGGGTCGATGATCGGCATCCGTTCGGGGTCGGTGTTCGGTGTGTCCGTCGGTGTCTCGGGCGCCGCCGGGGATCGTGTCGACTGCGAGCCGCTTGCTGCAGAGCCACCGGTCGCCGAGCCGCCTGGTGCCGAGCTCGTCAGCTCACGGGCGACCTGCTTCTCGAGCACCTCGACCGCCTCGTCGCTCAGCAGGATCAATCCTTCGAGCTCATCGCGCACCCGGCGGTAGGCGACGTTGCGCTCGGCCTGCGTGGCCGACTCGTCGACCGCGACCTTGAGCAGCTGCTGGGCACGGTCGAGACGCTTGCGCTCGGGTTCGGTGAAGGTCGAGTCGCGCAGGCGTCGGGCATCCTTCTCGGCGATCTCGAAAGCCACGGCGTAGGCGCCCACCGCGTCGAGATACTCCGACACCTGGCGTTCGGTGACGCTCGCATCGGCGGACGCCGGGCGCAGAGCATCCGCCGTCTTCTTCGCACGCAGGAAGGCGGCGACCAGCGGCTGACGTCCGTCGCTCATCGCCGGGTACGCGATCAGCTTGGCGACGTCGAGCTCGTAGTCGAGCCAGCGCGCGGTGATCTCGTCGTGCTCGGCGAACAGTCGCTCGAGCAGGGTGTTCGGGGCGACGGCCGCGGCCGTGTCGACGATCACGGGGCCGGCGTGCAGGGTCTTGCCGCGCGCCTCGAGCTGGGCGGTCTTGATCTCGGCCTTGAGCCTCAGAGTCTCGATGCGTCGTTCATGACGCCGCTTCGAGCTGCGCTCCCAGGCCTTGGCGGCGCCACCGGCCATGCCCATGATGGGGAACACGAGCCACCAGTAGTTGCCCGCGAAGATCCAGAAGCCCCGGATGAACTCGTCCATGATGCCCTCAGCCTACTTCGCGGACGTCGCGGCTCCTCGGTGTCGCCGGGGCGACCGGACCCGGGCCTCGGGCTCGAGCACGGCTTCGGAGTTCACTGCCGACACGCCGGGTCGGTCGACCCGGACCCGGCGTGTCCCGGCATCCGCTCCGAAGCCGTGCCCTCGGGGAACCCGAATCAGCCGCGCTGTGCGCGCTCGACCAGGGCGACGAGCTCCGCCCGCGGCAGCGGGAAGCCGTCGAGGCGCCCCACCGGGAAGTTCCCGAGCATCTTGAGCATCTCGTCGCCCTCGGCGCCGAACTTCTCGGCGATGACCGTGCTGAACTCCGCGCCGACCACCGGGTCGGCGAGAAGCTCCTCGAACGACGAACCGAGGGTCACGGGCAGCACGACGTCATCGCCCGAGACGGAGACGGTGGTCTGCGCCCGCAGGTCGCGGCTCGACGAACCGACCTCGATCGCGTACTCGCCGCCCTCGACGACCCAGCCGTCGATGCGGGTGTCCCAGTAGGCGAGCTCGGCGCGGCGCAGGTGCAGTTCGACCTGCGCGGTCTCGCCGGCCTCGATCAGCACCGAGGCGAAGGCCTTGAGCTCGCGGGGCGCGCGCTGCACCGTCGACCCGGGCAGGCTCGTGTACGCCTGCACGACCTCGCGGCCGGCGACCGCTCCGGTGTTCGTGACCGGCACCGTGACGATGACGTCGCCCGAGTCGGCGACGGATGCGGTCGCCTCGCCGTACGAGAACGTCGTGTACGACAGGCCGTGACCGAACGGGTACGCGACCTCCATGCGGCGGGCGTCGTACCAGCGGTACCCGACGAGCAGTCCCTCGCCGTACACGGAGTGGCCGTGCTCGCCGGGGAAGCTGCCGAACGCGGGAGTGTCCTCGAGGCGCAGCGGAATCGTCTCGGCCAGTCGGCCCGACGGGTTGACGACGCCGAACAGCACGTCGGCGGTGCCGCCGCCTCCGGCCTGGCCGAGCAGCCAGGCCTCGACGATCGCGGGCACCCGGTCGGCGAAGGGCAGCGCGACGACGCCGCCGTTCGACAGCACGACGACGGCGTTCGGGTTCGCCTCGAGAACCGCGTCGAGCAGTTCGAGCTGGGCGGCGGGCAGGTCGATGTGCTCGCGGTCGAAGCCCTCGGACTCCTCGTGCGCGGGCACTCCCAGGAACACCACAGCGACGTCGGCGGCGGATGCCGCGGTCACGGCCTCCTCGCGGAGCGCGGCGGTGTCGGAGTCGGGGGCGTCGTCGAT
>NZ_DALZXX010000053.1:0-17426 GCF_031988965.1 Microbacterium sp.
CGCAACCGCGCGGAGTCGGGTCGCCACAACGCACCGCACAACCGCGACGAGCGTCCCCGCTTCGACGACCGGGGTGAGCGTCCCCGTTACAACAGCGACCGTCCGACCGGCGGCCAGCGCTTCACCCGCGACGACCGCCCCCGTCGTGACGACCGTGGCGGCCAGCGTCCGACCGGTCCCGGCACGTACCGCGATGAGCGCGGCGGCCAGCGTGACGAGCGTCCGCGCCGTGACGACCGAGGTGCCGGCACGCAGCGCCAGGGCTTCCGCGACGATCGCGGTGGCCAGCGCTTCTCCCGTGACGAGCGTCCTGCCCGCTCGGGCGACCGCAACGAGCGTCCGCGCTTCGACCGCGACGAGCGCCCGCGTCGTGACGACCGTGGCGCAGGCCCGCGTCGTGACGACCGCGGCGGCTTCGACCGTCCCGAGCGCTCCTACGACGCCGACCGCGCACGTCGTGCCTTCGACCGTGACCGCACTCAGCGTGCGATCGAGGGTGGCCGCGACGAGCGTTCGCGTCCGTCGACCGGTGGCGCATACCGCACCGAGCGTCCGCGCCCATTGACGTCGGACACCCGCGGGCGGCCGTCGCACAACGCGCGCCCCAGCCGCAACGACTGGAACGCCACCGCGAGTGCTGCACCCGCCAAGAGGTTCGAGCCGACGGATGACGTCGTGCACGAGCGCCTCGAGGCGAAGTCCGTCGCCGCCGTCGAGGTCGACGGTGTGACCTTCGGCGACCTCGGTCTCGGATCGAACATCGTCGAGACGCTCGTCGGCATGGGAGCGGCCACGCCGTTCCCGATCCAGGCCGCCAGTATCCCCGCAGTGCTCGTGGGTCGCGATGTGCTCGCCCGCGGTCGCACCGGATCGGGCAAGACGATCGCCTTCGGCGCACCTCTCGTCGAGCGCGTGCTGCAGTCGCAGGCCGGCAAGCGTCGTGAGTTCGGTCGGTCGCCGCGCGCGATCATCCTCGCTCCGACGCGTGAGCTCGCCCTGCAGATCGACCGCACGATCCAGCCGATCGCCCGCAGCGTCGGTCTCTTCACCACTCAGATCTACGGTGGTGTGCCCCAGGGCCGTCAGGTCGGTGCGCTCAAGAAGGGCGTCGACATCGTGATCGGCACACCCGGTCGCATCGAGGACCTCATCAACCAGGGCAAGCTCGACCTCTCGGACTGCCGCATCGCGGTGCTCGACGAGGCCGACCACATGTGCGAGCTCGGCTTCGTCGAGCCCGTGCAGCGCATCCTGCGTCACACGGCCGACGGCAGCCAGAAGCTGCTCTTCTCGGCCACGCTCGACCGCGAGGTCGCGGCTCTCGTCGACGAGTTCCTCGTCGACCCGGCCGTCTACGAGGTCGCCGGTGAGGACCAGGATTCCAGCACGATCGAGCACCGCGTGCTCGTGATCGAGCACCGCGACAAGGCCGACATCCTCACCTCGCTCGTCGACCGCGAGGGCAAGACGCTGGTCTTCGCGCGCACCCGTGCGTACGCCGACATGCTCGCCGAGCAGTTCGACGACGCCGGTATCCCCGCGGTCTCGCTGCACGGTGACCTCAACCAGGCCAAGCGCACGCGCAACCTCGAGCGGCTGACCTCGGGCCGTGTGAACGTGCTCGTCGCGACCGACGTCGCCGCCCGCGGCATCCACGTCGACGACATCGACCTGGTCGTACAGGCCGATGCTCCCGACGAGTACAAGACGTACCTGCACCGCTCGGGTCGCACGGGCCGCGCCGGTCGTTCGGGCCGCGTCGTCACGCTGATCACGCGTCAGCGTCAGCGTCGCATGACCGAGCTGCTCGATCGCGCCGAGATCGACGCGCCGTTCGAGAACGCCCGTCTGAACGACGACCTGATCGAGGAGATCGCCGGTCGCGTGCCGACCGCGGCAGACCTCACGGCCTGACCCTGCTCGATCGAAGGCCCCGTCCCTGCATCCGCGGGGGCGGGGCCTTCGTCGTGCGTGGGGGTGTGCGCTTTCGGGCTGTGTCGCGGAGGGCTCGTCGCGCGTTGCGAAGGAGATCTCGCGCTATGAAGGCCTCATGAGCGCGAACGCTCCTCACCACCGTGAGATCTCCTTCGCAGCAGGTGCGGTCTATCCGCCCGACTCAGCCCAACTCGTGCACGTGCACGGCGGTGGTCACGCTGGTGCCGTTGAGGTCGAGATACAGGGTGCCCTCGGTGACGGTGATCGTCATGGTGTTGCGTCGCTCGATGAGGGGCGCCGTCGAGTCGATGAAGCCGGCGTCGAAGCTGTACACGCGGATGTCTTCCGAGCGGTGGATGCGCTTGTCGGCCCACGGCGCCATGACCTTCACGGGGTCGCGGTGCGTGTAGACGACGGTGCGCTCGGCGAGCCGGCTGCCGTAGTGCAGACGCTCGGCGTCGGGGGCGCCCACCTCGATCCAGGCAGTGATCTGACCGGTGAGGTCGCGCACGAGCACGGCGGGCTCGTCGGTCTGCGAGATGCCACCGCCGAACGTGATGCCCTCGGTGAACTCGAGGCCGTAGGCGAGCACGCGGGTGAGCATGTAGGCGTCGGTCTCGGACGGATGCCGCGCCACGCGCAGCGAGAAGTCGTCGTATACGCCGCGATCCGTGTCGGCGAGCTGGACGTCGAACGTGTGCATGGTGGAGCCGATAGCCATAACGACCGAGCCTACGCGTCCGCGGCACGGGCTGCCGACACGGTCGGAGGGGCGTTCGTCACCACGGCAGCGGTCAGACGAGCGCATCACAGGCCAGCGCGGTCAGACCAGCAGCCGTCAGAACAGCATCGGCTGGGCGGGCGCCGGAGCCGGAGCGAACGCCGGCGCCGGTCGGCCATGCGGTGCGGAGGCGCGGATGCCGCGCACCGGGTAGTCGTCCTCGTGCTGTCCGTCGAGGCCATGCAGCCGGATCAGCGGCCGGGCCCGTTTCGCGAGCCACTGACGGTAGCCTTTCGGGGCCTCGGCGGTGACACCCGGATACAGGCCCAGATACGACGAGACGAGGTCGGGACGGAACGCGCTGAGCCACTGCATGAACCACGGTTTGACTCCCGCGCGCAGGTGCAGTGCTCCGTAGACGACGCTGGTCGCTCCGGCCTCCTTGATGCGCCGCAGCGCGGTGTCGATCGCCTCGACCGAGTCGGTCATGTGCGGCATGATCGGCATCAGGAAGACCGTGACGCGGAACCCGGCGTCGCGCAGGGCGCGCACCGTGTCGAGACGCGCCTGCGTCGTCGGCGTCCCGGGTTCGATCGCCTTCTGCAGGTCGTCGTCGTACATGGCGATGGACATCTGGATGTCGACCGGTACCCGCTGTGCGGCTCTCACCAGCACGGGGATATCGCGCCGGATCAGAGTTCCCTTGGTCAGGATCGAGATCGGCGTGCCCGAGTCCGCCAGCGCCTCGATGATGCCGGGCATGAGCCTGTATCGTCCCTCGGCGCGCTGGTACGGATCGGTGTTGGTGCCGAGAGCCACGGTCTCGTGCTGCCAGCTGCCACGGCGCAGCTCCTTCTGAAGCACCTCGACGACGTTCGTCTTGACCACGATCTGCGAGTCGAAGTCCGCGCCCCCGTCGAGGTCGAGGTACTCGTGCGTCCCGCGAGCGAAGCAGTTGTGACTGATGACCCCGTTCGCGACGAAGTCTCCTGTTCCGGTGGTGATGTCGAGGAGATCCTGTTCTCCGGGGATCGCCTCGATGCTCACCACGCGGAGGTCCGTGAAGCTCTTCACAGCGTCTCCGAGTATCGAGAGCTTGCGACTGATCGCGGGGTCCGTGATCGCGAAGAACCGTCGACGACTGGGCAGCCCGCCGACGACGCGAACTGCGCGTACACCGTTCGAGCGTGGCGCTTCGGTGATCGACGGCACATCGAACTGGCGCATCCCCCGCTCGATGAGAGCGATGATGTCACTGTCCTTGTTCGATATCCGCAGCACTCCCCGCGAGCAGCTTCCTTCTGCGTCGAAGACTCCGCTGAGGAAGCCCGCGAACCAGTCCGACCGAGGGGCGACCGGTGTGGCGATCAGCGCTTCGATGGTTTGGACATGCCGCTTGACCGCAGTGTGGAGCGCATCGGAAGCGCTGCGATTCTCGCTGGCAGGGGTGAATGGCCTGGTCCGCGTCGGTATGCCTTCCTCCTCCAGGAACCGGCGGGCCCTGTCGAGCGCCTCCGCGTCTATCAGGGCGAGTCGAAAACGATGGATCTCGCGCGTCCGCGTAGCGCTCGGATAGACGCCGTGGAAGATCATCCCGTCGCCTCGGATCATTCCCGCAAGGTAGCCGCGACGGTAGTCGGGAGAGAGGCGATCCACTGCAGCGCCCGCAGCACCGATGCCGTAACCCATGAGGCGGTTGTTCGTGGTCAGATGCGGTCGTTGGCCGGAGGCGGCATCCACGACGTACTTCCAGCCGCGATCCGTGAGGAATCGGTGATCGCCGCTTGCGATGAGCTCCGTGCCGTCGGCGAGGGTCACCCGGTATGCGGGCTTCCGCGTCGGCCACTTGGCTTCGATCGTCGTGTGAACGTATCGTCTGTAGCTCCCTCGGCGCTCGGTGCCGATGATCTCATCGCCGACCTTCAGGTCAGCGAGAGGACGGTGTCGTCCGTCGGCGCACAGTATCGACGTGTCGGGGGAGAGGCAGTACACGCAGGCATGACTGCATCCGCGATACGGGTTGATGGTCCACGCGAACGGCATGCGCGACGCGCCCGGAACGTGGTTGAGCGCCGACTTCGACAGCACCTCGTGGAACGTCATGCCGGCGAACTCCGGTGTGGTCACCGTGCGCAGCACGCTGGTGCGGTCTTCGAGTCCGGGCAGCGCGGAGTCGTCCTTCTCTCCGACCCTCTGCCCTTGCCACCGCATCCCCATATTCGAACATAAAGACGATGAATCGTCAACCGGGACGGGACAAGTGTTCGATTCCGCTTAAGAGACAATGGACTCATGCTCTCCTCGCCGCAGCCTCAGCATGCGGCCCGGCGTTCCCGCGTGCTCGGAGCTTCCCTGCCCCTCGGCCTCGCGGTGACCGCCGTCGGCATCCTGCTGTCGATCTCGGGCGCCTCGACCGAGATTCCTGCGGAGCCAGAGCAGGCGCTCCCTGAGCCCGTCGTGATCGCGTCCGTGCCCGAGGTGAAAGTCGGCGCGACGACCGCCGCCGATCCGTGCTCCGAGCCGAGCGTCCTCGAGGCGATCGCGGTGGCGGATGATGCGGCGATCATCGCCGGCTTCGGGGGTGGTGAGAGCTTCCGGGCCGCCGTGGTGGCGGGAAACGCGCCCTGCGTCTCGCTCGCCGACCCCGCGCACGTGTGGGTCGTGGTGAACAAGGCGCGGCCTCTCGAGCCGATCGAGTTCGCGCCGACGTCTCTCGCCGACCTCCCGATGCCGATGACGACCAGGTCGGGTCAGGCCCGCTCCGACGTCGCCGCGGCGATCGGCGCTCTGGTGACGGACGCGGCTGCCGAGGGCGCCGGCGCCATCGGCGCGAACAACGGATACCGGTCGTACGACCTGCAGGTCGCCACGCACGCGTCTCATGTGCGCAACAGCGGCCAGGCGGGGGCGGATGCGTCGTCGGCCCGCGCCGGTCACAGCGAGCATCAGACCGGCCTGGCGCTCGACCTCGTGGCGTGCGATCCGGCGTGCGGGGGCATCGACGCCTTCGGAGGCACCGCTCAGGGCGCATGGGTGGCCGAGAACGCGTGGGAGTACGGATTCATCGTGCGCTACGAGCAGGTGGGCACGGGGATCACCGGCTACAAGCCCGAGCCCTGGCATCTCCGCTACCTCGGCGCCGAGCTCGCGGCCGCATACCATCACGGTGGATATCACACACTCGAGGAGTTCTTCGCTCTCCCCGCGGCGCCCGATTACGCGCACTGATCAGCCGTAAAGGCGGTGTGGCGGCATCCGACAAACGCGGAACCCAGTCTCACGTGCTGTGAGATGCATTCCCACAAGCGACTGTCGCGTGTCGGTGCACCGGCATAGAATCGCCGAGAGCAAAGACGCACGAGACGTTCGGGAGGACGCAATGGAACGCGACATCTACGAAGAGGATCACGAGGCCTTCCGCGACCTCGTCAAGGACTTCGTCAAGCGCCATGTGAGCAACGAGTCGATCGAGCGGTGGGATGCCGCAGGTGAGATCGACCGCGCCACCATGCTGGCCGCCGGTGAGGCGGGGCTGATCGGGCTCTCCGTCCCCGAGGAGTTCGGCGGCGCCGGGATGCTGCAGGACTACCGCTTCCGCACGATCGTGATGGAAGAGGTCATCGCCGCAGGTGCCGGTTCGCTGGCCGGTGCCTTCGGCATCCAGGACGACCTGGCCGTGCCCTACCTCGTGCACATGGGCACGCAGGAGCAGAAGGAGAAGTGGCTGCCCCGCATGGCCACGGGTGAGGTGCTCGGCGCACTCGCCATGACCGACCCGGGTGCCGGTTCGGATCTGCGTGGCATCAAGACCAACGCCAAGAAGGTCGACGGCGGCTACATCCTCAACGGCGCGAAGACGTTCATCTCGTCCGGCACGACGGCCGACGTCGTCGTGACCTTCGTCAAGACCGGCGAGGGCAATCGTCCCGACGCGTTCAGCCTGCTGCTCGTCGAGAAGGGCATGGAGGGCTTCGACCAGGGCAAGAAGCTCAGCAAGATGGGCTTCCACGGCTGGGACACGGCCGAGCTCAGCTTCACCGACGTGTTCATCCCCGACGAGAACCTGATCAGCGGCAAGGAGGGTCAGGGGTTCATCCAGCTGATGCTGAACCTGCCGCTCGAGCGTCTCTCGATCGGTGTCGCCGCGGCCGCCGCCGCGCAGGCCGCCCTCGACTGGACCGTCGCCTACACGAAGGACCGCGAGGCGTTCGGCGAGCGCATCGCCGACTTCCAGAACACCCGCTTCCGGCTCGCCGACATGGCGGCGACCACCGACGCGATGTGGGCGTACATCGACCGCGCGCTGATCGCCTACAAGAACAGCACGCTGACCGCCGAGGATGCCGCGAAGGTCAAGTTCTGGGCGACCGAGCGCGAGTGGGAGGTGCTCGACACGGGCGTGCAGCTGCACGGCGGTTACGGCTACATCATGGAGTACCCGATCGCCCGCGCCTTCACCGATGCCCGCGTGCACCGCATCTACGGCGGCACCAACGAGATCATGCGCGACCTCGTCGGTCGTCAGATCGTCGGCAAGCGCTGACGCATCGTCTGCGGCAGAAGGGCCCCGGATGCCGGCATCCGGGGCCCTTCTCATGTCACTTCGTCTGCATCTCTTGCTCTGAGGCGAGCGAGCGTCCAGATCGGGCCCCCGGGTGTGGGCACGGCTGCGGAGCGCATCCGACGACGCGCCGCCGCGGGTGCGAGCGCTCGGCGTGTCACCCGGCGGCTCCGAAGCTGTGTCCGCAGCACAGAGGCGTCTGCTCAGCGCGGCAGGCGCGCTCCGACACCGGCTCGTCGCAGCCGGTCGGCGATCAGCACCCCGAGGGCGGTGGCGCCGAGGCAGCTGGCGAGAGTCACGGCGAAGAACGTGATCTGCAGCGAGACCTCGAAGCTGCCGAGATCGAACGAAGCCCACGCGAGCACCGGGTAGACGATGCCGACGATCGCGGCGCCGAGGTAGTGCAGCCAGGTTCCCCAGTAGCGCCACAGCACGAACAGGAACGGGAGCTCGGTGAACGCCGCCCACCACAGATTCGTGGCCACGCTGCCGAAGCCGTATCCCGAGAAGGGGACGATCACGAGTCCGGCCAGCAGGCCAACGAGAAGCCCCACGAGGGGGCGGCGCAGCAGGCGCAGGGCGACGACCGACGGCAGGAGCCACAGTCCGGCCAGTCCGACGCTGACGAACGGGAGGCCGGGGAACAGGATCGTCGAGATCCAGTTGGCGGGAGCCAGCAGGATGCCGCCGGCGACGCCGAGCGCGGCGCAGGTCAGCAGGATCGCGGTCGGGAACCGCAGGCGTGACCGACCACCCGCGGTGCGGGGTCGATTCTGCCCCGCGGAGGGCACTGCGGGGTGCGTTTCTGACCCCGCACCGGGCGATGACTCCGCATAGGGGTTCACGCCCGTGGCATCCTGCCCGCTCATGCGAGCGGTTCCGCGGCGGCGTCGCGAGCGGCCTTCGACGCCGGCGACGACGCGCCGATCTTCCAGTATCCGCAGAAGCTCACAGTGTTCTTGTCGACACCGCGCTCACCGACGAGGTGCTTGCGGGCACCGGACGCCAGCGACTGCTCGCCCGCCGCATAGGCGTGGAACGGAGCCTCGGGCAGCTCGAGGTCGCTCAGCCGGCCGAGGGCGAACGAGCCCGGCGGGAACTCGTGCGGGCGCACGAGCCACACCACGTCGACGCCGTCCGGATGCGGGAACTTCAGCGCATCCTCGTCAGAGGGCACTTCGATGAGCGCGGTGCCGGTGGCGTGCGGGGGCAGTGAGGCGCAGATCGACGCGATCGCGGGCAGCGCCGTCTCATCGCCGACGAGCACGACACGGTCGGTGCCGCGCTGCGGGTTGAACGTCAGTCCCTCGTCGATGATCAGCACGTTCTCGCCGGGCTCGCAGGTCTCGGCCCACCGCGACGCGGGACCGGCCGTGCCATCGGCCGCGGATCCGTGCAGCACGAAGTCGACGTCGATCTCCGCCCCGGTCTCTGCGGTCGCCGCGCGATACGCGCGCACGCTGTAGTTGCGCATGACCGGACGCTCGCCGTCGGGGATGCGCAGGAACTTGAGGTACCCGAACATCCTGTTGGCCTTCGCGGGCACGCGGTCGAGGCCGGCATCCCCACCGATCGGCAGGAACAGGCGGAACCACTGGTCGAAGCCCATCGGGCGGAACTTCTCGATCTCGCCACCGCCGAGGGTGACGCGCATCCAGTGCTCGGAGAGCCGCTCGGTGCGAACGACGCTGAGGTGGATGAGCTCGGAGGACTCGGGCTTCACGAGCTTGCTGTATGCCATGCGGGAGCCTTTCAGGGCAGCTGCCAGGGGAAGAAGGTCACGAAGATCGCAGCGGATGCGGCGATGCAGACGACGATGAAGACGGTGTCGCGCGTGCGGAACGGCACGAGGTGACGTTCGGTGCGCGTCGGATGGGCGCCGAAGGCGCGGGAGTCCATCGCGAGGGCGACGCGTTCGGCGTGCCGGATAGCACCGGCGAGCAGCGGCACGATGTACCCCCATCCGCGCGCGATCCGGGCGAACGGTCCGCTTCCGCCGTGATGGCCGCGGACCCGGTGCGCGGCCCGGATCACCGCGAGCTCGTGCCCGAATCGCGGCACGAAGCGGAACGCCGCGAGGGCGGTGTAACCGATCCGGTACGGCACCCGCAGCTGTTGCACGCTCGCGCGCACGAGGTCGGGCCCGGTGGTGGTGAGGCCGCCGATCAGGGCCAGGGCGATGATCGCGCCGAGCCGCAGCGCCGTCGCGAATCCGATCGCGAGTGCTCCCTGATACAGCGTCCAGCCGCCGAGCTGCAGCGCCGGTGCGGTGTCGCTCACGAGGCCCGCGTCGACCCACAGCGAGAACCCCACCCCGATCGCGAGCAGGCCGACGGGCAGCGCGAGGAACAGCAGTGCGGCGAGACGCCCCGTGAGCCGGGCGCCCACGACGATCGTCGCGAGGGCGATGAGCAGGAACGCGGCGGGTGTGGCGAGATCGCGCACGAAGACGAGCACCAGCATGGCCGGGGCGACGCCCGCGATCTTCGCGAGCGGGTTGAGTGCATAGAGGAACTGGCGGGGCGACGATGCGGTCACCGAGGCGTACGGATCGAAGGTCTGCGCGGTCATGCGATCGCCCGCCCTGCCGCGGCGAGCACGCGCTGGAGCGGGGGAAGCCGCAGTCCCGCCTCGACGAATGGTGTCTCCTCGAGCAGGAGTTCGTGGGTGCGACCGGCGGCGTGCACGCGCCCGTCTCTCAGGATGACGGTGTGCGAGGCGTGCTCGGCGACCAGCTGCAGGTCGTGCGTCACGATCAGGATCGTGGTGCCCTCGTCGCGCAGATCGTGCAGCAGGGCGAGGAGTTCGGATGCTCGGGCTCTGTCCTGGCCGAACGTCGGCTCGTCGAGCGCCAGCACCCGTGGACGCGTGATCAACGCCGTGCCGACCGAGAGGCGCCTCTTCTCGCCACCGGAGAGCAGGAACGGATGCACGTCGGCCTTCGCCTCGAGCCCGAACCGCGCGAGCATCGCCTCGACGCGCTCTGCGATCTCGGCATCCGGCGTATGCCGCAGGCGGAGCCCGTGGGCGAGCTCGTCGAACACCGTGTGTGCAATGAACTGGTGCTCGGGGTTCTGGAAGACGAAGCCGATGCGGCTCGCGAGTTCACGCGGCGATGCCGAGCCGGGATCGATGCCGTCGACCGTCACCTGTCGCCGCGGCGGGGGCACGACACCCGCCAGCGACTGCAGCAGCGTGGTCTTGCCCGCGCCGTTCGTGCCCACGATCGCCGTGAGGGTTCCGGACCCGACGTCGAGGTCGATGCCGTGCAGGATCTCGGTGCGGCGACGCCGCACGGTCAGGCCGCGGGCGGTGATGATCGGAGCGGATGCCGACACACGAGCGGGTGCCTGGTCGGTGGCAGGAGCGCCGGACGCTGGACGGACGGAAGCGGCGGTGACGCCTCCGTCGGCGGATCCCGCTCGGGTGGATGCCAGGGCGGCAGCGAGCTCGTCGGGCGTGAGCGGCAGCTCGGCGAACGGCGTGCCGGCATCCCGCATCCGAACCGCCGCCAGCGTCGCGGCGGGCAGCCAGACGCCCATCGCGAGGAGCTCGTCGACGTGGCTGCGGATGATCTCGGCAGGTGGCCCGTCGAACGCCACCCGTCCGGCGCGATCGAGCACGACGGTCCGGGTCACGAAGCCCATCGCCGCGTCGAGGTTGTGCTCGACGAGCAGGATCGCGCGGTCCCCCGCCGCGATCACGTCGCGCAGCGCCGCGTAGACATCGTCGATGCCCTGCGGGTCGAGGTTCGCCGTCGGCTCGTCGAGTACGACGAGCGGAGATCCCATCGCGAGCGCGCAGGCGATCGCGAGGCGCTGGCGTCCGCCGCCGGAGAGTCGGTCGGGGTTCTCGTCGCGGCGGTCCCACAGCCCGACGCGGCGCACCGCGTCTTCGGTGCGCCGGTGGATCTCGTCGAGCGGCAGCAGAAGGTTCTCGGGGCCGAAGGCGACCTCGTCGTACACCGTGCCGGTGACGATCTGGGCATCCGGGTCCTGGAACACCATCGCGACCCGGGTGCTCAGCTCGGCGGTCGCGGCCCGGGCCGTGTCGATGCCGCCGGCCTCGACGATCCCCGTCATGGTGGCGGGCACGGCGTGCGGGATGAGTCCGTTGAGTGCGAGGGTCAGAGTCGACTTTCCCGATCCCGAGGGGCCGAGCAGCAGCACGACTTCGCCGGCGCCGACGTCGAACGTGACCTCTGCGGGTGAGGGGCGCACGGCATCCGCGTGCGTGATCGAGAGGTCACGCACGCGGAGGAGAGGCGCAGATGTGCGCACGGCATAACCCCGGTTCTGCGGATCGGTACGCCTCTAACTTAGCTGAGCCTTACCTGAATCGCCACGCGACCGGCGAGGTCGGGATACGGTCGCCGTGGGGCTCAGCGTCGCGCGACGCCGGCGCGCGAGAGCGCGGAACCGACGGCGAGACCGACGGCCGTCCAGGCGATCGGCCCGAGCACCGAGATCACGAGGTAGGCGATCTGCGCCCACAGCGGGAACGTGGCGAGGTCGACGGCGAAGAAGACCACGACCGCCACGATCACACCGATCACGGCCGCCGAGATGAAGAACCGCCACGCGCCCCATGAGCGGTAGCGGGTGAGAGCGGCGATGCCCTCCTGAACAGCGCCGAACAGGAGCGCGGTGCCGATGAAGCGCAGCGCCCAGGCCGGGTTGAACGCACTCGAGATGAGAGCGGCGATCAGGTGCGTCACGAGGGCGACGAACGGCCGCCGCAGCACCTCCTGAGCGATGATCCCGGGGAGCACATGTGATCCCAGCACGAGTCCGTAGAGGTACGGGGTCAGCACGATCACGCCCGGCGTGATGAGCCCCGCGATGCCCCCGAGGATGCCCGTGGCGACGCCGATCGCGGCGCAGATCAGCAGCACGCGGGTCGTCAGGACGGGGGAGGGGGCCACCCTCTCAGCCTACTGTCGACCAATGGCGACTCGGCTGGCCGATCGTCCAGTAATAACCCCGGACTCTGGAATCGGAGCCGAACCCGGGCTTAGCGTGAGCGGCGGTGCGGCAACCTCGTCGCACCCCGATCATCGGGAGAAGCACATGGGTCGAACACCCCTCCGGATGGCAGCGGCCACCACCCTGGCAACGCTGTTCATCGCATCGACGGCCACCGCAGGCTACGCAGGCACGGAGGAGGTGAACAACCCCACTCCGGTCGAGGGCACGCCCGGGCACTACATCGTCGTGATGAAGTCCGACCCGCTCGCGAGCTACACCGGCGACGTGAACGGACTCAAGGCGACGAAGCCGGCCGAGGGCGAGCAGCTCGAACCGCAGTCGCAGGACTCCCAGCGCTACGTCGAGCACCTCGAGGCGCAGCAGCAGACGCTCGCGCAGGAGGTCGGGGTGACGCCCGACACCACCTATCAGGTGGTGCTCAACGGCTTCAGCGCCGACCTCTCGGGCGAGCAGGTCGACAAGCTCCGCGCCTCGAAGGACGTCTACGGCGTCTATCCCGATTTCATCCGGCACCCCGACGCGCAGACCTCCACCGATTTCCTCGGCCTCGGCGATGACAAGAAGGGGCGCGGCGGCGTCTGGCAGCAGACCGGAGGCGTCGAGAAGGCCGGCGAGGGCGTCGTGGTCGGCGTCATCGACACCGGAATCGCTCCGGAGCACCCGTCGTTCGAGGGCAAGAAGCTCAAGAACCAGAAGAAGAACGACAAGCGTCACAAGGGCTCGCAGCCGTACACCGACGGCACCCACGTCTACTTCGACAAGTCCGACGGCGGTCGGTTCCAGGCCGCGATGGTCGAAGGTCAGGACTGGGACAAGAGCGACTACTCCTCGAAGCTCATCGGCGCGCAGTACTTCCACGCGGGCGCGGAGGCGGCCGGCTTCGACTTCCAGTACGACTACCTCTCGCCGCGTGACGGCGACGGACACGGCTCGCACACCGCGAGCACCGCGGCGGGCAACTTCGGCGTGAGGGCATCGATCGAGGACGTCGACTTCGGTCGCATCTCGGGCGTCGCCCCCGGCGCGAAGGTCTCGGCGTACAAGGCCTGCTACGTCGGCCCCGACGAGGCGGTGACGACCGACGACATCTGCGCCGGCAGCGACCTGATCGCCGCGATCGACCAGGCCGTCGCCGACGGCGTCGACGTGATCAACTACTCGATCGGCGGTGGCGCGGCCTCGACCGTGCTCGCCCCCGAGGACATCGCGTTCTTCAACGCGGCGGCAGCGGGTGTCTTCGTGGCGACCAGCGCCGGCAACGACGGTCCCGATTCCGTCACCGCCGACCACGCGTCTCCGTGGTACACCACGGTCGCGGCATCCACCATTCCGACCTGGGAGGGCACCGTGCAGTTCGACGGCTTCGCCCAGGCGGGCACGTCGGTGAGCGTGCCGTTCGGCGAGACGGTCACCGGGCCGTCGATCTACGCGGGTGACGCGGCGGCCGCCGGTCAGGCCGCCGCCGATGCGGCCCTCTGCCTCCCTGGCTCCCTCGACCCGGCGAAGGTCGCCGGGCACATCGTGGTCTGCGATCGCGGCGGCAACGCCCGCGCCGAGAAGTCGCAGGTCGTGAAGGATGCGGGCGGCCTGGGCGTGGTCCTGGTGAACGTGCCCGGCGGTGCCGACTCGCTCGACAACGACTTCCACGCCCTGCCCACCGTGCACCTGTCGTCGGCGTACCGCGCCGCCGTGCTCGCCTACGTGCAGGGCGGCGTCGATCGTCCGATCAGTCTCGTCGGCGAGAACACCACCGGTGCGGTGACACCGGTGCCGCAGATCGCCGGCTTCTCGAGTCGTGGCCCCATGCTGGCCGACGGCAGCGACATCATGAAGCCCGACATCGCGGCCCCCGGCGTCGCGATCCTCGCGGCGACGCAGAACGGGCCCGGTGAGGAGCCGACCTTCGGCATCCTGTCGGGTACGTCGATGTCGTCGCCGCACATCGCGGGTCTTGCGGCTCTCTACCTGGGCGAGCGTCCGAACGCGAAGCCCGCAGAGGTCAAGTCCGCGATGATGACGACCGCGTACGACACCGTGAATCCCGACGGATCGAAGAACACCGACCCGTTCCAGCAGGGTGCGGGGCAGGTCGACCCGAAGCGCTTCTTCTCTCCCGGTCTGCTCTACCTGAACGACGTGCCGGACTGGGCGGCGTTCCTCGAGGGCAAGGGGCTGGCGGAGTTCGACGGGGTCGAGCCGATCGACGGCAGCGATCTCAACATCGCCTCGTTCTCGATCGGATCGCTCGCGAGCGCCCAGACGGTCACCCGCACGGTGACCGCCACCGAGAGAGGCACGTTCACGGCATCCGCTGACCTGCCCGGAGTCGACGTGACGGTCGAGCCTGCGACGCTGACGTTCGACAAGCCCGGCCAGACGGCGACCTACACGGTCACGTTCGACAACCGGAGCGCACCGGTCGAGCAGTGGGCGACCGGATCGCTGACCTGGACGAGCAAGAAGAACACGGTACGGTCGCCGATCGCGGTGTTCCCGGTCACGGCGGATGCTCCGGCAGAGGTCGCAGGCACCGGTGTCGACGGTTCGACCACGGTCGAGATCACTCCGGGAGTCGACGGCGACCTCGCCCTCGGACTGTCGGGCCTGACCCCGTTCACGCTGCTCGAGGACCCGGACGGCCGCGTCGTGGGTCACTCGGGCGACGAGGCATCGGGCGACGAGAACAAGGACGTGTCGTGGATCGTGGACGTGCCCGAGGGCACCACGCTCTCGCGCTTCGACCTCGACTCGTCGGATGACACCGGCAGCGACCTCGACCTCACGGTCTACCGGGTCGTGAGCCCCGACGACCTGCGCTACTACGAGCGGTGGCAGTCGGCGACCGGCTCGGCCGACGAGCAGGTGACGCTGCCGGCGCCGACCGCGGGCCCCTACCTGGTGGTCGCGAACGTCTACGCCACCTCTGCTCCGATGACGTGGGACATGACCTACGCCAACGTGCAGCCCGAGGGCGAGGGAGCGTTCACCGCGAACCCGAACCCGATCGCCGCGGTGCGAGGTGAGGCGACGAGCTACGAGCTGAGTTGGACCGGCCTGACCGCCGGCACCCGCTACCTCGGACTCGTGCAGTACGGCGACTCGGACGTCCGCACGATCGTCACGGTCGACGCGCCGTAGCGATCAGCGCAGCAGCGAGACGAAACGCGGTGGGTCAGCAGGATCGGCTCACCGCGTTTCGTCTCGGTCGACTCCGTCGTCCTCGCTCAACGACCGGGGGAGCGAGCGGTCGACTCCGTCGTCCTCGCTCGACGACCGGGGTGCCGCGTCAGATCCTGCGCCCGCGCGGCATCAGTCGCACATCGGGCAGCGGCGGCGCGGGGATGCGCACGTCGTGGCCGTCGACGACACCGAAGCGGTCGGATGCTGCTTGCCACTCTGCGCGGGCTTCCACGATCTCCTCGTGGGTGCGGCCGGCGAAGTTCCACCACATGACGATCTCATCATCGAACGGTTCCCCGCCGACGATGAAGAGCAGCGCTCCCCGAGAACTCGTCACCTCGACGGCATCCCGCGAATCGCCGAGATAGAGCATGTCGTTCTGCGCCAGCGGATGGGTCGACACGGTCGCGTCGCCCTCGACGAGCATGATCGCGTGCTCCCACTCGGCGCGCAGCGGCAGGCGCACGCGCGTTCCCGCGGGGACCGAGATCTCCGCGCCGACGATCGGGGTGTGCACGGTCGCGGGCGACACCGTACCGGCGAACTCGCCGAGCACGACGGTGGCCGTGGCATCCGCCCCCTCGTCGGCCGTCAGCGACACATGGGGGAGGTCGGTGTGGCGCTCGAAACCCGGGGTTCCCTGCCGTGCGCCATCGGGCAGCACCACCCAGAACTGCAGAGCGTCGAGGGGGATCGGTTCGTCGCCGATCGAGTACTCCGAGTGCGAGATGCCGTTGCCGGCCGTCATCAGGTTCAGCTGACCGCGGCGCAGGTCGGCGTCACTGCCGACCGAATCGCGATGGCGGATCTCGCCGACCAGGGGCCAGGTGACCGTCTGCAGACCGATGTGCGGGTGCGGTTCGACGCGCATCCGGGTGTCCGCCGGGCCGAAACGGTCGAGGAAGCACCAGGCGCCGATCGTCGGCAGGTTGCGATGCGGCAGCACGCGAAGGACGTTCATGCCGCGCACGCCGCCGAGTGGAACCTCGCGCGGCTCGAGCACGATGCGGCGTTCGCCGATCATCACGCCTCCGCAGGGGCCGTGCCCGGACGCTTCGGCCAGCGGATCTCCGCCCCGGCAACCTCGTGGGTCGTCAGGTACTTCGCGATGTACGGGCACAGCGGCACGATCGCGTCGCCGGAGGCGACGACGTCGGCCAGCGCTCGCGCAGCGAGGATGCTCGCCAGGCCCTGCCCCTGGAAGGCGGGGTCGAGTTCGGTGTGTGTGAAGCGCACCGCGCCGGGCCGCTGATCGAACTCGGCGAAGCCTGCGAGCGTCCCATCCGAGCGGATCTCGTAGCGGGAGGCGTCGTCGTCGCGGGTGACGGTGATGTCGGTCATCGGATGCTCCTTCGGTGGTGTGCGTCCAACCTACGCCCGACCTGTCTTCACAGGGACCCAATTCCGTATTACATTAATCTCATGAGCGAGCGCGAGACCATCAACGGAGTGCCGGTCACCGAGGAGCAGATCACCGACTGGGCTGCAGAGGCAGAGGCAGGGTTCGATGTCGCTGCGCTCAAGAAGCGAGGTCGCGGTCGCCCCGGACGGGCGGCGACGCCTTCGCAGGTGGTTGCTCTGCGACTCACTCCGGAAGAACTCGCCTACGTCGATTCGCGTGCCGAGCGTGAAGGAAAGTCCCGCTCCGATGTGATCCGCGAAGCGCTTGCCGCAGCCGCGGCATGAAGGTTCACGGGTCCGCACGCAAGCACGGTGTCAGTGAGGTCGACGCGATCCAGGCTGCGACCTGGCCGCTGTGGGTAGAGGATCTCGACGACGACAGTCCGGCACGGCAGCTGCGTCTCGGGTTCGATACTGATGGGCGGCTTCTCGAGACCGTCGTGCTCACGTTCGACAGCGGGCACGAGCTGATCATCCACGCGATGAAGGCCCGACCATCGATGCTGGATCTTCTGCCCTGACCGCCCGACGTGTGGAAGGGCGGGCCGGCGTCGGCGGGGGTCGTTACGCTGGAGGGATGCCGCAGACTCCCCGTGACCCGTACGAGGATCTGCCGTACGCGGACGAGCCGTGGGACGGC
>NZ_DALZXX010000054.1:0-12237 GCF_031988965.1 Microbacterium sp.
CGCGGCCCATTCGGCGGAGGCGGCTTCGAAGGCGGTCGGGTGGATGCCGAGTTCGTACTGCGCCCAGCGCAGACGCTCGGCGAATTCGGCCATGCTCGTGAAGCGCTTGGCGGGATCGCGCTGCATCGCGGTCGCGAAGATGTCGTCGATGATCGGGGGGATGCCCGGCACGGGCACCGCCGTGTATCGCGCCTTGATGATGCGGTCGGTCAGCTGATCACGCGAGTTGGAGCCGCGGTCTGCGCGTTCGAACGGGCTCCGGCCGGCGAGAAGCGTGTAGAGCGTGGCGCCGAGACTCCAGATCTCGCTGGGGACGGATCCGGTGACCCGTTCCTGCAGCACCTCGGGCGAGCTCCACGGCACGGACATGGCGATCGTCTCGCCGTCGCCCTCGTCGATGACGGCGGCGGCGATGCCGAAGTCCGCGAGCACGGGCGTGCCGAGCGAGTTGATCAGCACGTTCGAGGGCTTGATGTCTCGATGCAGCAGACCGGCGCGGTGCACCGTCTCGAGCGCACCGGCGATGCGCACGCCGGTGTCGAGCACGTCGGCGAGCGGCAGCGGGGCCTTCTTGTAGCGCGCACTCATGGTGTCGGGGCAGTACTCCATGGCGAAGTACGGGCGCCCGTCGGCCGAGATCGAGGCCTGATAGATCGTGACGATCGACGGGTGCGCGCTGAGGCGGGCGGAGATGTCGGCCTCGACGTTGAAGGTGCGCAGCACCTCGGGGTTCACGGCGTCGGCCAGCAGCACCTTGACGGCGGCGACACGGCGAGGCATGTCCTGCTCGTAGAGGAAGACGTCGGCGAACCCGCCGGAGCCGAGGGGGCGCACGTAGCTGTAGCCCGCCAACGTCGGCGGGGTCGATGCCATGCGCGTGGCCACTCATGCTCCTCACGGTCGGTGCAGGGAGACCGCGCCGTGCCTGAGCCTGACGCCACGCGCAAGGCGTTCCCCCCGGTCACCGAGTATATCCGGGGAGTCCGCTCAGCCCCGCCAGCATCCGATGACGTGGTCGTCGACCATTCCGGTCGACTGCATGAGCGCGTACATGGTCGTCGGCCCCACGAAGCGGAAGCCTCGTCGTCGCAGTTCTGTGCTCATGGCCGTCGACTCGGGCGTGACGGGCGGGACGTCGGACAGGGTCGCGGGCCGGGTCCCGGACACGGGCGCGAAGGACCACATCAGCTCGTCGAGCTCGCCGTCGGCCATCGCGCGGACGATACGCGCATTGCCGATCGTCGCCTCGATCTTCGCGCGGTTGCGGATGATGCCGGCATCGGCCATGAGCCGCTCGACGTCGCTCTCGTCGAACTCTGCGACGGCCGCGACGTCGAACCCCGCGAACACCTCGCGGAAGCGCGGCCGCTTGCGCAGGATCGTGATCCAGGAGAGCCCGGCCTGGAAGCCCTCGAGCGCCATCTTCTCGAACAGGGCCCGGTCTCCGTGCAGAGCCGTGCCCCATTCTTCGTCGTGGTAGCGGCGGTACTCGGCGTCGTCGCCCACCCAGGCGCAGCGGGCGCGATCGTCGGGGCCGATGGCAAGGGAGGTCATGCGACCACGTTAGCGACCGGCGCAGACATCGAGGCGGAGCGCGTCAGGAGGTGCGGGCGAGCGCCGAGACCCAGGTGCGCACCGCGAACGACAGGAGGGCCGCACCGCTGATCAGCACGACGAGCCCGCTGAGGATGCCCGCGTCTGCGCCGTGGACGGGTGTCAGCACGACGAGAGCTGCCAGGCCACCCCCGACCGACCATGAGCGTACGGAGGAGAGCGACCCGCAGATCCGCGCTCGTCCTTCTCTCGGCGGTGCGGCTGACGACGGCGGGCGGCGGGTGACGATGATGGCGAGCAGCTGCCACATCGACGCGATCATGAGCACGAATGCTGCGAAGGTCGCGAGCCAGCCGACGAGGTAGCGTCCGGACGACAGCCACACCGCGATCAGCGCCGCGAGCCCGACGACCTCGATCCCGATCACGATGCGCTCGACCGCGAGCGATCCGACGAGTCGCGGCCTGGCGACCAGTGCCAGAGCGACCGCCAGGACGCAGCCCACCTGAAAGCTCCAGGCGCCGTCGACGACCGTGCGACCACCGCTGTGCCACAGCATGACCGCTCCGGCGAGCACCATCGAGCTGTCGAGCAGCACCACCGCAGCGACACGAGCCGAGCGACGGGTGCGCGAGAGGCGCCGAGTATGCGCCCCGGCGCCCGCGAGAGCCCGCGGCCGAGCAGGCGCCGCGGGCACATCAGACATCGACCGCGACCGGGCCCACGACATGGGTCTCGGCGTTGCGACGTGTCTTCGCCCAGCCGTTTCGCCCCAGGGCGACTCGCAGCATCGCGCGAGTCACGGAGATCAGGATGTATTGCACGAAGAAGAAGAGACCCGCACCCCAGCCCACGGCCTGCAGCCACGTCGACCCGGGCTCGCAGCGCAGCTTGTACAGCACGCCCCAGACCGCGAACGGTCCGATGCCGAAGAGGAGTCCGAGCAGGACGAAGGCCCACATGTGATCGATGAGGCCGCTGAGCACGACAGGATCGGAGGCGATCGCGGCGCCCTGAAAGATCAGGGTGAGGACGATGACGATGAGCCCGATGATCTGCAGGAACGGCAGGAAGAGATAGTAGAGGCACTCGAGAACACCCGAGCTGTCGAAGTGCCGCGAGCGCACGATGTCGGAGATGTACTTCACGCACTGGATGTTGCCCTGCGACCATCTGGTCCGCTGGGCGAGCAGGCGCCGCAGACTCGGCAGGGCCTCTTGCGCGACGCAGGTGTCGTGCACCTGGCGGTTCTCATAGCCGGCGAGGATCACATGGAGTCCGAGCTCGTAATCCTCCAGCAGCGCACCGTGCCAGGGCGCACCGTATCCCTCACCGATTCGGTCGAGCACGGACAGTCGGGTGAACTGGCCGTTGCCGCCGAGTCCGACGGTTCCGGTCTTCGATCGCAGCGACTGCATGGCGAGGATCACGGTGCGGAACTCCACATCCTGCATCCGGATCAGGTATCGGGCGAAGGCGTTCGCCACCCGCCCCCTGTCGGGGTACGGCCTCCGGTCATCACGGTTCTTCATCCACACGGTGATCTGCGCGGCACCCACGACGGGGTCGCCGAAGCAGTCGTCCGACGCGACCGCCGCGAGTGCGTTCGCCGCCATCTCACCGTCTGCGTCGACGACCGCCACGATGATGCGATCGCGGTCGGCGCCGGCGGGGAGCCAGTGGCAGAGATCGTCGTAGGCGCTGTTCAGGGCATCGCCCTTGCCGGTGCGGGCGAGCGGCCGTCGACGCTGCACGAGGTGCACGAACGGATCGGCGTCGGCATGCGCCTGGATGATCGCGGAGGTGTCGTCGTCGCTGTCATCGTCGATCACCCAGAGGTGGGCGGAGGGGAACCGCTCCCGCTGCCTCGCGATCGTGGTCGCGATCACCGCGGCCTCATCCCGGCAGGGCACGAAGATGTGCCAGTCGAACCGCGCGGGGTCGCCGGGCTGCTCCTTCCGATGCCGGACGTAGGGGATCAGGATGAAGGTCATGTATGCGAGGAACATCACCGTCAGGACGAGGGAGATGGAGCCGAGGAGGGAGGGCATGGGCTTCCTGTGCGTGTGATCGGATGAGGGGTCAGGTTGGTCTGACAGGTGCCGCGGGTCAGGATCGAGCGCGGCGGCGACGGCGCACACCGGTCACGGCAAGGAGCACGATGAGGCCGACCGCGAACCCCGCGATACCGACGACGGACCCCGCGAAGCGGTGGCCGAACTCGTAGCCCGCTTCGAGACCGCCCTGTTGCGTCGACAGGGCGATCAGCGCGAGACGCGCTTGGTTGACGAGCACCATGACCAGGGACGAGGCCGCGATGCCGAGGATGCCCCGGAGCCAGCTCACCCGGGTGGAGAGCATGAGTCCGGCGCCCAGGGCGAGGAGCGGCGCAAGGAGGATGACCGCGGTGCACTCCGCGGTCACCTGAAAGCCCACGAGGTGGTTCTCACTGATCCAGACCATGTACGTGTCTTCGAAGGCGGTCGTGCCGCGACGGACCCACGGATCCATCCACCATGCGGCCAGGTGGGCTTCCCACGCCCGAACCGTATCGGCCCGCACGAGCATCCAGACGATGCCACCCGCAAGCGACAGAGCGAAGAGCGCACGTGCGACGCGGTCCACTGTTCGCGGAGCGCTCGGTGCCGACGACCGTCGGTCTCGAGGTCGCTCTGTGTCGGTCGGCGCGGTCGGCGCGGTCGGCGCGGTCGGCGCGGTCGGATGGGCGATGGGCATCGGCTGGGCTCGTTTCATGGGGGCGGTCGGGGAGGGATGTTCACTACTAATATTTTACATGATTAGATTGCCAGAGCCCTCTCCTGCGACCGGCTCTCAGACACTGCACAGAGATCCCGACACTGCACAGAGAAGGGGTGTGGCCGAGCGTTCGCTCGTCCACACCCCGTGTCCGGCCGTCGATGAGGCTGCGACCAACCACCGTCCGTGGTCGCGGAAGCCCGATCAGGCCTGTGCGGTCCGCGCCGCCACGCGGCGGAGGTGCGCATCGCGGACGAGTAATAAGGTGCCGGCCACCAGGCAGACGGCGACGAGGATGAGAGGCCAGGTGGGGTCGGCGCCGGTCGCGGCGAGCGCACCTCCGGCGGCAGTACCGATCACGGGGGGATTCGCTCCGTACATGTGTGTCCTTCTTTCTTCGCGGGGGCTCAGATCGTCAGGCCGAGTCAGCGCCTGACGGGAGTTCGGAGGGCGTCGTGTATGTGGGGGGGCGGGGCCGCGCGAGCACGTCGACGACGAACGTCCGCGCGACCCCGGTGCATCAGAGTGCGGAGAGCGCAGCGCGCCGACGCTGCACGGCGAACGCACCTGCCGCGCCGATGGCCAACACCATGGCCGCGCCGCCGGCGAGCAGCGGATCGGCGATCGGGGCGGCGACGACCGTGAACGTGAGGTCGTCGGTGCTCGTGTGCTCGCCGTCGTTCTGCACGGCGGTCACCGTGTAGGACTCCTCGGGAAGCTCGACGGTCGACTGCGCCGTCCACGAACCGTTGGCCGCGACGGTGGTGGCGACGAGAAGAGTGTCGTCCTGACCACGGACCTCGACCGTCATGCCAGGCTCGCCGAGTCCCGAGAACGTGGGCATGAGGCCGCCCGAGGCGCCGTCGAGGACGACGGACGAGTGGCTTGCCGTGAGTCCGGTCTTCAGCCACGGAGTTCCTGCGGTCGAGTAGGCGCGCAGAATGAGGCGCCCCTCGGTCGCCGACGACCCGACCGTGAGGCGACGCGTCTCGAGCGGCCTGTTCACGGCGTTCAGAGAGAATGTCGTTCCGTCTGCGCTGCGCTCAGCACTGAACAGCTGGTTGGCGCCGCCATCGCAGACCACGGCGACGGGCTCCGCCGATCCGGAGTAGTCGAGGCAGAGCCCGCCACTGGAGATCGTGCCGGTCGCTCCGACAGCAGGAAGGTCGATGACCGCCGTGCCCGTCGCGCTCAGCGTCGGCTGCGCACCCGCCACCCACGCGTCGGAGGTGAACGAGCCCTGCGCCAGCGTGCCGACTGCCGTACCGGGCGTCTGCGCGCTCGCCGGCGCGACGACTCCGAGAAGGGCGAGGCCGCCGAGTAAGACGCCTGCGGTGATCTTCGTGGACTTCTTCATGGTGTTTCCTTTCGAGAATGCTCGCCGTGATCGGCACCGCGAGCTGACGTGTGCACTGAGCAGTGCTCTTCCTGGGGGGAGCTGTGGTGCGACCGAGTGGATGAGGTCGCGGGGGGCGCCGATGCGAGCGCAGCGACGAAGAGACCGGAGAACGCGGCGAGCGCCTCGCGGGCACCGACCGGATCGTGGCGCCGTGACGCCGCGATCGCCGCATCGAGGAGCTCGCGCCGCCTGCCAACTCCCTCATCGAGGTCGATGCCGTGGCTGCGGGCGGTCGCACGATCGACGAAGAGCCGGAGCGGATCGATGTGATCGCGGACCAGTCGCTCTCCGAGACGAGCGAACCCGAGGCGGATGAGTCGGTCGGCGAGGTCGAGGTACTCGATCAGCTCGCAGCTCGCGTCAGCAGATGACTCCGCCGCGACATCGCGGTCGATGGGCGCGAGCGGCTCTCGCGCGAGAAGGGCCCCGATGACGCGGGCTCGCTCGACCATGTCGACACTCGACCATGCAGCGACGCGAGTGCCGGCGTTCGGCGACACATCGACCAGGCGCATGTCGGCGAGGCGCTGCAGAGCTTCGCGGACGGGCGTGCGCGACACGGCCCAGGTGTGTGCGAGCAGATCGAGGCGCAGCCGCTGCGCGGGGGCGAGTCGACCGCTGATCACCCCCTCCAGCAGTCGCTCGTACGCGAGGCCACTGAGGAGCTGAGGGCGCAGCTGCTCTTCCACGAGGCTCATCGACATCACCTCCCCTTCTCATCGAACTAACATATTAGACGATTAGAGCATGACATACTTAGTTTGCCAGCACAAATCATCTAATATTTAGGAGCCTCGATGGCGCGTCACTCACGAGAAGCACGACACCGCAGCACGGAATCGCCCCGGCCCCGCAAGGACATCGCGGTCGTGCTGGGCACCCGTCCCGAGATCATCAAGCTCGCCCCCGTCATCGCCGAGCTGGGAGACCGAGCACTCGTCGTGCACACCGGGCAGCATTACGACCGCGCACTGTCGGGACAGTTCCTCGAGCAGTTCGGCATCGGGGAACCCGACGTCGTGCTCCAGGGCGTCGGCGGCCGCGACAGAGGCACCCAGATCGCGACCGCCATCGCCGCGCTCACGACCCTGTTCGCCGAGAGGGCACCGTCCGCCGTCATCGTGCAGGGCGACACGAACGCGGTGTCCGCAGGAGCGCAGGCGGCGAACTATGCGGGCGTCCCCGTGATCCACGTCGAGGCGGGCCTGCGCTCACACGATCGAGCGATGCCGGAAGAGCTCAATCGCCTGGTCGTCGGCGTCCTCGCCGACGTCCACTGCGCCGCCACGGAGCACAACGCGGAGAATCTGCGACGCGAGGGAGTTCCCGCTGATCGGATCGTCGTCACAGGAAACACGATCGTCGAGGCGACGAAGGAGTCGCTCCGCCGGAGCGCGGCGCCGATCGCGCAGTTCTTCCCGTGTGGCGAGGTGCCGGAGCGATTCGTCCTCGCGACGATCCACCGCCCGGAGAACACCGACACTCGCGAGTCCCTCGCCCGCGTGCTCGTCGCACTGGGCGAGATCGACGCGCCGGTGCTCCTGCCCGCGCATCCGCGTACACGCGCGGCGATCGAGCGTTTCGGTCTCACGCCCCACCCGGGTCGCGTGCTGCTCACCGACCCCGCCGACCACTCCCAGTTCCTCGCTCTCGCGTCGTGCGCGGCACTTCTCGTGTCGGATTCGGGAGGCCTGCAGGAAGAGTGCACTGTGCTGGGACGACCGCTTCTGGTGGTGCGACGCAGCACGGAACGGCCCGAATCCATCGACGCGGGGTTCGCCGTACTCGCCACTCCGGGCGTCGACATCGCCGCCGCAGCGAATCAGATGCTGCGAGACGGCTCCGACCATCTCGACGGCCTGCCGTGCCCCTACGGAGATGGCAGCGCCAGCACGCAGATCGCCCGCATCGCGAGGGATGTCGCCGCCGGAGCAGCGATCCGGAGCGCGGGGATGGCAGCCTGAACGCGGCGCGTTTCTCCCCATTGATATATTAGATATTTAGATGCTTCCGGGCTAGCATCGACGTATGCCCGTTCCCCAGACACCAGCCCGCATGCCGCGGAAGCTGTTACGCGATCAGATCTTCGACACGCTTCTCGATGCGATCGTGTCCGGAGACCTCGTCGCGGGCGAGCCGATCTCGGACAAGCAACTCGAGACCTGGCTCGGAGCGTCGCGCACGCCCATCCGCGAAGCGGTGAACCGCCTGGCGGGCATGGGGCTCATCGAGGTCCTCCCCCAGCGCGGCACACGCATCGCCCCGCTGGATCCGATCCGCTTCGCCGAGGAGATGGAGATGCTCGGCGTCGTGTACTCCGCCGCTGTGCGTGAGGCCGTGGCCCTGCTGACGGACGCGGATCGCGCGCGGATCGCCGAGCTTCACGCGACGGTGAGTCGAACCCGTGAAGCACTCGAGCGCGCACGCATCGTGGATGCACTGATGAGCGTGTTCATCGATCGCTACCGCAATACGCTCATCCAGCGCATCCGCGAGAGGTCGGTGCCCCACGTCACCCGGATGATCACGGCTCGACCTGGAGCGCTCGATGCCACCGACACCTCTGCGGCGCTCGACGCGCTGGCCTCCGCGGCGGCTGCCGGGGACGCTGATGCAGCGGCCCATGCCGTGAGCGCCTACTTCACTGCCGGCGTCGCGAGCGTGATGGCGCGTGATGCCGCCGAGACCGCTGCCATGACCGTGACGGAAGACGAGAGCGCCTGACATGTCCACCACCGACACCCCTCACCCGCGGCGTCTGCTGCGCGATGAGGTCTACGACACGATTCTGGCCGCCATCCTCGACGGCACGCTCGAACCCGGCGAGGTCCTTCACGACGAAGAGCTGATGACCTGGCTGGGATCGTCTCGAACGCCGATCCGAGAGGCGCTGAACCGGCTCGCTGAGGAGGACGTCGTCGAACTGGTGCCGCACCGCCACACGCGGGTGGCGCCCGTCGACGTCACCGCGATCAACGAGGGTCTCTTCGTCACCGGCGCGATTCATGAGCACCTCGCTCGGACGAACACGGCGAACCTGACGGACGAGCAGATCGAGGAGCTGGGCCACCAGCTGGATCGTGTGGCCGAGGCAGTGGCGGAGAACGATCACGCAGCGATCGGCCAGACCATCCGCGACTACTTCCTGGTCACCGTCCGCGCGGCACCGAACTCCGTGCTGCGGACGAAGGCCGAGACGCTCTCGCTGAAGCTGACCCGGTTCCTCACCCCCCGCGAGAACCTCCGAACCCCGCAGCAGGCTCTCGAGTTCCTCCGCGCCATCACCGCTGCCGTGCAGAGCCGCGACGGCGAGCGTGCCGGAGACCTCATCCACGAGCTGCATGAGACCACCCGCAGCAACTTCATCGACCGCTATCGCGTGCCCGACCCCACGGACTGACAGCCCCGAGCGCGGGAGACTCCGGGCCTCCGACACCGAGTGCTGCCAGTCCCGTCATGCAGATCGGGATGAGGTTCGGCGGGACCGACTGCGTCGGCGTCTCCCCCGAAGAGGCAGGTTGTGTGTGGGGGTGTGCCATTGCTGGTGGGGGTCCCACCAGGCGGGTCCTCTGATTTGGGGGATGCCTGCGGTCATGCGGATCTCCCATCCGGATCCGTCGAGGGATCGGTGGTGGAAGTAGCAGAGGGGGACGCCGTTGTCGGTGTGGGTGGGGCCGCCTCGGGCGTGTTCGGTGACGTGGTGGATCTCGCACCAGGTCGCGGGGGTGTGGCATCCGGGGATGAGGCATTCGCGGTCGCGGGCGATGATCGCCTGGCGTTGGTGGGCGGTGAAGACCCGTTGGGTGGTGCTGAGGGCGATGATGCGTCCCTCGTCCATGATCACCCGGTGGATCGTGCCGGTGCACCCGGTCTGCGCCGCGACACGAGCAGGGGTGTGTCCGAAGGGGTGCCCGTGTGCGCCGGGGAGCATCGCCCACCCGGTACCGTCGGCGAGGTCTTTCGCATCGATCGTGACGACCAGGGTCGGGGCGGCGCCGGCGACGGTGGGCATCGACGCGTGCCGGGCCGCGACCCCGATCGCCGCCGCGAACGCGTCATGGCGTTTCTGCGCCGCCGTGCGAGTGTCGATCACCCCACGCGGGTCGATGTTGAACGGGTCAGCGGTATCGGCAAGCCCCTCCGAGACGGGATCGAACCCGCCACCACGACGCCCGTCACCACGGCGTCCGTGACTACTGTGCCCGTCACCACTGTGAGAGTGGGACACGGTGGAGTCGGAGTCGGAGTCGGAGTCGGAGTCGGAGTGAAAGGCGGAGGCGGAGTCGGTGTGACTGCTGGTGTCTCGAACATCGCTCTCATCGCCGTTGCCTCCGGCCGGCGCGAATCGCACCCCGGGCTCGGGTGGGCCGTCGCCGCGGGGGTTGTTGATCGCGTCGAGGATCACTTCCAACTGTGCGGCGACCTCCGGCGACAACCAGCCCCGGATCGACCGGAGCCCGTCCTTCAACCGTCCGATCGTGATCCCGCGATGCTGCTGCGCGTTCTTGTCATCCGGCTCTGCGCCGTCCGGATCCAACAGTGCGGCAAGCGCCTGGGCGAGGACATGCAGGTCCGCCGGAGTCGGCTTCGGACCCCGCGCAACCTCCGCATCCGCATCCGCATCCGCATCCGCATCAACGCCAGCATCCGGGTCGACGTCCGCATCGAGCCGGACCCCGCGGGCCTGCTCGGCGAGGAACTCATCCGCCCCGAGCCGCTCCTCCACGCTGATCCGATCCCGACACCTCTCCAACGGCCCCACCGCCGCCACGAACCCCGCCACGCTCAGCGCCCCGTCCAGCAGCGCCTCCCGCAGCGCCGGCCACCGGGCAGGCAACCTCTCCCCGGACGTCAGACCCACCTCCCGGTGCACGAGACCGGCGACCCTGCCGACCCGCGTCGCCCCCGACACATCCGTCAACAGGGTCCGCTGCACCAGCTCGTTCTCCGACCGACACCCCGCCGCATGCGCAAGCCCCGCCCCATCCGTACTCGCCAGCGTCTCGACCACGACCGCCTCGACCCGCCGGAACGCCGCCCCCGCCGACACGAGCACACCGACGCGCTCCCCGTCCGACAGCCCCGCCAACGCGGTGCCGGACAGCACCTCATCCAGACAGGCGACCGCCTGATCTAAAAGCGTGTGTGTGCGGGTGGTCATGACCCCATCCAACCCGCCACCACCGACATCCCCACCCCGAAACCAGCCACTAATCGACCAGATCAGAAGCATATTCCGGAACACCACCCCACCGTTCCGGAATCCCGAAGAACACCTGAGACGAGCGACGCCTCGGCCCGGAAGACACAGAACCGCGGACAGGAGCCGAAGCCCCCATCCGCGGTTCGCGTGCTTCTCGCCTGCGTCAGGGATCACGCAGGCAGACGGCTCAGTCCGCGAAGGTCGACCCGTCGATCACGAAGCGGTACCGCACGTCCGACGCCAGCACGCGCTCGTACGCCTCGTTGATCTGCGCGGCCGAGATGACCTCGATCTCCGCGGCGATACCGTGCTCGGCGCAGAAGTCGAGCATCTCCTGGGTCTCAGCGATGCCGCCGATGTTCGATCCGGCCAGCGAGCGGCGGCCTCCGATCAGCGACGAGACGTTCACCGCGAGCGGCTCGGCCGGAGCGCCGACGCACACCATCGATCCGCCCACGTCGAGCAGTCCCAGGTAGGCGCGCAGGTCGACAGGAGCACTGACCGTGTTGAGGATGACGTCGAAGGAGTTGCGCAGCGAACGGAACGTGTCTGCATCGCCCGTCGCGTAGTAGTGGTCTGCCCCGAGCCGCAGCCCGTCGTCCTTCTTGTTCAGGGTCTGCGACAGCACGGTCACCTCGGCGCCGAGCGCGTGCGCGATCTGCACACCCATGTGTCCGAGACCGCCGAGACCGACGACCGCGACGCGCGAGCCCGGACCCACGTTCCAGTGCCGCAGGGGCGAGTAGGTGGTGATGCCCGCGCACAGCAGCGGCGCAGCCACGTCGAGTGCGAGGGCGTCGGGGATGCGCACGGCGAACGACTCGGTCACGACGACCTGCTCCGAGTAGCCGCCCTGCGTGACGGTGCCGTCGCGGTCGGTGCTGCCGTACGTGAAGATCGCGCCGTTCGCGCAGAACTGCTCATCTCCCTGCAGGCAGCTGCGGCACTCGCCGCACGAGTTGACGAGGCATCCGACACCGACGCGGTCTCCGACGGAGTGCTTCGTGACGTCGGCGCCGACGGCGGCGACGGTTCCGGCGATCTCATGCCCCGGGGCGAGCGGGTACTGCTGCGGACCCCAGTCACCGCGCACGGTGTGGATGTCGGAGTGGCAGATGCCGGCGAACGCGATGTCGATCAGGATGTCGTTCGGGCCGAGCTCTCGACGCTCGATGACGGTCTTCTCGAGCGGAGCGGCTTCGCTGGGTGCGGCATAGGCGTGGACACGGGTCATCGCAGACTCCTCGGGTCGGTTCGGGTGGGCCAGGTCGACACTACTCGCGCCTCCCTCTGCGACACCTGACCGCACACGAGACGGGCCGGG
>NZ_DALZXX010000054.1:12247-17166 GCF_031988965.1 Microbacterium sp.
TCCCGGCCCGTCTCGTGTGCGCTGCGAACGCTGCGTCAGCGCTTCGACTTCTTCAGCGTCTTCTCCTGCACCGGCGCTTCTCCGGATGCCGCGAGGTCCGCGTAGTACGCACGGGCCTCGTCCTGGCGCTGCTTCTCCGCACCCGATGCGATGGGCGCTCGCACGTGCTCAGGCTCGTAGCCGAATGCGTCGACGAGGTCGAGGGCGTAGGGGCGCAGACGCGTGCACAGACGATCGATGTAGCTCGAGACCGCGGCCGCCCGCTGCGTCGAGAGACGCCCGTTGATGAGGTGCCAGGCCAGGTGCTTCTCGATGAGCTGCAGACCGAAGAGGTCACGCAGCCACGTGAGCACCTTCTTGGTGTCGGCGTCGTCGATGCGGCGAACGGCATCCGTGAACGCCTCCCACTGCAGCAGCTCGCCGTGCGCCCGCGCCGCCTCGATCAGCTCGGCCTGGTTCTCGTTGAAGAGCCGTGCGCCGAGCACCTTGTCCTTGCCCGCGGGCCGCAGCCGACCGGCGACGTCGGCCACCATCTGCTGCACACGCTCGGCGAGCAGCTGGTGCTGCTGCTCCTCGCGCAGGCCGTTCTCGACCGATCGCGAGACCTGCCCGAGATCGACGACCGACTGCCCGAACTGACGCAGCCCCGCGCCGTGGAACACCTTGCCGGCGGTCATCCCCACCGCGAACTTCGCCAGGGCCGCGGCATCCTTGCCGGTGAACTGCTTCGCATAGTCGGTGAGCAGTCGCTTGCCGACGAGCTGCAGCAGCACGTTGTTGTCGCCCTCGAAGGTCACGTAGATGTCGAGGTCGGCGCGCAGCCCGACCAGGCGGTTCTCGAACATGAAGCCGGCCCCGCCGCAGGCCTCACGCGCCTCCTGCAGCGTGTCGAGGGCGTGCCAGGTCGACAGCGGCTTGAGCGCCGCGGCCAGGGTCTCGAGATCCTCGCGGTCGGCGGGCGTGTCGATGCGACCGGAGAAGACGCCGTCGAACTTCTGCAGGAACTCGTCGTGCGCGAAGATCTGCGCATAGGTCGTCGCGAGACGCGGCAACAGGCGGCGCTGGTGCTTGCCGTAGTCCATGAGCACGACCTCCTGCCCGTCGGCGCCGTCGAACTGCCTGCGCTGCGTCGCGTAGGTGATCGCGATCTTCAGGCCGAGGGCGGATGCCCATGAGGCGGCTCCGTCGAGCGAGACGCGGCCCTGCACGAGGGTGCCGAGCATCGTGAAGAACCGACGACCGGGGCTGTCGATCGCGCTCGAGTACGCGCCGTCGGCGGCGACGTCGCCGTAGCGGTTCAGCAGGTTGGTGCGCGGGATGCGCACGTGGTCGAACGACAGACGACCGTTGTCGATGCCGTTGAGTCCGCCCTTCAGACCGTCGTCCTCGCGGCCGATACCGGGCAGGTCGACGCCGTCGTCGCCGCGCAGCGGCACGTAGAAGCAGTGCACGCCGTGGTTGACGCCGTTCGTGATCAGCTGGGCGAACACCGTCGCCGCGACACCGTGCAGCGCCGCGTTGCCGAGGTACTCCTTGGTCGCGCCGCGGAACGGCGTGTGGACCACGAACTCCTCGGTCTCGGGATCGTAGGTCGCCGTGGTCCCCACAGCGGCGACGTCGGATCCGTGCCCGATCTCGGTCATCGCGAACGCGCCGGGGATCGAGAGGTCCATGACGCCGGGCAGCCACTTCTCGTGGTGCTCGGCCGTGCCCAGCTGCAGGATCGCCGAGCCGAAGAGCCCCCACTGCACGCCCGACTTGATCTGGAGGCTGGGGTCGGCGACGACGAGCTCCTCGAACCCGGCGATGTTCGCGCCGTTGTTCTCCTCGCCGCCGAGCGACTTCGGGAACGCGCGATGCACGGCCTTGTTCTCGACGAGCAGATGCAGCTGACTCAGCACCCGCTCGCGATGCTCGTCTTTGCCGAGCGCATCGTCTCGCCAGAATGCGGAGTCCTTGATGAGTTCGCGTGCTTCACGACGGGTGTCGCCCCAGGTGCCCAGCAGCAGATCGGTGATCCGAGCGACATCGACCTGCAGTGCGGCATCGGTGGCGTGGGGAGAACCGTGAGCGGGACTCGACTTCGGACGGACGGCGGCGTCGACCATGTGCATTCCTCTCAAAGAGAAGTAGGGATGCTGTCATGGTAGATCTGCCACAACCGAGAAGGAACTCGCCTGTGGGCATCCTCTAACCGCTTGGGGCGGCGTCGCCGTATCCGATTGTCGTCAGGCCACAGTCCCCGGCGGTGCGGCACTCGCCGTCGGATTCTTCGCGGCATTCCATCGCCGCACCGTGCCCGCGCTCAGCCTCGACCACGTGCGATCGCGGATGAAGATCGAGTCGATCGCGATCATGGTGAGCGAGAACCAGGGCAGGCCCATCAGCACGGCGATGCCGATGTGGAACGAGAGGATGCCGAGCAGACCGAGCAGCCGGGTGGGCCGCGTCAGCAGCATGAGCGGGAACGCGACCTGGAGGATGATCGACCCCCAGCTCGCGACCACGACCATCGGGCCCCACGCGGTGACCAGATCGCTGAGCACCGGCCAGGTGCCGAAGCGAGCCGTCTGCAGCGGGTTGTAGACGGCGTATCCCTCTTTCCAGGGCTCACCACCCGCCTTGTACAGGGCACCCGAGGCATACACGAAGCACACCTGCGCGGTGAGGGCGACGAGGGCGAGGTTGTGGAACATGGTGCCCAGCAGTGCGGGCTGACTCGTCGGCGGGAACCACTCGCCGCTCTTGGCCCGCCGCTTCGCATCGAGCGACCACCGCGCCGCGGGATCGGCGAAGAGCAGCAGCAGCAACGCGATGCGGAACATGTTGTCACCCTGGTCGCCGACCATGTCGTTGGCCTCGATGAAGCCGACCCACAGGCAGAAGAAGACCGGGAGCACGATGCGGAATCGCCAGCCGAGCACGAACAGCACTGCGAGCACGCCCAGCAGCAGATAGAGGGCGGTGTAGAGGACATCGTTGCCCATCGCCGCATGGAAGGCGCTGAAGAGCCAGATCTTCGGGAAGTCGCTGACGGGCTCGGCCATCTCGCCGTTCCACGCCGAGCCGGAACCGAACGTGTACAGACGAGTCGCGAAGTTCGACGCAAGCAGTCCGATCGCGGTGACTCCGAACAGGATGCGGGTGACGGCGAGGCCGTACAGGGCTTTCTTGCCGTTGAAGAGCCAGTCGCCGATGAACGCCGAGATCCTGTCGATCGCGGAGATCACCATGGCCCAGAGTCCGCCGATCATCGACGACACGAAGGTGAGGACGCGGGCGGGCAGCGATGCGGGCGGTGCCGACGGGGCGGGTCGCGACGTCGGAGCGGCGGTCTCGCCCGGTGCCGTGTCCTTCGCCGTGTTCTTCGCCGCACTCTTCGCCGCGGTCTTCACCGGCGCGCTCACGGCTGGATCCTCTCGAACTGGCTGCGGAAGGTGTTCGCGAAGTTCTCGCGACTCTGCCCTTCCTCTTCTATAGGGGAACGCCATCCCGTCGTCGAGAAGGTCGGATCCGGGCGCTGCGCGCCGGGGTCGTTCCGTTCCGCGTAGGGCACCACGTTCTGTCGGCTGACGCGGTACTGCACCTTGATCACGGCATCCGCTCCCCAGATCGCGTAGGCGACCTGCGTCGCATACGCGGTGGAGAGGTGCTCCTCGGCCATGTACGCCTCGGTCGACGGGTTCTCGCCCTCGAGCTCGTCGAAGGAGCGGACCATCCAGTCCTCCCACCCGTCCTCGGTGAAGTCGAGCGCCACGACCGCCTGCTGCTGGTCGTTCAGCTTGTTGAAGGCGCCCATCTGTCCGCTCGCGACCTCGCTCGACTGGATGCCGGCGCGTGGGGGGAAGAGGTTGTAGCGGATCATCGAGAGCTCGACGTCGGTCGCGCTGACCCATCCGGTCTCGACCTCCTCGCCGTCCTTCTCGATCACCGCGCGGACGTTGAAGTGGTAGTCGCCATTGATGGGCTCAGGCGCGAACACGCTCCACGACTGACCGAACATCGGCAGCATGTAGCCGGCGAGCACCTGCTGCGTGGGGATCTCGCGCAGCGCGGAGTACGGCGCGATCCACAGGAAGGATGCCCCGATGTGCCACAGCGTCAGCAGGCAGGCCGCGAAGGCGATGAGCTTGACCCACCACGTGGGGCGGGTCCGCGGTGGGGCTGCCGCGGGGGGATTCTCGTCCTGTGCGTCCGGTGACGCCTCGGTCATCGTGCTCATTCCCATACCTTCTCATCACTGAAGGTCGGGACCGCCGCATTGACGGCCCCGACCTCTCAGCGTTTCCTACTCGGTGCTCACTCGGTGTCGACGAGAGGACGTCGGGTGCGCGCGACCCGCATCGCCCCCAGACCGAACATCAGCAGCAGCGCCGCGAGTGCGATCCATCCGCCCTGCACCTCTCCACCCGTGGTGGCGAGGCCCGTCGCGACCACCTTGAACGTCGTCGCGATGCTGCCGGACGTGGGTCCGGTGAGCGTCACGGTGTGCGTTCCGAGGTCGTAGTCGGCCGGGATCGTCCAGGTGAAGGTGACCGTGCCCTGCGCGTTCGCCACCTGGGTGCCAAGAGCGAGCGGGTCGGAGGTCATCACACCGGTGACCCCCTCGCCGGGCCGGAAGCCGGTGCCGATCGCGGTCTGCTTCTCACCGCGCTCGAGGACCGGAACCACGACGCGGATGCCCAGCTGCTGCTCCAGGTCGGCCCCGGCGTCCGCGGATGCGGAAGCCTCAGCCGTCGCGGAGGACGATGCCTCAGCCGCGGCTTCCGCCGACGCATCAGCTGCCGCCGTCGCGGAGGCCGTCGCCGACGCCGAGGCGTTGGCAGCAGCTGCCGCAGAGGCGTTCGGATCGGCGTCGGCCGAGGCCGACGAGTCCGCCGCACTGGTCGAGGTCGCGTCGTTCTGCGCCGCAGCCTGGG
>NZ_DALZXX010000055.1:0-17165 GCF_031988965.1 Microbacterium sp.
GTCACAGTCACCTCGCCGGGGAACAGCAGGGTAGAGAGCAGGATCGCCATGACGATCCACTTGCCGCGGAACCGCATGCATCCGAGCGCGTAGCCGGCGAAGGTCGCCAGCACCACGTTGCTCACGACCGTGCCCACCGAGACGAGCAGCGAGTGCCAGGCGTAGAGGTAGACCGGGACGACATCGGCGACGGTGGCGTAGTTCTGCAGCGTCGGCTCTCGCGGGATGAGGTCCGGGGGGAACGAGTAGATGTTCTCCTGTGGCCCCTTGAACGAGGTCGAGAGCTGCCAGACGAACGGCCCGATCACGAGCACCAGCACGAGCAGCAGGAGCGCGTAGCGACCGATCAGCCCGCCCAGGGTCGGCTTGCTGAAGTCGCCCGAGCCGCGGCGGCGGAAGATGCGCTCGCGAGCAGTGCGATCCGATCGCCGCTCGGACTGGATCTCGTCATCGACCCGGGGCGGGGTGAGAGTGCTCATGCGGAGACCTTCGCCTTCTTCTCGCGATTCATGAATGCGATCGCGGCCAGGGGGACGAGTGTGAGGAGGAACAGGGCGACGCTGATCGCCGAGGCGTAGCCGATGTTGCCGTTGAGGCCGGAGCCGACCTGACGGATCAGCATGACCAGCGACATGTCGTAGCCGCCCGGACCGCCCGTGCCCTTGGAGAGCACGTCGAGCTCGGCGAAGACTCTCATCGCCGAGACGGCGATGAGAACCGCGATGAGCAGCATCGCGCCGCGCACCGAGGGGATCGTCACCGACAGGAAGCGGCGGAAGGAGCCCGCTCCATCGAGCATGGCCGCCTCATGCAGCTCCTTGCCGACGTTCCCGAGGGCGGCGAGGTACACGACCATGTAGTAGCCGAGCCCCTTCCACACCGTCAGCAGGATCGCGCAGCCCAGCAGCAGCCAGCGGTCGACGAGGAAGGCCAGGGGCGCGTCGATGACCCCGAGGAACTCGAGGGTCTGGTTGATGATGCCGCGGCTGTCGAACAGCCAGGTCCAGATGAGGGCGACCACGACGACCGAGGCGATGACAGGGAAGTAGAACGTGGTGCGGAAGAACGCGATGCCCGGCAGCTTCTTCTGCACGAGCAGTGCCAGCAGCAGCGGGAGGATCGTGAGCAGCGGCACGCAGACCACCACATAGAGGATGCAGGTGGTCAGGGCGTTCCAGAACATCTCGTCGCCGAGCATCCGCTCGTAGTTCGCCCCGCCGACGAATCCGGGGGTGCGCAGAGGGCGTGCGTCGGTGAAGCTCAGGAAGACGGTGTTCAGGAACGGCCAGAGCGCGAACACCAGCACCCAGATGACGGCGGGGCCGAGAAGCAGCCAGGGTGTGAACCACCGGTGCGACGTGATGGTCTTCGTCCGGCTGCGGATGCTGGTGTTCGCGCTCATGCTCACTGGTCCACGCGGTTGGCGTTGGCGTACTCGACGATCTTGTCGAGCTGAGCCTTGGCGTCGGCCTCGCCGTTCACGGCGAGAGCGATCTGCTGGGTCATGTACGTCGCCATGTCGGACGTCCACTGGAACGGGATGGCCTTGGCGTCCTCCATCGCGGTGAACACGGTGTCGATCGCGGTGAGCTGCTTCTCATCGGTGATCGACGACGAGATGTTCTCGACCACGGTGTCGCCGCCCGCCGAGGTGCCGGGCGCCGTGCCGACCGCGAGCGACGAGAACGCGACCTGATTCTGCTCGTTCGTGGCGAACTCGGCGAAGGCGAGGGCGGCCTCCTTGTTGTCGGAGTCGGCCGAGATGTTGAGTCCCTGCACATAGAGCGGCGGGATGCCGAGCCGCTGCGTGGCGACGGTGGTCTCCAGCAATGCGGGTGCATCCTTGGCGAGGTCGGTCGTGAAGCCGGTGCCGCCGGTCGTGAAGGCGACCTTCTCCTGGATGTACGCCTCGGCGTTTCCGCCGTAGTCGCCGGTCAGGGCCTCGGCGGGCATCGCCCCAGCCGCGTAGGCGTCGGCGTACTTGTCGATGATCGCCGCGGCCTCGTCGGTGTTGAAGTCGAACTCACCCTCGTCGTTGATGACCTCCATGCCCGCCGAGGTGAAGGTGTCGAGCGCGGGGATCGACGACAGCAGCTGGACCTTGCCTCCGGATTCGGTGGCCACGTCCTTCGCGAGCGTGAGCAGCTCGTCGACCGTCGTGGGGAGCGTGTCCTGGGTCACGCCGTAGGGAGCGAGCTGCGCGAGGTTCCACCACGAGGCGTCGCTCGAGAGGTACCAGGGCAGGCCATAGGTGCCCTCGACGCCCGGGTACTGGCTGTAAGCATCCCAGGCGCCCGCGTTGTAGGCCGACTTCAGCTCGGGGTCGGCCGTCTCCACGTCGACGAGCTTTCCGGCGGCGACGAGGGGATACGCGATGTCCGGCGGCAGGTTCAGCACGTCGGGGAGGGTGTCGGCGTTCGCCTGGCTCAGGATCTTCTCCTGGTAGCCGTCGCCCGGCTGGTCGAGCCATTCGACCGTGACGTCGGGGTGCTCCTTCTCGAACGCGTCGATGAGGTCTTCGAAGTACGGCGTGAACTTCTCGTTCTTCAGCGACCACGTCTGGAACTGGATGGTTCCACTCAGCTCTCCCGACGTGTCGATCGGTCCGGCGGCACCGGATGTGGTGCCCCCTCCGGTGCAACCGGCGAGCGCCATGGCGCCGATCGTGAATGTTGCCAGAGCGACAATGCGTGCGGGAACTTTCATCGTGCTTCTTCCTCGAGGCGGGCGATTGGCGGTGTCCGCTCGGCGGACTACAACGCTTTAGCAGATGAAACCATCCGATCCTCCGACTGTCAAGGCCGCTGTGCGTGTCCGCGCTACGAATGGCGAAATCCCGGTAGGCCCGTCGGTGCTCAAGCGTTATAGTGATGCGATCCGCCCTCGCCGGAGGGCCCGTCGGAAAGGTCCGGACACATGACGCAGCGCCGCGCTCTCGATGATCACCTGAGATTCGGGGCGAACTACACGCCGTCGAAGGACTGGATGCACTCCTGGCTCGACTTCACGCCGGATGACGTGCGGCGTGATTTCGCGGCCCTCGCCGATCTGGGCCTCGATCACGTCCGGGTGTTCCCGCTGTGGACCGTGCTGCAGCCGAACCGCACGCTGATCCGCGCGAAGGCGATCGACGACGTCCGCACCATGGTCGACATCGGAGCCGAGTTCGGGCTCGATGTGAGCGTCGATGTGATCCAGGGGCACCTGTCGAGTTTCGATTTCGTGCCCTCGTGGCTCTACACCTGGCACGACCGCAACATGTTCACCGACCCGAAGGCCCTCAGCGGACAGGTCGAGCTCGTGACGAGACTTGCGGGTGCGCTCGGCGACGCGGAGAACTTCCTCGGGCTGACCCTCGGCAATGAGACGAATCAGTTCTCGGCGCACACCCACCCGTCTCCCTGGCCCGTCACGACCGAGGAGGCCGGCAGCTGGATCGAGTCGCTGCTCTCGGCGGCCGAGAGCGCGGCGCCAGGCCTGCCGCACGTGCACAGCGAGTACGACGCGGTCTGGTACATGGACGGCCACGGCTTCACTCCCGCGCACGCCTCGCGACTGGGCGCGATGACCACGATCCACTCCTGGATCTTCAACGGCACCGCCCAGCGCTACGGCGGCCGTTCGGTCGCCTCCGACCGCCACGCCGAATACCTCATCGAGCTCTCGCGGGCCTTCGCCGTCGAAGCCGACCGACCGGTGTGGCTGCAGGAGGTCGGTGCGCCGTCGAACTGCCTCGACGAGAGCGAGATGCCCGGCTTCCTCGAGGCGACTCTGCGATCTGCTCTCCGTACCGAGAACCTCTGGGGTGTGACGTGGTGGTGCTCGCACGATGTGAGCCGGGAGCTGGGTGACTTTCCCGAGCTGGAGTACTCGCTGGGCCTGATCGATCAGGGCGGCGCAGCCAAGCCCATCGGGCGTCGATTCGCCGAGTTGATCCCCGAGCTGCGATCCCGCGCCGCTGCACCCGTGCGCGACACGGCGATCGTGATCGAGGTCGACGAGCGCGAGGTGCCGGTGAGTCGCGCCGCGCTCAGTCCCGGTGGTGCGGTCTTCCAGGCCTGGGTGGATGCGTGCGCCGACGGCCTCGATCCCGCATTCGTGACCTCGCTGACGGCTCGCGATGACACGGCGCTCGCCGCGCGCGGCATCCGTCGGCTGATCCGTCCCGATCTCGCGGAGAGTGCCGTCGACCCCTACGGCTCCGTCAACACCGTCGTCGGGGGCTGAGGCGGGGGCTGAGCCCTGAGGCGGGGCTGAGCCCCGCGTCGAGGGCTGAGACCTGCATCAGGACGCGGAGATCGGCGGAGCCGTGCTCTCGCGCGCGGTGAGTGTCGGCGTCGGTCCCTGGGCGCTCGGCAGGTTCGCACCGGCGAGGATCTGCTGCAGCAGCAGCGTCGCCGCCTGCTCGCCCAGTTCGAAGGTGTCGCGGGTCATCGCGGTGATCGACGGGTTGATCAGGCCCGCGATGACCGAGTCGTCGAACGAGGCGATCGACACGTCGCGCGGCACTGACCGGCCCATCTCCTGCGCCACCCGCAGCCCCGCCACGGCCATCACGTCGTTGTCGTAGACGATCGCCGTCGGGTGGAGGCGCCCGGACAGCTGAGCCCTCGTCACCGACGACGCCCGAGCGGGGGAGAAGTCGGTCGAGATCACCTCGCCGCTGATGCCGTCCGATGCCATGCCGCGCAGCACCTCGGCGCGCAACCGTGTGTGCTCGAGCTCGGCAGGGCCCGCGACGTAGGCGATGCGCGTGTGGCCGAGGGCGGCGAGGTACGAGAAGAGCGTCTCGGCCACCTCGTCATCGGCGATCCAGACGCTCGGGACCGCGCCCACCGGCGACGGCTTGGAGCCGATCATGACGGCGCGGGCGTCGAGTGCGGCGATGCGGTCGCTGCGGGGGTCGTCATCGCGGGGGTCGATGAGGATGATGCCGTCGACCTGGTTCGACGACCGCCACTGCCGATGCACCTCCATCTCTTCGGCGATGTCGGACACCAGGCGCAGCTGGAGGCTGACCTTGCTCTCGGAGAGCCGGGACTCGATCCCGGCGATGAGGTCGGTGAAGAACGCCTCGGATCCGAGCGAGCGGGCGGGGCGGGCGAGCGCGAAGCCGACGGTGTTGGCCCGCGCGCCGACGAGAGCCCTCGCGGCCGAGCTCGGCTGCCAGCCGTTCTCCTCGACGATCGAGAGGATCCGCTGCCGCGTCTCGTCGCTGACGCCGGGGCGACCGTTCAGCGCGAAGGACACAGCGCCCGGGGAGACTCCGGCCATGCGCGCGATGTCCGCGATCGTCACGCGTTTGCCGGTTGTCATGGCCCTCACCCTACTTGATCGGTTTAGCCGCTTGGAAGCCGGATGACGCCCCGAGAAGATCGATACTAGATCGCTTTAGTAAATCAGATAGCATGGTCGGCATCCGCCCTTCCCCGGGGCGCGAATCACGTCCCCCTCACCGTCGAGCCCGGAGAACCGCACCCATGCATGACGACACCTCGCTCACCGTCGGACGCGTCACGCGCGTGCTCGACGAGCGCATCCGCCCGGCCATCCACTCGGCCTCCGTGCCGCTCACGGTGGAGGTCGATGAGATTCCGGGGGAGCCGATCAGCCCCGCGGACGGGCTGGCGCTCGAGTTCTCCGAGACGACGGTGCCGAGCATGTGGGGTCCGGCCTGGTCGACGACGTGGTTCAAGCTGACGGGTCGCGTTCCCGCCGAGTGGGCGGGTCGCCGCGTCGAGGCCGTCATCGATCTCGGCTTCGACATCAACATGCCCGGCTTCCAGTGCGAGGCGCTGGCCTACCGGGCCGACGGCACGCCGGTGAAGAGCATCAACCCACGCAACCAGTGGCTGCCGATCGTCGAGACCGCCGAGGGCGACGAGCCCGTCGAGCTCTATCTCGAAGCAGCGGCCAACCCGGTGCTGCTCGACTATCACCCCTTCCTGCCGACGCAGGAGGGCGACATCCGCACCTCGTCGCGCGAGCCTCTGTACCGCACCCGCCGCATCGATCTGGCCGTCTTCGAGCAGGAGGTGTTCGAGCTGTCCCTCGACCTCGAGGTTCTGTTCGAGCTGCAGGCGGAACTGCCGGCGACGTCGCCGCGCCGCATGCGCATCCTGCAGGCGATGGACGACGCCCTCGACGTGCTCGACCTGCAGCGCATCGCCGAGACCGCGGCGGCTGCTCGTGCGCAGCTGGCCGATGCGCTCTCTGCCCCGGCCGAAGCGAGCGCCCACCGCATCTCGGCGGTCGGGCACGCACACATCGACTCGGCGTGGCTGTGGCCGGTGCGCGAGACGATCCGCAAGGTCGCCCGCACCACCTCGTCGATGACCACGCTCATCGACGAGCAGCCCGACTTCCTCTACGGAATGTCGAGCGCCCAGCAGTACGCCTGGATCAAGGAGCATCGCCCCGAGGTCTACGCGCGGGTGAAGGCCGCCGTGGCGCAGGGGCGCTTCCTGCCGCTGGGCGGCATGTGGGTCGAATCCGACACCGTGATGCCCACCGGGGAGTCTCTCGTCCGCCAGTTCTCGTACGGTCAGCGCTTCTTCGAGCGCGAGTTCGGCATCCGCTCGAAGGGCGTGTGGCTGCCCGACAGCTTCGGCTACTCGCCGGCACTGCCGCAGCTCATGCGCCGGGCGGGGTTCGAGTGGTTCTTCACGCAGAAGATCTCGTGGAACCAGCAGAACGTGTTCCCTCACCACAGCTTCCTCTGGGAGGGCATCGACGGTTCGCAGGTGTTCACGCACTTCCCGTCGATGGACACCTACAACTCGCAGCTCAGCGGCATGGAGGTCGCCAAGGCCTCGCGTCAGTTCAAGGAGAACCGCGTGAGCTCGCGGTCGATCGCCCCGGTCGGCTGGGGTGACGGCGGCGGCGGCACGACGCGCGAGATGACAGGCAAGGCGAAGCGCCTCGAGAACCTCGAAGGCAGCGCGCAGGTCGTGTGGGAGCATCCCGACACCTTCTTCGACGCCGCTCGCGCCGAGATCCCGAACCCGGCGGTGTGGGTCGGCGAGCTCTACCTCGAGCTGCACCGCGGAACCCTCACCAGCCAGCACGCCACGAAGGCGCTGCACCGCTGGGCCGAGCACGCGCTGGTCGAGGCCGAGCTGTGGGCCGCGACGGATGCCGTGCGCACAGGCGCCGCATACCCGCAGGCCGAGTTCGACCGGCTGTGGCAGATCGTGCTGCTGCACGAGTTCCACGACATCCTGCCCGGCACGTCGATCGCCTGGGTGCACCGTGAGGCCGTCGAGGTGCTCTCCGGTGTGCTGTCGGATGCGCGGGATCTCGCGGATGCCGCCCGGCGATCGCTCGTCGGCGACGGCGACCGCGAGCTGCTGTTCGTGCCGCACTCGACCGGCGAGGGGCGCGCGCTCGGAGCCGGTTTCGTCGAGGCGCCCGCGCCGGCATCCGTCCTGCTCTCGGGAGAAGACGGCGGGTGGCGACTCGAGAACGAGCTCGTCTCCGTGCTGATCTCGGCCGATGGTCTCATCGTCTCGGCGGTCGACAAGGCGTCGGGTCGCGAGGCGGTGGCTGAGGGACGCGCGGCGAACCTGTTCCAGCTGCACCAGGACTTCCCGAACATGTGGGACGCGTGGGACATCGACAAGTACTACCGCAACAGCGTCGACGACCTGACCGCGGTCGAGTCGATCTCGGCATCCGTCGTCGACGGGGTCGCGACCGTCGTCGTGACCCGGGCGTTCTCGGCGTCGACGATCGTGCAGACGATCCTTCTCGCTCCCGGTACCCGCACGGTCGCACTGCGCAACGACATCGACTGGCACGAGACCGAGAAGCTGCTCAAGCTCGCGTTCCCGCTCGACATCCAGGCGACGCACACCGAAGCCGAGACGCAGTTCGGCTACCAGGCGCGCGTGACGCACACGAACACCAGCTGGGAGGCGGCGAAGTTCGAGACCTCGATGCACCGCTTCGTGCTGGTGCGCGAGCAGGACTTCGGCGTCGCCCTCGTGAACGACTCGATCTACGGCTACGACACGACGCGCGAGGTGTCGGACGACGCGGTCGCCACCACCGTGCGACTGTCGCTGCTGCGGGCGCCTCGGTTCCCCGACCCCGACACGGACCACGGCCACCACCAGATCGAGATCGGCTTCGTGGTCGGAGCGGATGCCGCGATCGCGACGGCTGAGGGCATCCGACTCAACAGCCCGGCCACGGTCGTGCGCGGCGGGCGCGAAGTCGCACCGCTGGTGTCGGTCGACGGTGAGGGCATCGTCGTCTCAGGGGTGAAGCTGGCCGACGACGGCTCTGGCGACGTGATCGTGCGTCTCTACGAGGCGCTCGGACGCCGTGCGGTCGGGTCGCTCGCCGTCGACTTCGCGCACTCGGAGATCCGTGAGGTGTCGCTCATCGAGGATGCTCTCGACGACGCTCGCGTGGGCGGGGAGCTGCGTCTGCGGCCGTTCGAGGTGCGGACGCTGCGCATCGTGCGCTGAGGGGCACGCGGACGCGATCCGGTCGGATGCCTGCTGAACTCCGCCGTTGCGGCGATCGCCGCGCGGGGAGGACTATGGGCGGATGGCCACCATCGACGACGTCCGCGAGATCGCTCTCGGTCTCCCCGGTGTGACCGAACAGGTCGGCGGTCACACCGGGGAACCGTCGTGGCGTCTGCCCAACGGTCAGATCGCGTGGGTTCGCGGGCCCAGCAAGGTCGATCTGCGCCAGCTCGCCGACCTCGGTCTCGAATGGCCTGACGGTCCGGTCATCGGGGTGCGCGTGGCGAGTCTCGAAGAGAAGGCGACCCTGCTCGCCGCCGAGCCCACAGGCCTCTTCTCCATCCCGCACTTCGACGGATATCCGGGACTGCTCGTGCAGCTCGAGGCGGTCGAGCGCGACCGGCTCGCCGAGATCATCGCGGATGCCTGGTTGATGCGCGCACCGGTGCTCGTCGCGAAGAGATGGCTCGAGGAGCGCGGGCTCGACTGACCGGTCAGGTCGCCCGTTCGTCGACGAGACGCACCGACGAGTCCGGACGCGCGAGGCTGATGCTCACCCGGTGTCCATGAGGAACGGCCGAGCGGCGTCGAGGAAGGCACGAGGGTCGTCGGCCCAGAGCCGGATGCGGTCGACCCGATGCGTTCCGCCCTTCGGTGCGAGGCCGGGCAGCCTGATCTCTACCCGGCGCTCGAGCTCGACCTCGATGTTCGTCTCGTCCTGCATCCGCTCGGCATACTCCGACCCGGCGATGCGTGGCTGCTTGGGCTCATCGACGCGACGGCTGATCGCGACCGACGCGATGTCGGCCCAGCCGATCGGCACATCGAGCTCGAGCCCGCTGCGGACGCGGATGCCGTCGGGGCCCACGGTGTGCGGGCGCATGAGCATCGCGCAGAGCAGACCCACCATCCAGGTGACTCCCCAGATGCCGAGGATCAACAGCGTGATGCGCACGGCCGGCCATTGGTGGACGATGAGGTCGAGGATCGGGATCTCGACCGCCGAGAGTCCGATGAAGATGAACAGCACAGTGAGCACCGGGCGGTGGTAGCCGATGCCCGTGCCGCCCCGCGGCACCGCGGGGCGACGGGCGATCGCGCGGGCGATGCTCGAGTAGACGCGCAGTTCGGCGATCCAGGCCCGGTGCAGGACGTTGAGGATGCGGGCGAGGCGGGTCGGCCGGGGAGCGACCGCCCGCAGTTGCTCGGTCATCGCGCCTCCTCGGGCGCGGTGGTCGCGGCCGCCTCGACGAGGCTCTGCAGATGCGCGACGACGGCTGACAGGCCGCGCTCGACGGCGGGGCGGTCTGCCGGATCGATCGCGCTCAGCAGCGTCGCATTGAGGTGTTCGTGCTCCTCCTGCATCCGCGTCATCGTCTCGACGGCCGTGGATGTCAGCTCGACCAGAACCGCGCGTCGGTCGGTCGGGTGCGGGGACCGGCGGACGTGCCCCGACTTCTCGAGCGCGTCGACGAGCCCGGTGATGTTGCGAGGACTGACCTCGCAGAGCTGGGCCAGGGACTGCTGGGTCGACGGTCCTGCGTGCTGCAAGACCCAGAGCAGGTGCACCCGGGCCGTTGTGAGTCCGGTGCCGTCGAAGGCGCGGGCCATGTCTCGCTGGAAGAGATCGGTGATCTGCAGCAGACGGTCGACGAAGAGCGGCTCCATAGTCGTGATGGTACTACATTGTTACCTATGTTCACTAGTTTCGCGCTCCTCCTCCGCTCTCGTCCTTGACCCCTGTCGTCTCGACCTTTCTCGTCGTGTCCTCGTGCTGCTCGCGGTCGCCGTCCGGCTTCTTCGGCGCGCTGTACTGGGAGATCAGAATATGCCTTTGAACAGGGCTAATCGGGCGCGAATTCAGGCCGTCAATGTCGGTGGCTGCGTGTTGACTCAGGGGTATGAACAGCGCCGCAGAGCTTCTGGATCGGGTCATCGCCGACCTCGATGCGGTGCTGTCCGACGACGGGCTGGCGGCGTTGTCGGATGCGGAGCGAGTCACGGTGCTGCAGGGTGCGGGGGCGGCGTTCCGACGTGCCGAGGCGGTCATCGTCGAGACGGTCGCGACCGGCGACGCAGTTGACTTTCCGCATTCGGCGGGGTGTCGGGGGCTGCGCGAGTTGTTGCAGCGCACCGTGCGCGTGGATGTGCGTGGCGCGAGCAGGGTCGACAGGGTCGTCGATCTGGTGCGGAGACCTCTGAGTCTGGCGGGGGAGCGGATGCCGGCGCGGTGGTCGGAGATGCGGCTGGCGCTGCTGGACGGGGTGGTCGGGGTCGCGGGGTTCCTGGCGGCGACGGGGCCGATCGAGAAGGTGTGGGATCGGCTCACGGTCGAGCAGCGGTTGGCGGCGGATGTCGCGTTGGCGGGGTGTGCGCGAGGCCACGGCCTCGACGTGGGCGCCGAGGACGCCTCGGATGCGGATGGCGAACCCGATTCGGATGGTGGCGAGGGTGCGGCGGGTCCTGCGCCGACGGCGCAGGACCTGACGGCTCTCGCGGAGGATCTCGCGTCGATGTTCGATCCGGATGGTGAGGAGCCGAAGGATGAGGAGGCGCAGCGTCGTCGGGGCGTCACGATCGGCCGGCTGAAGGACGGCGTGCACGCGATCCGGGGATACCTGACCCCGGAGGTCGCGGCGCAGTTCCAGTTGATCCTGGATGCGATCCTCAACCCCAAGGGCGAGGGGGCGCCCATGCCCGGGGTGCACTTCGCCCCGAGTGACGGTGGCCCCGCGTCCGACGATGCGGATGGGGATGCGGATGCGGATGGGGATGGGGAGGGCGCTGATGCGTTCAACTCGGATCCGCGGTGCGTACTCGATGACCGCACTGCGGCGCAGAAGCGGCACGATGCCCTCGCCATGATCTTCGCGATCGCTGCTCGTCACAACGAGATGCCCACGCTCGGCGGATCCGCACCCGTGCTCGTGGTGAACGTCGACGCGACAGACCTCACCGCCCATTCCGCCGGTGCCGCCGGAGCCGCCGGAGCCGGGTTCGGATCGACGAGCAGAAGCGGTGGCGCAGGAGGGTGGGCGACGATCCCCGGGTCCGGTGCGCATGTGCCCGTCTCGGTCGCCGCGCACGTCGGCTGTGTCGGGACGATCCAACGGGTCCTGTTCGATGAGGGGCGGATCATCGGCATCACGACCACCGATCGGGTGTTCACTGTGCATCAGCGGCGGGCGATCGTCGCCCGCGACAAGGAGTGCCTGATCCCCGGCTGCCACGTCCCGGCATCCTGGTGCGAGATCCACCACGTCACGGAACATGCCAGAGGTGGTCCGACGCATACGGACAACGGCGTGCCGTTGTGCTGGTGGCACCACCGATCCCTCGGCGCCTCCGGATGGGAGATCCGGATGGAAGGCGGTGTCCCGCAGGTCCGCGGGCCCAGCTGGTGGGATCCCGAACGACGGTGGCGCACACCGAAGCTCAGCCTCCGGAAACGCAGTCTTGCGAAACGCAGTCTTGCGAAACGCAGTCTTTCGAAACGCAGTCTCCCGGAAAGCGAGAAGGTGCGGGGTGCGCAGGGCCGGATCTGAGGCCGGCGTGCGCCGAGTGTGCTCACGCAGTCCGAAGGTGCGAGGGCGACGGTCAGGCCGGGTCGAGTCGCAGCACCTCGGGCGATTCGCCGCCGGAGAGTTCGTCGGCGACGCGGATGCTGCGGGCCAGCTCGTCGAGCGCGCCGTCGAGAGTGCCGAAGCGCTCCTTGTCGCTGCACACCGCCGTGAGGGTCACGAGATGGGTGCCGGTGTCCCACGTGTAGGTGACGAAGGGCGGGGAGGCGGGCGTCGGCGGCATCGCGACCACGAGCTTCTCGCCCGAGCCCAGCCAGCGGCTCGAGAAAGACTGGGTGTCGTCGTAGTCCATCGGCATCGAGGCCCGCGCGATGCGCACTTCGGGGGTCAGCGCCTGCACGGTGGCCATCGCCACCACGAGCTCGGGTTCTGCCTTCCACGTCCAGACCAGCACGCGGCCGTCGGCACGGCGCATCAGCATCGGAGTCGCCTGGCTCATGGCCCACGCTCCCAGCTTCGAACCCGGGCGCTCCGTCGCGCCCATCGCCGAGTTCACCTGACCCAGCAGCATCCGGATCGCCGCCTTGCGATGCCGTCGCCCCTTCCACCCGAGCGAGTCGGTGACGGGGATCCACTGTCGGGGGTCGGCGTCGGCAGTCAGTCGCATGGCCTCCACGCTAGAGGGTGAGGCTGGGGGATGGCGGTATGCCTCGGCTGCTCGATCAGGCCCCTCCGGTAGAGTGGCCAGCGCCCGACCGGGCTCCCTGGCCGCCGTACCGTAAGGCAGAATGTCTTCCTCTCCCTCCGATTCGACGAGTGCTCCCGAGACCGGGTCGCGTCCGCTGCGCATCCTGATCGGGTGCGACACGTTCTCCCCCGACATCAACGGCGCCGCCCGCTTCGCCGAGCGTCTCGCTGCGGGGCTCGTGCAGCGCGGCCACGACGTGCACGTGGTCGCCCCGAACCTCGTGTACCGGCGCACCCCTGCGCGCACCGAGGTGATCGAGGGCGAGCCGATGACGATGCATCGACTCCCGTCGGTGCGGTGGGCGCCCCATGACTGGCTGCGCTTCGTGTGGCCGTGGCGCGTGAAGCACTACGCCCGCAGAATCCTCGACGACGTGCAGCCCGACGTCGTGCACATCCAGTCGCACATCGTCATCGGTCGCGGTCTCTCGCGCATCGCGCACGAGCGGGGCATCCCGGTGATCGCCACGAACCACGTGATGGCCGAGAACATCCTCGATCACACGACGATGCCGAAGTTCGTCGACGACCTCGTGCTGCGGTGGGCGTGGGGCGACGCGAAGCGCACGTTCGCCCTGACCCGCGCGATCACGACCCCCACCCGCCGTGCCGCCGACTTCCTCGAGCGCACCGTCGAGGTCAAAGGTGTCATCCCGGTCAGCTGCGGCATCGACCGCACCCAGTACACGCCGGTGATCGCTCCGCGCGACAAGAACCGCATCATCTTCGTCGGCCGCCTGACCGCCGAGAAGCAGGTCGAGGTCATCCTCGAGGCCATGACGAAGCTCGATCCTGCGCTCGACGCGACCTTCGACATCGTCGGTGGCGGCGACCAGCGCAAGAACCTCGAGAACCTCACGAACCAGCTGGGCCTCGCCGACCGCGTGACCTTCCACGGACGCACGACCGACGAGGAACTCCGGGCGCTGCTCTCACGCGCCTCGGTGTTCACGATCGCCTCGATCGCCGAGCTGCAGTCCATCGCCACGATGGAGGCCATGGCCTCGGCGCTGCCGATCGTCGCGGCGGATGCCGTCGCTCTGCCGCACCTCGTGCACGACGGCGAGAACGGCTACCTCTTCGAGCCCGGCAACGCCGATGCGCTCGCCGCGAGACTCACCGACGTGCTGACGGCGTCGCCGGGCGAGTACGCGCGGATGCAGCAGGCGTCGCTCGACGGCGTCGCGATCCACGACATCAACCGCACGCTCGACACGTTCGAGGCGCTGTACCGCGACGAGCCGCTGCCCGAGTGACGGCGCGCGCCATGCACATCGTCTTCTTCGGCGATCAGCACCTCGACTCGCTCGGCGGGGCACAGGTGTCGATGCGGCTGCAGCGCGAGTTCCTCGAGCGCGCTGGCCACACGGTGACGGTGGTCGCCCCGAAGATGCACGGACCGCGCGCATCCGGTCTCGACGACCCGTCGAACGTCGATCTGCCGTCCGTGCCGATCACCGTCGACCGCGAGTACTCGATGAGCTGGCCAGGACGAGCGACCGATCGCTTCGTCGACCGGGCGATGACGCACCGCCCGCCCGTCGATCTCGTGCACGTGCAGGCCGACTTCTGGGGTGCGTTCATCGGTCATCGATACGCCGCGCGGCACGGCGTGCCCGTGGTGCACACCATGCACAATCGGGTCGACGTCGGCATCGCCGCCGTGACGCCGCTGCATCGCCCGGTGCTGTCGGTTCTCAACGTCTGGCGCCGGTCCGCGCTCCGTGCGCTCGGCGAGCCGGTGGGCGGCAGCGACGGCTGGGCCTTCCTGCGCGGCATCGCGAGCGGTGCCTCGGCGGTGACCGCGCCCTCGACGCACTTCGCCCGGCGCCTCGAGGAGAACGGCGTCTTCAGTCCGGTCGATGTCGTCTGGAACGGCATCGACGACGACGTCCGCGAGCAGACCCTCGCCGGGGCCCCCGCCGAGCGCGCTCCGGGTCGCCCCCGGTTCGTATGGCTCGGCCGCATGAGTCCCGAGAAGCGGCTGCTGCCCTTCCTCGAGGCGTTCGTCGAATCCGGAGTCGATGCCGACCTCGAGATCATCGGCGGCGGGGCCCAGCGCGCGGCCGCCGAGAAGATCGTCGCGGGGATGCCGAACGTACGCTTCGCCGGCACGCTCACCTATCCGCAGACGCTGGCTCGCATCGCTGCGGCCGATGCTCTGGTGCAGACGTCCATCGGATTCGAGACCCAGGGCATGACGCCCTTCGAAGCCGCGACCCTCGGGACCCCGTCGGTGATCAGCGACCCCGATATCGCCGCCGAGCTGGGCGGTGGCCTCTGGGCTGCTCCCGGAGCAGCGGGCACGGAAGACCAGCGTCGAGTAGGCCTGGTCGAGACGCTGCGGCGCGCGGCATCCGACATCGCCGCAGGTTCCGCGCCGATGCCGATGCGCGAGGTGTCGGAGGCTTTCCGGCAGTCGTCGCGCACGGCCGCGATGATCGAGGTCTACGAGCGGGTGCTCGCGGGCTGAACGCCGCGTGTCCCGCGCCTGCGGTCGGGGCCCGTCTCAGCTGAAGTACGTCGCCACCCACGAGAGCCATCCGCCGACGGCGCCGGCCATGATGCTCAGCGCGAGGCCGATCGCGACGGCGGCGAGCAGAGGAGACGCTCTGCGGCGCAGCGCGGCGATGCCCAGCGCCAGGCCGGCGATCGCGACGGCGAGGGCGACGAGGTTCACGAGGATCGAGAGGATGTCGGTGACGTAGCCGACGGCCATGTACAGGACCGGGGTCACGAGGCGCAGGGCCAGACTGAAGCCGACCGCGACCGCACTGGCGACCAACGCGGTGCGCCGGAGCGCGGCGCGGGAGCGGCAGGTGCGGGCGCGTCGAACGGATGGTGGCCCGCGGCGTACGGCTGGCCGGGATGCGTGTAGGGCAAGCCGGGTTGCGTGTACGACTGGCCCGGTTGCGTGTGGGGCTGGCCGGGCTCGGTGTAGGGCGGGCCGGGCTGCTGGTGGGGATCGCTCATGCGGGTCGCGACGGGCTCAGAACGGCAGGGCGTAGAACAGGTTCGAGACCCACGAGATCAGGATGCCGGCGAGCTGGGCAGCCGTGATGCCGATGGCGATGCCGGGGAGGATCTTCGATCCCGGCTTCTTCGCGGCCACGATGCCCAGCAGGAGTCCCGCCAGCGCGACGAGGAAGACCAGTCCGTTGCCGACGGTCCCGAAGGCGCCGATCACGACCGGGTCGTAGGACCATCGGAAGATCAGCGGGTACGAGACGGTCGTCACCAGACCGAGGCCGAGCGACACGACGGCGAGGATGAACGCGAGGCGCCCGGGGTTGGTGGCCGGGGCAGCAGGCGACGCATCCGGGTACGGCGACGAGCTCGGGTACTGCGACGGGCTCGGGTACTGCGGGGAACTCGGGTACGGCTGACCGGCCAAGTACGGCTGGCCGGCCGGGTACTGCGGAGGTGCCGCGTGCTGCGGCGGGGGACTTCCGTACGGCTGCGCGGGGGGCTGCTGCGGCTCGCTCATGCAGTCGAGCGTAGCCGTGCGCAGCGCCGTGCGCAGCGCCGTGCGGGAGACGGCTCGACGGAGTCCGGCGTGACAGCCGACTCAGCGGTAGACGTGCCCTGCTTCGGCGCCGTCGATCGCGTCGCGGTCGGCGACTCGTGACCAGTCGGTGGGTACAGGGCGATAGCCGTCGCGGCGGAGTTCGACGACGGTGGCGACCAGTGCCCACGCGACGAGGGCGAGGAGTGCAAGGAGAATGAACATGGCAGAAAGGCTATGTTCGCTCTTGATCCGCCACGAGTGGCAGAATAGACTGCGAGCGTACGAAAGCTGCCATCGTCGGGAGAAGCCATGATGAAGACCGTCGCCTGCGTCGTTCAGGACGGATTCGCGCCGTTCGAGTTCGGGCTCGCCTGCGAGGCGTTCGGTCTCGACCGTTCGAACGACGGCGTGCCGAACTTCGATTTCCGCGTCATCGCTCCGCATCCGGGGGTCGTGGCCTCGAAGCTCGGCTTCTCGATCAATGTCGAGCACGATCTCTCGTTCGCCTATGAGGCCGACCTCGTCATCTTCTGTCCCGTGCCGCGGGAGTACTGGTCGCGGATCGACCCTCTGCTGCTCGAGCTCGCGCGAGACGCGGTGGCGCGCGGCGCCTGGGTGCTGACGATCTGCAGTGCGTCGTTCATCCTCGGCGCAGCGGGCGTGCTCGACGGTCGCCGGGCGACGACCCACTGGATGTACTCCGACATCATGGCCGAGATGTACCCGCAGATCGACATCGACCCCGACGTGCTGTTCGTGCAGGACGAGCGCATCATCACGAGTGCCGGCACCGCCGCCGGCATCGACGCGTGCCTGCACCTGCTGCGCCAGGAGCTGGGCGCCGAGCTCACGAACCGCATCGCGCGCCGCATGGTGGTGCCGCCGCAGCGCGACGGCGGTCAGGCGCAGTTC
>NZ_DALZXX010000056.1:0-17160 GCF_031988965.1 Microbacterium sp.
CCGCCGTACCGCGCACGCGCGCCCGGGTCGACTCCGGCGTCGCCATCGCCGGTCGCACGGTGCACGATCCCGAGCTCGAGCAGACCGCTGCCGCGATCGCCCAGGCGATCGGACTGGTCGGTGTCGCGAACGTGCAGCTCCGCCGGGATCGCGACGGTCGTGCGGTGCTGCTCGAGGTGAACCCGCGGTTCCCCGGGGCGCTTCCGCTCACGATCGCCGCGGGAGTCGACATCCCCTCGCTCGTCGCCGACCTCTTCCTGGGGCGGGACATCCCGCACAGCATCCCGTTCCGCGAGGTGGCGTCGGTGCGCTTCCTCGAAGACGTCATCGTCGAGATCGACGAGGTCCTGGTGTCCGAGCACGCAGGGCACCAGGAGGAGCTGTGAACGACCCCGTGCTGCAGGGCGATCACCACGTGCACTCCACCTTCTCGGACGACGCGGTGTCGACCCTCGCCGAGAATGTGGCCGCCGCGTCGGCGGCCGGGCTCACGACGATCCGTCTCGTGGATCACGTCCGCCGCTCGACGACGTGGGTCCCCGACTACCTCGCCGCCGTCCGCGAGCTTCAGGTGCCGGACGGTCTCACCGTCCTGACCGGCGTCGAGGCGAAGATCCTCGATGCCTCGGGTGAGATCGACATCCCCGACCTCCCGGCGGGGATCGATCGGATCCTGATCGCCGACCACCAGTTCCCCGGTGTCGACGGCCCGCTGGGGCCGACAGCGGTGCGCGAGCGCATCGCGGACGGCTGGGCTGCCGACGACGCGCTCGACCAGCTCGTCTCCGCGCTGATCGCGGCGATGCGTCGCCACCCCGGCAACCAGCTCGCCCACTGCTTCTCGATCCTCCCGAAGATCGGCCTGTCCGAAGACGACCTCGGCTCCGAGCGGATCGCCGAGTGGGCTCGGACCGCGGCCGAGACGGACACCCTGGTCGAGGTGAACGAGAAGTGGGGATGCCCGGGGCCCCTGCTGCTCGATGCCCTGGGCGATGCCGGCGCCGAGCTCGTCGCGTCCACCGACAGCCACGTCGCCTCCGAGGTCGGGCGCTATGCCCGCGTGGCCGAACTGCTCTCGCAGCGGAAAGAACGCTGATGCCCGAACTGAACTGGATCGAGACGGTCGTCGTCGTCATCCTGCTGCTCTGCGTGCTCGTCGGCACGCTTCCCGTGATCAACACCGGGCTGCAGTTCCTCTCGCTGCCGCTGCACGCCTTCCGCAACCACTACGGCAGAGCGGCCCCGCACCATCCGCGCGTCGCCGTGCTGATTCCGGCGTGGAACGAGGGCCTCGTACTCGGTCAGGCGATCGAGCGGCTGACGCAGCTCGAGTACCCGGCCGATCGTCTGCGCATCTTCGTGATCGACGATGCATCCACCGACGACACCCCCGCCGTAGTGGCGGCGAAGGCGGCCGCATACCCCGGTCGGGTCGTGCACCTGCGTCGAGAGCAGGGCGGACAGGGCAAGGCCCACACTCTCAACCACGGACTCGAGATCGTGCTCGCGGACGAATGGACCGAGGCGGTCCTCATCATGGACGCCGACGTGATCTTCGCGCGCGACTCGCTGCGCAAGATGAGTCGGCACCTGGCCGATGAGAAGGTCGGGGCCGTGACGGCGTACATCGCGGAGGGCAGCCGAGACCGCAACTACCTCACGCGGTTCATCGCCATCGAGTACGTGATCGGGCAGCTGTCCGCGCGACGGGTGCAGAACGTCGGTGGCGCGATCGCGTGCCTGGCCGGCGGGGCGCAGCTGCACTCGCGGGCGAACCTCGAGGCGATCGGCGGGCGAATTCCGACCGGCACCCTCGCCGAAGACACCATGACCACGTTCGAGGGCCAGCTGGCGGGCCGACGCATGGTCTTCGAGCCGCACGCGGTCGTGCTCGCCGAGGAGCCCCGCACGATCGACAGTCTCTGGAAGCAGCGGCTGCGGTGGGCGCGAGGCAACGTGCAGCTGACGTCGATCTACCGGAAGCTCTGGTTCCGCCCCAGCCGGGTGCACAACCTGGGAAGCGTCGCCTTCGGACTCGCGTGGTTCACCATCCTTCTGCTGCCGGCATTCATGGTCCTCGCCGCAGCGGGCATGATCGCGCTGCTGCTCCTGCACAGCGACATCGCCGATTTCGTGTTCCGCTTCATGTGGATCTCGGCCGCGTGCATCTATCTGTTCTCGATGCTCTACTCCGTGCAGCTCGATCCGCGCATCGGGCGGCAGTCGTGGCGGGAGGCGCTGATGTTCCCGGGGCTCGGTGCCCTGATCCTGATGGCGATCGCCCTCTTCCCCTGGCTGTTCGAAAGCGGTCTTCGGGAGCTCGGATTCGCGGTGACGGATCAGACCCGATTCATCTGGGCCGTGATCTTCTACCTCTGGGGCCCGATCTCGATGCTCGGCATCTGGCTCGCCCGGGCGGTGGAGCCCCTGCCCGGCGGGCGCTTCTTCGCCGGGCTGCTCCTCTACGTGTGCGGCTACGGCTCGTTGCTCTGCGCCATCACGGTGGACTCGTACATCAAGGAGTGGCGTCGTGCTGACGCCGCGTGGATCAAGACCGAGAAGGTCGGACGGGTCGACTCATGACCGATGCACCCTCACCCCAGACGGAGCAGGACGAGATCGCGGCCGATGCCCGACGCGAGAAGCGCCTGATCCCTCAGGCGCTGCTCGCCCTCGGAATCGTCGTGGTCGTCGTCATCGTGAGAGAGCTGCTGCTGCGATGACCGGGCGGCCGCTGGCCCTCGTGGTCGAGGACAGCGCAGACCAGATGTCGCTCCTCGGGCGCTATCTCGATCGGGAGGGCTTCGAGGTCTTCGCCGCGGTCGACGCGGAATCGGCCATCGCGGTCCTCGACGACATCCGTCCGTCCGTGGCGGTGATCGATCTGCTGCTCCCCGGGGTCACGGGTGAGGAGTGCGCGCGGCTCGTGCGAACGAGGCACCCGGACTGCTTCGTCATCGTGAGCTCGGTGCTGGACCCGTCGGAGTATCCCGATGCGGATGCCGCGCTGCCGAAGCCCATCGTGGGCGCGGATCTGCGCAGGATCCTCCGAGGACTCACCCGATGACGACGGGCAGCGTGATGCAGGTCTCGCTCGAGCGAGGCTGGCGCCGCTACTTCGACAACCCCACTCCGCTCATCAAGCAGGGCCCGACGGCGATCGCCGTGGGCATCGCCGCCCTTCTCATCGGCGCAGTCCCGGACTTCCCGGTGACCAACGTCTGGGAAGTGATCGTCGGGATCGGCATGGTCGGTGCGGTGACGGTGCTTGCTGCCCTGCTGTCCGCGCGAGGAGTGTACGACGGCTGGGTCGTGACGCTCATCCCCGTGGTCGACATCCTCGGCATCGGCGTGCTGCGCGCAGGCACCGGCGGCGCCGGGTCGCTCTTCTCGTCGCTCGTCCTGCTGCCGGTGATCTGGATCGCCGCCTCCCCGGGGCGCCGCAAGGTGATCCTCGTCGGCGCGCTGACCTCGATCGCCCTCTTGCTGCCCTACATCACCGAACTGCCCGAAGACGCGATCGCCTGGCTGCGGGGCGTGATCGGGCCGCTCGTCTTCGCCACGGTCGGCGCGATCGTGAACGAGCTGTCGCGGTTCCAGAGACTGCGGATCGCGCAGGCCGAGGCCCACGTGACCGAACGCACGTCAGCGCTCGCGACGAACGAGACGATGCTGCAGAAGATCCGCGACAGCGAGGCGCAATATCGCGCGCTGTCGGAGTCGTTCTCGAGTCTCTGGAACTCGATCACCGGGCAGGCGGTGGTCGCGACCGACAACTCCGGCACCGTCACGGCGTGGAATCCCGGCGCGGTGCGTCTGCTCGGGATGTCCGTCGCCGACGCGCTGGAAGACGTGCGCGTCGATCGGTTCTTCGACTCCGCTGTCCTCGCGCAGTTCGCACCGGATGCCGAGCACGTGACCGACCGACTCCACCCCGGGCTGCGGGCGCTGTTCGACGAGGCCGACGCCGGTGTCTCGGTGGATTCCGACATCGAGGTCACGACGACCGGCGGCTCGTCGGTGCCTGCCCGAATGACCGTGTCGCCGTACCAGGATGCCGAGGGGTCCAGCCAGGGATACCTGCTCGTGATCACCGACGAGACGCGGGCGGTCGAGGTCGCGCGCATGAAGGACGAGTTCGTCGGGATGATCTCGCACGAGCTGCGCACTCCGCTGAGTGCGATCATCGGCTTCCTCGATCTGCTGCAGAACGATCCCGCCCAGCCGCTCACCGCCGATCAGCAGGAGTTCGTCGGCATCATCGAGCGCAACGCCCAACGACTGCTGAACCTCGTCGGAGATCTGCTCTTCACCGCCCAGGTCGAGTCGGGCAGATTCCCGCTCGAACGCCGCGAGGCCGATGTCGTGGAGATCGTGCGCAACGCGGTGGCGTCGTCGGTTCCCCACGCCGTGCGCGAGGGGATCGAGCTCGTGGCTGAGGTGCCGACCGCGCCGCTGCGCATGTCGATCGATTCGGGCCGTATGGGGCAGGCGATCGACAACCTGCTGTCGAATGCGATCAAGTTCACGACCGCAGGCGGCCGGGTCACGGCGAGCGTCCGCCAGGTCGAGGCGGGCATCGAGGTGGCCGTGCGCGATACCGGGGTCGGCATCCCCGAGGACGAACAGGGCATGCTGTTCACGCGCTTCTTCCGTGCGTCCACAGCGACCCGCAACGCGGTTCCCGGTGTCGGGCTCGGTCTCACGATCACCCGCGCGATCGTGCTGGCACACGGCGGATCGATGGACGTCACGAGCAAGGAGGGCGTCGGCACCGAGTTCCGGATGCTGCTGCCGGTCGCTCCGCGCACGGAGGCCATCCAGATCGTCGCACCCGCGGACTAGACGCCAGACACGGAACCGCGTTCCGCGGCGATGTTGCCGGGGATGTCACCGGGTGACGCCCGATGACGGCTGAAGCGATGGACGGCGACGTTCTCCGTATCGTCGCGGCATGACACTTCTCCAGGAACAGATCGCCTCCATCTCCGACGTCACCGCCGACCAGAGGGCACAGCGTCTCGCGCAGGCCGGGGGAGCGTGGAACGAGCGCATCGCCGCAGATTCCGGCACCGCCCAGCTCACGTACACCGTGAGCGGTCGCGGCGTCGGATCGGTCGCGACCGAGATCCGTGCGGGCAAGCACCGGTTCATCGTCGACGAGCCCGGCGCGCTGGCGGGCGACGACGTCGCCCCGAGTCCCGTGGAGTACGCTCTCGCCGCGCTGATCAGCTGCCAGGTGGTCGTCTACCGCCTGTACGCGCAGGCTCTCGAGCTCACCATCGACGAGATCGAGATCACCGCCGAGGGCGACCTCGACGTCCGCAAGCTCTTCGGCATCGACGAGTCAGGGCGGGCCGGCTTCCACGATGTGCGCCTCAGGGTCGACATCTCCGGCCCTGACTCGGCGGACCAGTACGAGAAGCTGCGTCAGGCGGTCGACGCGCACTGCCCCGTGCTCGATCTGTTCGCGAATCCGGTTCCGGTGTCGGTGGCGCTCAGCTGACCGCGCCTTCGCGTCCACTCCACGCGGCACGACTGCTGTTCCGGGGCAGTCGCTCCTGATAGCCTGGTCGGCTCGCCATGCGGGCGGAAGGACGGCCACGCACGGTGGGATACATAGATGCAGCAGGGGTCTCGCTGACCCTCCCCGATGGAAGACCGCTGCTCGACGAGGTGACATTCCGCGTCGGCGCGGGGTCGACGAGCGCGCTCATCGGGCCGAACGGAGCCGGCAAGACGACGCTGCTGCGCATCATCCGCGGCGATCAGGCTCCGGATGCCGGCGTCGTGACGATCGACGGCGGTCTCGGCGTCATGGACCAGTTCGTCGGCCACGGCGAAATCGGTCAGACCGTGCACGAGCTGCTGGTGCGGGTCGCCCCCCGACGCATACGCGAGGCCGCTGACGCGCTCGACGCAGCCGAGAACGCGCTGATCGAACGCGACGAGCAGGACACGCAGATGGCCTACGCGACCGCGATCGCCGAGTACGCGGACGCCGGGGGCTACGAGCACGAGACGATCTGGGACCAGTGCACGGTCGCGGCTCTGGGAGTGCCGTACGAGCGGGCGCGGTTCCGGGAACTCACCACGCTCTCGGGCGGCGAGCAGAAGAGGTTGGCTCTCGAGGCGCTGCTGCGCGGTCCGGACGAGGTCCTGCTGCTCGACGAGCCGGATAACTATCTCGACGTGCCGACCAAGCGCTGGCTCGAGGAGCAGCTGCGCCAGACGCCGAAGACGGTGCTGCTGGTGTCGCACGACCGCGAGCTCCTCGCGCGGGCCGTCGACCGGCTGATCACGCTCGAGCCCGGGGGCGCCGGAGCATCGGCGTGGGTGCACGGAGGCGGTTTCGCGACGTATCACCAGGCGCGCAGCGACCGGATGGACCGACTCGACGAGCTTCGTCGTCGCTGGGATGAGCAGCACGAGAAGCTGCGCATCCTCGTCGCGACGCTCAAGGTGAAAGCCTCGGCGAACGACGGGTTCGCCTCGCGGTATCAGGCCGCGCAGACCCGCCTTCGCAAGTTTGAGGAAGCCGGGCCGCCCGAGGAACGACCGCCGGCGCAGGACTTCGACATGCGTCTGCGCGGTGCGCGCACCGGCAAGCGCGCGGTGGTCGCACAGCAGCTCGAGCTCACCGGTCTGATGCGGCCGTTCGACGCGGAGGTCTGGTACGGCGACCGCGTGGCGGTACTCGGATCGAACGGTTCGGGGAAGTCGCACTTCCTGCGTCTGCTCGCACGCGGCGGGAGCGACCCCGATCCCTCACTCGGCCATGTCACGTCGACGGGGGAGCAGCTCGCCGACGTCGCGCACACCGGGCGAGCGACCCTCGGTGCGCGTGTCGTGCCCGGTCTGTTCGCGCAGACGCACGCGCATCCGGAGTTCGTCGGTCGCACGCTGCTCGAGATCCTGCATCGGGGCGACGAACGGCGAGCGGGGATGCCGCGGGATGCCGCGAGTTCGGCGCTCGATCGCTACGGACTCGTGCGGCAGGCGCAGCAGACGTTCGAATCGCTGTCGGGCGGTCAGCAGGCGCGCTTCCAGGTGCTGCTGCTCGAGCTCTCGGGCGCGACGCTGCTGCTGCTCGACGAGCCGACGGACAACCTCGACATCGAGTCCGCCGAGGCACTGGAAGATGCGCTCGAGCGGTTCGAGGGCACCGTGCTCGCCGTCACACACGACCGCTGGTTCGCGCGCTCGTTCGATCGGTTCCTGGTCTTCGGGTCGGAGGGGGAGGTCTACGAGGCCGACGCGCCCGTCTGGGACGAGCGCCGGGCCGCACGAGCTCGGTGACCGCGACGCGTCAGGGCAGCTGGAAGGGTGCGGCGGCCAGGGCGGTCGAGTCGAGTGCGAGGTCGGCGAGCACCGCGCCCACTCCCGGTGCGAACTTGAAGCCGTGCCCCGAGAAACCGGCGCCGACGACGATGCGTCCTCGGCGGTCGAGCACGAAGGCGCTGTCATCGGTCGACGTGTAGGTGCAGCTGATCGGCACGGCGGATGCCGGGTCCACCCCCGGCATCCACTCCCGCACGTAGTCGGCGAGTGCGTCGGCGTGCGTGATGCGGTGAGGACGCGCGTCGGGATCGACGGGATCGCCGACACGATGGAAGCCGACCTTGACGCCCTCGCCCGGGGTCGGCATCCCGTAGACGGTCGCGGGATACCGCGCCGGGTCGACGTAGTGGTTGAACGACGGCCATACGGATCCGTCCACGGGGCGGAAGTGCGCCGGCGTCTCCTCGGTGACCGCGAGACGCGGGAGTCCGAGACCCGGGAGTATCTTCGTCGTCCACGCGCCCACCGTCACGACCACGGTGTCGGCGCGTACACGGCCGTCGGCGAGGACGAGGTCGACCCCGCTGTCCGTCTCGTCGATGCGGATCACGGGAGTCTCCCACCGCACATCGCCGCCGGCGTCGACGATGCGTCGCTCCAACTCGCCGATGGTCGCGGACGCCCGGGCGACACCCGCATCGCGGGAGAAGAGAACCGCATCGGTGAAGCGCATGCCGGCCCAGCGTGACGCGGCGTCGCGGGAGGACAGGATCTCGGCGTGGATTCCGCGCTCGGTGAGCCTGCGCTCGATCGACTCCAGGTCCACATCGCCGTGTGTGACGAGGCCGTGCAGGCGGAGCAGGGGTTCGCCGTCGACGAGTCCCAGGGCATCCCACCCCTCTTTCGCGCGGACGAGCAGGTCGAGATAGTGCTGCTCGTCGTAGGCGTTGTTGAAGTTGCGGGTCGCGCCGTGCGAGGCGCCTTCGCGGTGCCCGCGGGCGAAGCGCTCGAAGACCACGGGGCGCAACCCCCGTCTGGCCAGCTCCCACGCGGCCGCGAGTCCCATCACGCCACCGCCGACGACGGCGACCTCCACGGCATCCACCGACATACTGCCTCCCGATCTCCCTCCCAGTCTCCCAGCCCGTCGGCGCGCTCGCGTGCGCCCGGTAGTCTGGAGGGGTGACCATGGAGATCGAGCTCGGCCGAGGCAAGCGCGCGCGACGCGCGTACACGTTCGACGACATCGCGGTGGTGCCGTCGAGGCGCACGCGAAACCCGGAGGACGTGTCGACCGCATGGACGATCGACGCCTTCGGCTTCGGCATCCCGGTGCTCGGAGCGCCGATGGACTCGGTCGTGAGCCCGCAGACCGCGATCATGCTGGGGCAGCTCGGCGGACTCGGCGTCCTCGACCTCGAGGGACTCTGGACCCGCTACGAGAACCCCGAGCCGCTGCTCGCCGAGATCGCCGGTCTCGATGAGGGGCAGGCGACCGCGCGCATGCAGCAGCTCTACGCCGAGCCGATCAAGCCCGCGCTCATCACCCAGCGCATCGCGGAGATCCGCGAAGCGGGAGTGACCGTCGCCGGCTCGCTGACCCCGCAGCGCACGCAGGAGTTCTACGACACGGTCGCAGCCGCCGGTGTCGACCTGTTCGTGATCCGCGGCACCACGGTGTCGGCAGAGCACGTCTCGAGCGTCGACGAGCCGCTGAACCTCAAGAAGTTCATCTACGACCTCGACGTGCCCGTGATCGTCGGCGGTGCCGCCACCTACACCGCGGCACTGCACCTCATGCGCACCGGCGCGGCCGGAGTGCTCGTCGGATTCGGCGGGGGAGCAGCCTCCACCACGCGTGCCACGCTCGGCATCCACGCACCCATGGCCACCGCCGTCTCCGACGTCGCGGCCGCTCGTCGCGACTACCTCGACGAGTCGGGCGGACGCTACGTGCACGTGATCGCCGACGGCGGAGTCGGCACGTCGGGCGACATCGTCAAGGCGCTCGCGATGGGTGCCGACGCCGTCATGCTCGGCGTCGCGCTCGCCCGCGCCACCGATGCTCCCGGCCGTGGATTCCACTGGGGTCCCGAGGCCCACCACCCGAAGCTGCCCCGTGGCCGTCGCGTCGAGGTCGGCGGCATCGGAACGCTCGAGGAGATCCTCTACGGACCGGCTCCCGTCGTCGACGGCACGGCCAACCTCATCGGCGCGCTGCGCAAGTCGATGGCCACGACCGGATACTCCGACCTCAAGGAGTTCCAGCGCGTCGAGGTCGTCCTCGCACCGTACGAGGCCTGAGGCCCTGCTCGACACCGTGACGACACCTGCGCTGTTTCCCCCGACCCTCCGCGAGGTCATGCTCCGCGGGCGCTGGATCGGGATGCTCGTGCTGTGCCTGGTCGTCGCCGGAGTCTTCGCCTGGCTCGGTCAGTGGCAGCTGGAGCGCGCGATCGACACGGATCCGCCGCCTCCCGGCATCACCGAAGAGGTGCGGCCACTGACCGACGTCCTGCAGCCGGGGGAGTACCTCGCCGAGCCGCTCGTCGGTCAGAAGGTCGAGACCTCGGGCACGTGGGTGCCGCAGGACTTCCTCGTCGTCTCGAGTCGATACAACGACGATGTCGCCGGGTACTGGGTGACCGGCCAGCTGCGGGTGGCCGACCGCACCTCGATCGCGGTGGCGATCGGCTGGACGGACGACCGTGCCGTCGCCGACGCCGCGGTGGAGCAGCTCGCCTCCGATGCGGAGGACGGCGCGGTGGTCGCGGTCACCGGACGCATCATCTCCGACGAGGGGCCGTCCACGCCGCCGGCCGACGACCCCACGCGCATGGATCGGATGTCGACGGCCGCGCTGCTCAGCTTCTGGCATGACACCGACCAGCTCGACGTCTACCGGCCGTTCCTCGCATCCTCCACCGCAGACGCGGGGCTCGTCGACATCTCGTCGCCGGCGCCCGACGAGCGTTCACCGGTGAACTGGTTGAACATCTTCTATGCGGCGGAGTGGGCGATCTTCGCGGGCTTCGCTTTCTACCTCTGGTATCGACTCGCGAAGGACGCCTGGGAGCGTGAGGTCGAGGAGTTCGAGGACGCCGCGTCAGCCGCTCAGGCCGACTGACGCCACGCGCATCCGCGCATCCCGACACGCGCATGCGAGCGTTCTCGGGTGCCCGGTTCTACCTTCGTCAGGGGTCGATCCGGCCAATCGGTGAGCGCTGAGTGACCAATGGGAAAACTCCGTTGAGGTTGTCCGAGGGCCTCCGTATGCTCGCTCACATGTGCGTCGGCTGAGAGCCCGCACCGCCGCGGTTTCACGAGAGCCGTCGCCAGCCCCCACCCGAGGAGACAAACACTGATGATGTCCGCTCCCGACGCCGCGAACCACGAGGTTCCCGGTTCAGATCGCAGAAGTCGGGGGCGCATCGGCGTCCTCGCCGCCACCTGCGTCGCCGCCCTGGGCGCCAGCGCCCTGATCGCGGCCCCCGCTTCCGCCGACGTCACAGGGACGGGGGTGCTCATCAACGAGGCGTACCTCTCCGGAGGCAGCGCCGGTGCAGCGTTCACGAACAAGTTCGTCGAGCTGTACAACCCGACCGCGCAGCCCGTCTCGCTCGACGGCTTCTCGCTGCAGTACCGCTCGGCGACCGGCACGGCCGCCTTCAGCGGGGTCGCCCCACTGACCGGGACGATCCCGGCGGGCGGTCACTACCTCGTGCAGGGTGGCAGCAACGGCTCGAACGGTGCGGCTCTGCCGACGGCGGATGCCGTGGGCGCCCTGAACCCGAGCGGAACGAACGGCACGCTCGCGCTGGTGCAGGGCACCGCGCCGGTCACCCTCACCCCGGGATCGGTCGCCGGCGTCGACGGCGTCGTCGACGTGCTGGGATACGGCACCTCGAACACGTTCGAGACCAAGGCCGCGACTCCGCCCTCGGGCAACACGGACGTGAAGTCGCTCAACCGCACCGGCGGTGTCGACACCGACGACAACAGCGCCGACTTCACCCTCTCGTCATCGATCACGCCGCAGAACGCGGGCGGCACCGACCCGGGCACCGATCCCGGTACAGACCCCGGCACCGACCCCGCGAAGGTCTCGATCGCCGAGGTGCAGGGCACGACAGACGTGTCGCCGCTGAGCGGCCAGACCGTCACGGTCGAGGGCGTCGTCACCGCGGACTTCCGCACCGGCGGGTACAAGGGCATCGTGATTCAGACCGAGGGCTCGGGTGGAGAGACCGACGCGACGCCCGGAGCCTCCGACGGCGTCTTCGTCTATCTCAACGCCCTCGCTCCGACGCTGGCGATCGGCGATCTGGTCTCGGTCACGGGATCGGTCAGCGAGTACTTCGGTCAGACCCAGATCAACCCGAGCACGCTCGCAGGCGTCTCGGTCGTGCAGGCCGGCGTCGGTGTGCCCGCGCTCACGCCGCTGCCCGACACGGTGGTCGGCGCCGATCGCGAGCAGTACGAGAACATGTACGTCGCGCCCGCAGGCACGTACCGACTCGCCTCGAGCCACCAGCTCTACAACTTCGGCACGCTGTGGCTCAACGCCGGCGACGAGCTGAACGTCAAGAGCACCGAGATCGCCCGACCGGGAGACGAGGCGGCGGCCATCGCCGCGGCCAACCGGGCGAACCGCATCCTCCTCGACGATGCCTGGTCGATCCAGGCGACGAACAGCGGGCACCCGAACGACCAGCCCTACTTCACCGAGGAGCAGGTCGTCCGCAACGGCGACACCGTCGACTTCAGCGACAGCGGCTACGTGCTGCAGTACGGCTTCGACGACTGGCGTCTGCAGCCGATCGTTCCGATCGACAACACGTCGCCGGCCGAGCAGAAGGCCGGATTCACGACCACCAACCCGCGCGCCGAGGCAGCCCCCGAGGTGGGCGGCGACGTGCAGGTGGCGTCGTTCAACGTCTTCAACTACTTCACGACGCTGAAGAGCGAGAACTCCAACGCCCGAGGTGCGGCGAACGCAGAGCAGTTCGCGATCCAGAAGTCGAAGATCGTCGCCGCGATCAACGGGCTCGACGCCGAGATCGTGTCGCTCATGGAGATCGAGAACTCGATCAAGCTCGGCGGCTCACTCGACGAGGCTCTGGCCGATCTGGTCGACGGCCTCAACGACGCACTCGGCAGCGAGGAGTGGGACTACGTCCGCACCCCGGATGAGCTGAACGACTCGGCGACCACCGACTTCATCACCAGCGCGATCATCTACAAGAAGGATGCCGTCGAGACGGTGGGCGACAGCCTGACCGTGACCGACGAGTCGGTGTGGGGCAACGCCCGCGAGCCGATCGCCCAGGCGTTCGACGTCGACGGCCGCGTCGTCACTGTCGTCGCGAACCACTTCAAGTCCAAGTCGGCGCCCGAGGGCGGCGGCGCGGAGCCGGCAGACGGGCAGGGCTTCTTCAACGCCGATCGCGTGAAGCAGGCGAACTCGCTCAAGGACTTCACCGCGGAGATCGAGGAGACCACGGGCAGCAGCGACATCCTGCTGATCGGCGACTTCAACGCCTACGCGAAGGAAGACCCGATCGACGTGTTCACGTCGGCCGGCTGGAGCGACGTCGCGCGTGAGAAGGCGCCCGAACAGCACACGTACACGTTCGACGGCGAGCTCGGCTCGCTCGACCACGTGCTCGCGTCGCCCTCGCTCGCAGCGTCGATCACCGGAGCAGGCGTCTGGAGCATCAACTCGCCGGAGTGGAGCGACCGCGGTTACGCGTTCGGCGCCACCGAGGCGGGCACGCCCTTCCGCTCCAGCGACCACGACCCGATCATCGTCGGCGTCTCGTCGGAGATCCCTCCGGTGAGCATCGACGTGGTCACGATGAACGACTTCCACGGTCGCATCGAGGCCGACGGCGCAGCGGCCGGTGCGGCGGTCGTCGCCGGTGCCGTGCAGCAGTTCCGTGCGGAGAACCCGAACACGATCTTCGCCGGCGTCGGCGATCTGATCGGCGCCTCGACGTTCACGTCGTTCATCAATGACGACAACCCGACGATCGACGCTCTCAACGCGGCCGGTCTCGACGTCAGTGCCGCGGGCAACCACGAGTTCGACCAGGGCTGGGAGGACCTGCGAGACCGTGTGCAGGACCGCGCGGACTGGGAGTACATCTCGTCGAACGTGTTCCTCACCGAGACCGGCGAGCCCGCGCTCGCTCCGGCCTGGGTCAAGGAGCTCGACGGGGTCAAGGTCGGCTTCATCGGTGCTGTGACCGAAGACCTCGACTCGCTCGTGTCGCCGGAGGGCATCGCCGATCTCGAGGTGCGCAGCATCGCCGACTCGGTGAACGCCGTCGCCGACGACCTGCGCGACGGCGATGCGTCGAACGGTGAGGCCGACGTCGTCATCCTCCTCGTCCACGAGGGCGCCGCGAGCACCGAGCTCTCGAGCATCACTCCCGACTCGCCGCTCGGCGAGATCGTCTACGGCGTCGACGAGGATGTGAACGCCATCGTCTCGGCGCACACGCACCTCGCCTACAACCACGTGATCGACGGTCGTCCCGTGATCTCGGCCGGTCAGTACGGCGAGAACCTCGGGCTGATGAACCTTCAGGTCGACCCGAAGTCCAAGGAGCTCATCTCGATCACGAATGAGATCAAGCCGCTCACCGCGAACGGCCAGGCCCTGTATCCGGCCGTGCCCGCGGTCGCCGACATCGTCGCGAAGGCGAAAGCCGACGCCGATGTGCTCGGAGCGATCAAGGTCGGCGACATCACCGCCGACTTCAACCGCGCGCGTCAGACGAACGGCTCGGAGAACCGCGGTGGCGAGTCCACCATCGGCAACTTCGTGGCCGACGTGCAGAAGTGGTCCACGGGTGCGGACATCGCGCTCATGAACCCTGGTGGCATCCGTGCCAACCTCACGTACGCGTCGTCGAACGCGAACGACCCGAACGGCAACGTCACCTACCGCGAGGCGGCGACGGTGCAGCCGTTCGCCAACACGCTGGTGACGTTGACGCTCACGGGTGCGCAGCTGAAGGGCGTCCTCGAGGAGCAGTGGCAGCCGGCGGGTTCGGCTCGTCCGTTCCTCAAGCTCGGCGTCTCGGAGGGGCTCGTCTACACGTACGACCCCGCCGCGGCGCAGGGTTCGCGGGTCACGTCGATCACTCTCGACGGAGCGGCGATCGATCCCGCGGCGAACTACACGGTCGCTGCGAACTCGTTCCTCGCGGCGGGTGGAGACAACTTCTTCACCTTCAAGGAGGGTGCGGGCAAGCGCGACACCGGCAAGATCGATCTCCAGTCGATGGTCGACTGGTTCGACGCGAACAAGACGGCGACTCCCGATCTCGCGCAGCGCGCGGTGGGCGTCTCGGTCAGCGCCGCGGATGCCGACGGCTACAGCGCCGGCGACCAGGTCACCGTCGCGCTCTCGTCGCTGGCCTTCAGCGCAGGGGAGCAGGCTCCCGGCGAGGTGACGCTCTCGCTCGGAGACGCGCAACTCGCCACGGGCGCGGTCGATCCCACGATCGTGGACACCACCGACGAGGTCGGTCGCGCGTCGCTCACGTTCACGGTTCCCTCGGGCGTATTCGGGGAGCAGCTGCTCACCGTCGCCGTGGCGGGGACCGGGACCACCGTGCAGGTGCCGTTCACGATCGCGGGCGAGGAGCCCGCGGAGTTCGCGGGATCGATCGATCTCGGCTCGTCGAAGGTGACTGCGGGCAAGAAGCTGCAGATCACCGGTGAGGGATATGAGCCGGGTGAGACCGTGGCCGTGGAGCTGCGACCGAAGAAGGGCGCGCCCATCGAGGTCGGCACCGTGAAGGTCACGGCCGACGGCACGTTCTCGACGGCGGTCACGGTTCCGAAGAACGCGCAGCCGGGCAAGTACACGGTCGCGGTGTCGCAGGCAGACGGAGACGAGGCGACAGCCACCGTCACCGTCAATCGCGCGGGCGGCATCGGCGGCATCATCGGCGGCATCATCGACTGGCTCTGGGATCTCCTCAACGGCTGGTTCTGACCTGATGCGGTGACGAGCGGGCCGGAGGCGTGATCCTCCGGCCCGCCTCGTCGTGTCCGGGGATCGTGGGGCCGTGAAGAAGAAGCCACATCGAGTACTTGTTTGTATGTGGTTTTCTGTTGTATCGTGTGGGAAAGTTTTCCACCAGCAACGGAGCAGCGATGTATGCGATGGAGCGCCAGCAGGGAATCGAACGGATCCTGGCAGACGACGGACGAGTCTCGGTCGTCGACCTGGCGCAGCGCTTCGACGTGACGACGGAGACGATTCGCCGCGATCTCGCCGCTCTCGACGAGGCGGGGTCGCTCGTGCGGGTCCACGGTGGAGCGGTCGCGAAGGACGACGACAGCACCAATGAGGTCTCCGTCCTCGAGCGCGTGCAGCAGCACGGGCCGGCGAAGCGGGCGATCGCCGCCCGCGCCCTCTCCGCACTCGGCGCGGACTTCCATGGATCCGTGTTCATCGATGCGGGGACGACGGCCGCCGCCGTGGCCGAAGGGCTGTCGGCGCATGCCGCACCCGCGCCCCAGGGTTCGCGTGCGCGCGTCGAGGCTGTGACGCACTCGCTGACGATCGCTCCGCTGCTCGCGGCGGCGGACGACATCTCGCTCACCGTCATCGGTGGCAGGATCCGTGGGGTCACCGCCGCGGCGGTCGGGGCAGAGACGGTCGCGACCATCGGCAGGCTGCGCCCCGACGTCGCGTTCATCGGAGCCAACGGCATCTCGGCCGGATTCGGGCTCAGCGCGCCCGACCCTGACGAGGCATCGGTCAAGGCCGCCATCGTTCGCGCGGCACGTCGCGTGATCGTGGTGGCGGACTCCAGCAAGCACGACAGAGAACTGCTCGTGTCGTTCGCATCGTTGAGCGACATCGACGTGCTCGTGACGGATGCGGAGCCGTCCGCCGACCTCGCGGCAGCGCTTGCGGACGCCGACGTGGAGGTCTGGATCGCATGATCGTCACTCTCACCGTCAACCCGGCGCTCGACCGGACCATCGCACTCGACGAGGCTCTGCGTCCCGGTGAGGTGCAGGCGGCGCGCTCCGCACGTGAAGAAGCCGGAGGGAAGGGCGTGAACGTCTCGCGAGTGATCGCCGCCGCGGGAGTCGACACCGTTGCTGTGCTGCCGCTCGCGATCGAGGACCCCTATCGTGCTCCGCTGGCCGCGGCCGGCATCCCGACCGTCGCCGTTCCCGTCGTGCGGCAGGTGCGAACGAACCTCGCGATCACGGATCCTGACGGGGTCACCACCAAGGTCAACCTCCCGGGCAGCCCGCTGAGCTCCGTCGACTCGGCGGCCGTGATGACCGCGGTGGTCGACGCGAGTGCGGATGCGGACTGGCTGGTGCTCGCGGGGTCGCTTCCCGACGCGGCAGCCGCCTCCTTCTATGTCGACGTCATCGCTGCGGTGCGCGGGCGGTGGGGGAGCAGCGCGCCGCGGATCGCCGTCGATGCATCGGGTGCCGCGCTCCACGAGGTCGTCGCTCACGCGGCGGTCGACCTGATCAAGCCGAACGATGACGAGCTCGCAGAACTGCTCGACGTGCCCGTCGACGGGAACAGCCCCGAGGCGATCGTCGACACCGTCCGCGCCATCGTTCCCGAACGCGTCGCGGCCGCACTCGTCACGCTCGGAGGCGACGGCGCGGCGCTCGTGACGGGGGAGGGGGCATGGTTCGCCGCCGCGCCCCGCATCCGCGTGGTGAGCACCGTCGGCGCCGGCGACAGCTCGCTCGCGGGGTACCTGCTCGCCGATCTCGCCGGCGGAGACGCGCAGACCCGGCTCACGTCCGCCATCCGCTACGGCGCCGCCGCGGCGTCGCTCCCCGGAACCCAGGTGCCGACCCCGGCCGACCTCGGGCACC
>NZ_DALZXX010000057.1:0-17036 GCF_031988965.1 Microbacterium sp.
CGACTCGGTCGAGGCAGCGCTCGAGGCCGGTGGCGAGATCACGTACTGGTCGTGGACCCCGTCCGCCGAGGCTCAGGTCGAGGCGTTCGAGAAGGAGTACCCGAACGTCAAGGTGAACGTGGTCAACGCGGGCACCAACAACGAGGAGTACACCAAGCTGCAGAACGCCATCAAGGCCGGCTCGGGCGGACCCGACGTCGTGCAGATCGAGTACTACGCGCTCCCGCAGTTCTCCCTCACCGACGCGTTCGTCGACCTCTCGCAGTACGGCTTCGCCGACTTCGAGGACGACTACACCGCCTCGACGTGGAACTCCGTCACCGACGGTGACGCGATCTACGGTCTGCCGCAGGACTCGGGCCCCATGGCCCTCTTCTACAACAAGGCCGTCTTCGACGCCGCCGGCGTGGCCGTTCCCACCACCTGGGACGAGTACTACGAGGCAGCGAAGGCCATCCACGCCGCCAACCCGAACGCCTACATCACCAACGACACGGGCGACGCCGGCTTCGCGACGTCGATGATCTGGCAGGCCGGCGGCAAGCCGTTCGAGACCTCGGGCACCGACGTCACGATCGACCTGCAGGACGACGGCTCGAAGAAGTGGACCGAGAACTGGAACCGCCTCGTCGAGGAGGACCTGCTCGCCCCGTACAACAGCTGGAGCGACGAGTGGTTCCGCGCACTCGGCGACGGCAGCCTCGCGACCCTCGTGATCGGCGCCTGGATGCCCGGAAACCTGATCTCCGGCGCACCCGACGGAGCCGGAGACTGGCGCGTCGCCCCGATGCCGACCTATGACGGCACCCCGGCGACCGCAGAGAACGGCGGCGGCGGCCAGGCCGTGACGAAGCAGAGCAAGAACCCGGCACTCGCGGCCGGCTTCCTGTGGTGGCTGAACAACTCGGAGGAGAGCATCTCGATCTTCCTCGAGTCGGGCGGATTCCCGTCGACCACGGCCGAGCTGTCGAGCGAGGAATTCCTCGCCGACGCACCCGAGTACTTCGGCGGCCAGAAGATCAACGAGGTCCTCGCCGCTGCCGCGGACGAGGTCGTCGAGGGCTGGGGCTACCTGCCCTACCAGGTGTACGCGAACAGCATCTTCGGCGACACCGTGGGCCAGTCGTACCAGAACGGCACCGACCTGAACGAGGGCCTCGTGTCCTGGCAGGACGCGCTCGAGCAGTACGGCAACGAGCAGGGCTTCGCCGTCAACAAGTAATCGCACGTCTGGTCGCGTCAGCCCTCGCTCCGTCGAGGGCTGACGCGACCTCCCCCATCGAAAGCACTCCATCGTGACCTCCTTCTCCATCGGCGAGTCCGACTTCCTCCGCGCCGGTCAGCCGCACCAGGTGATCTCCGGAGCCATCCACTACTTCCGGGTGCACCCGGACCAGTGGCAGGACCGCATCCGCAAGGCCCGCCAGATGGGGCTCAACACGATCGAGACCTACGTCGCCTGGAACGCGCACGAACCGCGTCGCGGCGAGTGGGACGCGACCGGCGCCCACGATCTGGGTCGCTTCCTCGATCTGATCCAGGCTGAGGGCATGGACGCGATCGTCCGCCCCGGTCCCTATATCTGTGCCGAGTGGCACAACGGCGGGCTGCCGAACTGGCTCACGGCCGGCGACCGCCCGCTGCGCTCCTCGGATCCCGCGTTCCTCGAGGACATCAGCGCCTACCTCCGTCGCGTGTACGAGATCGTCGCGCCCCGACAGATCGACCGCGGTGGTCGCGTCGTGCTGGTGCAGATCGAGAACGAGTACGGCGCCTACGGCTCCGACAAGGCCTACCTCGAGGCGCTCGTCGCGCTCACCCGTGAGGCCGGGATCACCGTGCCGCTCACCACGGTCGACCAGCCCACCGATCAGATGCTCGCCGACGGCAGCCTGCCGACCCTGCACAAGACCGGCTCATTCGGCTCCCGCAGTGCCGAACGACTGGCCACGCTGCGTGCTCACCAGCCCACCGGCCCGCTCATGTGCTCCGAGTTCTGGGACGGATGGTTCGACTGGTGGGGCGGCGTGCACCACACGACCGATGTCGCCGCGGCCGCGGCCGACCTCGACGAGCTGCTGGCCGCCGGCGCCTCGGTGAACATCTACATGTTCCACGGCGGCACGAACTTCGGGCTCACGAACGGCGCGAACCACAAGGGCCGCTACCTGCCCATCGTCACGTCGTACGACTACGACGCGCCCCTCGACGAGGCCGGCAACCCGACAGCCAAGTTCTTCGCGTTCCGCGACGTGATCGCCAAGTACGCGCCGGTTCCCGACGACCTTCCGACTGCCGTCGATCAGGCTCCCACGTTCTCCGTGCCCCTCGCCCCCGCGGGTGCGTGGACGGATGCCGCGGCGAGCGCCGCCACCACGGAGTCGCCCACGACGTTCGACCGGCTCGAGCACCTCAGTGCTCTCGTGCGCTACGACGTCGAGCTCCCCGAGGGTCGGGGTGGCCGGCTCGTCCTCGACGAGGTGCGCGATCTCGCGTGGGTGAGCGTCGACGGCCAGCGCATCGGCACGCTGTCGCGCACGCGTCACGACCGCGCGCTGAGCATCCCCGCGGGAGGGACCCTCAGCATCCTCGTCGAAGAGCTGGGGCGGGTGAACTACGACCACCGGCTCGGCGAGGAGAAGGGACTCGTCGGAGACGTCTCCCTCGACGGCGAGGCGCTGACGGGCTGGCGTTCGACCCCGCTCGATGTCGCGGCGATCGCAGCGAGCATCGCGGCGGGGCCTGCGGATGCATCCGATGAGACGACCGGCCCCTCCGCCTGGACCGCAGAGATCGACCTCGACTCGCCTGCCGACCTGTTCCTCGACACCACGTCGTGGAGCAAGGGCTACGCGTTCGTGAACGGATTCTTCCTCGGGCGTTACTGGCGCAACGGACCGACGCGCACGCTCTACGTGCCCGCGCCCGCGACGACGTCGGGCACCAACAGGCTCGTCGTGCTGGAGCTCGAGCACCTGCTCGCACCGACGGCCGAGTTCGTCGCCGCGCTGGACCTGGGCGACACCGAGGAATAGCCGTCGGGGCGCGGCACCGACGCAGTAGCGTGTGGGTGTGCCGCGCCGAAGGTTCTCCACTCCCACACCCGCCGCGCGGGCGCGGTACGCCAAGCGTCGCCAGGGTCGCCTGGCGCGGGTGGACAACGACCTCACCGCCGAGCAGTGGATCTCGCTGCAGGATGCGTGGGGTGGGTGCGCCTACTGCGGGGCGACGGGAATCGCGATGCAGCGCGACTGCGTGATGCCGATCTCCCGGGGCGGGCGCTACACCGTCGAGAACGTGGTTCCCGCGTGCGGGTCGTGCAATGCGAGCAAGCGCAACGACGAGGTGACCTCGTGGCTGCGCCGCAAGCGCCTCGATGAGCGCGCTTTCCTCAGTCGATACGGCGAGTTCCTCGCCATGCTGCGCCGCGAGGGGTGACGGCGGCTCGGCGAGCTGCGCGCGTCACTCGATCGGCACCAGCGCGGCATCGATCCGCCCTCCGTCGATCACGACGGTCATCATCGTGCACACCGGCTGACGGCGACGATCGGTGGGTGATCCCGGGTTCAGCAGCCGCATCCCCGACGACGCGACCGTGTCCCAGGGGATGTGCGAGTGCCCGAAGACGAGCAGATCCACACCCGGGAAGTCCGCGTCCATGCGCTCCTCGCGCCGCTGCTTCGCTCCGGTCTCATGGATCACGGCGACCTCGACGTCCTCGACCGTGAACCGGGCGATCTCGGGCAGCCGCTCGCGAAGCGCCGGTCCGTCGTTGTTTCCGTGGACGCCATGCAGCACCCGCGCCCGCGATTCGAGCAGGTCGAGCGTCGCCACATCGATCCAATCCCCCGCGTGCACGACGATGTCGGCCTCGTCGACCGCGCGCAGCACCGCCTCGGGCAGTCGCCTGGCACGCGCGGGCACGTGAGTGTCGGCGATCAGCAGCAGAGTCGTCGTCACGGTCTTCCCCGTCTCGGGTGGGCATCGGAGTCGCGTCCGACTCTACGCACGCACTTCTCCCTGACGTCACACGTACACAGCAAACGCTCAGGAAGGCGTAAGATCTCCCGGTGCCTTGGTATACCGGGCCACAGAGCTAAGGAGCAGCATGAGTACGACCACAGCGCCCGCGAATCCGCGCTCGCGCGTCATCACGGCGAGCCTCGTCGGCACCACGATCGAGTTCTACGACTTCTACGCGTATGCGACCGCGGCCGTCCTCGTCTTCCCGGTGCTGTTCTTCCCGACCGGCAACGACACGACGTCGCTGCTCTCGTCGTTCGCCGTCTTCGGCGCAGCGATGGTCGCCCGGCCGATCGGCGCCGTGGTGTTCGGCCACTTCGGCGACAAGTTCGGCCGCAAGGCCACCCTCGTGGCATCGCTGCTCACGATGGGAATCGCGACCTTCATCATCGGCCTGCTCCCCACGTTCCAGCAGATCGGCTGGTGGGCCGCTCTGCTGCTGCTCATCCTGCGTCTGGCTCAGGGCTTCGCCCTCGGTGGCGAGTGGTCGGGGGCGGCTCTGGTCGCCACGGAGAACGCGCCGGCGGGCAAGCGCGCCTGGTACGGCACCTTCCCGCAGCTGGGAGCGCCGCTCGGCTTCATCATCGCGAACTTCCTGTTCCTCGGCATCAACTGGCTGCTGCCGCACGCCGAGAACCCGGCGCTCAAGTCCGAGGCGTTCCTGTCGTGGGGCTGGCGCATCCCGTTCCTGTTCTCGGCCGTGATGGTCATCATCGGCCTGTGGGTGCGTCTCAAGCTCGTCGAGTCCGACACGTTCAAGAAGGCCGAGAAGAAGGGCGCGATCCGCAAGCTGCCCCTCGCCACGGTGTTCCGCCACCACTGGAAGCAGCTGATCCTCGGCACGTTCATCATGCTGGCGACGTACGTGCTCTTCTACCTGATGACGAACTTCACGCTCGCCTACGGCACGAAGCCGGCCACGCTCGAGACGGCCTCCGCGGCCGCACAGGCCGCAGCCGAGGCCACGGGCAAGGACTTCGACGCCTCGGCCTTCGCTGCGCAGTTCTATCCCGGCCTCGGCTTCGGCTACACCGACTTCGTGCTGATGCAGATCGTGGGCGTCGTGTTCTTCGGCATCTTCACCCTGCTCTCCGGGCCGATCGCGGACGCGATCGGACGCCGCAAGCTGCTGCTGTGGGTGACCGGACTCATCATCGTGTTCGGTCTCACCTTCAACACCTTCCTGCTCCCGGCGATGGACCCGAAGTTCACGGGCGCTCTCGCACAGGCGTTCCTCGTGTTCGGCTTCATGCTCATGGGGGCGACGTTCGGTCCCATGGGCGCGCTGCTTCCGGAGCTCTTCCCCACGAACGTGCGATACACGGGATCCGCGATCGCGTACAACGTCTCGTCGATCCTCGGCGCTGCCGTCGCACCGATCATCGCCCTGTGGCTGTGGGAGCTCGGCGGCGGCGCTCCGTGGCTGGTCGGCCTCTACCTGTCGGCCATGGGCGTCCTGACGTTCATCGCACTGATCCTGTCGAAGGAGACGAAGGACAACGACTACGAGGAGGACCTCGGAGTCGCGGCGGCCGTCGAACTCTGACTCCCTGACGACCACGAAGGGCGGCACCTCCTCGCGAGGTGTCGCCCTTCGTCTTTCCGGTCAGTACGAGGCGGTGACCGTGCGCGCCGCCCCGTCGAGCACCATCGTCCCGCCGTAGGGAACGATCCACTGCGGCCGCGTGTGGCCGAAGGGCACGCCCACGCAGATGACCGCCTCGGGGTTGTATCGTGCGACCGTCTCGATCACGACATCCCGCTGCGCTGCGCGCAGCGTGTCGGCCTCCTCCGCCGAAGGATGGAACTCGAAGTCGCTGACCGGCGGGCGCGCCACGACGACCCCGGCCACCGCGTCGAGGATCCCTCGTTCACCGAGCCCGCGCACCCACCGGGCGACCCAGCTCGCGGCCGGACGTTCCTCGCTGGTCTCCAGCAGCAGGATGTTGTCGCGCAGCGTCTCCGGGTCCGGCAGCCGGTCGGCGAGGGCGAGCTGATCGATCACCTCGAGGCATCCACCCCATGTCCGGCCCTCGACGCGCACCGCGGGCCCGGCCCACGTCCACTCCGGCGTGCCGATCCGATCGCCGTACTCGGCGAGGGCGCGAGGGTCCTCCCACCGGCGTCCGACGTCCTCGGACTCGCCGGGTTCCGTGATCTCGATCTCGCCGCCGTCGAGCAGGGCCGCGCGCAGCGATCGCAGGTGCACATCGTCGATGGCGGGTCCGGGTCCCAGATGCACGGCGGTCGAACCGCCGTAGTAGCCGCGGATGCTGAGGCTCCACAGCCAGTTCAGGATGTTGGTGTTGTCGCTGTAGCCGAGGAAGGGCTTGGGATCGGCGAGCGCGAGCGTCGGGTCGAGGTGCGGCACGACGAGGATCTGATCGTCGCCGCCGATGGTCGCGACGATCGCACGGATCTCAGGATCGGCGAACGCGGCGTTGACGTCGGCGGCGCGCGCCTCGGGACTCGCGCCGAGCTGACGTGTGGTCGGGTACTCGACCGGGATCAGACCTGTCAGCTCCGTGAGTCTGCGCATCGCCTGGTCATGGAGCTCCGGAGCCACCGCCGGAGCGGCGAAGGCAGGCGAGAGAACGGCGACCCTGTCGCCGGGGACGAGTTTCGGTGCAGCCAGCATCCGCCCAGTCTGTCAGCGACCCCGCCACCCTTCGAATCGCTCACTGTGCAGTTCTCGCTCGCTCAAATGTGCAAAGTGAGCGATTCGAGAGCGGGCGGAACACAGCCCATGCACAGAATTCGGGCCGACACGAAGTACGGTCGAACTACCCCTTTCAGAACGAGGTTCCGCATGTCCAGCACGGCGACATCACGCCGACGCGGGCGCGGCGCGCAGCAGGACGGTCCGCGCGCCACATTCCGCCAGCTCCTCCCCTTCCTCTTCGAGCACAAGCGCACGTTGATCGTCGTCGCGGTGCTCAGCGTCGTCGGTGCTGCGACATCGCTCGTACAGCCGCTTCTTGTGGGCCAGGTGATCGAGGCGGTGCAGAGCGACACCGGGATCGGCATCCTGGTCTGGCTGCTGGTCGGCTTCGTGGTCGTGTCGTCGATCATCTCCGGCTTCCAGCACTACCTGCTGCAGCGCACCGGCACCGCGGTCGTGTACTCGAGCCGTCGCAAGCTGATCGCACGTATCCTGCACCTGCCCACCTCGGAGTTCGATGCCCGACGCACCGGCGACCTGGTCTCTCGCGTCGGCACCGACACGACCCTGCTCTACGCGGTGCTCACCCAGGGACTCGCAGATGCTGTCGGCAGTGCCGTGCTCTTCCTCGGCGCGCTCATCGCGATGCTGCTGATCGACCCCGTGCTGCTGCTTCTGATCGTCGTGGTGATCGGAGTCTCCGTCACAGTCGTCGTGCTGCTGAGCGGCCGCATCCGCAGTGCATCCACCGCCCAGCAAGAGAAGGTGGGCGAGTTGGCATCCGGCGTGGAGCGCGCGGTCGGATCGATCCGCACCATCCGGGCGTCAGGGGCCACCGAGCGCGAGACCACCGCGGTGTCGGCGCTCGCATCCGACGCCTACGGCATCGGCGTGCGCATCGCCAAGATCTCGTCGGCGGTGGTGCCCGTCTCGGGCATCGCGCTGCAGCTGTCGCTTCTCGTGGTGCTCGGTGTCGGCGGTTTCCGCGTGGCCGCCGGCGCGATCACGATCGCATCGCTGATCGCATTCATCATGTTCCTGTTCCTCCTCGTGATGCCCCTGGCGACGACGTTCGGTGCCATCACCTCGGTGAACCAGGCGCTCGGTGCGCTCGGTCGGATCCAGGAAGTTCTCGACCTGCCCACGGAGTCGGAGGGCGATGAGGCTATCGCGGCGTCGCTGCCTCGCGAGGCTCCTTCTCCGAACGCACCAGCCATCGAGTTCCGCCACGTGCGCTTCCAGTACCCGGCGAACGTCGTGGCCGCCCGCGCGGCTGCGGCGAAGGAGGCGCGGAACCTGCTCGCCGATGCGCATCTCGAATCAGCAGAGGATGCCGCTCCGGCTGCACAGGGCGTGGAGGTGCTGCGCGGCGTCTCGTTCTCGGTGCCCCGCGGCTCACGGGTGGCGCTGGTCGGCCCGAGCGGCGCAGGCAAGAGTACGATCCTCTCGCTCATCGAGCGCTTCTACGACCCGACCGGAGGGTCGATCCGCGTGAACGGACACGACTCCCGGACCTTCCCGCGCGACGAGCTCCGTGCGCAGTTCGGCTATGTCGAGCAGGATGCTCCGACCCTCGCGGGCACACTTGCCGACAACCTGCGCCTGGCATCGCCGGACGCGTCGGACGAGCAGTGCGAGCGCGTGCTTCGGGCGGTGAACCTGGGCGAGGTCCTCGAGCGCAACCCGCTCGGACTCCAGGCGCCGGTCGGTGAAGACGGCGTCATGCTGTCGGGCGGCGAGCGTCAGCGCCTCGCGATCGCCCGCGCTCTTCTCACGGACGCTCCGATCCTGCTGCTGGACGAGTCCACGTCGTCGCTCGACGGCGTGAACGAGCAGCGCATGCGCGAAGCCATCGACGCGGTCTCGACCGACCGCACCCTCGTGGTGATCGCACACCGCCTGTCGACCGTGGTCGACAGCGACATCATCGTCGTGCTGCAGGACGGCACCGTCGTGGGTCAGGGCACGCACGCCGAACTCGTGGAGTCGACGCCCCTCTATCGCGACCTCGCACGTCACCAGCTGCTCGCCTGATCGATCCTGCGGGTCGACCACGAAGTACGCGAAGGCGGGATGCCGGAGACCACTCAGCCATGGGTTCGTCTCTGACTTCCCGCCTTCGCGGGTCTGGGAGGGGATGAGGCGCCGGCTCCCCCGAACCGGCGCCGGTCTGTGTCAGGCCCCGGTGGTCAGGCCTTGTCGAGCCGGTAGCGCAGCGACGCCAGCTCGGCGCGGAGCGCAGCCGGGACCTTCTCGCCGAAGGTGTCGTAGAACTCCTCGGTGAGGTCGGCCTCGGTCTTCCAGGCCTCCGCATCGACCGAGAACAGCTCGTCGAGATCGGCCTGCGGCACGTCGATGCCGTCGAGGTTGAGGTCCGAGACGATGGGCAGCCGTCCGATGGGGCTGTCGACCGTGGAGACCTCGCCGGAGATGCGGCGGATGATCCAGTCGACGACACGCGAGTTGTCGCCGAAACCGGGCCACAGGAACCGTCCGTCGGAACCGCGACGGAACCAGTTCACCTGGAAGATGCGCGGCGCCCGGTCGAAACGCAGACCGCGGCCGACGCTCAGCCAGTGACCGAAGTAGTCGGCCATGTTGTAGCCGCAGAACGGGAGCATCGCGAACGGATCGCGGCGCAGCTCGCCGACCGTGCCCTCGGCCGCAGCCGTGCGCTCGGACGAGATGTTCGATCCCAGGAACACGCCGTGCGTCCAGTCGGTCGCCTCGACGACGAGGGGCACGTTGGTCGCGCGGCGCCCGCCGAAGAGGATGACGTCGAGCGGCACCGCGGCTTCCCAGTCCTCCGAGATCTGCGGGCACTGCGCGGCCGAGACCGTGAAGCGGGAGTTGGGGTGGGCAGCAGGGCGACCGGAGTCAGGCGTCCAGGCGTTGCCCTCCCAGTCGGTCAGGTGCGCGGGCGCCTGATCGGTCAGCCCCTCCCACCAGACGTCGCCGTCGGGGCGGAGCGCCACGTTCGTGAAGATCGTGTTGCCCCACAGGGTCTCGACCGCGGTGACGTTCGTGGACTCGCCGGTGCCCGGCGCGACGCCGAAGAAGCCGGCCTCGGGGTTGATCGCCCAGAGGCGACCGTCTTCTCCCGGGCGGATCCATGCGATGTCGTCGCCGAGCGTCTCGACGCGCCAGCCGGGGATGGTCGGCCGCAGCATGGCCAGGTTCGTCTTGCCGCACGCCGAGGGGAAGGCCGCAGCGACGTGGTACGCCTTGCCCGCGGGATCGATGACGCGGATGAGCAGCATGTGCTCGGCGAGCCATCCCTCGTCGCGCGCGATCACCGAGGCGATGCGCAGTGCGAAGCACTTCTTGGCGAGGATCGCGTTGCCGCCGTAGCCGGAGCCGAACGAGTAGACCTCGAGAGTCTCGGGGAAGTGCACGATGTACTTGTCGTCGTTGCACGGCCACTCGACATCCGGCTCGCCGGCGGCGAGAGGTGCACCGACCGAGTGGACCGTCTTGACCCAGGGCGCCCCCTCGGCGATCTGACGCGTGACGGCGTCGCCGACGCGGGTCATGATGCCGATGGATGCGACCGCGTACGCGCTGTCCGTGACCTGCACGCCGATGTGCGACAGAGGGCCGCCGACAGGTCCCATCGAGAACGGGACGACGAACATCGTGCGACCGCGCATGGATCCCTCGAAGATGTCGGTCATCTTCTCGCGCATCTCGGCCGGCGGCGCCCAGTTGTTCGTGGGTCCGGCATCCTCTTCGTTCTCGGACGAGATGAAGGTGCGCCCCTCGGTGCGGGCGACGTCGCTGGGGTGCGAGCGTGCGAGGTAGGAGCCGGGACGCCACTCGGGATTGAGCTTGATCAGCTTGCCCTCGTCGACGAGTCCGCGCAGGAGCCAGTCGTTCTCGGCACGCGAGCCGTCGACCCAGTGGATCGACGCGGGCTTCGTGAGTGCGGCGATCTCGTCCACCCAGGCCACCAGCTCGGCCATCGCAGGGGTGTCATACGTCGGAGCCGTTCCGAACGTGCGCACCGGTGCGACGGATGAGGTGCGAGGGGTGAAGACTTCGGCGATCGCCATGACTGCTCCTTTGAAGTAGGGGGCGTTTGATCCATCTTCTCCCGATCCTCGCGAGACTTTCGGGTGATATCTTGCTTAAGAATCGGCAATCTTTCGATATCATCAAGGAATGGTCACCAGCGGCATCCACCTCACCACCCTCGGTCATCGCATCCGGCATCACCGCCTGGAGAAGGGCTTCACGCTCGACGAGCTGGGTGCGGCGGTCGGTGTCGCCGGGTCGCAGTTGAGCCTGATCGAGAACGGGAAGCGGGAACCGAAGCTCTCGCTTCTGCAGGCGATCGCACAGGCGACCGGCACCGAAGTGACCGACCTCATCTCGGGTGAGCCGCCGAACCGGCGCGCCGCCCTCGAGATCGAACTCGAACGCGCGCAGGAGAGCCCGGTCTTCCGTCAGCTGGGCATCGCGCCGGTGCGGGTCACCAAGGGCGTGAGCGATGAGACCATCGAGTCGGTGCTCGGCCTGCACCGCGAGCTCCAGCGGCGCGAGCGCGAGGCGATCGCCACCCCTGAAGAAGCCCGTCGCGCGAACACCGAGCTGCGACTGCGCATGCGCGCACAGCACAACTACCTCGCCGACATCGAGAAGCTCGCCGAGAAGCAGCTCCGGTCCGCCGGGCACGTGCAGGGTGCCCTGACCCACCGCACCGTGAGCATCATGGCCGAGAAGCTCGGCTTCGAGCTGATCTACGTGAACGACCTGCCCCACTCGACCCGGTCGGTCACCGACCTGGAGAACGGCCGCATCTACCTGCCGCCGGCCTCGATCCCCGGCGGACACGGCCTGCGGTCGATGGCGCTGCAGGCGATGGCGCACCGCCTGCTCGGTCACACCCCTCCCACCGACTACGCCGACTTCCTGCAGCAGCGGCTCGAGATCAACTACTACGCCGCGTGCTGCCTGATGCCCGAGACCGCCTCCGTCGCCTTCCTCGCGCAGGCGAAGAAAGACCGGAACCTCGCGGTCGAGGACTTCCGCGACGCGTTCGGAGTGACGCACGAGGCGGCCGGGATGCGCATGACCAACCTGCTCACACAGCATGTGGGCATGTCTCTGCACTTCCTCCGCGTGGATGCCACCGGAGCGATCACCCGCGTGTACGAGAACGACGATCTGCCCCTGCCGATGGACGTCACGGGGGCCGTCGAGGGTCAGCGCGTCTGCCGGAAGTTCCAGGCTCGAGGCGCCTTCACTCAGCAGAACCGCACGACCGAGCACCACCAGTACACCGACACCCCTTCGGGCACGTTCTGGTGCTCGACCCAGACGGGCGCCTCGACGGACGGCGAGTTCTCGATCACGGTGGGGGTCCCGTTCGACGACGCCCGCTGGTGGCGCGGACGCGAGACCGTCGACCGGGCCGTGTCGACGTGCCCCGACGAGGCGTGCTGCCGTCGCCCCTCGGCCGATCTCGCCGAGCGCTGGAACGGCCGGGCCTGGCCGAGCGCGCGCGTGCACACGCACATGTTCTCCCCGCTCCCCCGCGGCGCTTTCCCCGGCGTCGACGACAACGAGGTCTACAACTTCCTCGGGCGTCACGCGAGCGAGTGACGCGGGGCGGTGTCAGCCGTCGAGGAAGCGCGTGAAGCGAGCGAGGGCCGCGCGCACCGCTTCGTCGTCGGCCGGCCCGTCGCCTCCATCGTGATCGAAGAGCTCGGGTGGAGACCCCAGCGAGGCGCTCGCGTGCGTCCAGCATCCGATCACGCGACCGCCCGCGATGATGGTCGCCCGCACCATGCCGTTCTTGCCCGGACCGACTGCGGCGAGGTTCTCGGGAGCACAGACCGCCGTGCGGTCGGCGTAGGAGATGTAGTACTCGTCGAAGGCGCCGAGCGCGAGCACGTCTCGCACATCCGACGCACGTCGGGGCCGTACCGCGGCGACGTAGATGCCCTGCTCGATCTCGACGACCCTCTCGGCTGCGCGGTCCCGTGCCTCCCGCGACTGCCCGAGCGTGAGTCCCGACCACCAGGCGAAGTCGGCGACCTCGGCCGGACCGTGTCCGTCGACGTAGCGGACGAAGAGCTCGGCGAGCGGATCGTCCGGTGCCGCATGCTCACGGATGTGCTGCTCGACGAGCACGAAGCGCTGCTCGCGGCTGACGCCGTCACGCACGACCACCGGGCCCTGGCAGATCAGTCCGTCGAGTGTCAGCTCGCTCAGCAGATGGATGCCGCGCTGCCCGCCCGGCTCGATGCCGATGCCCGCGAAGACCTCGAACATCTCGGCGCGCGTGAGGCCTCCGTCGCGCAGCCTCGGCACGGCCGCCGCCGCGACGGCCTCGACCATCGTCGCATCGATGCCGAGGTCGCGCCGCCTGCCGGCCGCCTGTTGCCGCTGCCGTGCGGACGTCACCGACAGCACCCAGCGGAGGTCGCGTGCAGGGATGATGTGCAGAGTGCCGCGCATGGTCCACGCCCGCACGAGATCGCCCCGACCGAAGGCGCGATCGACCGCGCGCAGCGTCGGCTCCCCGCGCGTGCGCGATGCCAGAGCCCACCGACCGGCCGTGAAGTCCTGGCTCTGCACGGCGAGCATGTGCGACGCGGCGTCAGTCACCGACCGCGCTGGAGCAGTGAGTCGATGCGAGCGCAGCCGCTCGGACAGCAGGGATGCGGACCTCATGCCCTCATCATGCCGCTCCCCGGCGACACGCGCCGACAGGACGACCCGCCCTCAGCCGTGCAGCGTCACCTCACGCCGCTCCGGCAGGACGACCGGGTGCGAGCCGGCCATGACCTCGAGCACGCGGATCACCTGGCACGAGTACCCGTACTCGTTGTCGTACCAGACGTAGAGCACGACGTCCCGGTCGTTCGCGATGGTCGCGAGTCCGTCGACGATCCCGGCGCGGTGCGAGCCGACGAAGTCCGTGGAGACGACCTCGGGGCTCTCGACGTAGTCGATCTGCTGGCGCAGTTTCGAGTGCAGCGAGACGCGGCGCAGGTAGTCGTTCAGCTCGTCCTTCACGGCGGGCCGCTCGAGGCTCAGGTGCAGCACGGCCAGTGACACGTCGGGAGTGGGCACGCGGATCGCGGAACCGGTGAGCTTGCCCTCGAGCTCGGGAAGCGCGCGGGCGACGGCCTTCGCGGCCCCGGTCTCGGTGATCACCATGTTGAGCACGGCCGAGCGCCCCCGGCGGTCGCCGCTGTGGAAGTTGTCGATCAGATTCTGGTCGTTGGTGAACGAGTGCACCGTCTCGACGTGGCCTCGGACGATGCCGTACGCCTCGTCGATCGCCTTGAGCACGGGGGTGATCGCGTTCGTGGTGCAGGAGGCCGCGGTGATGATGCGGTCGTCGGGCGCGATGCTGTTGTCGTTGATGCCGTGCACGATGTTCTTCAGCGCGCCCTTGCCCGGAGCCGTGAGCAGCACGCGCGCGACACCGGTGGACTCGAGGTGACGGCTGAGCCCCGCCTCGTCCCGCCAGCGACCGGTGTTGTCGACGACGATCGCATCGTCGATGCCGTAGGCGGTGTAGTCGATGGTCGAGGGGTCGTCGGAGTAGATGACCTGGATGCGCGTGCCGTTCGCGATGATCTGCTCGGCGTCCTCGTCGACCGTGACCGACCCTGCGAAGCGCCCGTGCACCGAGTCGCGCAGCAGCAGCGAGGCGCGCTTGACGAGATCGTTCTCGGACCCGCGGCGTACGACGATCGCTCGCAGACGCAGGCCGCTGCCTCCGCCGTTGTGCGCGATCAGGATGCGTGCGAGCAGGCGGCCGATGCGGCCGAAACCGTACAGCACCACATCGGTGGGCTCGGCCGCCACCGCACCGATCGCGGGGGCGAGCGCCTCTGCGAGGTAGGCGTCGAGCGGGCGATCGCTGTCTGCATGTCCCTCGGCGAGGCGTGCCAGGTCGAGGGACGAGGCACCGGGGGCGAGCTCGGCGACCGCTTCGAGCACCGCGAGGGTGTCGTCGAGTGCGAGCTGTTCGTGTCCGAGCTGCGTGACCCGATCGTGCACTTCGACGATGCCGGTGGCCGTCAGGCCGAGCAGCCGGTGGCCGTGCAACGAGGTGACGACGTCGTGCTCGCGCTTGAGCGTGCCGATCAGCGGGATCATCCGCTCGGCCAGCTCCTCTTTCGCGGTCCAGTCGTCGTGGGGTGCGGCGATAACGTTCATCTGCGTCCTTGCATGTGTGAGCGCGCCGAGGTCGCCGGCGCGCGAGATTGCCGGGTGAGCTTCGGGGGATGTCATCCAGGGTACGCGTCGCGCGGCGGGGTTCCGAAATCGCCGGGTCTGGCGGCCGTTCACCTCTGCGACAGGGAATCGTGCGAGTGTCCGAGGCGTTCTCCCCCACGCAGACCAGCGTCGAAAGGCCCCCGATGACAGACCGCCCCCGCCGATCGGCGTGGCCACCGCTGCTGATCGCGATCGCGCTCGAGGTGACCGCCACGCTCTCGCTGCGTGCCGCAGAGGGCTTCACGCATCCGCTGTGGCTGATTCCCGTGGTGATCGGATACACCTCTTCGCTCTGGCTGCTGTCGGTCGTCCTCGACCGCGGCATGGCGGTGGGAGTCGCCTACGGCATCTGGTCGGCGTTCGGTGTCGTGCTCACCGCGGTGATGGGAACCGTGCTGTTCGGCGAGCTGCTGGGGCCGGTGCAGATCATCGGCATCGGTGCGATCGTGCTCGGAGTGCTGCTCGTCGAGCTCGGATCCCACACCCGCGAGACGTCGGCAGAGGTCGCATCGTGACCTGGCTCCTCCTCGCCCTCGCGATCGCGAGCGAGGTCACCGCGACGCTCAGCCTGCGGGCCTCCGAGGGCTTGCGTCGCAGACGCTGGATCCCCGTGATCGTGGTCGGATACCTCGCGGCATTCACCCTGCTCGGCACGATCCTCGCGATGGGGATGCCGGTGGGCGTCGCCTATGGCGTGTGGGCCGCCGCCGGCGTCGCGATCACGGCGGTCCTCGGCCGGGTGATCTTCAAGGACCACTTCTCGGTCCTCATGGCGATCGGCGTCGTGCTCATCGGCGCCGGCGTCGCGATGAGCGAGCTCGGCGGCGCGCACTGAGCTCCGCTGATCGACGCGCCGATCTCAGCTGCGGGTCAGCGCGTCGATCGCGACCCGGAGGATGCCGTCGGCATCGCGCAGTGCCTCCCTCGCCGCATCCGCCGACGCACCCGTCGACAGCATCAGGATCGCGAGCTTGACCGACCCGTCGGCCTCGGCGAGCGCCCGTGCCGCCGTCGGCACATCCGCCCCGGTGAGTTCGGTGACCGTGCGGATCGATCGGGCGTGGAGCTTCTCGTTCGTCGCGAGAAGGTCGACCATGACGCCGTGATGGGTCTTGCCGAGCTTGATCATCGACAGCGTCGTCAGCATGTTCACGACCAGCTTCTGCGCCGTGCCCGACTTCAGCCGCGTCGAGCCGGAGATGAACTCCGGGCCGGTCACCACCTCGATCGCGATGTCGGCGATCGCTCCGATCTCCGATGCCGCGTTCGAGGCGATCGCGATCGTCAGCGCACCCTTCTCACGAGCAGCATGCAACCCGCCGACGACGTACGGCGTGCGCCCCGATGCCGAGATGCCCACGACTGTGTCGAGGGCGGAGAGATCGAGCTCGCGCAGAGCGATCCCTGCTGCATCCTCGTCGTCCTCGGCGTTCTCGACCGCCGAGCGGATGGCCGCTTCGCCGCCCGCGATCAGCCCCACCACCATCGACGGATCGGTGCCGAAGGTCGGTGGGCACTCGCTCGCGTCGAGCACGCCCACTCGCCCGGCGGTGCCGGCTCCGATGTAGATCAGGCGTCCCCCGCGACGGAACCTCTCGGTGATGCCGTCGACCGCGGCGGCGATCTCCGCCCCGCGCGCGGCGACCGCCTCGGGCACACGCCGATCCTCCTCGTTCATGCGGCGCACGAGGTCGGTCGTGTCGAGCAGGTCGAGATCGCCGCGGTCGGTGGTCGAGGCTTCGGTGCCGAGGCTCGAGAGCACATCGAGGAGGGCGTTCAGGCGCGGATCTTCAGTCGGCACGGTGCACGAACCTTTCGTGAGGGAGATCGGAGCGCTCGGCGAGGAGCCGGGCGCCTTCGAGGGCGTCGCCCCGCGGCAGGAGGGGGGCGCGGCCTGCCGCGACCAGCGCTCGCTCGAGCTCGGAGCGGAACCACGGGTGATCGGTCAAGCCGCCGTGCAGGGCGACTCCGACCGAGAGCGAGGTCGCAGATTCGGCCGAGCCGGTGAGCAGCCGCACCGCTTCGCGGACGATTCGAGACGCGACCGCGTCGCCGGCCTCGGCGGCGTCGAGGACGACCGGTGCGAGCGAGGCGAGGCGGCGTGCGAGCGGGC
>NZ_DALZXX010000058.1:0-16729 GCF_031988965.1 Microbacterium sp.
TGCTCTCGTGCGCGATCGGGCGCAGGCGTGGGGCGAGCTGGTGAGCGAGCGCCCACTCGCGCAGGCCCGGCAGTCGCTCGCGCTCGCCGATGCCGTGGCATCCGGCTCGGTGTCGCACCTCGCGGAGGCCCGCGTGCACCAGGCCGTACCCTCGGTGGGGGAGCGCGGTTTCGGCATGTGCGGGCGCCTGCGCACCTATGACGTCACAGATGAAGAGGAGACGGCCCGATGACCCGCACCTACACCTTCGCTCCGCTGCCGCAGCCGGTCGTCGGCCCGGGGGACTTCGTGTTCGCCGCGGTCGGGCTCGACCACGGGCACATCCACGGGATGGTCGAGCACCTCGTGAACGCCGGCGCCACCCTGTCGCTCGTGTACGACCCCGACCCGGCCAAGGTCACCGACTTCCTCGAGCGCTTCCCGCAGGCCCGGGCGGCCGCGAGCGAGCAGGAGGTGCTCGACGACCCCGACGTGCGGCTCGTCGCGAGCGCGTCGATCGCGAATCAGCGTGCGCCGCTCGGGGTGCGCGTGCTCGAGGCGGGCAAGGACTTCTTCGCAGACAAGCCGGCCATCACGACGATGGACGATCTCGCGGCCGCTCGTGACGCCGTCGAACGCACCGGCCGCAAGTATGCCGTCTACTACGGAGAGCGCGTGCAGTCCGAGGCGGCGATCCTGGCGGGTCAGCTGATCGACCAGGGTGCGATCGGCAGGGTCCTGCAGGTGGCCTCGTTCGGCCCGCACCGCGTCGGCACGGGACGCCCGGACTGGTTCTACGATCCCGAGCAGTACGGCGGCATCATCTGCGACATCGGCAGCCACAACTTCGAGCAGATGCTGTACTACACCGGCGCGACCGACGGCGAGATCGTCAGCTCGACCGTGGCCAACTACGCTCACCGTGACACCCCGGGCCTGCAGGACTTCGGCGATGCCCATGTCGTGCTCGACAACGGCACCACGGGCTATGTGCGTGTGGACTGGTTCACCCCGGCGGGCCTCGACGTGTTCGGCGACGGACGCACCGTGCTGCTCGGGACCGACGGCTACATCGAGCTGCGCAAGTACGTCGACATCACCACCGACAACGGTGGGGGACAGGTGCTTCTCGTCAATCAGGACGGCCAGTTCCGGTTCGATGCGACCGGCAAGACCGGATACCCGTTCTTCGGGCAGCTGATCCGTGACTGCCTCGATCGCACCGAGCACGCGATGACCCAGGAGCACGCCTTCAAGGCCGCCGAGCTGAGCATCGTGGCGCAGCGGGACGCGCGGGTGCTCGCGGGCTGACGGCATCCGCGACCGCATCCCTCGCGTCGAGCACGCGGACTCCGCGTCCGGCCTCCGTACCCGGCTGCGACGGAGGCCTCCCGCAAGGAAGGAGATCTCCCGCAACGAAGGACCGGACGTGTGGTGAGGTCCTTCGCAGCGCGAGATCTCCTTCGGAGTGCGCGGCCGAGACGGATCAGAGGGTGCTCGGGCGGAAGATCCTCATGGGTCTGACGGTCACGTCGCGCCACACATCGCCCGTGACGTACGGCTCCGCGTCGTACCAGGTGCGGAAAGCGGTCTCGTCTGCGAAAGCGACGTGCATCGACGATCCGATCATCCGACCGTCCTCGGGAGGACGGATGCTGCGCATCGATCCTCCCGAGTGGCAGATCTCCTCCCGAGGCTGGGTCGGGGAGGGCGTACGGTGCGGGGAGGGCGTCACGAGCCGCGTGCGGGCACGGGTCAGGCGACGAGCGACCCCGCCTGCCGCGCCGCGCCGAGGGCCACATACTCTCCGGGCTCGGGCACCTCGACCGCGAGGCCGAGCACCTCGGGGGCGATGTGGCGGACGGCCTCGGACTGCGCGCCACCGCCGATCAGCAGAGCGCGCTCGAGCGGGATGCCGAGGTCGCGCAGTGCGTCGAGTCCGGCTCCGAGGCCCCGCAGCATCCCCTCGACCGCGGCGCGCGCGAGGTTCTCCCGCGTCGTCGAGGCGAGGGTCATGCCCGACAGGGATGCCGTGGCATCGGGCAGGTTCGGGGTGCGCTCGCCCTCGAAGTAGGGGACGAGCGTGAGGCCGTCGGCTCCGGATGCCGCACGCAGCGCGAGATCGCTGAACTCGCTGTGGGTGACGCCGAGCAGGGCCGCCGTGACGTCGACCACTCGCGCTGCGTTCAGCGTCGCGACCAGGGGCAGGAAGTGTCCCGAGGCGTCGGCGAAGCCGGCCACGGTGCCGCTCGGGTCGGCGATCGGCGTCGTGCTGATCGCGCACACCGTGCCCGAGGTGCCGATCGACACCACGACGTCACCGGGAACCGCGCCCAGACCGAGTGCGGCCGCCGCGTTGTCGCCCGCACCCGCGCCGACCCGTCGGCCGTCGGCATCCGTGACCCACTCGTCATGCGCGAGCACGCGGGGCAGCACCACGTCGTGACCGAGCGCCGCGACGAGCAGGTCCCGGTCGTACTCGCCGGTCGTCGGGTTCCAGTACCCGGTGCCCGATGCATCCGACCGGTCCGTGACGAGTTCGTCGAGAACGGGGTTCTCGGGACCGAAGCCCCGCAGGCGCCACGTGAGCCAGTCGTGCGGCAGGGCGACCGCCGCCACGCGCTCGGCGTTCTCGGGCTCGTTGTCGCGCAGCCAGCGCAGCTTCGTGATCGTGAACGACGCCACCGGCACGAGACCGGTGCGGGCTGCGAGTTCGGATGCCCCGAACTCGTCGATCAGATCCTGAGCCGCTCCTGCGGACCGCGTGTCGTTCCACAGCAGCGCATCGCGGATCACGGCACCGGATTCGTCGAGAGCGACGAGGCCATGCTGCTGACCGCCGATCGACCACGCGACGATGTCGTCGAGCGACCCCGCCGCCGTGATCGCGGTGTCGAGCGCATGCCACCAGGCCTCGGGGTCGACAGACGTCCCGTCGGGGTGCGACGCACGACCGGAGCGGACGACCGCCCCGGTCGAGGTGTCGACGACCACGGCCTTGCAGGACTGGGTCGACGAGTCGACCCCGAGAACCAGCGGCATGACGATCAGCGGGCGCCGAGCAGGTGCTCGGTGGCGAGCTGCTGCAGTCGGACGAATCCGAAGCCCTTGCCGCCGAAGTACGAGTTCGCGTCGAAGTCCTCGTAGGCCGAGCGGTCCGCGAGGAAGTCGTCGTAGGACTCACCCGGGTTGAGGGTCGGCGTCGAGAGCTCGTCGACACGGGCGGCGGCGAGCGCCTCCTGCACCTCGGGGTCGGCGCGGAACGCGGCCGCGCGCTCCTTGAGCAGCAAATAGGTGCGCATGTTCGCGGCAGCCGAATCCCAGACGCCGGTCTCGTCTTCGGTGCGGCTCGGCTTGTAGTCGAAGTGGCGGGGGCCGTCGTAGGCGGGCACTCCGCCCGGGCCGCCGTTCTCGAGCAGGTCGACGAGCGAGAACGCGTTGTGCAGGTCGCCGTGCCCGAACACGAGGTCCTGGTCGTACTTGATGCCGCGCTGACCGTTGAGGTCGATGTGGAACAGCTTGCCGTGGAACAGCGCCTGCGCGATGCCGGCGGTGAAGTTGAGTCCGGCCATCTGCTCGTGGCCGACCTCGGGGTTCACGCCGACGAGTTCGGGGCGCTCGAGCGAGTCGATGAAGGCGATCGCGTGGCCGAGGGTCGGCAGCAGGATGTCGCCGCGGGGCTCGTTGGGCTTCGGCTCGATGGCGAAGCGGATGTCATAGCCCTTGTCGGTGACGTAGTCGCCGAGCAGGTTGACGGCCTCACGGTAGCGCTCGAGCGCCTGGCGGATGTCCTTGGCGGAGTCGTACTCGGCGCCCTCGCGGCCGCCCCACATGACGAACGTCTTGGCGCCGAGTTCGGCGCCGAGGTCGAGCTGGCGGAACACCTTGCGCAGAGCGTAGCGACGCACGTCGCGATCGTTCGAGGTGAAGCCGCCGTCCTTGAAGATCGGCGCGCTGAAGAGGTTCGTGGTCACCATCGGCACGACGAGGCCGGTGTCGGCGAGGGCGCCCTTGAGGCGGTCGATCTGGTTCTGGCGCTCGGCGTCGGTCGAGCCGAAGGCGAACAGGTCGTCGTCGTGGAAGGTCAGACCGTATGCGCCTAGTTCGGCGAGCTTCTCGACGGCGTGCACGACGTCGAGTGCCGGGCGGGTGGGGCCGCCGAACGGGTCGGCTCCGTTGTAGCCGACGGTCCAGAGGCCGAAGGAGAACTTGTCGTCGCGGGTGGGGGTGGGCATGGCTGCTCCTGTGCAGGTCATCGGATAAGTTGTGATTCACAACATATCTCATGACAGGGAGCGCGTCCACCCCCTACAGTGAAGGGATGCCGTCACAGCCGAGCCCCGCGCTGGGCACCCGTCCGCACAACCTCGCCCGCATCCTCCGGCTCGTGCACGAGAACGGCGCGCAGTCCCGCGCGGCGCTGACCGAGCAGACCGGACTGAACCGCTCGACGATCGCCGACCTCGTCGCCGAACTGGTCAGACGGGAGCTCGTCGACGAACGGATCCCCGAAATTCCCGGTCGCGTCGGACGTCCATCGCCGGTCGTGACGGCGTCCGACCGGTTCGTCGCCATCGCGGTGAATCCCGAGGTGGATGCGATCGAGATCGCCGCCGTGGGCCTCGACCGCAGCATCCTCGTGCGCGAACGACTGCCGAACGAGACCCTGCCCACGCCGGATGCCGTCGCCGAGGTGATCGCGGCACGCATCGCCGCGTGGCGTGAGGGGCCTCTCGCCACCGCACGGATCGCCGCGGTCGGCATCGCTGTCCCCGGTCTGGTGCGCTCGTCCGACGGAGTCGTGCGCAACGCCCCGCACCTCGGGTGGATCGACGTGCCGCTCGCCCGGCTGGTGCAGTCGGCCACCGGATGCCCGACAGTCGTCGACAACGACGCCACGCTCGGAGCGATCGCGGAGCACCGGTATGGAGCCGGCAGGGGCCTCGACGACATCGTGTATCTCAACGGCGGCGCCTCGGGCATCGGCGGCGGCCTGATCATCCACGGCGCACCGGTCGCGGGTGCCGGCGGCTACGCGGGCGAGTTCGGACAGAACCGTCCGCGCATCTCGGCCGACGACGACCGTCGCACGGCCGACGGCGTGCTCGAGTCGGAGGTCAGCCGCACACTCCTGCTCGGCGCCGTGGGGCTCGAGGCCGCGGATGACGAGACGCTCGAGGCCGAGCTGTCGTCGACGGAGTCCGCCGACGTCGCCGACGAGATCACCCGTCAGGCGCACGTGCTCGCAAGCGCCCTGGCCAACGCCGTCAATGTGCTCAACCCCGCGCTGATCGTGCTCGGCGGCTTCCTCGCGACCCTCGCCGACCTGCGCGCCGCTCAGATCGACGACGATGTGCGCGCGCTCGCGATGTCGGAGAGCGCCGAGGGGCTGCAGATCCGCCCCGCGGCGCTGGGGGCCGACCGGCTGCTGATCGGCGCCGCGGAGCTGGCCTTCGCCGATGTGCTCGCGGATCCCGGGGGAGCAGAGCCGCAGGAACCGCGCACCTGATCGGATCCGACCCGAGAAGTCGGGTCGCAGAGATGCCGCGGATTGCACGATGGTGGGGAAAGGAGGAACCTCATGATCGGAATGCTCAACGCGCTGATCGACCTGGTCGAGAGCGGATCCGGCGATGATCTCGATGTCTCCCGATTCGCCCGCGATCACGGCTCCACGGAGTACCACCTGCGGCGGATGTTCTCGGCGCTGGCGGGGATGCCGCTGTCGGAGTACGTGCGTCGGCGGCGCATGACCCTCGCGGCCGCGGACCTCGTGGCCGGTGCCCCGACCGTTCTCGACGTCGCGGTGCGCCACGGCTACAGCTCGGCGGAGGCATTCGGACGCGCCTTCCGCGCCGTGCACGGGATCAGTCCGGTCGACGCGCGCCGAGACGGGGGTCCTCTTCGCACACAACCCACGCTCCGGTTCCGCCTGAGCGTCGAAGGGAGCACCCCGATGGACGTCACCATCACCCCCACCTCCGAGCTCGTGCTCGTCGGTCATGCGGCGCGAGTGCCGCTGATCCACGAGGGGGTCAATCCTCACATCCAGGCGCATATCGCGGCCATCCCGCCCGACGAGCATGCCCGGTTGAAGCGGCTGAGCGATGCGGAACCCGCGGGCATCCTCGCGATCACCGGAGACATCGCACCGGACGCTCCCGAGGGAACCGAGCTGACGTACCTGCACGGCGTCTCCGTGCGCCCCGACACGCCAGTGCCGGATGGTCTCGACTCGATGCGAGTCGAGGCCGGCGCGTGGGCGGTCTTCGCCGCGTCAGGACCGTTCCCCGAGACGCTCCAGCGCCTCTGGGCGGCCACCGCGACCGAGTGGTTCCCGTCGAACCCCTGGCGGCTGCGGCCCGGCCCTTCGATCGTGCGGTACCTCGAGTTCACCGGTACCCATGCCTCGTGCGAACTCTGGCTCGCGGTGGAATCCGCCTGACCGCAGCATGCGACACTGTGGCCACGGCCCTCCGCCTCCGGCGCGGAGCCGTGGCCGCAGAGCGAGAGGACTGCAGATGGCGATCGACCTGAAGAAGACACTCGATGCGTACAGAGCGAAGAAGGGCGAGTTCCGTCTCATCGAGGTTCCCGCGATGCAGTATCTGACGATCGACGGCGCGGGCGATCCGAACACCGCCCCCGCCTATGCCGACGCGGTCGCCGCGCTCTTCCCCATCGCGTACACCCTCAAGTTCGCGAGCAGGACGCAGCTCGGTGTCGACACCGTCGTGATGCCGCTCGAAGGGCTCTGGCACGCCCCCGACATGCAGGCGTTCACGACGCGCCGCGAGAAGTCGGCGTGGCTGTGGACCCTGATGATCATGGTGCCCGAACACGTCACACACGAGATGTTCGTCGCCGCGGTCGATGCCGTCGAGGTCAAGCTCGCGGCGAAGAAGCAGGTGTCACCGGCGCTGCGATCCGTGCGCCTCGAGACCCTCGACGAAGGGCTCAGCGTGCAGACCCTGCATGTGGGTTCCTATGACGACGAGGCTCCCGTGCTCGACGAGCTGCACCACCGCTTCATCCCCGAGAACGGCCTGCGCATGACCGGTCGGCATCACGAGATCTACCTCAGCGATGTCCGGCGGGTCGCCCCGGCGAAGCTGCGCACGATCCTGCGGCAGCCCGTCGAGCGCCTGACGTGACGGACTGCGTGGAGCATCCGTCCACGTCCGGCGGCGCAGGGAAGGCGCCCCTCCGCAGATAGTCTGCTCAGATGGAGACCCCGAAGGACGTCGCGCGCACGGCGCAGCGTTCCGACGGCTTCCGGCGCACCGCCCGCGCGGGATTCGTGGTCGTGGGGCTCGTGCACATCATCATCGGCGTGATCGCGGTCTCCATCGCCACGGGTGGGGGCGGGGATGCCGATCAGGACGGCGTCATGAAGGTGATCAGATCGACGCCCATCGGCGGGCTGCTGCTCGGAGGGGTGGCCGCGGCGCTGATCGCCCTGGCGATCTGGGAGGTCGCGGGCGGACTGCTCTCGGCGAGCAGGGACGATGCGAAGCGCTGGGGACGACGCCTGAAGATGATGGGCATCGCGGCCGCGTACCTCGTGATCGCGGGGCTCGCCCTGGTGTTCGCCTTCGGCGGGAGCATCGAATCCGAGAAGACGATGCAGACCCTCAGCACCCTGGTGCTGGCCGTCCCCGGCGGAACCGTCCTGCTCATCGTCCTCGGTCTCAGCGTCGCCGGCGTGGGCGTGGGGTTCTTCGTGATCGGCATCACCCGGGGCTTCGAGAAGACGATGGACATGCCGGACGGACCTTCGCACGTCTGGATCGTCTCCCTCGGCATCGTCGGGTACCTCGCCAAGGGCATCGCGATCGCGGTGACCGGAGCGCTCTTCGTCGTGGCGGCATGGACGCAGGACCCCGACAAGGCGGCGGGTCTCGACGCCGCCCTGCGCAGCATCACGGCGCTCCCGCTCGGGGAGCCCCTGCTGTGGCTCGTCGGCGTGGGCCTCGCGATCTACGGAGTCTTCTCGATCGTGCGGGCGCGATTCGCGCGCATGTGACCACGAGGGTCAGGCGCTCGCGGGTTTCTCGCTCCAGATCAACAGGAATGCGCCGAGCGCGATCATGAGTCCGCCTCCGGTGGCGCTCAGGGCCTCGATTCGGCGTGGTGACCGGCCGAACCATGCCCGGGCCGAGCTCGCCAGCAGCACCCAGAGCGCATCGCAGGCGACACCGATCGCGACGACGATCGCGCCGAGCACGAACAGCTGCATCGGCACCGCCCCGGCATCGAGATCGACGAACTGGGGCAGGATCGCGAGGAAGAACGCGATCGACTTCGGGTTGGTGACGCCCACGACGAAGCCCTCGCCCAGCAGGCGCGCGCCCGACCGCTTCGGCACTGTGCCGCTCGCTGTCGCCGCGGCATCCCTGCGATGCCGGATCGCCTGGACGCCGAGGAAGATCAGGTAGCCGGCGCCGAGCACCTTCACGATCGTGAACAGCACGATCGACTGGGCCACGACAGTGCCGACGCCGAGCGCGACGCCCACGACGAGCAGGATCGAGCCGAGTGCGGTCCCCAGGATGCTGAGGAAGCCGCCGAGTCTGCCGAGCGCCATCGCTCGACCGATCGTGAACAGCACGGTCGGTCCGGGGATCACCACCATGACGAACGCCGCGATGACGAAGGTCGTGAACGTCTGCGCGCTGAGCATGCAGCGAGCCTAGGGCAGCCATTGCACATCCGATCCGAAAAAGATTTCAGGTCCACCGTCATAAATCTCTCGGGCGGCGGTCTGGGTATGTGACGGGCAGCGTCTGCGGCCCAGCACTGGGGAATTTCATAGCACTGGGCAGCGACGCCTCTCCTCGTCGTACTGCCCGCGGTGGGCGGAGGGCCTGCCGGGATAGGGACACTCATGAGCCTGCGCTCACACACTCACACGGCATCACGGGCCGTCGCCGCGCCGCGCCGTCGGGCGCTCACGCGGCTGTGCGGCATCCTGGCGGTCGCCGGCGTACTCATCGCCGGTGGCACCCTCGCGCCGAACACGGGCATCACCGCTGCGGCGACGGTTCCCGGCACGCCCGGCACGCCTCAGCCCGGCACGCCGGTGTACACCGAGAACTTCTCGAACCAGAACGCGAGCCTGGCCGCGCTCCCGCTCACGACCTACGTCGGGGGCGCCGCGGCGGCGAACTCTACGTACACCGCGTCGACGCAGTACCTGCCGGCCGGCAACCAGTGCGATGGGTGGATCATGAGCGCCACGACACCGGCGGCGCCGGTGACCGACCTCGGCTGCCTCAACAACGTGGCGACGACATGGCCGTCCCTGCAGCAGATGGCCCGCGCGCTCGGAGTCGCGCAGGGGCAGACGACGACCCAGGCCGCCACCAATCAGGTCCTCACCTCGTACACGAACGCGGCCAACGGTGTCATCGCCGCCGGAACGCAGTTCCGCACGGTCAACACGATCCCCGCCATCGGTGGGCACTACTACGCGGTGTCCGCGTTCTTCGCCGCGGTGAACTGCCCCGCGGCAGCGCCGAGCGAGAGATTCAGCCTCATCGTCAACGGAAGCCCGATCGTGCTGAGCTCAGGGCTCAACCCGTGCAACCCTGCGTCGCCGACGCCGTGGCAGACCCAGATCGCCAACCTGCACTCCGCTGCCTACATGGTGCCGGTGGGCACGACTGCCAACCTCGGTCTCGAGCTCTACAACGCGGCCGCGACCGGAAGCGGCAACGACGTCGCTTTCGACCTCCCGCAGATCGTCGACGTCACGCCCCAGCTCGACAAGGCGTTCAGCCCGACGCTCATCCTCAACGGAGCCACGTCGAAGATGACTCTGACGGTCACGAACACCGACGATCTGATGGCGAAGAACGACTGGTTCATCACGGACGTGCTTCCCACGAATCTCAAGATCGCGGCGGCTCCGAATATCGGCGGCACCTGCGTGCAGCGCTCCGGTGCGGCCTACGCCGTCACGGCGCCCGCCGGCGGTACGACGGTCTCGGTGACCGGAGGCGACCTCGCACTCAACCAGGCCTCCTGCACGATCACGGTCGATGTCACGTCCACGGTCAACGGCACGTACGTCAACGGTCCCGCCAACATCACGACCAACCTGAACCCGCCGTCCAACGCGACTCTCGAGGTGATCCAGCCGTCGATCGACCTGGTCAAGACGTCGAACATCGCGAACTACGACGCGGTCGGCGACATCGCGACATACACCTTCGTGGCCACGAACACCACGCCGAAGGCCCCGACCAACACGATCGTGAACACCAGCCTCACGACCGTGACGATCACCGAGGACATGTTCTCGGGCGTCGGCGACATGAGCGCCCTCTCGTGCGACAAGCCCGCGCCCGTGACGCTCGCGAGCGGCGAGAAGCTGACCTGCACGGCCACGTACGTGGTGCAGCAGGGCGACCTCGACGCCGCGCCGCTGACTAACGTCGCCCGCGCCACCGGAACCCCGGCGACCGGGCCGAAGGTCACCGACACCGACGACGAGATCATCCCCGCCGTCTGGACGCCCGCGCTCCTGCTCGACAAGACCGCCTCGGTGGTCGACATCGACCAGGACGGCGTCACCGGACTCGGCGACCACATCATGTACGCGTTCGACGTGACCAACACCGGCAACGTCACGGTGTCGGAGATCACGGTCGTCGACGACCTGCTCACGCAGTTCGACATCACCGTCACCTGCACGCCGACCACGATCGCGCCGACTCAGGTCGCGCACTGCGTCGCCGACGCGCCGTACGTGATCACGCAGCCCGACGTCGACGCGAAAGAGGTCCTGAACGCCGCGTTCTCGACCGGCAAGACTCCGTCCGGCGGACCGGTGCGGTCGAACGACGACAGCACCCGCACGCCCATCGAGCCGTTCCGGATCCCGCTGCAGATCGAGAAGATCGGCGAATCCTCCGCGAACGACTGGGTGCGCATGGACGGCTCGTCGTTCCAGGTGCTCGAAGACGTCGACGGCGCCCCGGGCGCAGCGCTCCCGTTCACGGTCGCCGACGTCGAGCTCGGACTCTTCCAGATCGACAGCATCCCGGCCGGCACCTACTGGCTCAGCGAGCTGACGGCGCCCGACGGCTTCAGCCTGCTGGCTGAGCCCGTGCAGTTCACGATCAATCACGACCGCACGGTCAGCGTCGTCGACGGCGGCGACGAGGCCGTGACCGCGGCGGGGCAGGTCATCACGGTGCGCGACGTGCCCGCGATGCTCCTTCCGACCACCGGGGGGACGGGCGCACTGCCCTACGTCCTCGCCGGTTCCCTCACCGTCGTCGTCGCGGGTGGGTGGGCCTTGATGGTCCGCCGTCGTCACGCCCGTTCCGATGCGAACGACCCGCAGATCTGATCTGCATCCCCAACACCATCACCTGAAACCAACCGGGAACACCCGGCCACCGAGAGAGAGACACAGTGAACACTCCCACCAACGGACGCGGTTCCCGCGTCGCGGCAGGCCTGCTGGTCGCAGGCGTCGCCGCGCTCACCCTCGCAGCACCCGCGAGCGCTGCGACGCCCAACCTCGTCGACCCCGATGCCGTGGGCTCGCTCACGATCCACAAGTTCGAGGCTCCTGAGACGCCGACCGGACTGCCGAACGACGGCACGGAGCAGAACGTGGCGCTCGACCCGCTCGCCGGAGTCGGCTTCACGGTCTACAAGGTCGACACGGTCGACCTCACGAGCAACCAGGGCTGGGTCGACGCGAGCGACCTCGCCGATCTCGCGCCCGACAGCGTCGCCGACATCACCGCTGCCGGATACACGGCCAGCGCGATCGGTGGCGAGACGCTGACCGACGCGAACGGTGAGATCGCGCTGGCGAACCTCGACCTCGGCCTCTACTTCGTCGTCGAGACCTCGCCGCTCGCAGGCTCCACCGGTGTCGCTCCGTTCCTCGTGACGGTGCCGCTGACCGACCCGGCCGACGACGACAACTGGCTGTACGACGTGCACGTCTACCCGAAGAACGCGCTCACCGAGGTGACGAAGACCGTCGAGGACTCCGAGGACGTGAAGCTCGGCGACGAGATCGACTTCACGATCACGGGTGACATCCCCAACGTCGCCGTCATCGACGGATACAAGATCGTCGACACGCTCGACACCAAGCTCGACTACGTCTCCGCTGCGGTGACGCTCGTCGACGGCACGCCGCTCGCCGCGACCGACTACACGGTCGCCTACGACGCCGGCACCCGTGCCGTCACCGTGGAGTTCACCGCCTCGGGCCTCGCGGTCCTCGCAGCGAACCCGGCCGCTCAGGTCCAGGTCGTCCTGACGGCCGTCGTCAACACGGTCGGCGAGATCGCCAACACCGCGGTCCTCTACCCCAACCTCAGTTCGTACACGGTTCTGCCCGGCGAGCCCGGTGGACCCACCGTCACCCCCGAGGTCATCACCAAGTGGGGCGATCTGACGGTCGAGAAGACCGACAAGGCCGGCGCGCCGCTGACCGGTGCGGTGTTCTCGGTCTACCCGACGCAGCAGGATGCGGTCGACGGCACCAACGCGATCACCCTGGGCGGCGCGACCGAGTTCGCCGTCGCAGCCGACGGCACCGTGACCCTGTCGGGTCTGCGCTACTCCGACTGGGCCGACAACGCCACGGTCGCTCCGGGCGAAGAGGGCTACCAGACCTACTGGCTCGCCGAGATCGTCGCTCCTGACGGATACGAGCTGCTCGCGGCGCCGATCGAGTTCACCATCACGGCTGCCACCACCGCCGTCGGTGTCGACCTCGAGGTCGTCAACGTGCCGTCCAACGCCGGCTTCAAGCTGCCCCTCACCGGTGGCGCGGGAACGACCCTGTTCCTCGCCGGCGGCGTGCTGCTCCTCGCCGGAGCCGTCCTGCTCGCCATCCGCAACCGCCGCAAGGTGAGCACCGAGGCGTAAGCCGGGACCGGCCGTGCGGGGGAGGTGTCGAGGTCCCTTCCCCCGCACGGCCCACTCGCGTCGACGCCGCGTCGACGTCGCCTCCCGATCGATCCACCGCCTGATTCACATACGGAGAGCCCCGTCATGACCGTGATCGACACACCCGCACCTGATGCTCCCGCTCAGTCGCGAGCCCGCGCCGGGCGCGCCTCGTGGGGGTGGAGCCAGACGATCATCGTCCTGATCGCGACCATCGGCATCGGAGTGCTCGTCTATCCGACGGCCGCAGCGTGGTTCTCGGCGTGGAGCCATGACACCGATGTCGACGGCTACGTGTCGTCCGTCGAGCAGATCCCGGCGCATGAGGTCACCGACCTGCTCGACCAGGCAGAGGCCTACAACCAGAACCTGCCCACCGGTCCGCTCCGCGATCCGTACGCTCTGGGTGCCGACGGGCAGCAGACCGCGATCGGCGACGGGACCGACGCCTACTTCGACACGCTCTCCACCGACGGCACCGAGGCGATGGCGCGCGTGCGCATCCCGAGCATCCATGTCGATCTGCCGATCTTCCACGGCACCGGCGAAGAGGTCCTCGCCCGGGGGGTCGGCCACCTCTACGGCTCGTCCCTTCCGGTCGGCGGCCCCGGCACGCACGCGGTGCTCACCGGACACAACGGATTCGTACAGGCCACCCTGTTCGACGACATCGATGAACTGGTCGAGGGCGACCTCATCATCGTCACCACGCTCGGTGAAGACCTCTACTACGAGGTCGACAGCACCGAGACGGTGCTCCCCGACGAGACCGAGTCGCTCCGGCAGGTGCCGGGCAGGGACTACATCACTCTCGTGACGTGCACGCCCACAGGGGTCAACACGCATCGACTCCTCGTCCGCGCCGAGCGCGTGGATGCGCCCGCCGACGACTCGACCGTCACGACGATCGCGGATTCCACGGATCCCGCCGGGTTCCCGTGGTGGGCGCTGCTCGTGCTCGGAGTCCCGACTCTCACCGCCATCATGGTCATGCCCCGTCGCCACCCGCGTCGGGGCGCGATCTCCGCCGAGCCGAGCGCGCCGTGACCACCGTGGCGCTGACCCCGCGGCCGGAGGAGGTCTCGGACGTCCTCTCCGGTGAGTCTCCGGTCGCGATGCCGGAGACCGCGGTCGCGGCACGTTCCCGGCCGCGTGGCCGCGTCGGACTCCTCGTCGCCAGCATCGCGCTCGTGGGGCTCGGGGCGAGCTTCCTGGTGGTCTCCACCGTCGCTCCGGACGCCGTCGACAGGGTCACCGGTGACATCAAGGTCACCGTGCAGAAGCAGTTCCAGCAGATCTTCGATCCGGATGCGCTACCGGTCCTCAGACTCGGGGGAGAGGGGGGTCTCGCGCAGCTCGACGAGTGCGATGGGACCTTCACCGAGATGATCAGCTATCGCGTCGACGGCGTGCCGCCGCTGTTCGCCGCGCACAACAACTGCGGGGGAGACGTCATCCTCGGCTGGGAGCTCGGGCAGCGAGTGAGGGTCGAGGGGTCCGACATCGTCTACGAGGTCGTCGAAGAGCGACACACACCGAAGTGGTCCGATGTCGAGGCGCTCGTGGGCATGTCCGGCGAGTTCATGGTGCAGACCTGCTTCTACGGCGAGAATCGCATGCGCTTCCTCGCGCTCGCCCCGGTCGATCCGCAACCCCGGGCGGACTGATCTCACCGATTTCACAGGAATCTCCCCGTCGGGCGTCATGATTCCCGCCCGTAAGGGTCTTGTAAGTATGGCCACAGGCCGCAGCGTCGGTTGATTGCCCGACGCCCCGCTCCGCGGGAACGACCCTTCCCAGAGTCGGAGGGACGAGGCATCCCCACGCCTCGTCCCTCATCCGCACGCGCCCTGGTGACATCGTCGTGCGCGTGCGGTGCCGCCTCAGATCTCGGAGCACGATGAACGACACACTCCCCGTCGGCACGACTCTCGGTGGCGACGTCGATGGGCCCCCGGACGAACAGATCGTTCGGGCGGTGCGCGCGGGGGACACGCGCGACTTCGCTCTGCTGTGGAGCCGACATGCCGATGCAGCGCGGTGCGCTGCGCGGTCGATCGCTCCCGCGGTAGATGCGGAGGACCTCGTGAGCGAAGCCTTCGCCACGATCCTGCGCATCACGCGCTCCGGTGGGGGACCGAGCGACGCGTTCCGGCCGTATCTCGTCGCGACCGTGCGCAACACCGCGGTCAGGTGGGCGCGTGGGGATGAGGTGATCCCCATCGACGGCCTCTCCGAGCGCGACCTCTCGTACGGTGAGATCGACCCCCTGGAGAGGGTGTCGGAGCGGTCGACGGTCGTCTCTGTGCTCCGCACGCTGTCACCGCGCCATCGCGCGCTCCTCTGGTATCTGAACGTCGAGGGCATGAAGCCGCGCGAGCTCGCACCGCTGATGGGGATGACTCCCAACGCGGTGTCGGTTCTGGCCTTCCGCGCGAGGGAGAGCTTCCGGCGCGCATGGCTCGACGCGCACATCGACAGTGCCGCCCGCGACGGGTGCGACGACGCTCGTCTGTGAGCGCCGACGGGTTCGGCCGAGTTACTTAATCGCTCAATGTCGGAATACCGAAATCTTGCACCGCGAGTACTGCTCAGGCTGGCGATCGTGCATCTAAAGTCATCAACTGCCATAGAAATCTACATATCGGTCACGGGCGTGATGGTCGCGAGCGCCCCGTCCGCGAGGCCCCCGCCCACACTCAGCGCGATCGTATATGCAGGCCCTCCTCTCCCGGATCCTGCACTGAATCCCCACACCCACAGGAGAGTGCCCGATGCGCGACATCCACGGCATCGATGAACTCAGCCGCGGCGCGATGAACCGGAGGCTGAGCGACGGCATCGAGGTGGCTCGATGAGCGCCGCGTTGATCCGATCGGCGTGGCATCTCGACGCGGATCTCAGCGACCATGATCTGGTCGAGGCGACGCGGGCCGGGGACAGCAATGCCTATGGCGTGCTCTGGGATCGGCACTCGCCGTCTGCGCTGCGCGCCGCGCGCGCGATCACGAGTTCGATCGACCCCGAGGACCTCGTCAGCGAGGCGTTCGCCAAGACCTTCAGTGCGATCAAGAACGGGGGAGGGCCCACCGACGCCTTCCGGCCCTACCTGTTCGCCGCGGTGCGCAGCGCGGCGGCGACCTGGGGCGGCAGGCAGAAGGACATCGCCCTCGAGTACATCGACGAGATGCCGGTGGATGACACCGATGACTCCCTCGATCTCCTGTCGGACAGGTCGCTGCTGACCGCGGCATTCAAAGACCTGCCCGAGCGCTGGCGCACGCTGCTCTGGTACCTCGAGGTCGAGGGGATGAAGCCGCGGGAGATCGCCCCGCTCATGGGGCTCAGTCCCAACGCGGTGTCGGTGCTCGCCGCGCGGGCACGTGAGGGGTTCAAGACGGCCTGGCTGCAGGCTCACATCGCCGCGCCGGAGCGCGATCCCGAGTGCCGCTGGACCTGTGAGCGCATCGTCGCGCAGGGGCGCAAGCGTCACATCGCTCGGGCCGACAGGGTGCGCTTCGAGGCGCATCTGCAGCAGTGCCGACGATGCACGATCGCGAACGTGGAGGTCACCGAGGCCTCGTCGAAGCTGCGTGCCGTGCTCCTCCCGCTGATCCTCGGCGGCCCGGCGGCCGCGCTCTACTCGGCGGGCTCTCCTGCGCCCGCATCCGCCTCGGTCAGCGCGTCCGGCGGCGCGGCCAAGAACCTGGCCCCGCTGCTCGTCGCGGCAGGGGCGATCCTCGCGGTGGGGGCGGGTGCGGTCGCGTTCGCATCACAGCTGCTCCCGGCTGATGCGCCGGGGTCCCACGCGTCCGCTCCCACG
>NZ_DALZXX010000059.1:0-5985 GCF_031988965.1 Microbacterium sp.
CAGGTCGTCGGGCTCGATGTCCTGCGCCGGTTCGGGGTTCGTGCCCCGCGAGTCCTCGACGTCGGTGCCTTTCACGCGCTGCCGAACCCGCGCCACCACGAACAGCGACACGGCCACGATCACCGCGCCGATCACGAGCACCTGCAGACCGTCGGCGTACTGCTCGATGCGATGCCACTGCTCGCCGAGCAGGAAGCCGGCCATGACGAACACGGTGTTCCATATCGCACTGCCGGCCGCGGTGAGCAGGGTGAACGTCGCGAGCGGCATCCGCTGGACCCCGGCGGGGATCGAGATCAGGCTCCGGAAGATCGGGATCATCCGCCCGAAGAACACCGCCTTCATGCCGTGCCGGGCGAACCACTCCTCGGTGCGGTCGACGTCGCTGACCTTCATCAGCGGCATCCGATCGACGATGCGGCGCAGACGCACGGGGCCGAGCCAGGCGCCGAGTCCGTAGAGCGCGAGCGCGCCCACGACCGAGCCGACCGTGGTCCAGACGAGAACCTCCCACAGCACGATCGTGCCCTGGCTCGCGGTGAAGCCCGCGAGCGGGAGCACGACCTCGCTCGGGATCGGCGGGAACAGGTTCTCGATCGCGACGGCGACGCCGGCGCCGATGCTGCCGAGCGCTTCCATCAGGCCGATGGCCCAGTCTGCGAACACGTTCAGGTTGTCAGAGGCCGCCATGCTCTCGACGCTACGCAGACGCGTGGATGCCGTCACTGCGGCTGCCCGTCCTCCCAGGTGCGGAAAACCGTAATACTGCGCTCGCGGTGTCGATCCCGACCCCGGAGCCCGGGCGTAGGTTGGAAGCATGGCAACCGTCGCAGCGAACATCGTCAAGACCCTCCGCGCCAACGGGATCGACCGTGTCTACGGCCTTCCAGGTGACTCCCTCAACGGATTCACCGACGCACTCCGCAAAGACGGGAGCATCCGATGGGTGCATGTGCGGCATGAGGAATCGGCTGCGTTCGCGGCGGCGGCGGATGCCTCGCTGACCGGCGACCTCGCAGTCGTCGCCGGCTCGTGCGGACCCGGCAACCTGCACCTGATCAACGGCCTCTACGACGCGAACCGCTCGCGCGTGCCCGTGCTCGCGATCGCGGCGCACATCCCCACCACCGAGATCGGCACGGGGTATTTCCAGGAGACCCACCCGCAGGAGCTCTTCCGCGAGTGCAGCGTCTACGTCGAATACGTCGCCGACCCCAAGCAGATGCCGCGTCTGCTCGAGATCGCGATGCGCGCGGCCATCGAGCAGCGCGGCGTCGCGGTGCTCGTGATCCCCGGTGACGTCGCTCTCGCCGAGATCGCCGACGACCGCGCCGTGGTCATCGAGCGCGCCCGCCCGGTGATCGTGCCGAGTGGCGATGAGCTCGAGCGTGCGGCGACCCTGCTGAACGCCTCGAAGAAGACCACGATCCTCGCGGGCGCGGGAGTCGAAGGCTCGCACGACGAGGTCATCGCCCTGGCCGACCGGCTCGGTGCGCCGATCGTGCACGCCCTGCGGGGCAAGGAGTTCATCGAGTACGACAACCCGTTCGACGTCGGCATGACCGGGCTTCTCGGGTTCGCCTCGGGCTACCGGGCCATGGAGGCGGCCGACACGCTGCTGGTGCTCGGCAGCGACTTCCCGTACGAGCAGTTCTACCCCGAGCACGCCACGACGATCCAGGTCGACATCCGCGGCTCGCAGTTGGGCAAGCGGCATCCGCTCGACCTCGGTCTCGTCGGAGACGTCGGGGCGACGGCCGCCGCCCTGCTGCCGCGCCTCGCCGAGAAGAGCGACCGCGACCACCTCGACGACTCGACCGCGCACTACCGCAAGACGCGCGCGAAGCTCGACGACCTCGCGACCCCGACCAAGGCGGGCCGCCCGATCCACCCGCAGTACCTCGCCCGGCTGCTGAACGAGCAGGCGGCGGATGACGCGATCTTCACCGCCGATGTGGGGTCGCCCACGGTGTGGGCGGCGCGCTACCTGTCGATGACCGAGAACCGACGCCTGATCGGGTCGTTCACGCACGGATCGATGGCGAACGCGCTGCTGCACGGGATCGGCGCTCAGGTGTCGCATCCCGATCGTCAGGTCGTGGCCCTCGCGGGCGACGGCGGGCTGGCGATGATGCTGGGCGAGCTGCTGACCCTCACGCAGAACGGGCTGCCCGTGAAGACGATCGTGGTGAACAACTCATCGCTGAACTTCGTCGAGCTCGAGATGAAGGCAGCGGGATTCGTGAACTACGGCACCTCGCTGGACAACCCGAGCTTCGCGGCGATCGCCGAGGCCATGGGCATCTTCGCCCGACGGGTCGAGAACAGTGAAGACCTGCCGGATGCCGTGCGCGAGGTGCTCGAGCACGACGGCCCCGCCCTGCTCGACGTCGTCACCGAGCGGCAGGAGCTGTCGATGCCGCCGGCGATCGAGGCCGCTCAGGTCAAGGGCTTCGCCCTGTACGCGATCCGCACGGTCATGTCGGGCAAGGGCGACGAGCTGCTCGACCTCGCGCGCGCCAACTGGCGTCAGCTCCTCTGAGCCGCTGACGGTCGTTGAGCGAGCAGCGCAGCGGGGGCGGGCCCTGTCCGGTCGTTGAGCGAGCAGCGCAGCAGCGAGACGAAACGTGTCGCGCGACCGGGTGGTCTCGACCGCGCTGACTCAGCTGTCGAGCAGCGCCCGCACCTCGGCGGCCTCGACGTGACGGCCGAGGCCCTCGAGCACGTCACCCAGCTCGAGCGCCGACACCTGTCGCAGCGGCGGGTGGGCCTCGGCGTGCTCGATCGCCGAACGGTAGATCGGAACGGCATCGCCGGCACGCTCACTGCCGGCGAGCAGACGCGCGGCGAACAGCTCCGAGCCTCCCGCCGACCCCGCATCTCCCAGCGCCGCGAAGCCGTCGGCTGCGGTGAGTGCCGCGGCGACGGCCTCGTCCGTGCGTCCGAACTCGGCGAAGGCGCGACCGCGTGAGTCGGTGACATCCGCGAGCAGCCATCCGGCCTCATGCTCCTGCGCGAGCGCGGCGACCTCGTCGAAGAGGGCGAAGGCTCGCTCGTCCTGGCGTGCGCCGTACGCCTGACCCAGATTGTGCAGCACGTCGACGAGCGCGCCCACGGCCTCGGGAGCCTTGCGGGCGATGTCGGATGCCGCTTCGAGCGACTCGATCGCATCGTCGTTCTCGTCGAACCGGGCGAGGATCCTGGCCCTCTCGGTCAGCGCGACGGCGTGGTCGGCGTGCTCCTCAGCCTCGCCGAACAGCTCGGCGGCGTATCCGAACGCACCGACGGCCTGTCCGAACTCCCCGGCCGAGGCGAGAGCGCGGGCCAGCAGCGATGCCGTCATGCCGCGCGATGCGGCGGAGACCTCTGCCTGCTCCTCGCGCTCGAGCACCTGGCCGAACAGCTCGGCCGCCTCGTGGGCGTCACCGGCCGCGAGCATGGCGCGAGCCAGCCGGAAGTCCGCTCCGGTCAGGTCCCCGCCCTCCTGTGCGACGAGCCGTGACGTCACGCGATAGCGGGTGACGGCCTTCTCTGGGTCTCCGGCGTCCTCCCACAGCGCGCCGGCGAGCAGATGCGCAGAGGCCAGTGCCTTCGTCGCACCGAGTCCGGCGAGCAGGCGGCAGGCCTCGTCGGCATCCGCGGCGCCGTCGGTGAACGCCTCGGTGCCGCCGCGCACGCGTGCGCGGGTCTGCAGCGCCTGTGCGCGGTGTCCGACGCTGAGATCGTCCTGTGCGAGCAGACGGTCGAGCAGGGCGGATGCCGCCTCGATGTCGCCCTTCTGCAGCACGGCCGCGATCGCGACGAGCGTCGTGGTGTTCGCGAGACGGGAGTCCTCGGCCTCGGCGAACGCGCGAGCGGCGAGCTCGGCGAGGTCGAGTGCGGCATCCGGCTCTTCGGCGTGCATGTGCAGCGAAGCACGACTGATCGCGAGGTCACCACGCGACCACGCCGGCAGCGCATCCGACGCCTGCAGCTCGTCTTCGAGGGCGGCGGCGGCCTCGGGGGTGTTCAGCCCGAAGGTCGCGAGCCCCAGGCGCTGTTCGAGGTCGGCCTGCTCGTGCTTCCCTGCGGCCCTGAGCGCGTCGATACGGGCGGGAAGCAGTTCGAGGGCCTCTTCGGCGCGATCGAGCGCGATCAGGATGCCGAGGCGCATCGACATCAGCTGTGCGAGCTTCGCGGGGTCTTCGACGGCGAGAGCGTGGGGGAGCGCCTGCAGGGTCTCGTGCTCGGCGCCGAACTGCGCCAGGTCCATGACCCGGTCGAACCACGCATCGGCGTCGGTCGGGGTCGCGGCGTCGGCCGTGGTGATGAAGGCGTCCGACCGGATCGGCACGTCGTAGTGCTCACCCGCGAGTGCGCGGATGCGGGCGAGGCTGAGGGCATGACCGTCGGTGCCGTCGCGGTGATCGAAGTCGGCGCCGATGCGTTCGGCCGTGGCCCATGCGGCGGCCGCGAGCTCGGTCGCCGTCCACGATCCGTCATGCTTCCCGAAGAATGGCGCCAGTGCCGGAGACTCCGCGCCGCGTACCGGGGTGTCGCCGTGACCCGCATCGGCGACCCGATCGAGCGCGAAGGCGAAGGCGGCGAGGGCGGCGAAGTGGGCGTCGACGTTCAGCCCGTCGTGTGCGAGCCATGCGATGTGGCGCTCGACTAGCGAGAGCGCCCTGGCCTCGTTGCCGGTCACGGCGGCGAAAACGATGTTGTTCGCGACGATGCGCAGGTTGTCGGGGTTGTCCTTCGCGAGACGGTAGCTGCGCAGGTGCGCGCTCTTCGCCTCGTCGACACGGCCCGCGCGCAGGTAGGGGAGCAGCACGCGCGAGAGGGCGTGCTCGGGCTCCTCGCCGCACGAGAAGCCGCCCTCGAGCATCTCCTCGACGAGGCGGATCGCCTCGCCGTCGCGATCCGTCTCCGCGAAGAAGCCCGCGAACTGGCTGCGCCCGCACGCGTCGCAGTGGCTGTGCTCGTCGCGCGGGGTGGCCTCGAGGCGCACGCGCAGCGATTCGGCGTCCTCGAGGCGTCCGGCGTCCCAGGCATCCTCGAACCGGGCCGTGAGCACTCCGCTCAGCCCGAGTCCCGCCGCGCGGTAGTGCGACTCCATGTCGTCGAGCACCGCCGCGATCTGCTCGACCGAGAAGGCCGGCGACGAGCGCAGCGCAGAGGCCATCCACTTGAACTGCCACATGAGGTCGGCCCCGCCGTAGTCGAGGTCGGCGGGGAAGCGCTGCGGGTCGGCGTCGTGGCGGGCGAGGCACCACGCGAACGAGTTCAGCATCACATCGGTGGCGCCGTTCATGTTCGCCGACGCCGTCTGGCGCATCCGTGCCTGATACTCGAGCTGCTCATCGCCGATCTCGACGGCCAGAGCGACGGCCTCCGCCACGAGCGCCTGCTCGGCGGGACCCCACGGGGTGCGGTCGATCTCTTCGACGAGCTGCTGGAAGCGCTTCTTCGGGCGGGCCATGATCGTTTCCCTTTCCGGGGGTCAGAGCGCGTCGCCGAAGGGGATCGCGTCCCCTTCGATGCCGGCCGAGAGCGAGACGAGGTCGGTGAGCGCCGTGGTCATCAGGGCGCGGTCGGCATCGGAGAGCGGGTGGTGGCCCGCGAGCAGCGCCTGGATGTAGAGCAGCTGCACGGTCCGAGCGAACACGGCATCGTCCTGCACGCGCACGAGCGCACGGACGACCCGGTTCGACCAGTTGAGGCACAGACGCGCGGTCAGATCGTCGTCGCGCGCGGCGGAGAGGGTGCTGTCGATGCGGTCGAGCACCCCGCCCCAGAGCGCTCCGGTGATGCCCTTGGTGCGTCCGCGGTCGATGCGGCGCAGCACCTCGGGGTCGGCGACGTACAGCGCGGCGAGGTCGGGTCTGTCGATCGAGCGCACGGTCACCGAGCAGTCGGATGCCGCGAGCACGTCGCCCGCGCGCGCCTCGAGCGCCACCGCGAGGTCGCGGTCGTCGAGCGGGGGCGGGTCGAGTCGGTCGAGCT
>NZ_DALZXX010000059.1:5995-16366 GCF_031988965.1 Microbacterium sp.
TCGACGGTGAGCTGCGGATACAGATCGGGGAGCATCCGCACCAGGTCGGCGTCGTAGAGGTAGCCGCCGTTCACGAGCACCTCGGAGCCGGGCGAGATCCCCGCCACCTGGCGGAACTCGTCGACCGTCGCGGCGTAGCGCACGTGCGGGAACCGCTCGACGAGATCGCCGATGCGCATGGTGCCGTGCGTCGTCTCGAGGGTGAGCCAGCGCGTGATGAACCGGGCGAGCTCCTCGTCGTGACGCACGAGCGACTTGAGGCCGACCTCGTGGATCGCGACGAACTGCGCGAGGCGGTGCGGCTCGCGCAGACCCAGCTCGAGCACCCATCGACGGATGCCGGCGCCGAGCTGCTCTCGCACGCGTTCGAGTGCCGCGTCGTCGACGAGCGACTCACGGCTGGCGGTCGGCGCGAGACCGGTCGAGTCGACCACGGCGCGCACGAAGAACGCCCAGTCGGGCAGCACATCGTCGACGCGTTCGGCGAGGAGCATCCGGCCCAGGTACATGCGGGTCGCCTGGCGTGCGCCGGGCGGCGGGGCGTAGGGGAGCACGTAGGCGAGGCCGCGCGTGCCCGTGGCGGGCTCGGTCAGCTCGATCACGTCGAGGGGCGATGCTCCGAACAGGTCGCGGCCGTACTCCACCGCCTCGTCGGGCCTCTCGGCGGCGTCGAGGAAGGGAGCGCGGCGCGTGACGTCGATCTCGCCGTTCGGAGTGTCGATCGTCACGCGCACCGGAAGGAACTCGGCGAAGCTCGTCGCGAGCTCACGCACCGCGGCCGGGCGCAGCAGATCGTCGGCGTCGAAGCGGGGCACGAGGTGCACGCTCGTGCCGACGGGCAGGTCGTCGTCGATCTCGACCACGCGGAACGTGCCGTCGGCGCTGCCCGTCCATTCCACGGCGGAGCCGCCTCGGGCGCTGCGCGAGCGGATCACGATGGTGTCGGCGACCATGAAGCAGCTGAGCAGACCGATGCCGAACTGGCCGAGGTAATCGCTGCGGGGCAGGTCGAAGATGTCGCGCTTCGAGCTGCGGCCGACGGTGGCGAGCAGATCGGCGACCTCGCTCGCGGTCAGGCCCACGCCGTCGTCGCGGAGCACGAACTCGGGCGAGGTGTCGCTGAGCGGGGTGATCCGGATGCGTCCGCCCCCGCCGTCGACCTCGCGGCGCGCCGTGACGGCGTCGCGGGCGTTCTGCAGCAGCTCGCGCAGATACACCCGGGGGCTCGAGTAGATATGACGACTCAGCAGGTCGACGACCCCGCGCAGATCCACCTGGAACTGCTGCACGTCAGCACTCACCCGCATCCCCCTCCCGTCGGACCCGCTCGAGCCTAACAACAACACGGATGCGGCCGCCGGTTCGGAACCGGCCGAGGGATGCCGTATGCTTGACCAGCAGTTGTTGTCTGCATTCTTTCGCCGTGCCCCGGTCCTTGCGGTCCGGTTTCGGTGGCAGGATGAAGACGACACCCCGAGACCACCGGTCTCTAGGGCGGTAGCTCAATTGGCAGAGCAGCGGTCTCCAAAACCGCAGGTTGCAGGTTCGATTCCTGTCCGCCCTGCGCGTCAGCGCACGCTGACACACGAAAGGTACATTCAGGATGGATCAGGACGAACCGCGCGGCGATGTCGTCGCGGCCGGCGCCACCCGCGAGAAGAAGCGCGGGCCCCTCGGCTTCTTCGGGAGCATCGCCCTGTTCTTCCGTCAGGTCATCGCAGAGCTTCGCAAGGTCGTCACCCCGACCCGCAAGGAGCTGGTCAAGTTCACCGCGGTCGTGCTGGTCTTCGTTCTGATCGTCATGGGCATCGTCTACGGACTGGACACCTTGTTCGCGTGGGTGACGCACATTGTTTTCGGAGTTCCCGGCGCCTGATGCCCTTGCGGCTCGTGCCGCAATGATTGGAAAGAAACAACGTGTCTGAACGATATTCCGACGACGCCGACTGGGCGACCGCCGCTGAGCAGTCCAGCGAAGAGGACGAGGCCCAGGAGGGCGACGTCCTCGCCGCCGAAGAGCGTTCCGTCACGTCGGCCGAGCACGTCGCCCTCCACATCGAGGACGTCGACGGCGAGGACGACGACAGCACCGACGATGACACCGACATCGAAATCGACGACCCGGAGGCTGACGCGATCGTGAACGACGCTCTCAACCTGGACGAAGCGGCTGAGTCTGAGGCTGCCGCTGAGGTCCTCAATGATTCTGTGGCGGAAGAGACCGCCGAGCTCGAGGCCGCCGAGGCCGACGAGGTCACCCCGTACGACGGCCCCGACCTCGGTGCTGACGACGAGCTGGCCGACGACGAGCAGGCCGACGACGAGCAGGCTGACGACGACGCCGAGGAAGACCCCTACGAGGCCTTCCGCATGGACCTGCGCATGCTCCCGGGCAAGTGGTACGTCATCCACTCTTACGCCGGCTTCGAGCGCAAGGTCAAGGCGAACATCGAGCAGCGCAAGTCGACGCTCGAGGTCGAGGACGAGATCTACCAGATCGAGGTCCCGATGGAGGACGTCGTCGAGATCAAGAACGGCCAGCGCAAGATGGTCACCCGCGTGCGCATCCCGGGCTACGTGCTCGTGCGCATGGAGCTCACGGAAGACACCTGGTCGGTCGTGCGCCACACCCCGGGTGTCACCGGATTCGTGGGCAACGCCCACAACCCGACGCCGCTGCGCTTCGAAGAGGCCTTCAACATGCTGAAGTCGCTCGTCGAGGTCAAGGACGCGCCGACCGCCAAGAACATCGCGTCGAAGGGCGGCGTCGCCGTCGCCCGTCCGCTGCCCGCCGAGGTCGACTTCGAGATCGGCGAGACCATCACGATCAAGGAGGGCTCGTTCGCGGGTCTTCCCGGTTCGATCAGCGAGATCAAGCCGGAGAGCGGCAAGCTCACCGTGCTCGTCTCCCTCTTCGAGCGCGAGACCCCGGTCGAGCTGTCGTTCGACCAGGTCACCAAGATGGTCTGACACCCGCTTTCACGAAAACGGCCGCCCCGGTTCGGGGTGGCCGTTCTCGCGTTTCCGGGGCGCCGTGGCGTGCTCGCGGGGTCGAAAACGCCCCCAGCATCCAAACGGGGTCGAAAAGGCCCCCAGAATCGCGAGTTCCGGAGCCTTTCTGGCCGCGCCTGTGAGCGGAGGCCCCAGGCGCGGAGATCCGGTGCGCGGCGTGCGCAGTATTCCAGCCGCCGTCGGATCGGGTAGACTTATGTGGTTTGTGTGCCGCTTCGGCGTGCGCGCAGACGACCGCAGCCCGGAGATGCCGGGTTCGCGGGAGAGCGGATGCATCCGGCATCCGTTCGATGAAAGGAAGAGGATATGGCACCGAAGAAGAAGGTGACCGGCCTGATCAAGCTTCAGATCAACGCCGGTGCAGCCAACCCGGCGCCGCCGATCGGCCCCGCGCTCGGTCAGCATGGCGTCAACATCATGGAGTTCTGCAAGGCGTACAACGCCGCGACCGAGTCGCAGCGCGGCAACGTCATCCCCGTCGAGATCACCGTCTACGAGGACCGCAGCTTCACCTTCGTCCTGAAGACCCCGCCTGCCGCGGAGCTCATCAAGAAGGCTGCCGGCGTGCCCAAGGGCTCGTCGACGCCTCACACGGTCAAGGTCGCGAAGATCACCAAGGACCAGGTCCGTCAGATCGCCGAGACCAAGCAGGCCGACCTGAACGCGAACGACATCGAGGCTGCCTCGAAGATCATCGCCGGCACCGCCCGTTCCATGGGCATCACGGTCGAGGGCTGAGGAGAATAATCATGGCTACGAAGTCCAAGGCTTACAAGGCTGCCGCCGAGAAGATCGAGGCAGACCGTTTCTACACTCCCACCGAGGCAGTCGCCCTCGCGAAGGAGACCGGCTCGTCGAAGTTCGACTCGACCGTCGAGGTCGCGCTGAAGCTCTCGGTCGACCCCCGCAAGGCAGACCAGATGGTGCGCGGCACCGTCATCCTGCCCCACGGCACCGGTAAGACCGCCCGCGTCATCGTCTTCGCCACCGGCCCCGCGGCCGAGGCAGCGATCGCCGCAGGTGCCGATGAGGTCGGCGGCGCCGAGCTCATCGAGAAGGTCGCCGCAGGCTGGACCGCGTTCGACGCGGCCGTCTCGACCCCGGAGCTCATGGGCCAGGTCGGTCGTCTCGGAAAGGTCCTGGGTCCGCGTGGACTCATGCCGAACCCGAAGACCGGCACCGTGACCCCGAACACGGCCAAGGCCGTCGAGGAGATCAAGGGCGGAAAGATCGAGTTCCGCGTCGACAAGCACGCCAACGTGCACTTCGTCGTCGGCAAGTCGTCGTTCTCGGCTGAGCAGCTCGACGAGAACATCGGCGCAGCGCTCGAGGAGATCGTCCGCCTCAAGCCGTCGAGCTCGAAGGGCCGTTACATCCAGAAGGGCGCCGTGTCGACCACGTTCGGCCCCGGCATCCCGCTGGACGTCAACTCCATCTGAGTGTGATTCCGAAAAGGCCCCCGCGACTGCGGGGGCCTTTTCTGCATCCGCGATCGACATCCGACGTCATGAGATGTGGGATGCTGGCGACAGTCCACGTACTGTAGGTGAGTTCCGCGCCACAGCAATCGCGCCTCACCGCACCCCAGGAGGGTACCCATGTCCCGTCGCCTCATCGCCGTCACCGCGCTCGTCGTCGCCGCCGCAGCGCTCACCGGATGCAGCGGAAGCACCGCGCCCGCCGAGAGCAGCTCGAGCGGAGAGGGCTCCGGCAGCGACCTCGGTCTGCTCAAGGACGGCGTGCTCACGGTCGCGACCGAGGGCACCTACCGTCCCTTCAGCTTCCACGACGAAGACGGCGCGGGCGACCTGACCGGCTTCGACGTCGAGATCATCGAGGCCGTGGCCGAGAAGCTCGACCTCGACATCGAGTTCCAGGAGACCCAGTGGGACGCGATCTTCGCGGGCCTGGATGCCGGACGCTTCGACCTGATCGCGAACCAGGTGAGCATCAACGACGAGCGCGAGGCCAAGTACCTCTTCAGCACCCCGTACACCGTGTCGCCCGGTGTGATCGTGGTCGCCGAGGACGACGACTCGATCTCGTCGTTCGACGACCTCGCAGGCAAGACCACCGCCCAGTCGCTCACCAGCAACTGGTACGAGCTGGCCACCGAGTCGGGAGCGACGGTCGAGGGCGTCGAGGGATGGGCGCAGGCCGTCGAGCTGCTGCGCCAGGGTCGCGTCGACGCGACCGTGAACGACAAGCTGACCTTCCTCGACTACGAGACCACGAACAGCCCGTCCGGGCTGAAGATCGCGGCCGAGACCGACGACGCCGGCGAGCAGGCGTTCGTCTTCACCAAGGACAAGACCGACCTGGTCGAGGCGATCGACGGCGCCCTCGAAGAGCTGCGCGCCGATGGCACGCTCGCCGAGATCAGCGACAAGTACTTCGGCGAAGACGTCACGCAGTAGTCCATGGAGAACCCCTGGCAGCTGTTCCTCGACTCGCTCGGGCCCATCGCCCTGGCGGGTGTGACGGTCACGGTGCCGTTGGCGCTGCTGTCGTTCGCGCTCGGGCTGGTGATCGCGATCCTCGTCGCCCTGATGAGGATCTCGGTCAACCCGATCGTGTCGGGTGTCGCGCGGTTCTACATCTCGGTGATCCGCGGCACTCCGATGCTCGTGCAGCTGTTCGTGATCTTCTACGGCCTGCCGTCGATCGGGGTGACGCTCGACCCGTGGCCGAGCGCGGTCATCGCCCTCTCGCTCAACGTCGGCGGATACGCCGCCGAGGTGGTGCGGGCGGCGATCCTCTCGGTGCCGAAGGGGCAGTGGGAAGCCGCGTACACGGTGGGCATGAACCGCACGCGCACCCTCACGCGCGTGATCCTGCCGCAGGCCGCGCGGGTCTCGGTGCCGCCGCTGTCGAACACCTTCATCTCGCTGGTGAAGGACACGTCGCTCGCGTCGCTGATCCTCGTGACCGAGCTCTTCAAGGTGGCCCAGCAGATCGCTGCGGCGACTCTCGAGTTCATGGTCGTCTACCTGGCGGCCGCCCTGGTCTACTGGGTGATCTGCCTCGTCCTGTCCTTCGGGCAGAGCGCGCTCGAGAGGAGGCTCGACCGCCATGTCGCTCGCTGATCACACGTCGACGGCCGACCGGCTGCTGACCGCCCGGGGACTCCACAAGAGCTTCGGCGACAACGAGGTGCTCCGCGGCATCGACCTGACCCTGCACCGGGGAGAGGTGGTCGTGTTGATCGGCCCGAGCGGCTCCGGCAAGACCACGGTGCTCCGCGCGCTCAACGGCCTGGAGACGCCGGATGCCGGCGAGATCGTCGTCGCCGGCGGACCCGACATCGACTTCGCCCCGACCGAGAGGGTGTCGGCGCGCGTGCAGAAGCAGAAGCGGCTGGCTCTGCGAGACCGCTCGGCGATGGTCTTCCAGCATCACAACCTCTTCCCGCACCTCACGGTGCTGCAGAACGTGATCGAGGGTCCCTGGCGCGTGCAGGGTCGCCCGAAGGCCGAGGTCGTCGCCGAGGCGCAGACGCTTCTCGCACGGGTGGGACTGTCGGACAAGGCGGATGCGCGGCCGCACGAGCTGTCGGGCGGACAGCAGCAGCGGGTGGGCATCGTGCGCGCACTGGCGCTGCGGCCCGATCTGCTGCTCTTCGACGAGCCGACCAGTGCGCTCGATCCTGAGCTGGTCGGCGAGGTGCTGCTCGTCATCAAGGAGCTCGCCGACGACGGGTGGAGCATGGTCGTCGTGACGCACGAGCTGAGCTTCGCCCGCGAGGCCGCCGACCACGTGCTGTTCATGGACGGCGGGGTCGTGATCGAACAGGGCCCTCCGGCGCAGCTCTTCGGTGCGCCGCAGCACGAGCGCACGCAGCGCTTCCTCACCCGCATCCTCCGCCCGCTCGACGGGGACTGATCCGCCGCGGGGAGGCCGGGTCTCAGCCGCCGAGCACCGGCAGCACGAGACTGATCGCGATCGCGATCATGACGACCGCGATGATCCCGTCGAGGATCCGCCACGACCGTTCGGTGCGCAGCCACCGACCGAGATGGCGGGCGCCGAATCCGAGGGCGGTGAACCACAGGATGCTGGCGGCGATCGCACCCGCCGCGAACAGCCAGCGGTCGTCGCCGTGAGTGGCCGCGATCGACCCGAGCATGAGCACCGTGTCGAGGTAGACGTGCGGGTTCAACCAGGTGAGCGCGAGGACCGTGAGCAACACGGGCACGAGAGCGGTGCGGGTCGCGGTCATCGCGCTCGTCGCAGCACCCGACGGCACGGATGCCGTGGCGGCAGGCATGTCATCCACGCGCAGCTCTTCACCGCCGCGCAGCGCACGGCGCGCGGCGAGGATCCCGTAGACGAGCAGGAACGCGGCACCCGCCCACCGGGCGACCACGACGAGCCACGGCGCCGCCGCGATGACGACCCCCAGCCCCGCGACCCCGGCGGCGATCAGCAGCGCATCGGAGAGTGCGCACACGATGACCACGGGGAGCACGTGCTCTCGCCTGATGCCCTGACGCAGCACGAAGACGTTCTGTGCGCCGATGGCGATGATGAGGGAGAGGCCGAGTCCGAGACCCGAGAACACGGAGAGCATGAGTCAACCGTAGGGAGGGAATCATCGACAGCACCAGCGAGGATTCCTTGTGAACCATTAGCCTGGCTTATGTGAAGATCGATCCGGAACTCGCCTCCACGGTGGCGGCCGTGGCTGACGAAGGCACGCTCGACGCGGCATCCCGTGTGCTGCAGATCACGCCCTCGGCGGTCAGCCAGCGGCTCAAGACGCTCGAGCAGCAGCTCGGGCGGGTGCTGGTCGTCCGCTCGAAGCCCGCGCGGCTGACGGAGGCGGGGGAGGCGGTGGTGAGGCTCGCCCGCCAGGTCGAGCTGCTCGAGCACGACGCGCTCGGCGGCCTCGGGCTCGACGGCGATGCGCCCCGCATCCGCATCCCGCTCGCGGTCAACGCCGACTCGATGGCGACCTGGTTCCTGCGACCGATCGCCCGCTTGTCGGCGGTGCACGATATCGATGTCGACCTGCATCGGGACGATCAGAACTTCACGGCCCGTCTGCTCGAGTCGGGCACGGTCATGGCGGCGGTCACCAGCGAGCAGATGCCCGTGGCGGGATGCTCCGTCACCCCGCTCGGGGTGCTGGAGTATCGGGCGATGGCGGAGGCGGGTTTCGCCGAGCGCTGGTTCCCCGAGGGGGCGACGCCCGAGGCTCTCGCAGTCGCGCCGTTCGTCGACTTCGATCGGCGTGACACGCTGCAGCACGAATGGCTGCGGACCAGGGGAGTGGCGGCGCAGGGCGTGCCGCGACACTACGTGCCGGCATCCCATGACTTCGCGCTCGCGGTGCGGCTGGGACTCGGATGGGGGATGGTCCCGCTGCTGCAGCACGATGACGCCCTCGTACCGCTCGGCGGCGATCCGGTACGGGTCGCTCTGTACTGGCAGCAGTGGAATCTGCGCTCCGACCTGCTCGACACGATCGCTGCCGAGGTCGCGGCGGAGGCCGCCCGAGTGCTCGTGCGCTGACTCGGCGGAGATGGTCGGAGGATCGCCTGATGGGAGGCGATTTTCACTGAATGAATGTTCAATCGATATACCGATACCCCTTGTGATCGGCCATTATCTCGATCAGGATGGCTCGCAACACCTGAATACGTGGATGCAGGTCGCGGAGGGCGACCATTCCCAGGCATCCGCGAGAGCCGATTCCTGAGGGGGAACGAACATGGCTACGAAGGACACGCAACGCAAGGTTCTGGCAGTTCTGGCGGGAGGAGTGGTGCTCGGCGTCGGCGTCGGCGTCACTCTCGCCGCATGGAACGACTCCGAATTCGCGACCGGAACATTCACGGCCGGTTCGTTCAACCTCGAGGGCTCGACGACGAGCGCCACTGCCGACTACGCCGAGCACAATGTCGATGACGGTGACGCCGCCGCGTCGCTCGTCTTCCAGCTGCCCGAGGTCGCGGCGTCGATGTCGCCCGGCGATGTGGTCTACGCGCCGTTCTGGGTGCGCCTCGACAGCACCACCACGAATGACGCCACGCTCATCCCGGCGGGTATCACCGCGGGGACCGGTGGCAACGAGCCGAACCTGTCGTACACGGTGACCGCCATCGAGGCGGGGGACACCTGTGACGCGACGGCCACCGGCACCGTGGTCGCCTCGGGTGCGACGTTGAGCGCGCAGACGGGCGCCACCTCTGTGCCGTTGGCGCAGGGCGCGACCGCCGGAACGCCCGGCACGCCGGTGCAGCTGTGCTTCGCGGTCACCGCGGGCGCAGGACTCGAGCAGGGTGAGACCGCCGTCGCGACGTGGGAGTTCACCGCCACCTCCATCGACAACTGATCATGGCTGACACCCGCAGCGGCATGCGGGAGGCGAAGCGGCTGCGCTCCCGCCGAATACGTGCCCTGCTCGCAGCAGGGCTGGTGTTCGGGGTGGGCGCGACCATGACCCTCGCCGCCTGGAACGACTCGGAGTACGGCAGCACGACGTTCACGGCGGGCCGGTTCGACATCGTCGGCGCCACGGACGGCACGACGTTCTCGAGTCACCCGGTAGGCACTCCCGCCGCACTCACCTTCACGGCGCCGTTCAACGCCATGGTGCCCGGCAGTACCGTGTACTCGCTCTTCAGCGTGCGGACGGCGAACCCGTCGGTCGCGGGCTCGCTGCAGCTGAGCGTGGCCTCGACCACCGGCACGGGGCTCGCGACGTTCCTGCGATACGGCGTCCGCACGATCGCCGGCACCGCGTGCAACGCCACCACCTACGCGGCCGGAACCTCGGTCGTCCCCGACAGCTCCGCCATGAACACCGCAGGAACGGTGACTCAGGCGGTCGCAGCGAACTCCGGATCGACCACGAACTACTGCTTCGCTGTCTCGCTTCCCGCCGCCACCGACAACACGGCGCAGGGACTCACCGCCGTGCAGACGTGGCAGATCCTCGGAACCGCATCCTGAGGTCGACCGAGGGGGTGTGCGGACGATGGTGGAAGGCCCTGAGCGGGTGACGCTGACGACACGGAACACGGCGTCGACGACGACACGCACGAGGAGAGAGCTCCGAGAGCGGGCCGCCGAGGCGGGGGCATCGCCGGCGCCACCCGCGGCATCCGCTTCTGCGACGCGTCGCAGGGGAGGCGGTGTCGGACGGATGCTGGCCGACATCGCGCTGTGGATCGCGGCCGTCGCCGGGGTCGTCTGCATGGTGCTCGTGATCCTCGCTCTCACGGCGAACATCACCCTCATCATGTTCCGCACCGGATCGATGTCGCCGACGATCCCCGCCGGTTCCGTCGCCGTCGTGCAGCGGATACCGGCATCCGCGATCGAGGTGGGCGACGTGGTCACCGTCGATCGTCC
>NZ_DALZXX010000059.1:16376-16725 GCF_031988965.1 Microbacterium sp.
GCCGGTGACGCACCGGGTGACGTCGGTCGCCCCGGGCGGCGACGAGGAGCATCGTGTCATCACGATGCGCGGCGATGCGAACGCCGATGACGATCCCTTCCCGTACCCGGTGAGCTCGGTCCGTGTCGTCCTGTTCTCGGTGCCCGGGGTCGCCACCGTGATCGCGGGGCTCGGGGATCCCCTCGTCCTCGGCGGTCTCACGATCGGGGCGACGGTGCTCGTGGTGTGGGCGTTCTGGCCGCGTGCGTCGCGTGAGGTGCGCACGTGACCAGGGGAACGCGGCGGCGACGGGCGGTCGCCGGGTCGGCGGCAGCCGCTCTCGCGGTGCTGATCGGCGGCGGCGCTGCGG
>NZ_DALZXX010000060.1:0-16633 GCF_031988965.1 Microbacterium sp.
TCGCCGCCGATGCCGATGATCACGCGCCACAGCCCGTCGACGGGGGCCTTCGTGCGCAGCGATCGGGCATCCGTGAACACGGTGCGTCCCGCCCACTCCGGGTCGCTCGGCAGCGGATCACTCGGAGCGCCCGAGACCTCGGCATCCTGCCAGCTCGTCTCGATCGTGTCGGCGTCCACGCGTCCCAGCGCCATCGCGACCGCCCGCCGATACGGGGTGAGTCCCTTCTCGGGCCGCGGGATGAGGTCGTCGACCGTGTGGTCCTTCACGATGCACTCGTTCTGCAGCGAGGCGACCAGCGGGCGGGCGATCGAGCGCGGCACCGGCGTCACGAGGTTGACCCAGTGCGAGGCGAGTCCGGGCGTCAGCACCGGCAGCGAGGCGATCGCGCGCTGGCGGAGTCCGGCCTCGAGGGCATAGCCGTTCATCATCTGCCCGTAGCGCAGCACGTCGGGGCCGCCGATGTCGACCGCGCGGTTCACGGAATCCTCGACGCGGGCCGCGCCCAGCAGGTAGTGCAGCACGTCGCGCACGGCGATCGGCTGGATGCGGTTGCGCACCCACTTCGGTGCCGGCATGTACGGCAGCACGTCGGTGAGGTGACGGATCATCTCGAACGAGGCCGACCCCGAGCCGATCACGACCCCGGCCTGCAGCACGAGCGTCGGCACCCCGGACTCGAGGAAGATCTCGCCGACCCGCACCCGCGAGCGCAGGTGGGGCGAGAGCTTCGCGTCGTCGGGATGCAGTCCGCCGAGGTAGACGATCCTGCGCACACCGGCCTTCGCCGCTGCATCCGCCACCGTCGTCGCCGCCCGCTCGTCGCTCTCTTCGAAGCCCTTGCCCGCGGTCATCGAATGGATCAGGTAGTAGACCACGTCGACGTCGTCCATGGCCTCGGCCACGGCATCCGCGTCGTCTGCGGATCCCTCGACGATCTCGCAGTCCGAACCCCAGGGGAAGGATGCCGCGCGCGCGGCGTCGCGGGCGAGCAGTCGCACCCGGTATCCGGCGTTCACGAGCCGGGGGGTGAGCCGCCCGCCGATGTAGCCGGTGGCTCCGAGCACGAGGGCGCGAGGCGCCGACCCGTCGTCACGGGAGTGTGCGCGGAGGGCGTCTTCGTGCCCGGTGGGCTGGGTGAGCTCGGTCATGTTCCCGAGCGTAGGCGCGAAGCCTGAGTTTTTCACTAGGTTGGTATATGACTAGTTCATCTAGTAATCTTCTGCCCGAGGAAGGTGAGGACATGACCGCGACGACGGAGACCCGCACGAGAACCCGCCGTTCCGCGCGCCCCACGCTTCTCGCGCCGGACTCTGCCAGCCTCGCTCCGCTCTCGGCACGGGACGCCGTCGGGCGTTCGACGGGCATCGAACCCGTCGCGATCGGCGTCGCCCGCTCGCCCCTCTGGACAGCGCTCGGCATCGCGGGACTCGTCTCGCTCGTCGCGGCAGGGTCGCTGCCGCTGATCGCCGGCCTCCTGTCCGTGCCGCTCTGAGGCGCCGCAAGATCAGACAAGCCCACCCAGACCACCGTTGGAAGAGAGAAAGGCCCCCCATGGGACTCGATGACAAGATCAAGAACGCCGCTCAGGACCTCACCGGCAAGGCGAAGGAAGCCGTCGGCAAGGTGACCGACAATGAGAAGCTCGAGGCCGAGGGTCGCGCCGACCAGGCCAAGGCCAGCGTCAAGAAGGCCGGCGAGAACGTCAAGGACGCGCTCAACTGAGAGCCGTCACAGTGTGCGGGGAGGCGACGACTGTCGCCTCCCCGTCGTCTGTTCCCGCACGTGGTCTCACGCGGGAACGAAAGAGGGAAGAAGGCAAGGCACCATGTCGGAAACTGTGAAGAAGGACTCCCTGTGGAGGCGCCTCGGGCGCCGCCTGGGACTCGTCAAGGATGACGAGCTCCGTCGTCTCACCGTCGACGACGTGACGGTCGTCGACCGGCCGATGCTCCGCCGCGCGGTGGCCGGCACCGTGGTCGGCAACCTCATGGAGTGGTACGACATCGGTGTCTACGGATACCTCGCGGTCATCATCGGCCGTGCATTCCTGCCGGATGCCTCCGCCGGCGCGCAATCGCTGTTCTCGCTCGGCGTCTTCGCCGTGACCTTCGTCGCCCGCCCGCTCGGCGGCATCGTGCTCGGCCAGCTCGGCGACCGCATGGGTCGCCAGCGCGTGCTCGCGTTCACGCTCATCATGATGGCCGCCGCGACGTTCCTCATCGGTGTGCTGCCCGACTTCTCGGTCATCGGCGTCTGGGCGCCCATCCTGCTCATCGTGCTCAAGCTCGCGCAGGGCTTCTCGACCGGCGGCGAGTACGCCGGTGCCACGACCTTCATCACCGAGTACGCGCCCGACAAGCGCCGCGGCTTCTACGCCTCGCTGCTCGACCTCGGCTCGTACATGGGCTTCGCGATCGGTGCCGCATTCGTGTCGATCCTGCAGCTCACGCTCTCGGCCGAGGTCATGCAGGGGTTCGCCTGGCGCATCCCGTTCCTCGTCGCCCTGCCGCTCGGACTCATCGCGATCTACTTCCGCCTCAAGATCGAAGACACCCCGGCCTTCCAGGAGGCGCAGGATGCCGCACAGCGCGCATCCGACGACGCGAAGGAGTCCGCGGATGCTCCGAAGGGCGTCATCGCGCTGATCCGCGCCTACTGGCGCGAACTGCTCACGGCCTTCGTGCTCGTCGCCGCGGCGAACACGGTCGGCTACGCGCTGACCTCGTACATGCCGACGTACCTCACGGGAACCCTCGGCTACGACGAGGTGCACGGCACGCTGCTCACGCTCCCCGTGCTGATCGCGATGGCGCTCTGCATCCCGCTCACCGGAAAGCTCTCCGACCGCATCGGCCGCAAGAAGGTGCTGTTCATCGGATCGGTCTCGGCGATCGTGCTGGCCGTCCCGTCGTTCCTGTTCATGATGCACGGCGAGATCTGGTCGACCCTGCTCGGACTCGTGCTGCTCGCCTTCCCGGTGACGTTCTACGTGGCGAATCTCGCCTCGTCGCTGCCCGCGCTCTTCCCGACCTCCTCGCGCTACGGCGGCATGGGCATCTCGTACAACCTCGCGGTCGCCCTCTTCGCCGGTACGGCTCCGGTCGTCATGGAGGCGCTCGTGCAGATGACCGGCTCGTCGCTCGCCCCGGCGTTCTACGTGATCGGCACGTCGATCGCCGGCTTCATCGCCGTGGTCGTGCTCAAGGAGTCGGCGCGACGCCCGCTGCCCGGCGCGATGCCGAGCGTGCAGACCATCGAAGAGGCGATCGAACTCGTCGAGACGCAGGAGGAGAATCCCGACCTCGACCTCGACGAGCTCTTCCCCGAGCGCCTCGAGAACGCGGAGTACGTGGCAGAGCTCGCCGAGCAGGCGCAGCAGGATGCTCAGGCGGATGAGCAGCCGGAAGGTCAGGTCGAGAAGGCCTGACCGACCCGTCGGGTGGCCGGTCGTTCGTCGGCCGGCCCTCGGCGGCTACTCGCCCGCCGACTCCGATTCCTCGTGCGAGCGGATGACGTCGCGGAGCTCCTGATCGAGATCCGTCGCCTCCTCGATCGCCGAGGTCATGCCGGCGAGGAACCGCGTGACGACGGCGCGCTCCTTGTCGCTCATCTCGTCGACGAGCGCGAGCATGCGGCGGTGCATCGCACCGAGGGTCTCGCGCACCTCGTCGTCGCTGCTCACGGTCGGCACCACGACGCCGGCGCGGCGGTCGGTGGGGTGCGGCTCGCGACGGGCGTGACCGCCCTTCTCGAGGCGATCGATGAGCGTGGTGGTGGATGCCGTCGAGATGTCGAGCACGCGGGCGAGATCGATCGGGCGCACGATGCGACCGGCGCGCTGTTCGCGCAGCAGGAAGCGCAGCGCGACGAGATCGGTCTCGTTCATGCCCATCGACGCCCGGGTGCGCGCACGCATCGCGGTCTCTGCGGAGCGGTAGCGACGCAGGAGATTGAGGACGTCGACCGTGCTGGCGCTGTCGGACTCCGGATACCAGTATCCGGAGCGGGAGAACTCCTCAGGACCGGCCATCATGCCACCTCGCCGTCGTCGCTCAGGTCTGCTCCCTGCTCGCGCTCGAGCATCTCGATCGCGCCGGATTCGACCTCGGAGGGCACGATCTGCAGGATGCCACCTGTGATCGCGTCGTGTTCTGCCGTGACGATCTGGTCGAGACGCCACGTCGGAATCGTCGGGAAACGCTCGTGCAGGCGCTCGAGCATCTCGGCATACAGGATGTATCCCGCGTCCTCGAGGGTGAATCGCTCGACCATGACGTCCTTTCCGACAGACATCCATCTTCGCATCCGAACGGAGTTGCCGGTGGCATTGGGTTTCGCTAGTCTGACTCGTTACGTGTCTTTCGAGTAGCATGGAGGGGTCAGGGGGTGACGAATGGCTGGCACAGTCAGCAACGACACGCGCACGATCGCGTCTGATCTCGTCATGCGAGTCGACGAACTCCGTCGAGCCGAAGCGCAGTTCGCGCGACGGCTCTCCGCCGTGCGCGCACCCAACGACACCGACCGAGAGGCCATGCGGTTCATCGCCGAGGCCCCCGACGACGCCCCTGCGACTCCCGGCGGTCTCGCCGCGCATCTGGGCGTCAGCACGGCGGCGGTGACGAGCATCCTCCGTCGGCTGCAGGATCGTGGCCAGGTGGTCGTCGCGCCGCATCCGGGGGATGCCCGATCGAAGGTGCTGCGCCCCTCGCTCCGCGATCTCAACTCTCCGGTCGACGATCTCACCCAGCGCATCGAGTCGATCGCGAGCGAGTTCACCCCTGATCAGACCGATGTCGTCGCCCGGTTCCTGCGCCGCCTCACCGAGGAGATCAGCGACCTTCCATGACCGCTCGTGACGGTTTCTGTTAATCAGCCTTTGCTAATTAGCTAGGTAACCTAGTAATCTTTCTCTTGAGCGAATCGCCTGCGGTCTTCGCGATCGAATCGTCTACGACGAGGAGGAATCATGGGTCACCTGGCCTACGGAAACACCAGCACGCCGATCGATATCGATGACGCGATCATCGCGCACCTGCGCACGGTGATCGTGACCAAGCTCCGGCGCAACGAGTCCTTCCCCCTGACGATCGAAGCCTCGACCGGAGTCGCCGAGACGCTCTGGATCCACGCATCCATCCCGCTCCGGTTCGTGATGGAGGACGACGACCATGATCTCGACCGTTCGCTGCTGGTCGCGATGATGAACGCCGCCAACTCCGCTCGGGGCCTCGACCTCACGAGCGACGAGTTCTCGTCAGCACTGCGGGCCACCCGCGGTGTGCACGCCCTGAGTGCATGAGCCATGTCGACGCGCATACGCAAGGCCGCGAAGGCGGCCGCCAGCTCGACGGCTAAGAAGGTCGGAGCCTCGGTCGCACCGCGCGGCCTCTGGGTCGAGGTCGATCCGGGATTCCACGTCGGCAACGATCGGCGCCAATTCCTGGGGTCGATCACCGGGACGCCGGGCGAGGGCTTCAGTGCCTTCGGACCGAGCTCGGAGTTCGTCGGCCGCTTCGACGAACTCGACGAGGCCAAGGAGGCCGTGATCATGGCGGCCGGTGCCGCCGAACCCTCGGTCGCCCCCGAGTCACTGGTCTAGATCCGAACGAGAGCGCCGCCCCACCGGGGCGGCGTTTCTGCGTTCGGTCACCTGTTTCCGCAGTCTCGGACTTAATTCTTGAGCCCCCGAGGTTACGTGTACGATCGTACGCATGACTCCCGCCGAATCGATTCGACGACCAGCCCCCGATCGGGCTGTGCGGCGCGCTCGCATCGCCGTCTCGGCGCTGTTCCTCACCAACGGCGCGCTCTTCGCCAACATCCTTCCGCGCTATCCCGAGATCAAGTCCGCGCTCGGCCTCGACAACGTCGGCTACGGTCTCGCGATCGCCGCCTTCCCCGCGGGTGCCATCGCCGCAGGGCTCCTGGCTGCGGTGCTGATCCGACGGTTCGGTTCGGCGAAGATCGCCGTCATCGGCACGGTCGCCACGGGGCTCGGCCTGCTCGCTGCGGCGCTCGCGCCGTCGGGCATCCTGTTCGCCCTGGCGCTGCTGCTCGGTGGAGCGTCCGATGCCATCACCGACGTCGCGCAGAACGCGCACGGCCTGCGCGTGCAGCGTCGATTCGGTCGCTCGATCATCAACTCGTTCCACGCGATCTGGTCGATCGGCGCGGTGATCGGTGGGGGAATGGCCGCCGCCGCGATCGCCCTGCAGCTGCCTCTGGGCGTGCACCTCGGCATCTCGACGGCTGTCTTCGCCGCCGTCGCGATCACCGCTCTCGGATTCTGTCTTCCCGGACGCGATGAAGAGGCCGATGCCGAGGCCACCGCCGACCCCGTCGAACTGCAGGCGGCCGTGCGTCGGGGCGTCACCCCGCGCGTGGTGCTGACAGTGATAGCCCTCACGCTCATCGCGATGGCCGGGGCGATCGCCGAGGATGCCGGCAACTCGTGGGCGACCCTGTATCTGTCGGAGTCGCTCGGGGCGGCGGCCGCCGTCGCACCTCTCGGCTTCATCGCCCTCGTCGGTGCGCAGTTCATCGGGCGGATGCTCGGCGACGGCATGACCGACCGCTTCGGCCAGCGCGCCGTCGCCCGGGTCGGCGGCCTCATCGCGACGGCCGGCATGACGCTCGCGCTGCTCTTCCCGAGCGTCCCGGGCACGATCGCGGGCTTCGCGGCCGTGGGCTTCGGCATCGCGACGCTCATCCCGGCGGCGATGCACGCGGCGGATGAGCTGCCCGGACTGCGCGCCGGTGTCGGGCTCACGATCGTGTCGTGGCTGCTGCGGCTCGGATTCCTGCTCTCGCCGCCGTTCGTCGGGTTCATCGCCGAGAACGAGAGTCTGCGGGCGGGGTTGCTCGTCGCTCCCGCGGCCGCGTTCGTCGCGGTGCTGCTCGCCGGAGTGCTCGAGGGGCGTAAGCCGCGGGGCTGAGTGGGTGCCCTCGGCTCCGGATGCAGGAAGAACGGATGCAGGGTGAGATCGGCGATCTCACCCTGCATCCGTTCGTCCTGCACGCGTGCCGTGATGCGCGCGGCACCCGAACCTCAGGGGGCGGTGTAGCCGCCGTCGACGAGGTGGTAGCTGCCCGTGATGAAGCTCGCGGCGTCGCTGGCGAGGAATGCGATGAGGTTCGCGACCTCGTCGGCCTGGCCGAGGCGGCCGATCGGGTGCTTGCTGATGAGGAAGTTCTTGGCCTCTTCGCCCATGGTGGCGAGCAGCGGGGTGTCGATGAAGCCGGGGCCGACCGAGTTCACGCGCACGCCCTGTGCGGAGTACTCGAGGGCGGCCGACTTGGTCATGCCGACGACCGCGTGCTTGGCGGCGACGTAGGCGGGGGAGTTCGCGAAGCCGACGCTGCCGAGGATCGAGGCGATGTTGACGACCGAGCCGCCGCCGTTCGCGAGGATCGAGGGGATCTGCGCCTTCATGTTGCGGAAGACGGCGTTGAGGTTGATCGAGATGACCTTGTCCCAGTCCTCATCGTCGTATTCGGCGGTGGGGGCGGATGCTCCGCCGATGCCCGCGTTGTTGACGCCGATGCGCAGCGGGGCGAGCGTGTTCGCGAGCTCGACCGAGCTGGCGATCCAGGAGACGTCGGTCGCATCTCCGACGGATGCCTCGGCGGTGCCGCCGGCGGCGCGGATCTCGTCGACCACCGCATTCGCGTGCTCGGCGTTCAGGTCGTTGACGACCACGGATGCGCCGTTCTGGGCGAGAAGCAGAGCGGTCGAGCGTCCGATTCCGCTGCCCGCCCCCGTCACGATCGCCGAGCGGTTCGAGACGTCGTACTGAGCCACGGGTGACTCCTCTTCCGGACGGTCGCGGTGCCGGGAGATCTTCTCGGACGGTCCGTCCTTCTCTCCAGCCTACGCCTGCGGGAGGGGGATGGATGCGCGTGAATGGAAATTCTCAGGGTCGGCTGAGGGGGATGCCGTCAGGTGTGCAGCATCCGCTCGACCGCGGCGACCACGGATGCGCGATGCGCGGCGAGTCGCTCTTCGCCGTCGGCGTCTCCCTCGAGTCCGGTGAGTCCGATCGGCGAGAGGAACCATGCCTGTGCCACCGCGTAGACGATCACGAGGACATCGACCGGCGAGAACGGCGCGGGGGCGGTCGGGCGGATCAGGTCGACCTTGTCGGCATAGGTCTCCAATGGCGCCGCGGTGGCCGAGGGGCGCTCGAGCTGTGCCCACATGCTCAAGCGCAGCACATCGGGATGCTGCCGATGGTGGTCGAACACGTCGCCCGCCCAGCCGGGAAGGTCGTAGGGGCGGGGAGGGGCGTCACTGGCCAGTTTTCGGAGCGCGGTCACGAGGGCCGCATCGAAGAGGCCGCTCTTGTCGCCGAAGTACGCGTAGATCATTCGGACGTTGCTGCTCGCCGCCTTCGCGATCCTGTCGACACGCCCGCCGGCGAGTCCGTGTGCGGCGAACTCCTCCACGGCCGCAGCGAGGATTCGCGTCTTCGTGGCCTCGGCATCCCTTGTCGCCATGTTCTCTCGTCTCCTGGGTGGCTGGTCGCGGCTTGACTCGCGCTCCTTCTGTCTCTATCTTATGAGTAAGTAGACATTTACTTACGGAGGAACGTGTGAACGAATCAGGAATCGCCCTCGTCACCGGTGCGGGCCGTGGGCTCGGCCGGGCGACGGCCCGTGCGCTCGCCGAGCGGGGGCACCGGGTCATCGTGGCGGCACGCGACGTGCAGGACGCCACGGCAGTCGTCGATGAGATCACCGCCGGCGGCGGCGAAGCACTGCCGCTGGCGCTCGACGTCGCCGACCTCGACGGCATCCTGCAGGCCCGCGATGCCGCGCTCGCCGCGATCGCCGAAAAGTGGCCGGGATCGAGCATCGAGGTGCTCGTCAACAACGCCGGCGTCGGTCTCTTCGCGCCGATCGGAGAGGTGACGGGCGAGGAGTTCGACCGCACCTTCGCCGTCAACGTGCGGGGTCCGCTGTTCGTCATCCAGGCCTTCCTGCCGCACCTGAGCGAGGGTGCGCGCATCGTGAACATCTCGAGCTCGCTGAGCCGGCATGTCAGTCCGGCGACCTCGGTCTACGCGGCGTCGAAGGCGGCCATCGAGGCGCTGTCGCGAAGCCTGGCGAGTGAGCTCGGAAAGCGCGGGATCCGGATCAACACGATCGCCCCTGGCCCCACGGCCACGGACTTCAACGGCGGAGCGATGCGGGACAACGTCGAGCTCCGTCACGGACTGGGGCAGCAGACGGCGCTCGGCCGTGTCGGAGAGCCCGAGGAGATCGCCCACGCCGTGGCCGCGTTCGTCTCGAGCGACCTGCGCTGGGTGACCGGTGAGCGCATCGAGGTGTCGGGCGGGGTGCTCCTGTGAGCGTCGTCGCCGTCTTCGGTGCCACCGGACAGACCGGTGGGCGCGTCGTCGAGCGTCTGGTCGCCGCGGGGCGCGACGTGATCGCCGTCAGCCGCCGCGGTGGACGCGTGTCCGGCGCGACGCGGGCGGCATCCGCCGACCTCGCGACCGCGAGCGTCGACGAGCTCGCGGATCTGCTCGACGGAGTCGACGCCGTCGTCTTCGCGGCGGCAGGCGACCCGATCCGCGTCGACCGGGACGGGGCGCTGCGCGTCGTGGACGCCGCCGAGCGGGCGGGAGTCGATCGTTTCGTGCTCGTCACCGGTATGGGGGTGGGGCGAGACCGCCCGGCGGAGTACTACGGCGGGTTCTGGGGCACGTACTTCGGCGCCAAAGAGGCGTCGGAGCACGGTCTTCGTGCGTCGAGCCTGCGCTGGACCATCCTGCAGCCCGGCGAACTCCTGAACAGTCGTGGCCAGGGTCGCGTGCAGCTCGCTCCGACCGGAGTCCTGCCGATCGGCGCCGTGACCCGTGATGACGTCGCCCGTGTGGCGGTCGCCGCTCTCGACGACGACCGCGCTGCGGGCCACACGTGGGAGCTCGTGCAGGGGACGCGGTCTGTGGAAGACGAGATCGCACGGATGGCCGCTCTCGTCTGATCCTCGCTCGGGCAGCTGTCGCCGAGTCGGGCGAGTGGAACCTCAGCGCCGTGCGGTCGGCATTCGACCGCACGGCACCTCTCGGTCAGGGAACGATGACGGCGCGGCCGCGGATGCTGTTCGCGGCGAGGTCCTCGTAGGCCTTCGGCCCGTCGTCTAGCGAGTACGTCTCGGTCTGTACGTGGATCTTGCCGGCGCGGGCGAGATCGAGCACCTCGATCAGCTCGGAGCGAGAACCCCAGTAGGGGATGCGCACGGCGGCGTCGTAGGCGATCGAGCCGAAGCCGAGCGACATGGTGCCTCCGCCGATGCCGACGATCGTGACGTCGGCGTCGAGTGCCGCCACGCTCTGCGCCAGGGCCATCGTCGGGTTCGCTCCGACGAAGTCGAACACGGCGTTCGCGCCGAGGCCGCCGGTGATCTCGCGGATCTTCTCGGCCGCGGACGCATCGCTGATCAGCACGTGATCGGCGCCGACTTCGGTGGCGAGGGCGAGCTTGGTGTCGTTCACGTCGAGCGCGATGACGGTGGCGCCCGAGATCGCCTTCAGGATCTGGATGCCGACGTGGCCGAGTCCACCGGTGCCGATGACGACGGCGAAGGTGCCGGCGCCGAGCTTCGAAAGCGAGCGCTTGATCGCGTGATACGGCGTGAGGCCCGCGTCGGTGAGCGAGACGTTCTGCACGGGGTCGAGGTCGCCGAGCGGCACGAGGTGGCGTGCGTCGTCGACGATCATGTACTCGGCCATCGAGCCCTGGCTTCCGAGACCGGGAGGGCGGATGCCCTCGGCGGCGGCGTTGGTGCAGTAGTTCTCCATGCCCTGCGAGCAGTTGTGGCAGCGTCCGCAGCCCCACGGCCCGTAGACCGCGACCGCATCCCCGACCTTGAGCGTCGAATCGACGCCCTCGCCGATCTCGTGCACGATTCCGGCGCCCTCATGACCGAGCGTCAGCGGCAGCGGGTAGCTCTGCTCGAGATAATCCTTCTCGGGCAGGCCCATGACGTAGTCGTCGGAGTGGCACACCCCGCCGGCAGTGACCTTGAGCAGGACCTGGCCGGGACCGGGCTTCGGAATCGGGATGTCGACCACGACCGGGGGCTTGCCGATCTCGACGTAGCGGAGAGCTTTCATACGTGTCTTCCTTCCGGCAGATCGAGTGGTCTGCCGCGCGGTGCGGAAGGCGGGAGCGCTCGAACCTGCCACCTCAATTATCGGACGTCGGCGAGGGCCTGGCCTCGGCGTCACGGGTGGCGCGGTCTCTCCGTCGCCCGGGATCGACGCGACGCTGCCGCGTCGATCCCGGGTCGGTGGGGGTCACAGCATCGCGGTGAGGACTCCTCCGTCCGCCCGCAGAGCTGCCCCGTTCGTCGCTGACGAGAGCGGGCTCGCGATGTAGGCCACGAGATGCGCGATCTCCGTCGGCTCGATGAATCGTTCGAGCAGCGTGGTGCGATTCTGCGCGATGATCGCGTCTTTCATCGCCTCGGCCGGGAGCGACTGGGCGTCCGCCACCGCCGCCACGGATGCTGCCACTCCGTCTGAGAACGTCGGGCCGCCGAGGATCGTGTTGACCGTGACCGCGGTGCCGCGGGTGAGCTTGGCGAGCCCGTTGCCGACGGCGAGCATCGCCGCCTTGGTCATGCCGTAGTGGATCATGTCGGCCGGCACGTTCACGCCGGACTCACTGCTGATGAACACCACTCGGCCCGAACCGCGTTCGAGCATCCCGCCGAGAAGGGCGCGAGAGAGACGCACGCCGCTCATGACGTTCACCTCGAAGTAGCGGGCCCAGTCCTCATCGGTGACCGATGCGAACTCCGCGAGCCCGAACAGCCCCACGTTGTTCACGAGGATGTCGACCTCTCCCAGTGACTCGACAAGGCGCGCCACCTCGTCGGCATGAGCGAAGTCGGCCGCGACGCCCGAGATGTCCGCGTCCGGGTGCTCGCTCTTGAGGCGCTCGACGGCTGCATCCAGTCGTGCGACGTCGCGCCCGTTGAGAACGACCGAGGCGCCTTCGGCGGCCAGCGCAGCCGCGATCGCGTAGCCGATTCCCTGCGTCGAGCCGCTGATGAATGCCTTCTTATCCTGCAACTGCAGATCCATGAAATCTCCTGAGACGGGCGCCTGACTCGACGCCGATGACTTGCTTAGGAAACTGATGTTATGACGATTCACTTGCTTGCGCAAGTCAATCGTCGGTCGTGCGCTACTATCGACACATGGCCGACAATGCGGAGATCAACTCGCTCACCCCCCAGGAGCTCGATGTCTGGGCAGGTGTCGCGACGTTGCTCGAGCGGCTCCCGGCTGCCCTCGACGCACAGTTGCAGCGCGACAGCGGACTGACGAACTTCGAGCACGGCATCCTGTTCGCGCTCTACTCCGCGCCGGATTCCTCGCTTCGACTGAGCGTTCTCGCCGGCTTCGCCAGTTCCACGCTGTCTCGGCTGTCACGAGCCATCTCTCGTCTGGAGGCGAAGGGGTGGGTGCGCCGCGAGGTCGATCCCGCAGACGGGCGCTTCACCTTCGGCGTCCTCACCGACGCCGGTCGCGACAAGGTCATCGAATCGACCCCGGCTCACCACGCTCTGATCCGTCGGCTGATCTTCGAGAGCGTCTCCCCGGCGCAGGCCAAGGCGCTGGGTGTGATCACGCGGAAGGTGTCGGCGACGATCGGACCGGATGCCGGCTGGAGACCTCACGACATGGGGGCGCAGCAGGCCGAGTAGCGCGGCCCGCGGGAGTCGCGGTCGCCCGTCTCGGTCGGAAGAGGCGGCGTTGGCGTGCCTGTAGAGCGATGCGCCATCGATCGCGCGTGCACCGAAACCTCTTGACATCCCCCTTACTCAGGCATAACGTACAACCAAATGGTTGCACAAAGAGAACTGAGCGAAGCGGAGGTCGACCGTGTGTTCCACGCATTGGCGACGTCGACCCGACGCGACATCCTGCGTCGGACGATCGAGCGGGAGCAGTCCGTCTCGACCCTCGCCTCCGAATACGAGATGTCGTTCGCCGCGGTGCAGAAGCATGTGGCCGTGCTCGAAGCGGCGAATCTCATCGTCAAGCGCGCCGAGGGACGCGAGCGGCTCGTCCGCGCGAACCCCGAGATGATCGCCCGCGCCAGGGCGCTCCTCGCCCGATACGAAGAGCTGTGGCGGTCGCGCATCGCCCGACTCGACGATCTGCTGGCCGAGACGCCGGCACCCACCACCGACAGAACGCCCACCGACACCACCAGCACCGACACCGATGATCCACGAACCGAAGAAGGAGTCTGACAATGCCTGTCACTGACGTCGTAACCGATGCCGAAAACCTCACGATGACCGTCATCGCCGATCTGGCGGCGCCCGTCGAGCGCGTATGGGACGCCTACACCGACCCGCGCCAGCTCGAGCGCTTCTGGGGCCCTCCCGGATGGCCGGCCACCTTCACCGCCTGGGACCACACGGTCGGAGGCAAGGCGAACTACACGATGAACGGCCCTCGCGGTGAGAAGGCCTCGGGCACGTGGGAGTTCCTGCGCATCGACGCTCCGCACAGCTTCGAGGTGCTCGACGCATTCGCCGATGAAGACGGCACGCCCGACGCGAACCTGCCCTCCATGCGCATGGTCTTCACGTTCGAATCGACCGCCGACGGCACCCGCATGGTCAACACGAGCTACTTCGCCTCGGCCGACGCGCTCGAGCAGGTGGTGGCGATGGGCGCCGTCGAGGGCACGACGCTCGCGATGAGCCAGCTCGACGCCGTGCTGCAGGATCTGCGCGACTACGCGCAGGGCAAGGGCACCCGTGTAGAGCTTCTCGACGACGTGCACGTGCGCATCACCCGCCTCGTCGAGGGGCCGCGCGAGCTGGTCTGGCGCGCCCACAACGAGCCCGAGCTCATGAAGAAGTGGCTGCTCGGACCCGACGGGTGGGAGATGACCGAGTGCGTCGTCGCGACCGAGGTCGGCCAGACGTACCGCAACTCGTGGGCGCCGGTCGGCGACACCGAGGGACAGCCGTTCGGCTTCGAGGGCGAGGCACTGCTGATCGATGCACCTCGGCGCTCGGTGCAGACCGAGCGGATGATCGGGATGCCGGTCGAGACGCTGAACGACCTGAACCTCTATGAAGAGGACGGCGCGACGCTGATCACCCTGTACATCGAGTACCCCGACAAGGAGACGCGCGACATGATCCTCGCCACCGGCATGGCCGACGGCATGGAGGCCTCGTACGACCGTCTCGAGCGGGAGCTGCTCACGGTCTGACGTTCACCAGTGCCGGCGCGACCGGGATGCGGGGTCGATAAAGCATCCCGGCCACGCTGCGGGGTCGATAGTGCACCGCATCCGCGGGTTTCCGGTGCGAAAGCGACCTCGCACCGGACGCCCGCTCAAGCGGGCGAAGTCAGAGCGCGGCCTTGCGATCGGCGCGACGCGGCGAACGTGTCGACCAGATCGCCAGGGCGATGAGCACCGGCTGGAAGAACAGCCGCACGAAGCGCTTGGTGTCGGTGTCGAGACCGAAGGCATCGCGGTGTTCGACCCACTGGGCGATGTTGCCCGGGAACACGGCGACGAAGAACAGCGCGGTGAGAATACCCACCAGGCCTCGCCGCCTGCGGGCGACGAGCAGGGCGGCGCCGAGGCCGACCTCGACGACTCCCGAGGCGAGCACGGTCACGTCAGGATCCAGCGGCACCCAGTCCGGCACCTGCGCCTGGAACTCCTCACGCGCGAACGTCAGATGCGAGACGCCGGCGAAGACGAGGAAGGAACCGAGGAAGACTCGACCGATCGTGCGTGCGACATTCTTCTTCGACATGGTGCGAGTGTACGCGGGGGATCACCGAACCGGCTGCGCGCGCCAGGCCGGATGCGTCGGATGCGGTCGTGGCCCTGCCGATCCGCGCGACAGGCGCTCACGCAGGGTCTCCCCGTCGCGATAGCTCGATCGGGCCAGCCCTCGCCGTCGCAGCTCGGGCACCACGAGCTCGATGAAGTCGCGCGCGGACTCGAAGCTGATGTCCTGACTCAGGTTGAAGCCGTCGAGGTGCGCATAGTCCGCGATCTGCTCGAGCCGCGTCGCCACTTGACGCGGGTCGCCCACGATCTTCCAGTCGCCACCGATCCCGCTGCGCGCCGGCGCCGCCTTCGCGATCACGTCGGCGACGGTCTGCCCCGCTCGCCATCCCCGGATCAGCAGCCGGTACCCGTGGTCCTCGCGCCGGATGATGTCCTCGATCAGGTCGGTGGGCTCGTATCGGGCGAGGTCAGGGGTGCGCCCCGGCTGGGCGAGGGCCTCCCGCGGCGTGCGATACCGGGCGTAGTCGGCATCCTTCTCCCGTGCCGCCTGCTCCGTCTCGGCGACCACGACGTGTGCGGCCGAGAGGAACGAGATCGTGTCGGGATCGCGGCCGAACTCCTCGGCCTTCGTGCGGATCGCCTCGACATTGTCGCGGATGTCGTCGAGCGACGATCCCCCGACGAACACGACCTCGGCGTGCGTCGCCGCGAAATCGAGTCCACGCAGAGAGCTGCCCGCCTGGAACAGCACGGGCAGGCGCTGCGCACTCGGGGCGGTCAGGCTGGGCCCCGCCACCCGGAAGCGGGTTCCGACGTGGTCGATGTAGCGCACGGCATCCGGTTCCGCATAGACGCGGCGGCGGCTGTCGGCGACGATCGCCTCGTCGTCCCACGACTCCATCAGCAGCCGATAGACGACCTCGAGGAACTCGTCGGCGATCCCGTACCGCGCGTCGTGCTCGATCTGATCCTCGAGCCCGAAGTTGCGGGCCGCGTTGGTGAGGTACGAGGTGACGATGTTCCAGCCGATACGGCCTTTCGACAGGTGATCGAGCGTGGCGAGCCGTCGCGCGAAGGCGAAGGGCGGCTCATAGGTCGTCGAGAAGGTGGCCACCAGCCCGAGATGATCGGTGGCGTCGGCGAGTGCGCCGAGCACGATGAGCGGATCCAGCGCAGGGATCTGGAACCCCTCGCGCACCGCTGTGCCGAGCCCGTCGTCGAACACGTCGTAGGCCCCCAGCACATCGGCGAGGAAGAGTTCATCGAAGGTCCCGTACTCGAGCAGTGAGCCGAGCTCGCGCCAGAAGGAGAGATCGGCGATCCGGTGGCGCTGATCCAGCGGATGCGTCCACAGGCCGTGCGAGAGATGCACCGGTGAGGCCATCTCGAAGAGGCTGAGCACCAGGGGGCGGTCGCGGGCGCTCACTCGGGGCTCCCGTCTTCAGCCGTGCTCGTGCTCGCCGGCGCATCGGACTCCGCCTTCCGGGCCTCCCGCTCGGCGAGAAGGTCGGGCAGCTCGCCGAAGAGCACGCGATATCCGACGGCGCGCTCGCGGGCGGCGATCGGATTGTGCACACCGATCGTGCGCGCGTTCCGCCAGTGCCGATCGAGCACACGGCTCTGCGCCACGGACGACGACCCTCCGACATCGAAGACGTCGGTCGTCACGGACAGCACGAGCGGGATGACGGAGATCTGCGCGGAGTAGGCCGCGACATCCGCCGCCTCGAAGGGCGTCTTCTCGGCGACGCCCTCGAGCGCCGCGCGGTGTGCGTCGTCGATGCGCTGCGCCGCGTGCAGCACCGCCGCCTCTGCGGCGAACGCCGACCCGGCGGCG
>NZ_DALZXX010000061.1:0-16631 GCF_031988965.1 Microbacterium sp.
GCAGGCTGCAGGCCGCAGGCTGCAGGCCGCAGGCTGCAGGCCGCAGGCTGCAGGCCGCAGGCTGCAGGCTGCAGGCTGGGTCAGCGTTCGCGCATCATCGTGGTCAGGTCAGGCGCAGAAGCCCCGTCGACCGCGCTCCGAGCAGGAGATCGACATGCCGGTGGATGAGCGGCACGAGCGCGCCGTGCTCTCCTCCGTCGGCACGGGTCAGGAGCTTCGTCATCACATAGAGCTGCGAGGTCACGCCGTCGTCGGTCTCGAGGTCATCGCGGAAACGCCGCATGATCTCGTCGGCGGTCCGAGGGGAGGCGAGCGAGTGGCCGAGGAGGAAGGCGGCATCGTATCCGCGCGGCGCGAGCCCCCACGTCTCCCAGTCGGCGATCGCGAACGGATCGCGACGGAGATTGCCCCAGTGCAGTTCGCCGTGTGCCGGCCGCCAGGTGACGGGGTCGACGCGCACGTCGACCCCGAAGAACACCGCGACACGGCGCCTGATGACGCCGGGGTCGAGGAGGCGACGATCCGTGTTCGCGTCGGAGAGATGCTGCAGGTTGGTGTGCAGGCTGCGCCACCACGGATCGTCCACGGTCGGCGGACGGTCGATCACGGGTCGCGCCGCGCACACCCTGCCCGGCAGCACGCTCAGCAGCTCGGCCCGGTACACGACGGGGCCGTCCTCCCACCCGCGCACGTCGAGCAGTCTCGGCACCGCGACCCCGGTGAGAATCGCGGCATCCTGGTTGCCCGTCCACCACGGGCCGTGCGCCCACTCCCGACGGGCCCGAACCACCCTCAGCCAGCGGTACACCCCTTCCCGCTGCACCACCGAACTGATGGATCGCTCACGGCGCCCGATCTGCACACGACCCACCGCGTCGAGCCCGAGCTCCGACAGGGCGCGCTCGTGGGCTGTCCGCAGATCAGTACGCAGAGTCATCCGCTGCTCGGCGGTCGTCGTGCGCATGCAAGCCCCCCAGCCGCATCCGACGCCGCTCTCGGAGTCGAGAGCACTCGGAGCCATGCCATATGGCCACCAAACGTCGTCACTCGACGATAGGAAAGGTCGAAGTCCGACTCAAGGCATCCTGGAATCGCATACCGGTGCGACGGCATCCGGCGTGGTCACGGGCATCGAGCCCGATCGGATAGACTGTTCAGGTTGTTCCTTGGTGACGTGTCCGAGCGGCCGAAGGAGCACGCTTGGAAAGCGTGTGTTGTGCAAGCAACCGCGGGTTCGAATCCCGCCGTCACCGCCAAAAAGCCAGAGGGTCCCCGCGTCAGCGGGGGCCCTCTGGCTTTTCCAGCGAGCACCGGGTTCCCGCCGGCACCGCGTCGGGCGGAGTTCTCCGCCCCACCGGGACACCCGCGCCTCTACGAGAAACGCACCCCGTACTGCTGCCCGCCCGGCTCTGCCGGCAGGGGCACCATGCCGAGCCGCTCGTAGAACGCCGCGGCTCCCGTGTTGTTCGGGTCCATGCCGAGGTGCAGCGCCGGCACGCCCCGACGCGTGAGCTCAGCGAACAGCGTCTCGATCAGCGCGCGTCCGAGCCCCTGCCCCTGCGTCTCGGGCAGCAGGTCGATGTGCAGGTGCGCGGGGTACTCGGCCGCGTGCGGGTTCCTGCCCGGGGCCTGGCTGTAACCGTGCTCGATCATCCGCTCCTCGCGGGTCGTCGCCTCGGCAGGTCGCGGATACCGCTCCTGCAGCGCCGGCCACCACTCGTCGCGGAACCAGGCGGCGAACGCCTCGGTGTCGTCGGTCGCCACGAGGTAGCCGATCACCCGCTCATCATCGGTCTCGACGACCCAGGCGAGGTCGGGGTGCCTCTCGACGTAGGGCACCGCGAACAGGTCGCCCCAGAGCGAGTCGTCAGAGAGGATCCCGGTCGCGTCGGCGCCGGCATCCGCGGTCCGGGTGCAGATCTCGTACATGGCGGCACGGTCGGACGGACGATACGGACGGATGCGGGACACGACGACTCCTCAGTGAGATGGGGTGTGCCGTCAGCCTATCGGCGCAGCGCCCGGCTCTCGGCGCGACGAGGTGCGGACCCAGGGCAGCAGCCATGCCGCGAGCACCAGCACCACTCCCGCTCCGACCAGCGCTCCGCCGATCGTGTCGGTCGCCCAATGCACCGAGAGGAGGGTGCGCGAGATCGCCATCGCGACGATCCACAGGATGCCGAGGATCGCCGTCCACACCTTCGGGAAGACGAGCCACAGCACCACCGCGATCGTGGCGGCGTTCGCCACATGCCCCGACGGGAATGAACCGAAATCGCTGAGCACGATCATGTCCTCCGGGCGCGCACGGCCGAAGAGATGCTTGAGAAGCTGCACGGCACCGGCACTCGCGAGGAAGGCCGCTGCCGCGAACACCGCGGCCTGCCAGCGCCGCACGATCAGCAGCGCGATGATCACCAGCAACGGCACGACGAGGATCGCCACCAGCCCGCCGCCGATGTCGTTGAGGATCAGCGCGGCCGTCAGCATCCAGTCGGCGCGATGCGCGGCGATGGTGACGTTCCACCAGCTGTCGAACCCCGGAGGTTCGGTGTAGCCGAACACGATCATCGCTCCGAGAAGCGTCGCCGCGACCAGCATCCCGATACCCCACCACAGCAGCGCGCGTCGTCTCATCGCTCCATTCTGCCGGTCGGATGCTGAGAATCAGGGAGTGAGCATGCCGACCGTGCGTGGACGCACGATCAGCCACAGCGACAGCACCCCGATGGCCGCACATCCGACCATGACCGAAGCCATCGTGGTGGCCGTGATTCCGGCCCCCTGCGAGACCCAGCCGACGATCGGCGAGATGAGTCCGGCGACGCCGAAGTTCGTCGCTCCGATGACCGACGCGGCGGTTCCCGCTGCCTTGCCGTGGCGGTCGAGCGCGAGCACCTGCACGTTCGGGAAGGTGAAGCCGCACGCCGTCATGAAGAAGAACAGCGGCACGACGGTGCCCCACAGCCCGAGGCCGAGCTGGTCGGTCACGATGATCGCCGTGCCCGCGATCAGCAGCGCGGCCGTCGAGTACGCCATCACCCACTGCGGGCCGAAGCGCGCCGCGAGTCGCGACGCCGTCTGCACACCGAGCACGACACCGAGCGAGTTCACCGCGAACAGGATGCCGTACTGCTGCGCATCGAGACCGTGCGTCTGCTGGAACAGGAAGGGCGACGCCGACAGGTACGAGAACAGACCCGAGAAGGTCATGCCGCCGATGATCAGCACACCGATGAAGACGCGGTCGGAGAACACCGAGCGATAGCGCTGCATCACCGTCGCCCCGCCCTTCTCCTGGCGGCGCGCGGCGGGGAGCGTCTCGGGGATGAAGATCAGCGTCGAGACGAGCATGACCACGCCGTAGAGGGCGAGAACGATGAAGATGCCCTGCCAGGGCATGAGCGTGAGCAGCCACGAGCCGATGAGCGGCGCGGCCACGGGCGCGACACCCGACACGAGAGCGAGTCGAGAGAGCATCACGACCAGGCGTCGTCCGCCGAACAGGTCACGGACGATGGCCATGGCGACCACACCTCCGGCCGCTGCACCGATGCCCATCAGCACACGGGCGCCGCTCAACAGAGGCAGCGTCGGCGCGAAGGCGGCAGCCGCGCTCGCGAGCACGTGCAGCGCCGTCACCGCGATCAGGGGAAGGCGCCGGCCGACCTTGTCGCTGAGCGGCCCCACGATGAGCTGGCCGAGCGCGAAGCCGATCATGGTGCCGGTGAGCGTCAGCTGGATCGCAGCCGCCGTGGTGTCGAAGTCGCGCTCGAGCACGGGGAACGCCGGCAGGTACAGGTCGATCGTGAACGGGCCGAGCGCGGTGAGCGCCCCGAGCAGCACGATGTAGAGCGCCCGGCGTCCGTTCGAGATCGAGTCGCCGGGGTGCAGCATGATCGGCGCCGTCGCGGGGTTCGAACCGAGGGTGCGGATCGCGCCCGTGGACGACGGGACGCGGATGCTGCCGGTCGCCGTCCGTTCAGTGGCGGGAGCGGTGGGGAGGGAGTCGGTGCGGGGCGCGTCAGACACTGGTACTTCCGAGATTGGGGGGGATTTCAGCTCGAATCGATTCGAACCGGCGAAGTGTCCATGCTATCGCCCTCCCCGACGCCCGGGCGCCCGGAGCCTCGACGGGCAGAGGTCAGCGCGAGAGGGACGCCAGTCCTCGCTCCAGGTCGGCGATCAGGTCTGCGACATCCTCGATGCCCACCGACAGCCGCACGACGTTCTCGGGCACGGCGAGTTCCGTGCCGCGCACCGAGGCGTGGGTCATGTCGGGCGGATAGCCGATCAGCGACTCGACGCCGCCGAGCGACTCCGCGAGCTGGAAAAGCTCGGTCGACTCCGCGAACGCCTTCGCCGCACCTGCTCCGGCCGACAGACCGAGCGAGAGCATGCCGCCGAAGCCGCTCATCTGGCGCGCTGCCACGTCGTGCCCCGCGTGCGAGGCGAGCCCCGGGTAGTACACGGTCGCGAACTCGGGGCGCTCTGCCGCCCACTCGGCGATCGCCTGCGCGTTGGCCGAGTGCTGGCGCACCCGCACCGCGAGGGTCTTGATGCCGCGGGTGGTCAGCCACGCGTCGAACGGGGCCGAGACCGCGCCGACCGCGAACTGCTGGAACTTGATCTGCTCGAAGAACCGGTCGTCGCCGAACACGACCGCGCCACCGAGGACGTCGGAGTGCCCGCCCAGGTACTTCGTGGTCGAGTGCACGACGAGGTCGGCGCCGAGTGACAGCGGCTGCTGCAGTGCGGGCGAGGCGAAGGTGTTGTCGACGACCGCGATCGCTCCGGCCGCGTGCGCGACCTCGGCCACCAGGGCGATGTCGACGATCTTCAGCAGCGGATTGCTCGGCGTCTCGATCCAGACGATCTTGGTCTCGGGGCGGATCGCCGCGCGCACGGCGTCGACGTCGGACAGCTCGACCGTCGTGAAGTCGATGCCCCACGGCGAGAGCACACGGGCGAAGAGACGATAGGTGCCGCCGTAGACGTCGTTGCCGAGCACGACGTGGTCGCCGGGCTTCAGGATGCCGCGCAGGAGCGCGTCTTCGGCAGCGAGACCCGACGCGAAGGACAGTGCGTTCGCACCGCCCTCGAGTGCCGCGAGCTGCGTCTCGAGCGAGGACCGCGTGGGGTTTCCGGCACGGTTGTACTCGTAGCCGTCGCGGAAGCCGCCGATGCCGTCCTGCACGTGCGTGGAGGCCTGGTAGATCGGCGGAATGATCGACCCGGTCGTCGGGTCGGGCTCCTGGCCTGCGTGGATGGCTCGGGTGGCGAAGGCATGCTCGGACATGCGTCTCAGCCTACGTCCGCCCCGACCCCGGCAGCCGCCCCTGTTACGCCGGGCGTCATCTCAACGCGAGATGTACGAGAGCAGATCCTGTCGGGTGAGCACGGTGTGGGGCTTGCCGCCCTCGGTGACCAGCAGCGCGTCGACATCGGCGAGCGCCGCGCGGGCCTGGGCGACGGGTGCATGGATGCCGATGAGCGGCAGCCTCTCTCCCACGTGATCGCCCACGGCATCCGTCGGCTTCGCGTCGCCGCGGAAGAGCAGGTCGAGCAGTCCCTTCTCATCGACCGTGCCGACGACCTCGCCCATCATGACCGGCGGTTCGGCGCTCAGCACCACGAGCTGCGACACCTCGTACTCGGTCATCATCCCGATGGCCTCGAGCACCGTGTCGGTCGGATGCGCGTGCACCAGGTCGGGGATGCCCGCCCCGCTCGGGGCGCCCTGGGACTGGCGGAGTGCCCGCGTCGCCAGGACGTCGGCGACGGTCTCCCCCTCCTCGACGTCGCTGAACCCGTAGGAGCGCATCCAGCCGTCGTTGAAGATCTTGCTCAGGTATCCGCGTCCGCCGTCGGGGAGCAGCACGACCATCACGGCATCCGCAGGAAGCTCTCGCGCCACCCGCAGCGCCCCCACCACGGCCATCCCGCTCGATCCCCCGACGAGGATCCCCTCTTCGCGGGCCAGGCGACGTGTCATCGCGAAGGACTCGGCGTCGCTCACGGCGACGATCTCGTGGGGAACGGCCGGGTCGTAGGATCCGGGCCAGATGTCCTCTCCGACGCCCTCGACCAGATACGGGCGACCGGTGCCGCCGCTGTAGACGCTGCCCTCGGGGTCGATGCCGACGATGCGGACCCGTTCTTCGGACACCTCGCGCAGGTAGCGTCCGGTGCCGGTGATCGTGCCGCCCGTGCCGACGCCGGCGACGAAGTGCGTCACCCGGCCGTCGGTGTCCCGCCAGATCTCGGGCCCGGTGGTCTCGTAGTGGCTGCGCGGTCCGTTGGGGTTCTCGTACTGGTTGGGCTTGAATGCCCCGGGGATCTCGCGAGCCAGGCGGTCGCTGACGCTGTAGTACGACTCGGGGCTGTCGGCGGCGACCGACGTCGGCGTGACCACGACCTCGGCGCCGTACGCCCGCAGCACGTCGATCTTGTCCTCGCCGACCTTGTCGGGCACGACGAAGACGCAGTCGTAGCCGCGTTGCTGAGCGACGAGCGCGAGCCCGACTCCGGTGTTGCCGCTCGTGGGCTCGACGATCGTTCCACCGGGCTTCAGGTCACCGGCGGCTTCGGCGGCGTCGATGATGCGCGAGGCGATGCGGTCCTTCGACGACCCGCCGGGGTTCAGGTACTCGAGCTTGACGAGCACCGTGCACGCGATGCCCTCGGTGACGTGCTGGAGCTTCACGAGGGGCGTGTCGCCGACGAGGTCGACGATCGATTCTGCGTACTTCATGGTCACAGCGTACGTGCAGAGATGCCGCGACCGGGGCTGTGTTGCACCCGATCGCGGCATCGTTGTCTCTGGATGTCGCTGTGACGCGATCAGCCCTTCGTGGAACCCGCCAGCAGCCCGCGGACGAAGTACCGCTGCAGCGCGAAGAACACGATCAATGGGACGATGATCGAGACGAAGGCTCCTGCCGTGAGCAGGTACCAGCCCTCACCGCGACCGGTGATCTCGGCGAGCACCTTCGTGATCGGCGAGGCCGCCCCGTCGGCGAACACCAGGGCGACGAGCAGATCGTTCCAGACCCACAGGAACTGGAAGATCGCCACCGAGGCGATCGCCGGCATGGTGAGCGGCAGCACGATGCGGAAGAAGATCTGGCCGCGGGATGCGCCGTCGACGCGCGCGGCCTCGATGATCTCACCGGGGATCTCGGACATGAAGTTGTGCAGCAGGTAGATCGCCAGCGGCAGCGCGAACATGGTGTGGGCGATCCACACCTGCGCATAGCCGCCCGCCACATCGAGTCCCTGCGTGACCTGCACGCCGAACAGGTTGATGCCCCGCGAGAACGAGGACAGCAGCGGAACGAGCGCCATCTGGATCGGCACGATCTGCAGCGCGAACACGAAGATGAACAGCGCGTTGCGCCCCTTGAACTCGATCCAGGAGAACGCGTACGCCGCCATGGCAGCGATCATCAGCGGGATGATCGTGGCCGGGATCGTGATCACGATCGAGTTGAAGAACGACTCGAGGATGGTCAGCTGCGTGGTGCCCGACTGCAGCACGGCCACGTAGTTGTCGAGCGTGAACTGCGGGTTGGTGAAGAACGTCCACCACCCCGTGGTCTCGATCGCGTCCCTCTCGCGGAACGACGAGATGAAGAGTCCGAGCGTCGGGATGGTCCACACCACGGCGATCAGGATCGAGGCCACCGTCGCCCACGGGCGGCTGAGGCGCTTGCGCGCGCGGCCCGCCGAGGCCTCGAAGCGTCCGGCGGTCGTGATCGCCCTCGTGCTCTGGCCGGTGTCTGACTTCACGGTGTCGGTCATCGGATCTCCCGCTGCTTCTTGATCTGGCGCGCGTTGTAGATGACGATCGGGAGCACCAGGATGAACAGGATGACGGAGAGCGCAGCACTGCGTCCCGCCTCGAACTTGGAGAACTGGGTGTACATCTCGTTCGCCAGAACCGACGTGCCGTAGTTTCCACCGGTCATCGTGCGCACGATGTCGAACACCTTCAGCGAGGCGATCGAGATCGTCGTGAGCACGACGATGAGTGCCGGCCTGATCGACGGGATCGTCACCGAGCGGAAGCGCTCCCAGGCGTTCGCGCCGTCGAGCTCCGCCGCCTCGAGAAGCTCCGTGGGAACTCCCTTGATGGATGCCGAGAGCACGACCATCGCGAAACCGGTCTGCACCCAGATCAGCACGACGATGAGGGCCAGGTTGTTCCACGGATTGTTCAGCAGGAACTGCTGCGGCTCTCCGCCGAACCACACGAGGATCTGGTTGAGCAGACCGATCTGCTCGAACTCGGGACCACGGTAGGCGTAGACGAAACGCCAGATGATGCTCGCGCCGACGAACGAGATCGCCATCGGCATGAAGACGAGCAGCTTGTAGATCTTCTCGCCGCGGGTCTTGTCGATGAAGACCGCATACGCGAGACCGACGATGGTCGACAGCGTCGGCACCAGCAGCACCCACACGATCGTGTTCACGACCGAGGTGACACCGTCGGACTGCGTGAAGATCCACAGGTAGTTGGAGAAGCCGACGAAGTCGCTGCCCGTCGAGTTCCAGAACGACGCGTACACGGTCTGGATCGACGGAAGGATGAGTCCCGCCAGGAGCAGCAGGAGCGCCGGGGCCATGAAGGCGACGAGCTGGATCAGGTACCCCACGCCGTCGCGCGATCGGTAGTCCAGGAAGAAGAACAGGGCACCGACGGCGACCGCGACTCCCATGGCCCAGTAATAGGAGTTGAAGAACCACATCACCGCGAACGGGATGAGGAGGCACATCGCGAGGCGGATGCCGGTGTAGAGGGCGCCCTTGCGAGGCGCGATGTCGACGAGGAGCAGGATGACGACGACGACCACCGCGAACGCGATGACGACGGCGAGGGCCTGGACGATCGGGGGCAGTGACCCGATCCATTGGAAGAACACAGTCGCGTTCATGGATTCCCCTTCATGAGACGGAGCTGATCATCGGTCCGCGCAACGATGCGCGGACCGAGGGTGAGACGGTGGGCCGCCCATCGGGGCGGCCCACCTCATCCGATCAGCTGGAAGGCCAGCCGGTCTCGATCTGGGTCAGGACCTCATCGGTCGAGGTGCCGTTCACCCACGCGACGATGCCCTTCCAGAAGGTCCCCGAGCCGACAGCACCGGGCATCTGGTCGGAACCGTCGAAGCGGAACGTGATCGAGTCGTCCTGGAGCAGCTTGATCGACTCCTGCAGGATGGGATCCTCGACCACATCGAGGTTCACGCCCTTGTTGGCCGACGTCACTCCGCCGAGGGCGAGGCGGCTGTCCGCCCACTCGGGGCTCGACAGGTACTCGAGCACCTTCTGCGTCGCCTCGTCGTCGCTGAACGCACCGACGATCTCGCCACCACCGGTGATGAGCGTCTCGTCTGCGTTCTGGCTCGGCGTCAGGAACGCCCAGACGTCTCCGTCTTCGGCGAAGTTCGTGCCGTCGGGGTAGAAGCCCGAGAGGAACGAGGCCTGGTGGGTCAGCGCGCATTCGCCACTGGCGACCTGCGCCGCGACGTCACCGAATGCGGTCGAGTTGATGGAGCGCACATCGCCGAAGCCGGCGTTGACGTACTCCGGGTTGAGCAGGATCTCACCGGTCGCGTCGAAGGCCTCCTTGATCTGGGGGTCGGTGAACGGGATCTCGTTCTTGACCCACTGGTCGTACACATCGGGGCCCGCGTTGCGGAGCACGAGGTCCTCGATCCAGTCGGTGCCGGGCCAGCCGGTCGCGACGCCCGACTCGAAGCCGGCGCACCAGGGAGCCTTGCCGCTCGCGGTCTTGATCGTCTCGGTGAGGGCGAGAAGCTCGTCCCAGGTCGTCGGTTCCTCGACGCCCCACTCGGCGAACTTCGTCGGCGAGTACCAGATCCAGCCCTTGACGCTGGCCATCAGCGGCGCGCCGTAGAAGGTGCCGTCGTAGGTTCCGAAGTCGACCCATCCCTGAGTCCAGTACTCCTCGGCATTCGCCTTGACCGCCTCGGGCGCCGGCTTCAGCAGGTCGCGCGACGCGTAGTCCGCGAACAGACCCGGCTGCGGGAAGATCGCGATGTCAGGCGGGTTGCCGCCCTGCGCGCGCGTGCCGAGCTGGGTCTCGAAGTCCTGGCTGCCCTCGTACTTGATCTCGATGTCGTTCTCTTCTTCGAAGTCCGCCCAGGACTCCGCGAGGAGTTCGGCCTCACCCTCGACGATCGTTCCGTAGATGGTGACGGTGTTGTCGCCTCCGCCTCCGCCTTCGCTTCCGCCGTCCGTGCCGCCGGGGGCACCACAGCCGGCGAGCGCGATACCCGCGACTCCCAGCAGAGCGATCGGCGCGTAACGCCGTGAACGCTGTGACAGACCCATGTGATTCTCCTCTTCGAGTTTCACGGCCCCCCGCTCATCCTGCGCCGCCCCTCGGCACAGAATCGGGAACCGATTCCAGGACAACCTATCGGGGTCCGCGCGCCAGACACAATAAGCGTTGGTCACAAGCTCGCAACCATTCCCCCGCGTTCCGGAGGTCGGATGGGAGCGCTCCCTCGGATTCAGTATGGAACCGGTTCCCTTCTTGCGTCCGAGGGACTACGCTGACATCGGCGCGACCGGGTGGGGCCGCCGCGCGATGGGACTGGTCGAGGAGGACCGATGAGCACGATCGCTGACGTCGCAGCGCGTGCAGGCGTGTCGAAGGCCACGGCGAGTCGCGCCCTGAGCGGACGGGGATACGTCTCGGATGCGACACGTCAGCGGGTCGAGGATGCCGCGAGCGACCTCTCGTACGTCGCGCACTCCTCCGCCACGAGCCTGGCCACCGGGCGCACCCGCACGGTGGGCGTGATCATGCCCCCGGTCGACCGTTGGTTCTTCGCCGAGCTGCTCGCAGGAATCCAGGACGCGTTGGTCGAGCGCGACTACGAGCTCGCCCTCTACGGCATCCGCGAGGGCAGCGAGACACGCGAGCGCCTCTTCGACACCGTGCTGCCGGGGCGACGATTCGACGGCATCATCGCCGTCGGCATCCAGCCCAGCGCGCAGGAGCTCGAGCGCCTGCAGCGCTCGGAACGACCGCTCGTCAGCGTGGGCCCCTACAGCGAGGGGTCGAGCGCGGTGTCGATCGACGACGTGGCGGCGGGCCGCATCGCCACGGAGCACCTCATCGAACTCGGCCACAGGGAGATCGCCTTCGTCGGCGGCTCGACGGATGCGGATGCACAGAGCTTCGGCGACGCGCGCCGCATCGCCGGGTACCGTGAGGCGATGGCCGCGGCGGGTCTCGCCGACCGCGTGCGCGTCGCGCACTCCCCTCCGACCATGCCGGGCGGCTACGCCGCCGCCGTCGAACTGCTGGGCGACCGTCGTCTTCGACCGACCGCTGTGGTCGGAGTCTGCGACGAGGCGGCGATCGGCGCAATGGTCGCGGCTCGCCGCCTGGGCATCGCCGTTCCGACGGAGCTCAGCATCGTCGGTGTCGACGATCACGAGCACGCCGACATGTTCGCCCTCACGACCATCCGGCAGGCGCCCCGCGAGCAGGGGCACGAGGCCGTGCGACTGCTCGACCAGCAGATCGAGCAGCCCGAGTCCCCTCTCGAGCGCATCGTGTCGGCATCCGTCCTGGTCGTGCGGAACTCGACAGCCGGTCGGCGCTGACGCCTCCACGTCCGCCGCCGACACCCCTGGAACGCACGAAAGCCCCGGGCGGACCCGGGGCTTTCGTGAAGCGTTCAGACGCTTCCAGGACGAGGCGCTGGGCCGCGACCTGGAACGGATTACTTGAGGGTAACCGTGGCGCCTGCCTCTTCGAGGGCAGCCTTGGCCTTCTCGGCTGCTTCCTTGTTCGCGCCCTCGAGCACGGCCTTGGGAGCACCGTCGACGACAGCCTTGGCCTCGCCGAGACCCAGCGAGGTGAGCTCGCGGACGGTCTTGATGACCTGGATCTTCTTGTCGCCAGCAGCCTCGAGGATGACGTCGAAGGAGTCCTTCTCCTCAACCTCTTCAGCAGCTCCGCCACCTGCGCCGGCAACGGCGACGGGGGCAGCAGCGGTGACCTCGAACTTCTCCTCGAACGCCTTGACGAAGTCGTTGAGCTCGACGAGGGTCAGGCCGGCGAACTGCTCGAGCAGCTCCTCAGTGGTGAGCTTAGCCATGATGTATCTCCTAGATAGATGGGGTTTGTTGAACGAGAACGTCGGGTCGCTTACGCGGCCTCAGCGGTCTCCAGCTTTTCGCGAAGAGCATCGATGGTGGCAGCAGCCTTGCCCATCGTGGCCTTCATCATGCCCGCAGCCTTCGCCAGCAGAACCTCACGGCTCTCGAGCGCGGCGTACTTGTTGACCTCGTCGGCAGAGAGGGCGTTGCCCTCGAAGATGCCGGCCTTGATCACGAGAAGCGGGTTGGCCTTGGCGAAGTCACGAAGAGCCTTGGCAGTGGCGACGAAGTCACCGTGCACGAACGCGACGGCCGACGGACCCTTGAGGTCGTCGTCCAGCGCGGTGATGCCAGCCTTGTTGGCGGCGATCTTGGTCAGCGTGTTCTTCACCACGGCGTACTCAGCGTCCTGACGGATGCTGTTGCGCAGCTCCTTGAGCTGGGCAACCGTCAGACCGCGGTACTCGGTCAGCAGAACGGCAGTCGAGTTCTCGAATGACTTCGTGAGCTCGGCGACCGATGCATCCTTCTGCGCCATGGTCACTCCTTGGTGTGTACGAGATGCCTCACGGCGGTGAGGCACCGGTTCCGACCCCTGGCAACAGAAAAGCTCCGGCGCAAGCGCACGGAGCTTTGGAAGTTCGTGTCCTGCGCGGGCCCCTGCTGAGCAGAGCTTCGATCCTCATGCACTCACGCGCACGACGATGACCAGCGGTCTTCGGTTATGACAACTGTACCCCACGGCATCCGCTCTTCTCAAATCAGGCGGGGTCATCGCCTGTGGGCGGCGCGACCCCCGTGGCCGGCGAGCGCGTCGGCGGCCCGGATGAGGCTCAGATGCGAGAGCGCCTGAGGGGTGTTGCCCGCCTGCCGGTCCTGCCCGACGTCGTACTCCTCGGACAGCAGACCGAGGTCGTTGGCCATCCCGACCAATCTCTCCATCAGGTCGCGGGCCTCGTCGAGACGACCGGTCGTCGCATACTGCTCGACCAGCCAGAAGCTGCAGGCGATGAACGGATGCTCTCCCCCGTCGAGTCCGTCGACGCCGGACTCCGTGCGATATCGCCGGAGGAATCCATCGGTGAGCAGCGTGCGCTCGATCTGCTCGACCGTGCGGAGCATCCGCGGGTCGTCGGGCGTGCAGTAGCCGACCTGCGGGAGCACGAGCAGTGACGCGTCGACCTCGGTCGAGCCGTAGTGCTGCACGAAGTACCCCTGATCGGCATCGACCCCGCGCTCGTCGATCTCGTCTCGCAGAGAATCGCGCACCGCGGCCCAGCGATCGGCATCGCCCGCGAGCCCGTGCTCCTGCACGGCACGGACTCCACGGTCGAGCGCCGCCCACATCATCACGCGGGAGTGCGTGAACCACTGCGGCTCGCCCCTGATCTCCCAGATGCCGTTGTCGGGGCGGTCGATCGAGGCGATCACCTGTTCGATGAGCGCGCGCTGCAGCGGCCACGAGAAGCTGCCCTCCTCGAGCCCGGCGATCCGGGCGCACTCGAGTGCGACCAGCACCTCGCCGATCACATCGCCCTGGTACTGGTCGACCGCGCCGTTGCCGATCCGCACCGGGGCGGCGCCCTGATAGCCGGCCAGGTGGTCCGCACCGGTGCCGCACCGCCGTAGCCGGGCAGGCTCGTGAGCTCGCGCTCGATGAGGTCGCGCTCCCCCGCGATCCCGTACATGATCTGCACCTCGTTCGGCTCACCCGCGACGGCGCGGAGCAGCCAGCGGCGCCAGTGGTGGGCCTCGGTGAGGAAGCCGTGGGCGATGAGGGCTTCGAGCGTCAGCGCGGCATCGCGCAGCCAGACGAAGCGGTAGTCCCAGTTGCGCGAGCCGCCGAACTCCTCGGGGAGCGATGTGGTGGCCGCGGCGACGATGCCTCCGGTGTCCTTGTTCGTGAGCGCCCGCAGCACCAGCAGCGACCGCACGACCTCGCCGCGGTAGGCACCGTCGTGCTGGATCCCGCTCGCCCAGCCCTGCCACCACGACCGCGTGGCGGCGATCGCGTCGTCGACGTCGAGCGGCGCCGGCGGATGCTCATGCGAGGGGAACCAGCTGAGGGTCAGGTCGCGCGCCTCGTCAGCCGAGACCGTGAGCGTCCCTCGGTGCCGGTGGTCCTCCGCGACGAGTCGCACTCCGCGCACGATCACCGCTTCGGGTCCCGCCGTCGCGCGCAGGGCCGGTTCCTCGCTCGTGCCCACCTGCCGCACCCAGGGCAGCCGACGGGAGTAGTCGAAGTGCAGCCGCAGCTCGGTGACGAACTCGACGTGGCCGGTGATGCCGACGATCCTGCGCACGACGTCGCTGCGTGCCGACTGCAGCGGCATGAACTCGTGCACCTCGGCGACGCCGTCTGCCGTCTCCCACCGGGTGACGAGGATGAAGGTGTCCGACACGTAGTGCCGCTCGGAGGTCGCCGTCTCATCGACGGGGCGCAGGGTCCAGCATCCGTTCGCTGCCTCTCCCAGCAGCGCCCCGAACAGCGACGGAGCGTCGAAACGGGGAAGGCACAGCCAGTCGATGCTGCCCTCCTTCGAGACGAGCGCGCCGGTGCGGCAGTCGCTGAGCAGGGCGTAGTCCTCGATCGGAGCGGGCATCGACCGATTGTGACACGACTGTGGACGGGGTGGACGGGTTACGGTGGGGTCATGGCCGCTGCGACGACGCTCGTGATCCTCGGTGCCGGGGGCGATCTCACCTCCCGCCTGCTCCTTCCTGCTCTCGGACAGCTGCTGCGGAGAGAGCCCGAACGCGCGGTGCACATCGTCGGCGCGGACCGCGAGGACTGGACGGATGCCGAGCTCGAGACCGTCGTCCGCACGGCGTTCGCGACGATGGATGCCGAAGAGGCCGCCTCGCGCGTCGATGTGTCGTACGTGCGGACCGATATCACCGAACCCGACGACCTGCGGGCGCTGTTGCAGGACCGCACCGGACAGGTCGCGATCTACTTCGCCGTGCCTCCCGCGGTCGCCGCGGCATCCATCGCTGCGCTCACCTCCGAGATGCTGCCCGACGGAGCGATTCTGGTCATGGAGAAGCCCTTCGGCACCGACGAGGCGAGTGCCCGCGAGCTGAACCGCACGCTCACGGCGCTGGTGCCCGAGAGTCAGGTCTTCCGGGTCGACCACTTCCTCGGTCGCTCGACCACGCTGAATCTGCTCGGCGCGCGCTTCGCCAACCGGATCCTCGAGCCCCTCTGGTCGGCCGAGAGCATCGAGTCGGTCGACATCGTCTACGACGAATCGCTGGCGCTCGAGGGACGCGCGGGCTACTACGACTCCGCCGGGGCGCTCGTCGACATGATCCAGAGCCACCTCCTGCAGGTGCTCGCCGTGCTCGCGATGGAAGAGCCCACGACGCTCGACCAGGTCGACTTCCGCGAGGCGACGAGCGCCGTGCTCCGCGCGACCGCGGTGTGGCACGACGATCCGGTGGCGTCGTCGCGGCGGGCGCGGTACACGGCAGGCACGGTCGGCGGCACGGAGAAGCCGTCGTACGTCGACGAGCCGGGAGTCGACCCCGACCGCCAGACCGAGACCCTCGCCGAGGCCACGTTCGAAGTGCGCAACAGCCGCTGGGCGGGCACGCCCTTCCGGTTGCGGTCGGGCAAGGCGCTCAGCACGCCGGCGACCGAGATCGTCGTGCGCTTCCGACCCGTCAGGCATATTCCGACAGGGCTCAGCGGATCGTCCGACGGCGCCGTGCTGCGATTTTCCCTGGGGCCCGACCGGATCTCCCTCGAGCTGAACCTCAACGCCGCCGAGGATCCGTTCGAACTGGAGCGCGCGACCCTGTCGGCCGAACTCGGCGAGGGCGCGCTCAAGGCCTACGCCGAAGTGCTGTCGGGCGTGCTCGACGGCGACCCGATGCTGGCCGTGCGCGGCGATGCCGCTGAGCAGTGCTGGCGCATCGTCGCGCCGATCCTCGAGGCCTGGCGTCGAGGCGATGTTCCCCTCGAGGAGTACGCCGCAGGATCGACCGGGCCCGAGAGCTGGCCCGCACTCGGCTGATCGCTCCCGCGCAGACGACGAGGGATGCCGGGTGCGGCGTGTACGGGACCGGAGGGTCGGCGACCGGGGTTACGCTCGATAGGTGACCCCGGAACTCCAAGCTCGCATCGTCGCGGACTCGCGCGACCGGGTGGCCTGGATGCGAGCCCGTTCACGCGGCATCACCGCGACCGATGTCGCGGGACTCACGAGCGAGAGGTCGATCGCCCGCGCCGCCGATTCGAAGCTCGGCGGCGGACCCCGCTTCGGCGGCAACGCCTATACCGACCACGGCCGGCGCCGGGAGCCCGAGATCGCGGCCTGGGTGGCGGCGACGCACGGCATCCTGCCGTCGTCCGCGCTCTTCCGCGCCGAGGTCGAGCACCGCCACCTCGCGACACCCGACGGTATCGCCGTCGACGCGGACGGACGCGTCAAGCTCGCCGAGATCAAGACCACGAACAAGGCGTTCCGCGGCATCCCCCG
>NZ_DALZXX010000062.1:0-16469 GCF_031988965.1 Microbacterium sp.
CCGCGGCGGGCGTCGGTCGCGGAGGCGAGTGTGGTCACTCCTCACCCTGCGGGTGGGTGGTCGCTCCGGCCGGGCGCGCGGCCTGCCGAGCGAGCAGATCCGCACGCGACGACGGTGTGAGCGCCGCCGTCGCCGCAGCCCACGCGAGGCCGATCGCCGCGTCGATCACGGCGCGGTCGGCGGCGGGCGTCGCGGCATCCGCGGTGAATCCCTCGGTGTGCGGAGCCGACGTCGAGCCGATGATCGCGATGCCGGGGTGGATCGAGGGAACGACCTGCATGTCGGTGGATCCTCCGGCTGCGCCGGTGAACGCGATGGGCTCGCGACCGAGCTCGGTCAGCGCGTCGTTCCATGCATCGGCGAGCATCGGCTCCTGGATGAGCGGGTCATAGCGCGGCTCGGTGCGCACCTGCTCCCACGAGCATCCCGAGGCGAGCGCTCCCGCCTCGAAGCAGGCCATCACCCGCCGCTTGGCGTCGTGCAGCTCATCGAGGTCGAACGAACGCACCTCGGCCTGCAGCACGGTGCGCGCGGGGATGATGTTCGTCACCTCGCCGCCCTGCGTGATCACGGCGGCGGTGCGCACGGTGCCGGGCAGCTGCTGACGGAGCAGGCCGATCGAGGTGAGGGCGATCGTCGCGGCATCCAGCGCGTTCACGCCCTTGTCGGGTGCCGCGGCCGCGTGCGCCGGGCGCCCCGTGTACGTCACCTGGAAGCGATCGACGGCCTGCGTGCGGAAGCTCTCGCAGCGCACGTCGATGCCGGGGGCACCGTGCACCATGAGCGACACCGTGGCGTCTTCCCACGCGCCGCCCTCGAGCATGAGCACCTTGCCGCCGCCGTGCTCTTCAGCGGGGGTGCCGAGCAGCTTGACCGTGAGTCCGGCGTCATCCGCGATGGCCGCGAGCGCGATCGCCGCACCGAGTCCGGCCGCCGCGATGACGTTGTGTCCGCAGGCGTGGCCGATCACCGGAAGAGCGTCGTATTCGGCGCAGATCGCGACCACGAACTCCCCGTCGCCGAAGCTGGCGTCGATGGCCGTGTCGACTCCGAACGCGCCGACGGTGGCGGTGAAGCCAGCGTCGCGCAGGGCTGCCGCGACGAGGTTCGCCGCACGCACCTCTTCGAACGCGATCTCGGGATCGTCGTGGATCTCGTGGCTGATCTCGACGAGCCGCTGCTCCCAGTCGCGCACGGCATCCGCGCTGCGCTGCTTCGCCTCCGCGAGGTCGAGCAGGGGCTGGGTGGACCGGTCGGCGAGGGTGGTCGGATCTGCGAGGGTCATGCGGTTTCTCCTTCGAGAACGGGGTCGGCCGTGGTGACGGCGGGGACAGGGGTGGGGTCCTCAGCGACCGGTGCAGGGACGCGGAGGAACAGGGCGAGCACGGCGATCGCGACACCGATGGCCGCGCAGATGCTCCACACGGCGACGTACCCGTCGAATGCGGTGGTGGTCACGGCGGCGTCACCGGTGCCCACGGTCATGAGGAAGCTGCCCATGACCAGGGCGAACACGGCACCCGCGACGGCTCCGGCCGCGGTGCGCGACGTGTTGTAGAGCGCTGAGGCGATGCCGACCGAGTCGGCGGGAGCGCGGCGCACCACGATGGTCGGCAGCACCGAAATGAGCAGACCGTTGCCGAGCCCGGCGATCACCATGGCCCCGACGAAGACGGCGACCACGCTCGGCGCGGTGAGGAAGGCGAGGTAGCTGCCGCCGACGAGCACTCCTCCGAGCACGATCGCGCCCTTCGCGCCGATGCGGCCGGCGACCCGGTCGCCGACGATCGAGGCGAGGAAGGCCGAGAGCGCTGCGGCGAGAGAGATGACTCCGACCGCGGCGGCGGTGAAGCCGAGGCCGAAGCCGACGGCATCCGGATCGCTGAGCACGTAGACACTGGAGGCGGTCTGTCCGCCGAACAGCTGAGCGCCGAAGAGGAACGCGATGATGATCGGCAGGCCGATGCCACCCTTGGTGAGCAGCGCGATGTCGATGAGCGGGTGCGCGACGCGCTTCTCGACCATCACCCAGACCACGAGCAGTGCGACGCCGCCGAGGATCGCGACCCAGGTGATCGGATTCGTCCAGCCCCACGCGGATGCGTTCGAGATGCCGCCGAGCGCGGCGAGGAGGCCGATGCCGAGCAGCGAGGCGCCGAGCCAGTCGGTCTTGCCCGCAGCGCGCACGGTGGTCTCGGGCACCAGGAACGCCACGACCGGGATGCAGATGAGCAGGAAGATGGCGGGCATCCAGAGCACCGCGCGCAGGTCGCCGATCGCTCCGAAGAGCAGGCCGGAGCCGAGGGATCCGAGGGCGGCGCCGAACGTGAGCGCGCCGACGAGCTTGCCGATCGATCGCCCGGCGGACTTCTCGTCGCGGTCGCGGACGATCGCGAACTCCAACGGCAGGAAGGCGGCGAGCGGAGCCTGTAGCGCCCGGCCGACGAGGAAGAGCTCGTAGCTCGGCGCGATGGCGACCACGATCGATCCGAGTGCGACGAGCGCGGTCGAGATCAGGAGCAGCTTCTTGTGCCCGTAGCGGTCGCCGAGCTTGGCGAGGATCGGCACGCAGACCACGGTCGCGAGCATGTACGCGGCGCTCACCCAGTTGAGCTGGGCGGCGCCGACGCCGAACTCCTCGCCGATCGCGGCGAGCAGCACGGGATACCAGCCCTGCAGCATTCCGGAGCCGAGCTCCATGACGACGAGGAAGCCGACGGCCCCGCGCAGAGCGGTGCGGCCGGAGATGGTCTTGCCAGGCGGTGCGGTGACAGCCATGAGGACTCCTTGAGAGCGATCGGGTGGAGCAAGAAGCGGAACGGGTTGCAGTGACTCTAGAAAGACGTCAGTAGGATGCCGTTCGAGTGCACATAATCGGACAGAAAGGTGATGTGAATGCCGGAAATCGGACTGGACGACCTCGATCAGCGCCTGATCCACGCGGTGCAGGTGAGCCCGCGGGCGAGCTGGAGCTCACTCGCGCCCATCATCGGCGCCGACCCTGCCACTCTGTCGCGACGCTGGGCACGACTGGTCGCCGAGGGGATCGTCTACGTGACCGGGTACGGCGCCGGCGCCTCAGCGGTGCTCGTGCTCATCGAGATCGAGTGCAGTCCGGGCGAGACGCTTGCGGTCGCCGAGACCCTCGGGAACGACCCCGAGGCGTTCACGATCGACCTGACCGCCGGAGGCCGCGACATCTTCCTCACGCTCGCGGTCCCGGATGCCGAGGCGCTGGCCGTCTGGACGCTGGAGCGCATCCGCGGCGTCGCCGGCGTGCGCTCGATGCGCACCCACCTGGTGTCGGAGACCGTCCGCGATGCGCGAGGGTGGCGTCTCCGCGCGCTCTCCACGCAGGAGGTCGCGCAGATCGAGGCTCTGGATCGGCGCACGCCCACGGCATCCGTGCGCATGTCGGCGGAGCAGCGCAGCGCCATCGCCGCCGAGCTCGCCCACGACGGCCGGGTCGGTGTGACCGAGCTCGCCACCCGCCTCGGCATGGCTCCGCGCCGGGTGCGCGACGCGATCGCCGAGATGCGGGAGTCAGGTCGGCTGGCGATCCGCGTCGATGTCGCCCGGCGCTACACGCCCTGGCCGATCTACGCCTGGTACTTCCTGCGCGTGCCGGCGGCGATGGCGGCCCGCATCGGCGCGCAGCTCGGGCGCATTGAAGAGGTGCGCCTCGTCGCGAACACGGTCGGCGAGTACAACGTGATCATGGCGGTGTGGCTGCGCACACTGCAGGACGTCGGGCGCATGGAGGGCATCATCGAGGAACGCCTGCCCGGGGTCAGCATCGCCGATCGGTCGGTCGTGCTGCGGACGACCAAGCACCTCGGCCACCTGCTGCACTCCGACGGTCGCGCATCGGGCGAGGTCGTGCCGCTGCCGATTTGACGGTGCGGTCGTTGAGCGAAGACGACGAAGTCGACTGAGACGAAACGTCGCGAGCCGACCTCGGAACCTCGCCGCGTTTCGTCTCGCTCGGCTCCGCCGGGCTCGCTCAACGACCGGAAAGGAGCCGCTTCGCGGGCCTCGCACAATGATCGGGAACGTCACGGTCGTTGAGCGAAGACGACGCAGTCGACTGAGACGAAACGTCGCAAGCCGACCTCCGAACCTCACCACGTTTCGTCTCGGGCCGCTCCGCGGGCCTCGCTCAACGATCGGACAGGGACGCCGCTCCGCCCGCCATCGCGATCAGCATGTCCTCGTTGTCCGTCACGACCCGCGGGTTGACCTTGCCCCTGCGTCAGTGTTTACGCTCGATCGACATGACCCTCACCCTGATCGACAGCGCGACAGCGACCGCCCGCATCCTCGATGCACCCTCGGAGTCACTCGACGACCTCGTCCGCGAGATGTGGCAGCCGATGGCCGGCATGTACCACTTCATCCCCGGCGGGCCCGACCTGGCGGCCGTGCATCGCCAGAGCTTCGGGTTCGACACCGACTTCGACACCGACGGCCCGATCAGTCAGTTGCGCGAAGGGCTGGAGGCTCTCATCGCGGCCGATGCCTGGCGACGGGTCGAGACGGCGCTGCACAACGGGATCGCCGCGCTCGAGGCATCCATCCCCGACCTGACCGTGCCCGACCTGACCGTGCTGCTGGTGCTGGGCGATCCGGCGAACCGGCACTTCGTCGACGAGGTGCAGGGCCTCTCGGGCTTCGGCGGCATCAGCGGATACATCAGCCTCACCCTCTGGCCCACGCCCCGAGTGCTCGACCGTCTCGAAGCGATCGCCGTGCACGAGCTGCACCACAACGTGCGCTACTCGCCCGGCGGGATCGTGTGGGATCCGACGACCGTGACGGTCGGCGAGCACGTCGTGTCCGAAGGGCTCGCCGACGTGTTCGCGACCGAGCTCTACGGCGATGCCGGATACACCCACTTCGTCGCCGACGAGACCCGCACCGACGACGCCGTGCTGGCGAAGGTCGTGAGCGGACTCGACGTCACCGGCATGCAGGACTTCGCCGCGTGGGTGCTCGGCGACGCGACGGCTCGGATGTTCGGCTCCACGCCCGTCGGACTGCCGACCGGTGCGGGGTATGCGGCGGGCGCCCGCATCGTCGAGGCCTACCGAGATGCGACAGGACGCAGCGCGGCCGAGGCGGTGCACGTTCCGGCATCCGAGATCCTGGCCATCGCGTTGCCGAGGCTCGGGCTCGCAGACCCCCGCACCACCTGACCACCACCCGACGTCTGGAGCGCTCGATGGAGTGGACCGTGAACGAACTCGCCGAACGGGCGGGCATCACCGACCGCGCCCTGCGGCACTATCACCGCATCGGACTGCTTCCGCCCGACCGCATCGGCGCGAACGGCTACCGGTACTACGGACCCGAGGCGGTCGCGCGGCTGCAACGCATCCTGCTTCTGCGAGACACCGGCATGGGTCTCGCCGAGATCGCCTCGGTGCTGGATGCTCCGGCTCAGCCCACGAGCGAGGTCGCCGCACTGCGGTCGCACCTCGACCAGCTGACGGCGGAACGGGATGCGGTCGACCGCCGCATCGCCGCGGTCGAGCACACCCTGGCGATGCGCGAGCAGGGGCTGGAGCCGCGCATGGACGTGATGCTGCAGGGATTCAACGACGCGTACGAGTCCGAGGTCGTCGAACGGTGGGGACGCGACGCCTTCGATGCGTCGAACCAGTGGTGGCACGGCAAGTCCGTGCGCGCGCAGCGCGAGTGGAAGGAGCGCGCCGAGGCGCTCGTCGCGCGATGGCGCGAGTTGCAGGAGGCGGGGCATGAGACGGATGCGCCGGCTGCTCGCGAGCATGCCGCCGCGCACCTGGCCTGGTTCGCCGAGATCCCCGGAACGCCCACGCACGCCGGTGATGCCGAGAACTCCCGCGCGATGGTGCTCGGCATCGCCGACATGTACGAGAGCGACCCCGCGTTCCACGTCACCTTCGGCACGGCCGCCGCGGCGCGGTTCGCGGCGGAGGCGCTGCGCCGCGCACTCGACGATCAGGGCGAACACGGTCGTTGAGCGAAGACGACGAAGTCGCCTGAGACGAAACGTCGCGAGCCGACCTCGGAACCGCACCACGTTTCGTCTCGCTCGGCTCCGCCGGGCTCGCTCAACGACCGGGAGGAGCCGCTTCGCGGGCCTCGCACAATGATCGGGGGCGTTCCGGTCGTTGAGCGAAGACGACGAAGTCGACTGAGACGAAACGTCGCAAGCCGACCTCCGAACCTCACCGCGTTTCGTCTCGCTCGGCTCCGCCGGGCTCGCTCAACGACCGGAAAAGGTCACCGCTCCGCCGGGCTCGCTCAACGACCAGGAAAGGTGGCCGCCGGATGAGTGAGGCCCGATGTTGACATCCACACTGCCACTCTGTACCGTTTAGTACACGTTGTACCGACCGGTACAGAGAATCGAATCGAGGAGTCATCATGTCCCGTCCGCCCCTTCCCCCGTTCACCGAAGAGACCGCCATCCAGAAGGTTCGTGCCGCCGAAGACGGGTGGAACACCCGCGACCCCGAGCGCATCGCCCTGGCCTACAGTGAGGACAGCTGGTGGCGCAACCGCTCCGCTTTCGTGCAGGGTCGCCCCGCCATCATCGACTTCCTCGCCGGCAAGTGGGACCGTGAGCTGGACTACCGGCTCATCAAGGAACTGTGGGCCTACACTGGCGATGTGATTGCGGTGCGCTTCGCGTACGAGTACCGCAACGCCGAGGGCCAGTGGTTCCGCGCCTACGGCAACGAGAACTGGCACTTCGACAAGGATGGACTGATGACGCACCGTCACGCGAGCATCAACGACGTCGAGATCGACGAGTCCGACCGCAAGTTCTTCTGGGACAACTCCGGTCCCCGTCCCGCCGACCACCCCGGCCTGAGCGAGCTCGGTCTCTGATGGCCCGAACCGTCCTCGACCGGTCCGACGTGGTCCGCGCCCTCGCCGGCGTCTTCCGCAAGCGCGGCTTCGAGGGTGGTTCCCTGTCATTCATCCAGCAGGAGACCGGCGTCGGCCGTGGAAGCCTCTACCACTTCTTCCCCGAGGGAAAGACGGACATGGCTCGCGCGGTCCTCGACCAGGTCGCAGAGTGGTTCGACGAGAAGATCTTCGTTCCCCTCCGCACCGCGACCGACGCTCGGCAGGCCATCGCGGACACGTCGCGCGAGGTCGCCGAGTACTTCATCTCCCGTGAGCGGGTGTGCCTGTTCGCCGCGATCACTCTGGGCGAAGAGCAGGAGACCTTCGCCGAAGCGGTGCGGGCGTACTTCACCGACTGGGTCGACGCCCTCACCCAGGTCCTCACGACTACCGGCCTCACACGTGAGATGGCTCGCGAGCACGCGCTGTACGCGGTCGCCGCCATCCAGGGCGGCCTGGTGCTCGCGCGCGCCTACGGCGATGACCAGACCTTCCTCGGAATCGTCAATCGCACCGAGAAGGGCCTTCTCGACGCGATCCGTTGAGCGGGTTCCCGTGGCGGGGCGATGCGGATGCCGTTCCCGTGTCGTGGTGCGTTTCGTCGCGCTCGGCTCCGCCGGGCTCGCTCAACGACCGGGAAGGGGCGACCGCTTCGCGGGCCTCGCTCAACGACCGGGAAAGGCCACCGCTCCGCGGGGCTCGCTCAACGACCGGGATCGGGAGCCGCGACGCGGGCCGAGGGCGGGGGATGTGAGGAGAACGTAACGCGGGGAGTACGGCGCAGATACACCGCCGAAACATGGATACCGAACGATGTCCATCAATGGATACATCATTGGCCACATCGCAGGATCCGGGCTCCGAGCGCCGGCGTCCCGCCCGCATCCGCGTCTATGAGCAGCTGCGGGCCGAGCTGCTGACCGCGGCGTATTCGCCCTTCCACCGCTTCACCGAAGAGAACGTCGCCGAACGCTTCCAGCTCTCACGCACCCCGGTGCGCGACGCCCTGGCGCGGCTCGAGGCAGACGGACTCCTCGTCAAGCGCGAGGGAGCGCTGTACCGCTACATGCCCACGCTCGAGGAGTTCACCGACCTCTACGAGCTGCGCATCCTGCTGGAGTCGCAGGGCATCGACCGCGCCATCGCCGACCCGACGATCACGCATGAGCGGGCCCTGCTCACCGCCGAGCAGGACCTCTGGGTCTCTCGGCTCGAGACCGGCATCACCCCCGATCCCGGTTTCGTCGACGCCGACGAGCACTTCCACCTCGCGCTCCTGGGCGCCGCGGGCAACGGCGAGCTGGTCGGAGCGCTGGAGCGCGTGAACCGCCGCATCCGCCCGATCCGCATGCACGACTACCTCACCCAGGACCGGGTCGACGCGACCATCACCGAGCACCTCGAGATCCTCGAGCTCGTGCTCACGGGGCGCCTGCGCGAAGCGCGGGACTTCCTGCGCACGCACGTCGGCCAGTCGCAGTCGATCGTCGAGGCCCGCGCGGCCCGCGCCATGCAGATCTCCCACATGAACCACGGAATGGACCCGCACCGATGATCTCCCTCTCCTCTTCCGAATCCGTCTCCGCCGACGTCGCAGCGCTCGTAGCCGCACTGGACGCCGCGCCCGCCAGCATCTGGATCACCCGCCGCAGCGCCGCAGAGATCAGGGCGGATGCCGAGAGCGTGCGCGCTCGCGTCGCCGAGGGCTCGGCTCTCCCCCTCGCCGGTCTGACGTTCGCCGTCAAGGACAACATCGACGTGGCCGGCATCCCGACCACCGCCGCGCACCCCGCCTTCGCCCGGATCCCCCGGCACACCGCGACCGTCGTCACACGGCTGCTCGACGCGGGAGCCATCCTCGTCGGCAAGACGAACATGGATCAGTTCGCCACCGGACTCGTCGGAACACGCAGCCCGTACGGCATCGTCACGAGCGCGCTCGACCCCCAGCGCGTCTCCGGCGGATCGAGCTCGGGATCCGGTGCCGCCGTCGGTCACGACCTCGTCGACTTCTCCCTCGGCACCGACACCGCGGGCTCGGGGCGGGTTCCGGCCGCCTTCAACGGCATCCTCGGCGTGAAGCCCACCCTCGGGCTACTGCCTCTCGACGGAGTCCTCCCGGCATCCCCCTCGTACGACACCGTCTCGATCTTCACCCGCACCACCGGTCTCGCCGCCCGCGTGATGTCGGTCGTCGCCGGCCCGTCGTCGAGCGACCCGAAGAGCAGGCCGTGGGCGCTCGACGCCCCGCAGGCCGCACCCCCGCGACCGGTGATCGCCGTGCCGCGACGCGCCGACCTCACGTCGCTCTCGCCGGCCGTCCTGACCGCGTTCGACGAGACGATCGCCCGCTTCGAGGCGCTCGGCGCCGAGACCCGCACGATCGACATCGCTCCGTTCCTCGCCACCGCCCGGCTTCTCTACGGCGGCGGCCTGGTCAGCGAGCGGGCCTGGTCGTACGGCGCGTTCCTCGCCGCGCACCCGGAGGAGGCCGATCCGTCGGTCGCCGAGATCGCCGCCCGCGCCGGAGAGATCGACGGCACGACGGTGATCGATGCCCAGCAGGCCGTCGCCGCCGCGACGCGCCTCGCTCGGGATGTGCTCGACGGAACGGACGCGCTGATCATCCCGACCGCACCGATCCACCCGACCGTCACCGAGGTCGCGGCCGACCCGCTCGGTGTGAACAGCACCGTCGGCACCTTCACGAACTTCGTGAACCTCATGGACATGGCCGCCGTCGCCGTGCCGACGGGCGAGGTCGCCGGGGAGGGACACTTCGGCGTCTCGATCGTGACGCCGACGTTCCACGACCAGGTCGCGCTCGATCTCGCAGCTCGCCTCCTCGGCGAACAGGAGCCGGATGCCACACTCGACGCCCCGGGCGTCGACGTCGCCGTCTTCGGGGCGCACCTCAGCGGCGAACCGCTCAACCCGCAGCTGCAGGCTCTCGGTGCCCGGTTCGTCGGCGAGGTTCGCACCTCGGACAGGTTCCGGATGCTGCTGGTCGAAGGCGCTGTCGACCGGCCGGCGGTGATCCGCTCGACCGAGGGCGCAGAGCTCCCCGGCGAGCTGTGGCGCCTGTCGCCCCTCGCCCTGTCGACGCTGCTGCGCAGCATCGCCGCTCCTCTCGCGCTCGGCGAGATCGAGCTCTCCGACGGCTCGTCGGTACTCGGCTTCACCGCATCCGTCGACCTCACCGAACGAGACATCACCGACTTCGGGGGCTGGCGCGCCTATCGCACAGCATCCGTCGTCCCCGCGACCGCCTGACCCTGCACCAGACCACCTGACCCTGCACCACACGTCCTGACCCCGCCCCCACCAGGAGAACACATGACCTTCCCCACTTCCCTCCGCACGCCGTCGCTCGCCGTCGCCTCCCTCGCCGCGGCCGCGCTGGTGCTCACCGGCTGCTCCGCGTCGTCCTCGTCCGCCGACTCCGAGAGCGGCGACGGCGGCGGACAGTCCGTCACCATCGGGACGCTGCGTGCGCAGCCCCACCTGTTCAGCCCCTTCTTCTACGAGGAGGTCGCCGAGGAGGGCATCGACGTCGAGATCGTGCTGTTCGACACCTCCAGCGACATCAAGAACGCAATCGTCTCGGGATCCGTCGACTTCGGCGTGACCGGCGCGGCATCCGTCATCGCCGGCGTCGCCGAGAAGCAGGATGTGCGCATCGTCGCCTCCGCTGCCGACGGCGGCACCCGCATCGTCGCCACGGAAGACATCGAGACGCCGGATGACCTCCAGGGTGCGAAGGTCGGCTTCCCGATGGGCGCCACCCAGGAGATCCTCCTCAAGCGCACGCTCGAGGCACAGGGCATCGACCCCGCGAGCGACGTCGAGCTCGTCAACCTGCCCTTCGCCGACATGGCCACCGCGTTCGCCTCCGGGCAGATCGACGCGTTCATCTCCGCCGAGGTGGGCCCGTCGATCGCGATCGAGGGCGGTGCTCACGAGCTGATGTCGGCCTACGACACCCCCATCGGGCAGACGAACATCGTGCTCGCCACGAGCAACAGCCTGATCGAGTCCGACCCCGAGCTCGTGCAGTCCGTCGTCGACACCCACATCGCGGCGGTCGAGCACATGGCGGACGACACCGCCGCCTGGGCCGACGGCCTCGTCGAGGAGTTCGCCCTGGACCCCGCGATCGTCGACCTGGCGATCGAGAACATCTGGCCCCGCTGGGATCTGGATGCCGACTACCTCTCGACGCTGGCCGCGATGAGCGAGGAGATGCTCGCGTTCGACCAGGTCTCGGCCGAGGTCGACCAGGACCTCCTCACCGACGCCGGCTTCGTCGAGACCGCACGGACGGAGTGATCGTGACGACCACCGCACTCGCCGATCCGCCCCAGGGCGTCGCGAACACGGAGACGCAGCCCGGCGGCATCCGCGCCGCACGGCCGCGCCGCCGCCTGCCGCTGGGATGGGCCATCGCGCTTCCCGTGCCGATCCTCATCCTCATCGGCTGGCACCTGGGCGTGCAAAACGCCTGGACGCTGCCGTTCGACATCAAGATGACGTTCCTGCCCACCCCCGGAGAGGTCGCGCTGAGGGGTGTGGACTTCGCCTTCGGCGGCGTCTACGACGACTCGTTCAGCGGTACGCTCTGGGGCCACCTCGGCGCCTCGGCGCTGCGCGTGCTGCAGGGCTTCGGCCTCGCGGTCGTCGTCGCCGTCCCGCTCGGCGTGCTGATGGGCCGATCGAAGCTCCTCTTCCGGATGCTGGAGCCCACGATCAACCTCGTCCGCCCCATCCCCGTCACCGCCTGGGCGCCGCTGACACTGCTGATCATCGGCTTCGGCGACCGCTCCACCGTGTTCCTCGTGTTCATCGCCGCGGTGTTCCCGATCCTGCTGAACACCATCAGCGGAGTGCACCAGGTGCCGGGGCGCCTCCTCGAAGCCGCCGCGATGCTGGGCACACCCCGCTTCCAGTCGCTCTACAAGGTCGTCATCCCGGCCGCCGCTCCGCAGATCATCAGCGGCATGCGCATCGCGATGGGACTCGCGTGGGTGATCCTCGTCGTCGGCGAGACGGTGGGGATCAGCACCGGGCTCGGCGCGCTCATCACCCAGGCCAGGGAGCAGTCGCGCACCGACCTCATCATCGTGGGCATGGTCGTCATCGGCCTGGCCGGTTTCATCACCGACCGCCTGCTCACGCTCATCTTCGCCATCGCCTTCGGGCGCCGACCGATCCAGAAGTGAGAGATCGCATGAGCATTCCTCCCCAGCACGCCGCCGACATCGTCATGAACGGGGTGGGCAAGCGCTACCCCGGCTCACCGATCGCCGCCGTCGACGGTGTGGACATCACCGTCGCGGCCGGCGAGGTCGTCTGCATCGTCGGCGCCTCCGGATGCGGCAAGTCGACGCTGCTGCGCATGGTCGCGGGCTTCGAGACGATCACCGAGGGCTCGCTCACCGTCGCCGGCACCGAGGTCACCGGCCCCGGTCCCGACCGCGGCGTCGTCTTCCAGGACTACGGACTGTTCCCCTGGCTGACGGTGCGCGAGAACATCGAGTACGGCCCGAGGCAGGCTCGCCTCCCCCGCGCGGTCGTGAAGGAGCGAGCGACCGCGGCGCTGGACTCCGTCGGACTCAGTCGCGTCGCGGCATCCTTCCCGCACCAGCTCTCGGGCGGCATGCAGCAGCGCGTCGCGATCGCGCGACTGCTCGCGAACACTCCGTCGGTGATGCTCATGGACGAACCGTTCGGCGCTCTCGACGCGCTCACGCGCACCGAGATGCAGCACGAGCTGCAGCGCATCCAGCGGGATGCCGGCATCACCGTGCTGTTCGTGACGCACAGCATCGAGGAGGCCGTCTACCTCGGCGACCGCGTCATGGTCATGGCGGGCGGCACGGCACACGGTATCTCGGGGCACGTGCGGGAGATCGTGACGGTCGACCTCCCCGGCGAGCGCGACGTGAACTCCCCGGAGTTCAACGCCATCGAGCGCCGGATCGACGCCCTCGTGCACGCCGGCAACGATCACAGGGTGGATGCTGCGCTGGTCTGAGCCGTCCGGTCGCTGGGCGGGCCCGCCGGTCGTTGAGCGAAGACGAAGCAGTCGACTGAGACGAAACGTCGCGAGCCGACCTCGGAACGTTACCGCGTTTCGTCTCGCTCGGCTCCGCCGGGCTCGCTCAACGACCGAGGGGTGTCACCGCTCCGCGGGCCTCGCTCAACGACCCGGTGAGTCTCGGTCGTTGGGCGAAGACGACGAAGTCGCCTGAGACGAAACGTCGCGAGCCGACCTCGAAAAAGTCACCACGTTTCGTCTCGCTCGGCTCCGCCGGGCTCGCTCAACGACCGGGGGATGTCACCGCTCCGCGGGCCTCGCTCGACGACCCCGGGGCGCGTCGCCTCAGAGCGAGCGGGAGAAGTAGTAGGCCTTCTCGCCGGTGTCGGGGTCGCCGTTGATGAAACCGTGCCGCTCATAGAAGCGCATCGTGTCGGCATCCGACTCGTCGACGTTGATCTCGATCTCCGAGACGCCCAGCTCTCGACAGATCTCGACCATTCGCAGCAGGATCGCACTGCCGATCCCGGTGCCCCGCAGCTCGGGCACGACGTACATCTCGTCGAGCAGCGCGACCGGTCCGTCGAACCACACGTTCGGCCGCAGTGTCACGAGCGCGACGCCGGTCGCCGGGTCGCCGCCGATGACGGCGAACGTCGAGGGGCCGGCGAGCAGCATCCGAAGCCGTTCCGTGAGGACCGCGACACCGGGGGTCTCGGTGTCGAACTCGGTGTTGAAGGCGTGGAGGAGCGCGGCGATGCGCTCGGCATCCGAGGGATCGGCCCGGCGGATGCGGGGAGTAGGGGTCATGCGGCTTGGCCTTCCTGTGTCGTGGTGCGTTTCGTCTCGGGCCGCTCCGCGGGCCTCGCTCAACGACCGGGATGGGCCGCTCGACGGACGAGGACCGCCGGGTCAGGCGCTGTCGGACTCCGCCTTGCGCGCACCCGCCTCCAGCACGTCGCCGGCGGGCAGCTCCTGGTGTCCGCCGAACTGCAGGCGCATCGCCGACAGCACCTGGTTCGCGAAGTGGTCTTCGTCGCGCGACGCGAAGCGCTCGAACAGCGACGCCGCGAGCACCGGAACCGGCACACCCACATCGACCGCGGCCTTGACCGTCCAGCGCCCCTCGCCCGAGTCCGACACCCGACCGGCCAGACCGTCGAGCTTCGGGTTCTCGGCGAGCGCGGCGGCGGTCAGGTCGAGCAGCCACGACGAGATGACCGACCCCCGGCGCCACAGCTCCGCAACCTTGGAGGTGTCGATCGGGAACTGGTAGAACTCCGGCTCTTCGAGTGGGGCGATCTCGGCGGAATGCTCAGCCTCGCGCACCCCGGCATCCGCGTTGTGCAGCAGGTTGAGCCCCTCGGCGATCGACGCCATGATGCCGTACTCGATGCCGTTGTGCACCATCTTCACGAAGTGTCCGGCGCCCGAGGGACCGCAGTGCAGGTAGCCCTCCTCCTCGGGCGTGAGGTCGCCGGTGCGACCGGGCGTGCGCTCGATCTCGCCGACACCCGGAGCCACCGAGCGCAGGATCGGCTCGATGCGCTGCACCGCGGCATCCGGTCCTCCGACCATCAGGCAGTACCCGCGCTCGAGGCCGAACACTCCGCCGCTGGTGCCGACGTCGACGTAGTGGATGCCGCGCTCGCGGAACGCCTTCGCCCGCCGCACATCGTCGCGGTAGTTCGAGTTGCCGCCGTCGATGATGATGTCGCCCTCGTCGAGCACCTCCGCGACCTGGTCGGCGACGGTTCCGGTGAGCGAGGCGGGCACCATCATCCAGACGGCCCGGGGCGCTTCGAGCTTCGACGCCAGGTCGGCCATGCTGTCGGCGCCGGTGGCTCCCTCGGCGACCAGCGCCTGCACGGCATCCGCGTTCACGTCGTAGACCACGCACTCGTGCCCCGCCCGCATGAGACGTCGCACGATGTTGGCGCCCATCCGGCCGAGTCCGATCATCGCCAGCTGCATGAGATTCCCTTCGTCCCCGCCGGCTCGCGAGGTCGTGAGCCGAGTCGGGGCCATCCTGACACGGGGGCGCAGGCGGCTCAATGGCGTGGCGGGTGTGAGCGCTCGACGCGGGGTCAGAAAAGCACCCGCGCGGCCGGTTTCCGGTGCAGAAGTGACCCCGCACGCATCGAGCGCTCGACGCGTGGCCAGAAAAGCACCCGCGCGGCCGGTTTCCGGTGCAGAAGTGACCCCGCACGTCGCCCCGCACCTCATGCCCGTGCCCCGAACGTCCCCACACGGGCCGAGGGCAGCCACCGGGTGAAAGGATTGATGCCATGACTTCCGGCACGTTCGACCAGATCACGCAAGACGACCTGCGCCAGGCGGGCAGCCTGAAATGGACGACGTTCCCCGACATGATCGGCGCTTTCGTGGCCGAGATGGACTTCGGCCTCGCGCCTGCCGTCACCGGCGCGGTGAAGGATGCTCTCGACATGGGCGTGACCGGCTATCTGCCCGAGAAGCTGGCGAAAGACCTCTCCGCGGCCACGGCACGCTGGTACTCCGACTCGTACGGATGGGAGGTGCCCGCCGACCGCATCCACCACGTACCCGATGTGATCGCCGCGTTCGAGCTCGCGATCGACAATTTCACGACGCCGGGCTCGGCCATCGTCGTGCCGACGCCGGCGTACATGCCGTTCCTGCTGGTGCCGCCCATGCGCGGCCGCCGGGTGATCGAGGTGCCGAGCATCGAAGTCGACGGACGCTGGGTCATGGACCTGGATGCCGTCGCGCAGGCGTTCCGCGACGGCGGCGAGATGCTGGTGCTCTGCAACCCGCACAACCCCCTCGGCACGGTCGCGACCCGCGACGAGCTGCTGGCCATCGCGTCGGTCGTGACCGAGGCCGGCGGCCGCGTGTTCTCCGACGAGATCCACGCGCCGATCATCTACTCCCCGGCGCAGCACATCCCCTACGCCTCGGTGTCCGATGCCGCCGCCGCGCACACCTTCACCGCGACCTCCGCCTCGAAGGCCTGGAACCTCGCGGGGCTCAAGTGCGCGCAGGTCATCCTCTCGAACGACGCGGATGCCGAACTCTGGGAACGCCTCGGATTCTGGCCCGGACACGGCACCTCGACGCTCGGGGTCATCGCGAACACCGCGGCGTACACGGGCGGACGCGACTGGCTCGACGGAGTCGTCGACTACCTCGACGGCAACCGGCGGATGCTCGCGCAGCTCGTCGACGAGAAGCTGCCCGGCGTGCGGCTGATTGTGCCGGAGGGCAGCTACATCGCGCTGCTCGACTTCCGCGAGACGGGACTCACGGGTGACCTCGGCGAGTGGTTCCGAGAGCACGCCGGCGTCGCGATGACCGACGGTGCCGCCTGTGGCGAGGCCGCGATCGGCTACACGCGCTTCGTCTTCGCGCTGCCCCGCCCGGTGATGATCGAGGCGGTCGAGCGCATAGCCCGTGCGCTCGGCGAGCGGGATGCGGCGGGGTCGTCGGCCGCCGCGTCGACCGCGTCGCCGGCTGCGTAGCAGGCTTCGCGTCGCCGGCTGCGCCGCCGGCCGCG
>NZ_DALZXX010000063.1:0-16241 GCF_031988965.1 Microbacterium sp.
CCGTCGCGGCCGGGCAACGTGCGGTTCACGGCCACGTGGATCGCCAGCCACGGGTCAGGCGGCGAGACAGGCCAGTCCGACCCCATGGCGATCGCGGCCCCGCTGTCGGCGATCGCGCGGAACGGATACCCCGCGCGCATGCGTGCCTCGCCGATCATCGGCACCACCGCAGGGTCGATCGAGGCCCACAGCCCCTGGATGTTGGCGGTGATGCCGAGCGGTCCGAAGCGCCGGGCATCGTCGGGGTGCACCATCGAGAGGTGCGCGAAGTGGTGTCGCTGACCTGTGCCGTTCGCGACCCGAGCCGCCTCGACCGCCGCCAGTGCGACGCGCACCCCGCGATCGCCCATGATGTGCAGGTGCATCGCGAAGCCCTCGGCGTCGAGGGAGACCACGAGGGCCTCGAGCGCCTCGGCATCGATGTGCAGCTCGCCGCTTCCGGCATGACTGCAGTACGGCTCGAGCAGCGCGGCCGTCTCGCCGTGCGGTACGCCGTCGACCATCGCCTTCGCGGTGGATGTGGCGAAGCCGGATGCCGCGTTCGCGGCCCGCAGGGCGACGAAGCGCTCGACGAGCTCCGGCACGTCGTCCGCCGTCGTGCCCGGCGGCACCCACAGGGCACCCGAGGTGCGGCTGCGCAGGGAGCCGTCGGCGATCGTCGCCAGATACGCGCCCGTGCAGTCGGCCTTGCCGTTGTAGTCGCCGAGGATCGCCTCGTGCCAACCGGTGATGCCGAGCGCCCACAGGAACTTTTGAGCGTTCAGCAGACCGGCCACGACCTCGGCGTCCGTCGCCGGCGGAATCATCCGTCCGACCAGCTCGGCGGCGGTCTCGTTGAGGTATCCGGTCGGCTCGCCCGCGTCATCGCGATGGATGTGCCCATTCGGCGGGGCAGGGGTGTCGCGGTCGACGCCGGCGATCTCCAGCGCCCGCGAGTTGACCCAGAGGGTGTGGTGTCCGGCGTCGCTCAGGGCCACGGGTCGATCGGGAGCGATCGCGTCGAGCATCTGCCTCGTCGGGTGGGGGAACAGCTCGTGGCTCCACCCGCCGCCGGTGATCCATTCGGCATCCGTCGCTGCGGCTGCGGACGCGATCATCGACAGCGTCTCGTCGACGCTCGTGGCCGAGGTCAGGTCGCAGCTCAGCCGCTCGACGCCGGCGAACGCGGCGTGGATGTGGGCGTCGACGAACCCGGGGAGGATCCCTCCTCCTGCGGCGTCGATGATGCGGGTGTCGGGGCCGGCGAGCGCGCGGATCTCGCCATCGGTGCCGATGGCGATGATGCGCTCGCCGCGGATGGCGACAGCCGTGTCGGCCGTGCCGACCCTTCCGTCGAACACGCGTCCGTCGACGATGCACACGTCGGCTTGGGGGGTGGGGGTCATGGTCTTCCCTCTCATGCTCATCGTGCGGTCTCGCCGTTCTGGTTCTGCTCGTCGATCATCTCGTCACACCACTCGGAAGACACGGATGACGACCTGATCGTCTCCCGGTCGCGCATAGCCGACGAACTGCGATTCCGCGAGCCATCGCAGCGCCGGCGCATCCGTCTGGAAGACGAAGGCGGTGCGGTAGTAGAGGTCGTGCTCCGAGGGCCGCTCTCCCGCCTCGAACCTCTCGATCGCCGCCTCGTTCGCCCGCCAGTAGCCGCGATTGACCACGTCGACGAGGTGCCCGTCGATCTCGATCAGGTAGTGCGCGTCGAGCTGGGTCGTGAGGCCGTGGTCGACCCACCAGTCGCCGCCACCGGGCACCACGCGACCTTCGGCGCGAGGGCCCGACAGCCGCCCACCGGTGATGGCGGTGAAATGCAGCTCGCCACCCTCTCCTCGACCTATCCGCTGCGGCGGGGTGACGTCGACCTCGAGCTCGAAGCAGTACTCGAACGCGGGGGTCATCAGGTCCGTCTCTGTCATCGCCATCTCCTCTTGTTCGGCCGGTCGAGTCCGATCGTGGGGATCGGGGTCGTGCGCTCGGGAATGCGCCGCTGCGGCACCCATCCTTCTCCGGGGATCGATTCGAGCAGCAGGCGGGTGTACTCAGCCTGGGGGTGGTCGAGCACGGTGCCGGTATCGCCGTGTTCCTCGATGCGCCCGTTGCGCATCACGACCACCTCGTCGCACAGGCGGCGGATCACGGTCAGGTCGTGGGTGATCATCAGCAGGGCGACGCCGGTGTCGAGCCGGATGCGCTCGAGCAGCGACAGGATCTCGACCTGGGTGGTGACATCGAGGGCCGACACGGCTTCATCGAGCACGAGGAGGCGCGGCTCGGCCGCAAGGGCCCGCGCGATGGCCACGCGCTGTCGCTGTCCGCCCGAGAGCGATCTCGGGCGGGCGTCGAGCAGCGCAGGGTCGAGGCGCACGGACTCGATCAGGGCCAGGACTCTGGCGTCGAGAGCCACGCGGTTCTCGTCGCGTCGGTGCACCCGGATCGCCTCGGTGAGGCACTGCCGTACGGTCTGACGACGATCGAGCGACTGGTACGGGTCCTGGAACACCATCTGCGCGGTCTTGGCCCGGGTACGCCGGTCGGCGCCGGACGTCGCGGGTGTGCTCCAGTCGGCGTCGGCCACGCGGACCGAACCGGCATCCGCTCGCTCCAGCCCGCAGATGATGCGGGCGGTGGTGGACTTGCCGGAGCCTGACTCGCCGACGATGCCGAGCGAGCCTCCGGGTGCGAGGGCGAACGACACGTCGTCGACGGCGGTGAGCACGTCGTGCCCCCGGCCGTGCGCCGTGCGCACCCGGAACGACTTCTGCAGACCCTCGACGCGCAGCAGCGGCTGAGCGGACGTCCTCGGCTCGGCAGCGGGCGCAGCGGGAGCCATCGGCACGGCATCGAGCGAGGCGGACATCAGGACGCGGGTGTAGTCCTCGCGGGCATCCTCGCGCATGCTCGCACCCCGCAGGGTCTCGATCGTGCGCCCCTGCTTCATGACGACCAGCCGGTCGCACACCGCGCCGGCGAGAGCGAGGTCGTGCGTGATGAAGAGCAGCGACAGGTCGCGGTGACGGCGCAGGTCGCCGATCACCGCCATGACCTCCTCCTGCGTCGTCACGTCGAGCGCGGTGGTGATCTCGTCGGCGAGCAGCAGCCGGGGGTCCATCGCCAGCGTCGAGGCGATCATCACGCGCTGCAGCAGTCCGCCGGAGAGTTCGGCGGGCCGCTGGCGCAGCCGCCGAGCGGGCGAGGGCACGCCCACCTCGTCGAGCAGCTCGATCGCGCGGCGCTCCGCGGCCTCATGCGTGTCGCCGGCCACCGTGATCAGCGCTTCGGTGAGGAAGTCGCCGATCGTCCGCAGCGGGTTCAGGTGCGCGCGGGGCGTCTGGAACGCCATGCCGATGCGCAGCGCGCGCAGCTCGCGGCGGCCCCGCTCGTCGAGAGCGGCGAGATCCTGACCTTCCACACGGATCGTGCCCGCGGTGGTGAAGGTCTGGGGAAGCAGGCCGGCGATCGCCCGCACGCTGAGGGTCTTTCCCGAGCCGGACTCCCCGACGAGCCCGACCGATTCTCCGAGGGCGACCTCGAGCGTGCAGTCGTGCACCAGCGTGCGGGGGCCGTCGGGCGTCGGCATCCCGATCTCGAGGCCGTGCAGCTCCAGGACGGGTGTCGTCATCGTTCCTTCTCCTCTGCCCAGGTGGTGGCGCGGGCGCCGATGATGCCGACGGCGAGCACGGTGATGACGATCAGCAGAGCCGGGAACAGTGACTGCTCCGGGGCGCCCGCGAGGATCGCCGCCTGCCCGCCGGCGATCATGGAGCCCCAGTCGGCGGCGGGCGGCTGCTCGCCGAGGCCGAGGAACGAGATCGCCGCGAGGTCGAGCATCGCGTAGCCGAACCCGATCGTGGCCTGTGCGGCGACGACGGGGATCAGCGCAGGGATCAGGTGGCGGAAGCAGATCGCAGCGCTCGAGACTCCCTGCACGCGGAGCGCCGCGATGTACGGGCGCCCCAGCTCGCGCGAGGCCGCCGTCTGGGTGAGACGGGCGACGACCGGGATGTACGCGATCGACAGCGCGACGACCGGGGCGACGAGACCCTTTCCGAACATCGCGACCGCGAGAACCGCCAGCACGAGGCCGGGGATCGCGAAGATCACGTCGATCACGCGGGCGATCGTGCCGCGCACGAATCCGCCGAACCAGGCTGCGGTGATCGCGAGCGTGAGACCGAGGGCCGTCGAGAGGACCACGACGATCACCGGGGCCGCGACGCTGGCGGCCGCGCCCACCAGCACCCGCGAGAGGATGTCGCGGCCGAGGTCGTCGGTGCCGAACAGGTGGTCGAGGGAGGCTGCGCCGTTCGTCGGCCCGACGTACAGCTGATCGGGGGAGTACGGCGCGAGCCAGCGGCCCGCGATCGCCATCACGGAGATGAGCGCGAGCACCACGACGGCTGCCACGACGAGCGGATCACGGCGGGCGAATCTGCGTGCGGCGGCGGGGACGCGCCCCGCCGCGAGCTGACCGACGCTCATGCGTTCCTCCGGGTTCCCGCGCTGTCGGGGTCGATGGCGGCCGCCAGCAGATCGGCGATCGCGTTGAGCACGACGAACAGGGCGACGAGCAGCAGCGAGACGACCTGCACGACGGGCAGATCCTTGCGTGCGGCGGCTTCGGTGAGCAGCGATCCGATGCCGCCGAGGCCGAACGCCTGCTCGGCGATCGCCGACGCCGCGAAGAGCCCGGCGATCGTCGTGCCCGAGATCGCGAGGATCTGCGGGGCCGCATTGTGGAAGACGTGCCTGCGGAACACTCGCCCCCACGGGATGCCGCGGACGCGGGCCGTCTCGACGTGCTCGGAGTGCAGCTGGGCGACCAGGGCGCTGCGGGTCACCCTGCTGATGTAGGCGATGAACATCAGTGCGAGAGACACCGCGGGGAGCACCAGGTGCCAGAGCCGATCGAGTCCCTCCTCGCCCGCCCCGAAGGTGGGGAACCACCCGAGCGAGGTCGCGAAGATCCAGATCAGCAGGATCGCGACGATGAACGTCGGCAGGGCCATGCCGAGTGACGTCGTGACCGAGACGACCGTGTCGGTGCGGCGGCCGCTGATGGCGGCGAGGATGCCGGAGCCGAGGCCGAACACCGCGATCAGCGCCGTCGTCAGCAGCACGAGCTGGAACGTCACGGCGAAACGCGCCCCGACCAGCTCGGCGACATCCGTCTTGTAGACGAACGATCGACCGAAGTCGCCGGTGAGGACACCGCCGAGCCAGTGGACGTACTGCAGCCAGACCGGGTCATCCAGCCGGTACTCGGCGCGGATCGCCGCGATGAGCTCCGGGGTCGGACGGGCTCCGCCCGCCAGCGCCGTCACCGGGTCTCCCGGCGTGAGCAGCAGCGCCGAGAAGATGACGACGCTGGCGAGGAAGAGCGTGAGCGTGAGACCGCCCAGCTTGCCGAGCACCGTCCTGATCATGATCTTGTCCTGTTCCGTGGTCGTCGACGACTCACTCGCCACCGAGGTGCAGCGCCCAGGGGGAACTGTAGATCGCGACAGAGGTGGTGATGCCGGTGAGATCGTCTGACAGGTAGGTGAGCTGGTGCGCTCCGGCCAGAGTCACCTGCAGCTGATCGGGGGCGAAGACCTCCTGTGCGCTCACGAAGGCCTCGGCGGCGGTCGCGGCATCGGTCGCGATGCGCGCCGCCTGGAGGTCGGCCGTCACCTCGTCGTTCGCATAGCCCGACCAGTTGAAGATGCCGCCGATCTCGGCCGGCAGCATGAACAGCTGCGGGTAGCCGAGTACGCCGGGGACCTCGAGGTAGCCGGTCGTGGCGACGAAGTCGACGCCCTCGCGAAGCTCGGGTGTGAAGAAGAGAGCTCCGAAGTCGGCCGGCTGTCGCTCGTCGATCCTGATCGTGAGCCCGATGTCCTTCGCGGCGCTCTGGATGATGGATGCTGTCTGCGAGAACTCCTTGGCTCCGGCGGGAACAGCGAGCACCAGCGGCGTCGAGGTGTCGATTCCGGATTCGGCGATCAGCTCCTTGGCCGCATCGAGATCGACCTCGGGTGTGGGCAGCGCGTCATAGGCCGCCTGGTAGGTGTCCTTCGCCTCCATGCCGCTCCAGACGAACGGCGGGACGATCGTCTTCTGCACCTCGCCGAGTCCCTGCAGCACGGTGTCGATGTAGACGTCGCGGTCGATCGCCATGCTCAGCGCCTGGCGCACCCGCGGGTCGGCGGCGGCGCTGTCGGCGGAGGTCGGGCCGAAGCTGTACGAGGCTGTCGAGGGCCCCACGATCAGACGCCCCTTGCCGTCCTCGGCCTCGAAGCTCTGGCGCGACCCGGGCGGCACGGTGAAGGCGCCGTCGATCTCGCCGGCCGTGAGAGCCGAGGTGAGGGTCGCGCCGTCGGTGACGAACACGAAGCGGATGCGCTCGGTGAGCGGGGCGCCGTTCCAGTAGTCGGGGTTCGCCGTGACCGAGATCTCGCTACCGGGCTTCCACTCGTCGAGCTGGTAGGGGCCCGCGCACATCAGACCGCCGCCGGACGTCCCGAGGTCCTGACCCACGGAGTCGCCGAAGGCCTTGCTCATGACGGCGCCGCCTCCGCCGCCGAGGGCGTCGCGGAACGTGGTGTCGGGCGCCGTGAAATGCACGATGACGGTGTCGTCGCCCGCGGTCTCGATGCTGTCGATCAGGGCGAAGGCGGCGTACCACTGAGAGGCGGGGGTGCGGTTGCGCTCGAGGCTGTAGGCCACATCGGCGGCCGTGACGGGGGTGCCGTCCCAGAAGGTCACGCCGTCGCGGACGGTGATCTCGAAGGTCACCGGGTCGACCCACTCCGCCTTCTCGGCGATCCCTGACTCCAGAGTGAAGTCGGGCTCGACCGTCAGCAGACTGTCGCACAGGTTGGGGATGATGATGTTGGCCGATGACGAGGGGTCGAGTGTCTGCGGCTCGCCTTCGACGACGGCCCAGGTGACCTCGTCGACGGCGGTGGTGGCCGCCGGGAGGGCGGTGACGAGGGATGACGAGTCGATCTTCTCGGAGGAGGAGTCCGTCGTCCCGGTGCGTGGGGCGCAGGCGGTGGCGGCGAGAAGGGTCGCTGTCGCCAGGGCGGCGGCGACGGCGAGCCGGCGTCGGGTGGTGCGGGTCATGTCGGGTCCTCTCAGGTGCGTGCGGCGGGGGCGTCGTCGACTCCGCCGGGAGTGGTGGTGCAGGCAGTGCGGGTGGTGCAGGCAGTGCGAGTGGAGCGGATGATGCTGCGGCTCATCTCACGACGTAGACGCGGATGCAGATCTGTTCGTCTTCATCGCGGGCGAGTCCGATGAACTGATTGCGACTCAGCCAGCTGTGCGCCGGTGCGTCGGTCTGGAAGACGGGGGCCGTACGGAAGTACGACGAGCCGTCGGGCTCTTCGCGGTAGTACCCGCGGTTGAGGATGTCGATGGCCGCCCCGTCGTCGGCTCGCAGCAGGTAGCGAGCCTCGAGTTGGAACGTGCCGTCGCGCTCGACCGACCAGTCACCTCCGCCGGCGATCACGGTGCCTCGCAGCAGCGGGCCGTCGACGGTGCCGCCGATGATGGGGGTGAAGGCGAGCACCTCGTGCGGGCCTCGACCGAGATGGATGTCGGTGTCGACGTCGACGCGGATCTCGAAGGCGTACTCGAGGATCGGCTCGGGCAGGGAGGCGGGCTCGGTCATGACAGTTCTCCATCCAGGACGGGAAGGTGGATCGTGAGGCCCTCGGATCCACCGATGGTGAGGTGCTGCAGGTTGGTGGCGGTCGGCCCCCAGGCCCAGGGATCTGCACCGGTGCCGGTCTGCGGGACGAACTCGGGGTAGTCGCTGCTCGACACGTGCACGCGAAGGCGGTGTCCTGCGCGCAGCCGGTAGCCGACCTGACCGAGGTCGATGTCGAGGCCGGCGGGTTCTGCGGCATCGGCGACCTGCCGCTGCCCCCGGGCGATGCGCAGTGCGGTGCCGTCGGGCGACACGTCGAGCAGACGGACGAACAGATCCATCACCGGGCCGTCGGAGCGGACGGTCGCGGTGGCGGTCACGGGGCCGGCCAGGTCGACGTCGGTGGTCACCGCAGCGGAGGTGAAGACGAGTACGTCGTCGCGACCGCCGATCGGCGCCTCGTCGGGGAGTTCGAGAAGGAAGGAGAAGGCATCCTCGGCACTCGACGGCACGAGGTCGTCGGGGTCGTGGGTCCACGTCAGCTCGGTCGGCTGCGCCGCGGCATCCTTCGTCAGCCCTCCCTCGGCGGTCGCGACGAGCGCGACGCTGCGGATGCCGGCGGGCGGCCACGCCGCATCCGTCCGTTCTTCATCGGTGCCGGCGAGGTTCCAGTGCACGGCAGGAATCGCGGCCGGGGCGCCGTTGCCGCGGACGTACACCTCGAAGAACGCCAGCGCGGGGTCGAGAGTGCGGGGGAGCAGCGCGCGGAGCTGCGCGTCGGTGCGTTCGGCGACGCGGTCGACCGGGTCACCGAGCAGTTCGTAGCCCTCGTGATCGATCGACTCGATGCGCAGGTGATGGTGCGCGGCCCACGCGGGGTTGTTCGCGATGTCCGAGACATCGGCCCACGACAGCGGCGAGCAGTTGTCCCACCAGCCGATCGTGTGCAGGGCAGGAACCGAGCGGGCGGCGAAGGGCGAGCCGAGCGGGAAGCGGGGAAGGTGCACCGGGCGCGGGTACCACTGGTCGTAGGAGATCGAGCGCTCGCCCGCCTCGGCGAGGAACTCCTCGACCTGTGCCGCGAAGTCGCGTCGTGTCCAGTCCGGCTCCCACAGATAGGTGTCGTTGCCGTGGAAGTGGCTCACCGGATAGAGGTAGGTGATCGTCCATTCGACGTTCGAGGTGCGCTCGCCGGGAGTCCTGTGCACGGGCTCGCCCAGGCGGGTGCCGGTCACGCGAGGCGCGATCGCCTTGAGGGCGGGGTGCCCGCTCGCGGCGGCCGCCCACTGCGTGTAGCCGTAATAGCTGTCGCCCCACATCGCCACCCGGCCGTTCGACCAGGGCTGCTGCACGATCCAGTCGAGCGTGTCCTCGCCGTCGCGCACCTCGTTCACGAAGAGCAGCGCCTCGCCCTCGGAGCGGAACTTGCCCCGTACGTCCTGGGCGACCACGCGGTAGCCGTGAGCCATCAGGTATTCCGCGATCAGCGGGATGTAGGTGTAGCTGCCGCTCTTGTCGTAGGGGAGGCGGATGAGGATCGTGTCGCCGGCGCTCTCGCCGCCGTCCGAGGGGAGGTACACGTCCGCCGCGAGCATCACTCCGTCGCGCATCCGGACGCGGGCGGGCCGCGCCAGATCGCTCTCGGATGCCGCGGGGATGCGGATGTAGCGGGTCATTGCTCTCCTTCGAAACCTCGGCACCGGGAGACCACGGGGCTCGATGAATCACAACGTAAGTCCGCCGAAGTTAATAGTCAAGTCTGACTAGACTAAAAACTTGTAACATCTATGTATCCTGCTGATGCAGGGAGAAGGGGGACCGATGGCACGTCCGACCGTGGCCGCAGAGCGCCGCGACCAGATCATCGAGGCCACGCTGCAGACGGTGGCGGAGTACGGCATCGCCGGCACATCGCTCGACCGCATCGCGGAGGCTGCGGGAATGTCGCGCGGGCATGTGCGCCACTTCGTCGGCAACCGCGATCAGCTGCTCGCCGACACCGCGCGTCACGTGTTCGCCGACGAGAGTGGCGCGCTGACGATTCTTCCGACGACGGTCGTGACCTTCACTGACGCGCTCGACTACCTGTTCGGCGAGGATTTCACCCGATCGGATGCCGAGAACGCGGTCGTCCTCGGGTTCGTCGAACTCTCGCGCACCAATCCGGCGATCGCCGAGGTCCTCACCGAGGCCTACGGGCGCACCCGCACGACCTTGGCCGCGCTCGCCGCGGCGCAGTATCCGAAGGCGGATGCCGCGACCTGTGAGCTGGTCGCCGACGGCACGCTCACATCCGCTCTCGGAAACGTCTTCATGGGCGACTTCGACCCCGACGAGGTGCGCACCGCACGGGTCCGCAGGGCCGTCGAGGTTCTGCTCGCCGCGCTCTGAGGGTCGGCGCCGGCTAGGCGATGTAGATCTTCCGCAGCGTCTCGGTGACCGTCCACGCCGTGCGCTGCCCCTCGGTCAGGCGCACGACCGAGCCCGGCCCGACCTCGATCGCGGGCAGCGACGGCTCGGTGAACTCGATCCTGGCGTGGCCCGAGAGAACGACGAACACCTCGTCGACCTCGGTGTCGGATGCCGTACCGGGTGTCATCTCCCAGATGCCGACCTCGACCTCGCCGAGCGTCGCCAGCTCGTGCATCGCCGTCGTCGGCGCGCCGATGATCACCTCGTCGGTCGGGAGCGGCGAGTGCGTGAGCGGCACCGCCGCAGCATCCACTCCCTCTCCGGGCGCCAGCCCGCTCACGAGTCGAATCCCATGCCGACGGCATCGAGCGTCTTGAGGAACAGGTTGCGCTTGCCCTGGTTGTGATCGGCCCGGTTCATCGCCGCGCGAACGAGGTTGACGCCGATCGAGGCGACGGGCTCGGGCGGGAACGGGATCGGCTTCTCGCGCACCATCGCGAGCTCGGTGCGCTCGGTCGGCTCGCCCGACAGCTTGTCGAGCATGACGTCGGCGGCGAACCGGGCGGCGCCGACGCCGAGGCCGGTGAACCCCGTCGCGTAGGCCACCCGTCCCTTGCGGGCGGTGCCGAAGAACGCGCAGAAGCGGCTCGACGAGTCGATCGCCCCGGCCCAGCGGTGCGTGAAGCGCAGGCCCTCGAGCTGCGGGAACGTCGTGAAGAAGTGCGAGGCGAGCTTGCGGTGGCTCTCGGCGCGGTCTTCGTACTCGGGGCGCACCTTGCCGCCGAAGTGATAGACCGCGTCGTAGCCGCCGAAGAGGATGCGGTTGTCGACCGTGAGTCGGTAATAGTGGAACTGGTTGGCGCTGTCGGCCAGGCCCTGGCGGTGCGACCAGCCGATCGAGGTCAGCTGCTCGTCGGTCAGCGGCTCGGTCATCAGCACGTAGTCGTACACCGGAACGGTCATCAGGCGATTGCGCTTGAGGAGTGAGGGGAACACGTTGGTCGCGAGAGCCACGGCGTCCGCGCTCACCCTGCCGCCGTCGCGCGTGACGAGCGTGATCGCCCCCGATCCGTCGCCGACGATCTCGCGCACGAGGGACTGCTCGTAGATCTCGACGCCCAGGTCGGCGGCGACGCGCGCCAGCTCCAGACCGAGCTTCGCCGGATGCACGAGGGCGGTGCTGTCCCGCTCCCAGGCTCCGGCGAGGAACGTGTCGGAGTGCACCTCGGCCTGCACGGCCTCGCGGTCGAGGAAGCCCTCCTCCTCGCGCAGCCACTCGACCTGGTGGGGTTCGACGGCGACGGCCAGCTGTCCCGTGCGCTCGAAGTCGACGTCCATGTCGTAGTGCTTCACGGTGCGCTCGATGCCGTCGAGGTTCTCGAGTCCGAGCTCTTCGAGGCGGTCGATCTCGTCGGGCCAGCGCGTCAGGCCGTTCTCGTGTCCGTGCGTCAGGCTCGCTTCGCAGAAACCGCCGTTGCGCCCTGACGCGGCCCACGCGATGCGCGACGCTTCGAGCAGCACGACCCGGCGGTCGGGGTCGCGCTCCTTGGCGCGCACGGCGGTCCAGAGCCCGGCATATCCGCCGCCGACGATCGCGAGGTCGGCCGTGATGCTGCCGGAGAGTGCGGGGTGCGACGCCCGCTCGACGTCGTCGAGCCAGAACACGCGGAACGCCGTGTCGCGCAGCGAGGCGTCGATGACGGCATCCGCGGGGCGGCGACGTTCGAAGACCGTGGTTCCCATGCTGTTCTCCTGCTCTCCGGCTCGCGCCTCAGCGCGTGCCCCAGTTGTAGAGGTCCTTGTAGAGGCCGGCGTAGAGCAGGCTCTCGGTGTGGGTCACACCCGGGATCGTGCGGATGCGCGTGGCGATGAGATCGAGCAGATCGGCATCGCTCTCGCACACCGCCTCGACGAGGATGTCGAAGGTGCCGAGGGTCGCGACCACGTAGGCCAGCTCGGGGATCTTCGTCAGTTCCTCGGCGACGAGGCGCGGATCCCCGGTCACGCGGATGCCGATCATCGACATGCGATGGAAGCCCAGCTGCATGGGGTCGGTGACGGCGACGATCTGGATGATGCCGGCCTCGGTCATGCGCTGCACCCGCTGCCGGGCCGCGGCCTCGCTCAGACCGACCTCGCGGCCGATCTCGGCGTACGGACGGCGACCGTCCTCCTGCAGCAGCTCGATGATGCGCTTCGAGATGTCGTCCAGGGCCGGCTGCTTGCGGGGAGTGCTCATGTGACGATATTGACAGCCTGAGCATCGCCTCGCAACAGATTCCATTGTTTCAGCCAAAGGATGCTGATGTATTCGTGGCTACCGATCGCGACGCCGATGAGCGGACGCAGGCGCCCCTCGACCAGTGAGACGCGATGTGTCATGCTGGGCGAGCACCGAGTCCGGGGGGATCACCATGGCACGACCACTCGCAGGTCCGCAGACGCTGCTGCGCACGTTGAACGGCCGGGCGATCCTCGAGACCCTCGCGCGTCGGGGGCCGCTCACCCGCGCGGAGCTGATGGCCGAGACCGGGCTCTCGCGCACGGCGGTCACGCAGGTGCTTCGGATGCTCGAGGGATCGGCGGCCGTCGCTGCGGCCGGCGTCGATCGCGAGACGCGGGGGCCCGCAGCGGGGCGAGTCGCGCTGCATCCCCACCTCGGGTTCGCCGCCGCCGTGCATGTCGACGGTCAGGGCGCGCACGTCGTGCTGGTCGATCCGACGGGCGCGGTGCGTGCCGAGGATCATGCCTCGCTGCCGCCGCACGTCGATCGTGTCGAGGTCATCGCCGAGGCCGTCGAGCGGTGTCTTCGCTCGGTCACCGGGCCCCTGCGCCTCGTGGTGGCCGGCGTGCCCGGAATCGTGACGGCCGACGGCGGCATCCGCGATGACCAGGGTCCTGATGGCGGGGCCTTCCGCTGCGCCCTCTCGACCCGCCTCGGGTGCTCCGTGCGGGTCGAGAACGATGTGAACCTCGCCGCTCTCGCCGAGCTCACAGCCGGGTCGGGAGCCTCGCTCGCCAGTTTCGCGCTGCTGCTGCTCGACGAGGGTCTCGGCGCCGGCATCGTGATCGACGGCTCTCTGCACCGCGGATTCTCCGGCGTGGCCGGCGAGGTGATGTACCTGCCGCAGACGCCGGTGCCCATCGGCGCCCCGGTGCTCAGCGACGATGTCGTCTCCGACCTCGCCCTCGCGCACGGGCGCGATCCGAAGGATCCGATCGGTCGTCACCTCGATGCGGCCGCTGAGGGCGATGCGCCCGCCCAGGCCATGGTCGCCGAGATGGCGCGGCGCCTCACGCTGGTCGCGGGCACCATCGCGCTCGTGCTGGACCCTGAAGCCTTCATCCTGGCTGGCACGGCGGCGCATCCGGCGCTCGTCGACGCCGTCGCGCGAGAGGCGGAAGAGCTCGCCGCGCGTCTGCCCCTGCGGTTCCTCGTCTCGTCCTTCGGTCCCGAGGCCCCTCTCGTCGGAGCGGTCGGCGAGGCGGGCGCGGCGCTCCGGGCCACGGTCTTCGCGCAGCTCGTCCCCTCGGTCGAGCGGCCTCCCGTCGCTCGCAGGGTATAGGGGGCAGGACAGCGCATGACGTCGGATCTCGTGGAGCGACTCGGACTCGGCCCCGGCACCAGGGCCGTGATCATCAACGCGGATGACTTCGGCATGTGCCATGCGGCGAACACCGCGGTGTCTGGCCTGCTCGATGCAGGCGACATCGACTCCGCCACACTGATGGTGCCCTGCGCGTGGGCCCCCGAGGCGTTGGCATTCGCCGCGGCGCGCACCGACCTCGACGTCGGCGTGCACCTCGTGCTCACGAGCGAGTGGACCGACTACCGCTGGCGTCCTCTGACCGGCACGGCGAACACGCTCGTCGATCAGGCCGGATACTTCCCGGCGGGAGCGCTCACCGTCGAGCAGCAGGCCTCGGTCGACGACGTCGCCGCCGAGATCGCCGCGCAGCTGCAGACGGCGCTCGCCGCGGGCGTCGACGTCACGCACCTCGACAACCACATGGGTTCGCTCTACGGGCTGCTCACCGGGCGCGATTTCCTCGCCCCGGTGCTCGCTCTCGCCGCCCGTCACGGACTCCCGTTCCGCCTGCCGAGGGTGATGGAGGGAGCGGATGCCGCGCTGAGGCGCCGTCTCGAGCAGGCCGGCGCCGCGGCCGATGCACTCGGCGTCGAGATCGTCGACCGGCTGTGGACGCATCCGTTCGAGGAGGTCCCCGGCGAGAGCTACGAGCAGGTGCGCGACGGGTTCCTCGCTCTGCTGCGAGAGGTTCCCGCCGGCGTGACCGAGATCTACCTGCACCCCATGGTCGACGACGACGAACTGCGTGCGGTCGTCGACTTCGCCGCGGTGAAACGCGGGCAGGAGCTGCGTCTTCTCGCCGACCCGCTCGTGCGTCAGGCCATCGCCGACGAAGGACTCGTGCGCATCGGGTGGCGGGCTCTGCGTGATCTGCAGAGGAGCGCGGTCGCATGACCTCGCCGGTCACGCGCCTGCGTGAGCGCCGGTTGGACGGCGCCCCGACACGCGCCCAGACGATCGCGTTCGGCGCCTCGGGCTTTCCGACGCAGCTCATGGCGCAGACCTTCTCGGCGTTCGTCGTGTACTTCTACGTCACCCACCTGGGGGTCGCGCCCGCGTGGATCGCCGGTGCTCTGATCGCGCACGGGGTGCTGAGCGCGGTGCTGAACCCGGTGGTCGGGGCGCTCTCCGACCGCATCCGCACGCCCTGGGGGCGCCGCATCCCCTGGATCGGTCTCGGCATCGTGCCGCTCGTGGTCGCATTCGCGCTGGTCTGGATGCCGCCGGCGCTGCCGACCGGCGGGCTCATCGTCTGGTTCCTCGTCGCGGTCGCCGTGTACGACATCGCGTTCGTGGTGGTGGTGCTCAACATCTCGGCGCTGTTCCCCGAGATCTTCCGCACGACGCAGGAGAGAGCGCGGGGCAACGTGCCGCGCCAGGTGTTCGCGATCCTCGGCATGGTGCTGGGGACCGCCGGTGCCCCAGCGCTGTACGGGTGGATCGGCTGGCCGGGGATGGCGATCGTGCTCTCGGTCGTCTGCCTGGCCCTGCTCGCGTGGTCCTTCGTCGGCGGGATGATCGAACGGAGAGTGCCGGAGGCCGCATCCGAGGCCATGAGGTGGAGCGCGCAGCTGACGTACACCTTCCGCAACCGCGCTTTCGTGCCCTACGTGCTCGGCTCGCTCTTCATGCAGACGGCGATCGCGGTGATCCTGGCGGGCCTCCCGTTCTACGTCCGCTACTCGCTGCATGCCGCCGAGGGGCAGGGCAGTGTGCTGCTCGGAGCGATCTTCGTCACGGCGATCCCGTCGATCGTGCTGTGGAGTGCCGTCGTGCGCTTCACGACTCCGCGCGCCGCGCTGCTGTGGAGCGTCGCGGTGTTCGGGCTCGCGGTGCTCGGGTATCTGCTGCCCGTGAGCGTGCTGGCCGCCGCGATGGTCGGAGTGGGCGTCGGCGTGGGTGTCGGCGGACTGCTGCAGTTGCTCGAGGTCGTGCTCGCGCAGATCATCGATGAGGATGCGATGCGCACGGGGCACCGGCGAGAGGGCTCCTACTTCGGGGTGAACGGTTTCGTGGTGCGCGGATCCGTGGTGCTGCAGGCAGTGGTGGTCGCCGTGGTGCTGACGGTCTCCGGTTTCGACGCCTCGCTGGGGGAGGGGCAGCCCGAGTCGGTGGATGCCGGCATCCGGGTCATGGTGGCCGTGGTTCCCCTGGTGTTCAGTGCGCTGGCATGGCTCTGCTTCTTCGCCTATCCCATCCGCACGCAGGACGTGTGATCCGCCGCCGGTCGTGCGACACGCCCGGCGGATCGTGGTGATTTGCCGGATCCCCGGGATCCGCGTAACTTATTACTTGTTCGCCCCACAGGGAAGCGGAGAGGCCGAGCGCCTTACCCCCCTCAAGCGGAGAACCACCTCCAACTGATCAGCTCCTCGGAGCGGATCACAGACACACTTCTGTCTGACTTGGAGCTTCCACCTCGGAGAAACGGTCGATTTGACAGCGACTCCGAAACGGATAAGCTAGTGAAGTTGCCTCGGAGCGCTAAGCCCGAAGCCGCAGATCTGGTTCTGAGCCTTCCGGCGTGTCGATTTGACAGCCTGAAAGACACGGATAAGATAGAGAAGTTGCCCTGCGGGCCTGGTTGTGATGACTGGGTCGTGGGAGCA
>NZ_DALZXX010000064.1:0-16145 GCF_031988965.1 Microbacterium sp.
GTGCACCGCGGCGAGCGCGAGGGCCTGCGAGCGGGATCCGGGTGAGAGCACGAGATCACGCACGCCGTGCGCGATGAGGTCGGCGATGAGGGATGCTGCGGCATCCGTCGCGGGAGACTCCGCAGCGGGCGATGCCGTCACGGACGCGGGTCCGGCGCGGCGCCGTCGTCGGTCTCGTCTTCGAGGCGGGCGAGCTCCTCTTCGAGGCGACGGATGCGGGCATCCTGTTCGCTCTTGCTGATGGTGCGCAGGAACGTCGGGTCGTCGTCGGGGCCGGTGACGCGGATGGCGTCGCCCGGGTCGTTCGCACGACGGCGGCCGATGACGAACCAGAGGATGCCGCCGATGACCGGGATGAGCACGACGATCGCGACCCAGACGGCTTTGCGCACGCCGCGGTGCCGCGTCGACGGCTGCACGGCGCAGTCGACGATGCTGTACACCCAGAAGATGGCGGCCAGGAAGCCGCCTACGATCAACAGTCTCGCCACACCTCCAGTGTAGGCGGGTGTGCGCGGGGCGGATCGGTCGAGCGGCCCGGAGAGGGCTGAGATCGCTTTCCGACACCCGATTGTTAGACTGCGCGGACCATGACCGATCCCTCGATGCGCCTGCGCCCGCACGGCACCGAGCGGATGCTGATCCTCCGGATCGCCCTCGCCCTCGGGCTGGCCCTGCTGCTGGTCATCGGAGCGTGGTCGACATCGCACGGCAAGGGGGACGCGCACGCGACCCTGTGCCTCGCACCCGGAGTGTCGGCGGCATCCGGGGCATCTTCCTCGGGTCATCACGACGGCGACTCGACCGTCGTGGACGTGATGTCGTCGGACACGGGCCTCGCCGCGATCGGCGTGCTCTGCGGCATCCTGCTGGTGCTGCTGATTCTGCGCTTCGACCGCGACGCGCGCTTCGTGGTGACGAACGGCAGGTCGACGGCATCCGCTCCGCCCCGCGCCGGCCCGCACCGCCGGGTGCCCGCCCTCACGCTCACCCAGCTCTCACTCTCCCGCACCTGACTCAGGCACGCCGCCTCGCGGCGACCCCGGCCGCACTGCGGCATCCTCACCCCTGCCTGAATCACACCGCTGGAGAACCCCATGAAGACCCCCGTCAAGGCGACCCTGATCGCCATCGCCGCCGCTGTCGTCCTCGCGATCGTCGGCATCCTGTACGCCATGTCGCAGAGCACGACCGTGACCGCTCCGCCCGAGGGCGAGAAGCTGCAGACCGTGCGCACCGACTCGCACGTGCTCGACGAGGGCGGGCCGGATGCCGTGACGGTCGTCGAGTTCCTCGACTTCGAATGCGAGGCCTGCGGCGCGTTCTACCCGATCGTCGAAGACCTGCGCGAGCAGTACGCCGGCGACATCACCTACGTCGTGCGGTACTTCCCGCTGCCCGGACACATCAACTCGACCCAGGCCGCTCTCGCCGCCGAGGCCGCAGCGCAGCAGGACCGGTTCGAGGACATGTACCACCGGCTGTTCGAGACGCAGGCACAGTGGGGCGAGAGGTCCGAGGAGACTCCGGAGGTGTTCCGCGGATTCGCCGAGGATCTCGGGCTCGACATGGAGGCATACGACGCGGCCGTTGCCGACCCCGCCACCCTCGCACGCGTGCAGGCCGACAAGAGCGACGGCGAGACGCTCGGCGTGAGCAGCACCCCGAGCTTCTTCATCGACGGCGAACCCGTGGTGCTCGAGGCCTGGGGCGACCTGGAGGCGGCGATCGAGACAGCCGTGTCGGGCGCCGGGAGCTGAGACCCGCGATCGGTGGGCCTCGCGCGGCGACGCGCGTGTCAGGCCGCGCAGCTCAGTCGCGGCCGAGGATCAGGATGCGGTCGTCGCCGTCAGCGGGGCTTCCGCGCCCGTCGGTGTTGTTCGTGAGCATCCAGAACGCGCCTCCGGGACCCACCACGACGTCGCGCAGACGACCGTACTCACCGACGAACTGCTCGGCGCTCTCTGACAGATCGTCGAGAGGCACGGTGCGCAGGCGCTCGCCGCGGAGGTTCGCGATGACGATGTCGGACCCCGTGACCGCGATGCCGCTCGGGCTCGCGTCGTCGGGCGACCACTGCTGCACGGGGTCGATGTAGTCGTCGTCACCGGCGATGCCTTCGACCTCGGGCCAGCCGTAGTTGCCCCCGGCTTCGATCACGTTGAGCTCGTCCCAGGTGTCCTGTCCGAACTCACTCGCGTACATCGCACCGTCGGCAGCCCAGGCGATGCCCTGCGGGTTCCGGTGACCGTAGCTGTACACGGGCGAGCCGTCGAACGGATTGTCGGCCGGGACCTCCCCCTCGGGTGTGAGGCGCAGGATCTTGCCGGCGATCGCATCCAGATCCTGGGCGCTGTCGCGATCGCCCGCATCGCCGGTCGTGACGTACAGCATCCCGTCCGGACCGAAGGCGATGCGTCCGCCGTTGTGATTCCCCGCCGCGGGAATGCCGTCGATCACGACGGTCGGCTCCCCGAGCGACAGATCACCGGCCTCTCCGCGGATATCCCGTCGCTCGACGCGGTTCTCGTCCGTCGCGGTGAAGTAGGTGTACAGCTCGCCGTCGTGCACCGCGAGCCCGAGCAGGCCGCCCTCGCCGCGGGGTTCGACATCGTCGATCACGCCGATCTCGCGCGTCTCGCCGTCGTCGGCGACTTCGAGCACCCGCGCCGTGTCACGCTCGCTGACCAGAGCCACGCCGTCGTGGAACGCGATCGACCAGGGCACGTCGAGCCCCTCGACGAACGACTCCGGCGCGGGAACGGACGTCGTGGTCGGCTCGGCAGTGCACGACACCAGCAGGAGGACGGACGCGGATGCCGCGGCGAGCGCGACCGCCGCACGTCGTACCGCGGTCGTGGAGCGGAGGCGGGAGTCGTCGGGCATGACTCCATTCAAGGCGGTATCGGGACTGAGCGGAATCACGCACCGCAGATCGGCTGCCCTCGGATCCCGTATCGCCGGCCCCTCCGCCGGGTGCACAATACCGATATGAGCGAGGGCTCCTCCCTGGAGCTGCCCGTGCCGCACGAGGGCTCGGCACCGGCATCCGACGATGAGGTCGCACCGCCGACGAGCGAATCGGATGCGGTGCTGGGCCGCCGCGCGCAGCTGCTCGCCACCGAGCACTGGGGCCTGCTCGCCGCTCGCAGCACCGCGCAGAGCGAGGTGCTCACCCGGATCACGATCTTCCTGACGCTCGTGTCGGCAGGGCTCGTGACGATCGGACTTCTCGGGCAGGCCTCCGACTTCGGCGGATGGTTCGGCGGAGCATCCCTCGCGATCCTCGCGTTCCTCAGCCTCATCGGCTTCATGACCCAGGTGCGAGTGATGAACGTGTCGGAGGAGGACATGATGTACGTCGTCGCGATGAACCGCATCCGCGGCGCGTACGTCGACCTCGACCCGGCGGTGGCCGACGTGTTCCTCGCATCGCCGTACGACGACGCGGACGGCATGAAGCGCACCTATTCGTTCCTGCGGCCGCGCAGCGTCAGCATCCTGCTCGGCAGCTCGGTGATGCTGCTGATCGTCGTGAACGCGTGCGTCACAGGGTTGCTGGTCGGTTCGGCGATCATCGCCGGCGACGGCGCGTTCGACTGGGCGATCGGGTGCGGGATCGTCGCCGGTGTGCTCTTCGCAGCGGGCTTCATGATCTTCGGCGGGGTGGGATTCCGCTGGGCGTGGAGCCACCACACGCCACGACGGCGTACTCCACGCGGCGCGGGGTCCTCGCTACGCTGAGCGCATGACCGAGACGCGAACCCCCGCGCATCCCGTTCTCGCCGTCGTGCGGCGGATCCCGGCGACGCTGACCATGGTGCTGCTCATCCTGATCGTTGGCGTGGCGTGGCAGGGACTGTGGCGTCCGTTCGAAGACACACCGCTGTTCGAGACCGTCGCATACGGGCTGCCGAACTTCCTCGACGGCAAGTGGTGGACTCCCCTCACCGGCACCTTCTTCGTGAACGCGCCCTGGGTCTATCTCTTCACGATCTCGGGGTTCTGGGGAATGGCCTATCTCGAGTTCCGTCGGGGAAGCCGCGTCGCCCTCGCGTACTACTGGATCGGCCAGCTGTTCGCGATGTTCGCGACGGCGCTGCTGCTCGCCTTCGCGTCGCAATTGCCGTGGGCGTGGGCGCAGGCCGAGGCCCAGGCGCTCGACGTCGGCGCATCCGGCGGAACCATGGCGTGCATCGCCGCGGCCGTGGGCCTCTTCCGTCCGCCGTGGCGAGTGCGCGGCTGGCTCGTGCTGCTCGGATTCGTGTTCATCGCGATGCTGTTCTGGGGCGCGGTCGCCGACCTCGAGCACCTGCTCGCCGTGCTGCTGATCCAGTTCGCCGACCGCACCCTGCGCGTGCAGCGGACCACCGTGCGCGAGCAGCGCCTCATCGCCGTGGTCGCCCTGCTGGTGCTGGGTGCCGTCGAGATCATCACGACGCTCGTCGCCACGGACGGACCGTTCGGGCCCACCGAACCCGCTTCCGGCGGGTTCATCGATCTGGCCATCGATCTGGTCGTGATCGCCGTGCTGATCACCGGCCTCCGACGGGGGCGCCGCTGGTCGTGGGTGCTGGTGATCCTGCTCGGGCTGTTCAACATCCTGATCGCCGCACTGGTGCTGATCCTCATCACCGTCTTCTCGCAGGCCGACATCGATCTGCGCTGGGACGGCGAGACCGAGCTCGCCCTCGCCAACGGATTCCTGTGGGTGATCATGCTCGCGTACATGATCGCGGTGCGCCGCGCGTTCCGGGCGAAGCGCAAGTCGCTCCTCGGCATCCAGCCCGCGCCCACCGTCGACGATGTGAAGAGCGCGCTGCGCGCTCACGGCGGCGGCACGCTGTCGTGGATGACGACCTGGGACGGCAACAGCTATGCGCGCACCGCCGACGGCATCGTCGCGTACCAGCGCCGGGCCGGTGTCGCGCTGGCGCTCGCGGATCCGATCGGCCCCGCGGATGCGCGCGCCGACGCCGTCGCGGAGTTCATCCGCACCGCCGAGCTGGCCGGGCTCGTTCCGTGCTTCTTCAGCGCCGACGACGCGACCCGGGATGCGGTGCCGGAGGGCTGGCGGAGTCTGGTCGTCGCAGACGACACGATCGTCGATCTGCCCGGGCTCGAGTTCACCGGGAAGCGCTGGAACTCGGTGCGCAGCTCGCTCAATCGTGCGGGTCGCGAAGACATGACGTTCCGGATGACCCGGCTGGCCGACGAGCCGTGGGGCGTGCGACAGCAGCTGCGTGCGATCTCGGAAGCCTGGGTCGGCGACAAGGACCTGCCCGAGATGCGGTTCACGCTCGGGACCCTGGACGAGGCGGAAGACCCCGAGGTGCGGCTCGCCCTCGCCCTCGCGCCGAACGGCGACGTCGACGGGTTCCTGTCGTGGATGCCCGTGTACGGCGACGGCGGCGGCATCCGCGGATGGACCCTCGACCTGATGCGGCGTCGCGACGGCGGCTTCGCGCCGGTCATGGAGTATCTGATCGGGTCATCGGCCCGACAGTTCTCGGAGGAGGGTGCCGAGATCATGTCGCTGTCGGGCGCTCCCCTCGCCCACGACTATCCGCCGGACGCGGGCATGATCGCGGCTCTCAGCGACCGCCTCGCCGATGCCCTCGAACCGGTCTACGGCTTCGGCTCGCTGCACCGCTTCAAGCAGAAGTTCCACCCGCGCTACGAGACCATGTACCTGCTGTTCCGCGACGAGAGTGACCTCGCCGCGATCGGCACCGCACTCACCCGGGCGTTCCTGCCGGATGCGACACTGCGGCAGTTCGCGGGGGCCGGTCTCGAGCTGGTGCGCGGCACGAAGGACTGACCCGCCGTCCGCATCGGTCGTGTTAGCCGTCGCGCGGCGGTTTGCGCATCTGCTTCACGTCGGTGCGGCGCTTCTTCGCGGAGAGTCGCCGCTCCTTCGACCCGCGGCTCGGCTTCGTCGCTCGGCGCTGCGGCGCCGGCGGTCGGAGCGCCTCGGCGACGAGAGTCATGAGTCGTTCGCGTGCGGCGTCACGATTGCGCAGTTGCGCCCGGTGCTCGGATGCCGCGATGGTCAGCACGCCGTTCACCAGTCGTCCCGCGAGTCGATCGAGGATCCTCTCGCGCTGATGCGGCGAGAGCGCGGCGCTCTGCGCGGCATCCCACACGAGCTCCACTCGGGAATCGGCCGTGTTCACACCCTGCCCACCCGGCCCCGACGAGCGCGAGAAGCGCCACGACAGCTCGGACTCGGGAATCGTGAGGTTCGCCGAGACCCGGAGACCGGGACGATGGGGCGTGGGCATGCATCCATCATCCCGCGCTCCGGGATCGGCGGACTCAGGCCGCTCGTGCGGGACGGGCTCAGCTGTCGGCGTGGGCGAGCGCGGGCTCAGCGTCTTCCGCACTCTCGCCGTGGTCACGTTTCGCGGTGTTCGCGATGTGCGCGCGGCTGACCACGATCGCCGCCACCACCATGAGCGCAGCGCCCAGCCAGTAGGGCGCCGCGTGGCTGACCGTGGCGTACAACGCGCCCGCGATGAGCGGCGCAGCCGTGCCCATGGCCGCGTTCAGCGACTGGGTCGCTCCACCCAGCCAGCCCTGCTCGTCGTCGCCGACCGCATTCGACATGGCTCCGTCGAGAGCCGCGGTCGAGGCGCCCTGTCCGGCGGCGAGCATGAGCGCGCCGACGATGAAGACCCACGGCTGGGCGAAGATCGAGGCGACGACCGCGAGTCCGATCAGCCCGATCATCTGGGCGATGATGCCGCTCACGATCACGCCGCGCTCGCCGATGCGAGGGAGCAGGATGCCGAGCAGCACGCCCTGGATGAGGATGTCGATGATGCCGACGGCCGCCGTGAGCAGACCGATCTGCGTGGGACCCCACTGGATCGAGTCGAGGGCGAGCACGCTGAAGTTGTTGACGAAGAAGCCGAACGGCAGCGCGAGCAGACCGAAGCCGATCATGAGCCCCCGAAGCTCCGTGCGTGCGAACGCGTTCCTGAAGACGGCGAAGGGCTGGATCTCGCGCACGCGGATCCGCGCGATGCGGTTCTCGGGCTTCAGGCTCTCGGGGAGCAGGAAGATGCTGAGGATCGCGATGACGAGCCCGACGGCAGCGGTGAGGAAGACCGGGAGCTGCAGGCTCACGGCGGCGAGGAGACCGCCGACGGCCGGCCCGATCATCATGCCGATGCCCGAGAGCGCCCCGAGCAGACCGAACCGCTGCGCACGCTTCTCAGGAGGTGTGATGTCGGCGAGATAGGCGAAGAGCGCCGGCAGGTCGCCGGCCGTGAGGCCCTGGATCACCCGCGCGAGCACGAGAACCCAGATCGCGCCGCCGATGCCGAACAGCGTCATGGCGAATGCCGCGCCGAACGCGGCGGCGATGATGACGGGTCGCCGACCGAAGCGGTCGGACAGACGGCCGAGGAACGGGGCGACCAGGAAGGCGCAGAGGCCGTTGATCGCTTCGAGCACGCCGACCCAGATCGCGAGGTCGCCCTCGTGCGAGACGTACTGCAGCACGACGAACGGAAGGACGGGGAGCACGACGGTCATACCGATGACGGTGAGCATCGTCAGCACGATGAGCATGATCCAGGCGCGCTTTTCGCTGCGCGCGAGCATGGGGTTAGGTGATGTCACTCCGAAACTGTATCAATACCAGTTTTGTTGTCAAGCCAGTTTTGTATCAAGTGCGCGATACGCTGGAGTCATGACGAACACCGCACCCCTCGGACGCCGTGAACGCAAGAAGGCGGCGACCCGCAAGGCGATCTCCGACGTCGCGACGATGATGTTCCTGGAGCGGGGTTTCGACAACGTCAGCATCCGGGAGGTGGCGGATGCCGCCGACGTCTCCCCCACCACGGTGTTCGCGCACTTCCCCCAGAAGGAGGCGCTCGTGTTCGACGAAGACGACGAGCAGCGCGATCGCCTCGTCTCCGCCGTGCGCGGTCGCGCGGAGGGCGTGACGATCAACCGCGCGATCCGCGACTTCTACACGGCCGAGGTCGGCGCCAACATCGACGAGCACGGCAACGACGTCACCCGCATCTTCGTGCGCTTCCTCAACGAGACGCCGGCCCTGCGCGACTACGCCGCGAAGATGTGGCTCCGCCACGAGGATGCACTCGCCGAGGCGATCGCCGACGAGCTCGGGCTCGACGACCCCACCGCCGAGATCCGCGTGTACTCGCGCTTCGTGCTGCAGATGCAGCTGCTCGTCAACGAGAACGACGACCAGCTCGGCATCCTCGAGGCCGGGTTCGCGGTGCTCGAGAACGGGTGGGCTCCGGTCGAGGCGGCGCTCACCGCGCACGCGGGATAGAAGCTCCCGCGATCTCGAGGACACCGCTCTCGGGGATCACGCACCGCTCGAGAGCCCCCTCCCGCTCGACGAGGAAGACCCGCCCCGGTTCACTCCGCAGCGACGCAGAGACCAGCGCACCATCGACCCAGCGGATGCCGATCTCGCCGCCGCCGCGCACCCGTGCGCCCGTGACGCTGCCGCTCGGCCACGCCTCGGGCAGCGACGGCAGAAGCGCGATCCGCCCCGCGTGCGACTGCACGATCATCTCCAGAATCGCGGCGGTGACGCCGAAGTTGCCGTCGATCTGGAACGGGGGATGCGCGCAGAACAGGTTGCGGTAGAGCCCTGCAGCTCCGGAGGGCCCCGGATTGTCGGGGTCGGCCACCGGGGCGAGGAAGTCGGCGAGCGCGCGATGCGCCGCCTCACCCTGCCGCAGGCGCGCACGAAGCCCGACACGGTGGTGAACCGACCACGCGCGTCGAGACTGCGGCCCGCGGCTTCCGCCGACTCGGGGTGCGCCCAGGGCAGGATGCTCTCGCCCGGCATGGCTCCGTACAGGTGCGACTGGTGACGGTGCCCCGGCTCGGCATCCGCGACGTCATCCCACCACTCCGAGATCGTGCCGTCGGGGAGGATGCGCTCCGCAGGCAGGGTCGGAAGCATTCCAGCGATCCGCTCGGTCAGGTCATCATGGATGCCGAGCACGGTCGCTGCATCCAGACACGCGCTGAAGAGGTCGCGGATCATCGCGAGATCGGCCGTGGTCGAGACCGTGAGGCCGGTGGTCACGTCGCCGACGGAGAACTTGTTCTCCGGAGAGGTCGACGGAGATGTACCCCAGACGCCGGGCGTGATCTCGACGAGCCAGTCCAGCACGAAGGCGGCAGCCCCGGCCATCAGCGGCCAGCCGCGGTCGCGGAGCTCATCGGCGTCCTGCCCGAACTGCCACCGCTCCCAGACGTGACGGGCCAGCCACGCGCCACCCATCGGCCACATGGACCAGACGGGGTCGAACGCCCCGTCGCCCACCGGGACGGAGAAGCCCCAGACATCCGAGTTGTGATGCACGGTCCACCCCCGCATCCCGTACAGCTGGCGCGCCGTGCGGGTCCCGCTCTCGGCCAGATCTTCGAGCCAGTCGAGCAACGGGGTGTGGCACTCCGCCAGATTCACCGCTTCGGTCGGCCAGTAGTTCATCTCGAGATTGATATTGGTCGTGTAGTTGCACCGCCACGGCGGCAGGGGGTTCTCGTTCCAGATGCCCTGCAGATTCATCGGCCGACTGCCGGGACGGGACGCGGCGATCGTGAGGTACCGGCCGTAGGCGAAGACGAGCGCGGCGAGCCTGCGGTCGTCGCCGGTCTCGGCGGTGCGCTCGAGAAGGTCTGCGACATCGACCCGCGGCTCGGTGTCACCGAGGTCGAGGGTCATGCGATCGTAGAGCGATCGGTGATCGTCGATGTGGCGGGCATGCAGCTCATCGACGCCCCGCGCGACAGCCGCATCGACGACGGCCCCGGTCGCCCGCGCGAGAACGTCGATCTCTCCGTGCAGGGGTGTGCGCCCGTCGACCACGTCGGTCGCCGTCGACACGACGATCAGCACCCGCGAGGCGTCGTGGAACATCAGGTCGCCGTCGGATCGCCCGTCGTGGACGATCCGCATCCTCACATGGGCCGTGACAGATGCGCCCGGGGCGAGGTCGCGCACGAGATCCTCCGACTTGGGCACGCCTCGGCGCACATCGGACGGCAGCCGCAGGGCGAGAGACAGCTCGTCGACCGAGACCGTCCGGGAGATCTCGGTGTGCACGGTCTCCACGGCGATGCGCCCCGACAGGCCGCCGCGATCGCTGCGACGGTCGATCACCAGCACGCCGTCGGGCGCACTCACCCAGGCGCGCTGCGCGACACGACGGCCATCGACCTCCCAGCTCGTCTCGGCCACGGCCTCGGCGATGTCGAGACTCCGTTCGTACCGAAAGGGCTCAGCTCCCTCGGAGCCGTCGCCGATGCGATCGGGAGCACCACCCTCGGTCGACCACAGGATGTCGACCACGGGCTGATACGCCTGGCTCCACCCGGACTGCAGAAGCTGCTCGGCCGCCGTCGCCGCCGCGTGGTCGCCGTCTGCGAGCGCGTCTCGAACACGCGCGAGGATCTCGGGTCCGTCCCGGCGATCGGCCATCGTGCCGTGCGCAGTGACCGGCGAGCCGGTCCAGCAGGTGTCGTCGTTGATCTGGAAGCGGTCGACGGTCGTGCCCCCGAACGCCATGGCGCCGAGACGCCCGTTGCCGAGCGGCAGCGCCTCGGTCCACCGCGTGGCAGGGGTGGAATAGGTGAGCTTCATTGCCGTCTCCTCAGGGTCTCTGTCGGTGCGCAGGGCCTCTCAGGCGAGCGCCGCACGGAGGGCTCCGTCGAAGGCCTCGGGCTGGTCGAGCATCACGAAGTGCCCGGCATCCGAGATCACGATCTGATCGACCAGCGCGGATTCGAAGGCCGGCGCCGCCGTGTAGGTGCGCAGCGGACTCCGCACGAGCGTCGTGGGCACCGACGAATCCGCGATCAGCCGCGGCAGACCGCCGTCGAGTCCGGCAGAGATGTGTCGGGCGCTGCGCACGATCGCCAGCGGATCGGCGAGACGGACATCGGCTCTGCGCCACGGCACCTCGGCGGCCAGCAGCTCATCCCACCCTCCTGCGACGACCTGGTCATCGGTCCACGCTCCGAGATCGCCCGGGAGTACGGGGTGCACATCGATCCCCGGCTCCACCAGAACGCTGCGGGAGACCAACTCAGGATGCGCTGCGGCGAGCACGATCGCCGCCGAGCCACCCAGGCTGTGCGAGACCACGTCGAGGGGCCGATCGGATACCGCCTCGATCACCCTCGCGACGGCCTCTGCGAGGTCGGGCAGCGAGTAGGCGAAAGACGCCGGGCGGTCGCTGCGCCCGTGCCCCGGAAGATCGAGGATGATCGCGCGACGACCGAGACGAACCGCGGATGCCGCCCAGGTCGCGGCGCCGTGGCAGCCGAGTCCGTGGACGTAGACGACCGGGTCGCCCTCTCCGGGGAGCTCGATCCAGCGGACGAGATCTCCCTCGGGTGTGAACGCGGCGGTGCGAGGTTCCACGGCTCTCCTTCGTGCGATGTGGACGCGATGGGATGAGCGTATCAGGAAACCGGTTACTCATCCCGGGAATCAATTCTGGGAAAACGCTTTCGCATCGGTGGCGAGATGACGTAGCATGACTCGCAGTCCTCGGGAAACCGGTTACTATGACAGGACCGCCACGCGGTCCCCCACTCACAGATGAGGTAGGTCAATGACGACACACAGCAACCGCCGAGTCCTCGGCACGGTCGCGATCGCAGCGGTCGCCGGGCTCGCCCTGAGCGGATGCTCGGGCTCGACCGGCAGCGCCGACGGCGACATCACGCTCACGGTCATGGCCTGGGCCAACGCCGATGAGGCGAAGATGTACGAGGAGGTGCTCGACGTCTTCGAGGAGAAGAACCCCGGTGTCACCGTGAAGTTCGAGTACTCCGACGTCGGCGGGTACCAGGACAAGCTCAACACCAAGTTCGCCGCGGGCAGCCCACCGGACGTGATGTTCCTCGTCGGGCAGCAGATGGGCGAGTACACCGCCCGCAACGCCCTCCTGGATCTCTCCGCGTACTCCGAGCAGTTCGATTTCGACGCGATCGACCAGAGCATGCTCGAGGCCAACACCACCGCTGACGGGGAGGTGTTCTCCATCCCGACGGGGTCGACGGCGATCGGCCTCGCAGCGAACGTCGCCAGGCTCTCCGAGCTGGGTATCGAGCTTCCCGACGACCGCGCCTGGACCTGGGAGGATTTCGATGCCTGGTCCCAGTCGGTGACCGAGGCATCCGGCGGCGCGACCTTCGGGTCCAACATCGAGATGTCGTGGGGACCGACCTTCTCGACCTGGGTGCGACAGAACGGTGAAGACGTCTATACCGAGGACGGCGAGCTCGGCGTCAGCGAGAAGACCGTCGAGAAGTGGTTCGAGATGAACACCGAGTTCCTCGACGACCAGGCCTTCCCGCCGGCCGGCACCATCGACATGACCGGCGCGTTCTCCCCTGAGGAGTCGCCGCTGAGCACGGGCCTCATCTCGACCACCGTGATCCCTGCGAACGGTCTGCCCTCGTACGCCACGGTTCTGGGCGACGAGTCCGTCGCACTCCTCCGCCTCCCCGGCGAGACCGAGGGCGAGCGGCCGGGAATGGCCGTGACGCCGACGCTGCTGTGGGCGGCTCCGGCCACCACCAAGCACCCCGAGGAGACGGCTGAGCTGATCGACTTCCTCACCAACGACCCCGACTCGTACGACGCGCGCGGAACCTTCCTCGGCGTGCCCATCAACGAGACCGTCGCCCGCGAGGTCGCCGAGGATCTGACCCCGTCGCAGAGCGCGTTCGTGACCTACGTCGCCGACCTCGTGACCGAGAACCTCGACCCGCAGGTGCCGGAGCCTCCGGGGGCGCAGCCGGTCAACGAGCTGCTGGGATCCATCACGACCGAGGTCGCCTTCGGTCGCACCGCACCCGCGGATGCCGCGAAGCGGTTCATCAGCGAAGCCACCGCTCTTCTCGCTCAGGCGGGCTGACGCAGACCCGACGAGGACCGGATGCCGCGCATCCGGTCCTCGTCACCAGAAGGAAAGGAGATGATCGCGTGAGTGCTCCCACGATCGTCAAAGCCGGCGTCGGCACGATGGACCTGGTCGAAGAGGCCGAGCGCATCCAGTCGCCGAAGAAGCGCCGTCGTCAGCGGGGAGACGGGCCTGTGGCCTACCTCTTCCTGCTGCCGTGGATCATCGGCATGCTGTTCACGGTCATCCCGTTCGGCGCGTCGCTGTACCTCGCGTTCACCGACTACAGCCTGCTGCAGCCGCCGAAGTTCATCGGCCTCGACAACTTCGTGCGGCTGTTCGAGGATCCGAAGATCGCCACGTCGGCGCGCGTCACCCTCGTCTACACCTTCGTGTCGGTTCCTCTCGCTCTGATCGCCGCCCTCGCGATCGCGGTGCTCCTGAACAAGGGCGTCCGCGGTCTGCCGATCTACCGCAGCGTGTTCTACCTGCCCTCGCTGATCGGCGGCAGTGTGGCGGTCGTGATGCTGTGGCGCTCGATCTTCGGCTACGACGGCATCGTCAACAAGTTCCTCGCACTGTTCGGCATCCAGGGGCCAGGGTGGGTCACCGACCCCGACTGGGCCCTCGTGACCCTCGTGACCCTCAGCATCTGGGGGTTCGGCGGCTCGATGGTGATCTTCCTCGCCGGTCTTCGACAGATCCCGCAGATGTACTACGAGGCGGCATCCGTCGACGGCGCGAACGTCTGGCGCCAGTTCCGCTCGATCACGCTTCCGCTGCTGAGCCCGGTGATCTTCTTCAACCTGGTTCTCGGACTCATCGGAGCGCTGCAGGTCTTCACCCAGGGATACGTCTTCAGCGGCGGCACCGGCGGTCCGGCGGACTCCACGCTGTTCTTCAACCTCTACCTGTACCAGCAGGGGTTCCAGCGATTCGACATGGGTTACGCCTCGGCGATGGCCTGGGTCATGTTCATGGTGATCGCGCTCTTCACAGCGATCAACTTCCTCGTCTCGAAGTATTGGGTTTTCTACGATGACTGACACCACGATCATCCGCACCGGGATGCGCGGGCTCACGAAGCGCTTCGGCGGCGAGTCCTACCGCGAGGAGCGCACCGGAACCACGGGCACCCGGTTCATCCGACACGTGATCCTCGTCGGGCTCGGCCTCGTCATGCTGTATCCGCTGCTGTGGATGCTGTCGGCATCGTTCAAGCCGAGCACCGAGGTGTTCAGCGACGTGGGCCTGATCCCCGCGAACTTCTTCCCCGACAACTACTCGGCGGGGTGGACGGCGCTGTCGCAGCCGTTCCACGTCTACATCCTGAACTCGCTGCTGCTGGCGGTGCTGAACATCGTCGGCAACCTGCTGTCCTGCTCGCTCGCCGCGTACGCCTTCGCCCGCCTGCAATTCCGCGGACGCAAGTTCCTCTTCGCACTCATGCTCGGCACGATGCTGCTGCCCGGACAGGTCGTGCTGATTCCGCAGTACATCATCTTCGCGCAGCTGGGATGGGTGAACACCTACCTGCCGCTGTTCGTGCCCGCGTTCTTCGCGACCAACGCGTTCTACATCTTCCTCATGGTGCAGTTCATGCGCTCGCTTCCGATGGAGCTGCAGGATGCCGCGAAGATCGACGGCGCGGGAGCGTTCCGCACGTACTGGAACGTGATCATGCCGCTCACCGTCCCGGCCATGGCGACGATCGCGATCTTCACGTTCATCGCCAGTTGGGGAGACTTCTTCGGACCGCTCCTCTATCTGACCGACCCGGCGCTGTACACGGTGCCGCTCGCGCTCCGCGAGTTCATCTCGTCGAGCGGCGCGAGCTCATGGGGTCCGATGTTCGCCATGTCGGTGGTCTCGCTGCTGCCGGTCATCGCCTTCTTCTTCATCGGTCAGCGCTATCTGATCAACGGCATCGCCACGACGGGAATGAAATGACTCCGACCTCCAGACGCTACGCGATCATCGGAACGGGCGGACGCTCGGAGATGTACCTCCGGGCTCTGCTGACGACGCATGCCGATCTCGGCGAGGTCGTCGCGCTCGTCGACGTGAACGAGTCGCGCACCGCGTACTACGCCGACATCGCGCACTCGCTCGGCGCCGACGCCATCGCGACCTACGCGGCCGACGACTTCGAGCGCATGGTGGCCACTGAGAAGCCCGACGTCCTCGTCGTCACCTCGCCCGACTTCACGCACGCGGACTACATCGTCGCGGGTCTCGACCGCGGACTCGACGTCGTGTGCGAGAAGCCCATGACGGTCGACGCCCCGAGCCTTCGTCGCATCGTCGACGCGGCCGAGCGCTCGACCGGCGAGCTGATCGTCACGTTCAACTACCGCTACTCGCCGCGCAACACACTCGTGCGTCAGCTGATCGCCGACGGCCGCATCGGCGAGGTCACCTCGGTGCACTTCGAATGGTGCCTCGACACCGTGCACGGTGCCGACTACTTCCGCCGTTGGCACCGTGAGAAGGACAAGTCCGGCGGCCTCCTCGTGCACAAGTCGACGCACCACTTCGACCTCGTCAACTGGTGGATCGACGACGCCCCCGCGACGGTGTTCGCGCTCGGAGGGCTGCGTTTCTACGGACGCGAGAACGCTGAGAGACGGGGCCTCGCTCCCCGACCGGAACTCGGCCGTGATCTTCCGGGAGACCCCTACGCGCTCGATCTGGCCGCGGACGGCAAGCTCTCGGCGCTGTTCCTCGACGCCGAGCAGCATGACGGCTACCTGCGTGACCGCGACGTCTTCTCGGACGGCATCTCGATCGAGGACAACATGAGCGTGCTGGTCGGGTTCGAGGGCGGAGCCTCGCTCGCGTACACCCTCACCGCGCACTCCCCCTGGGAGGGATACCGCGTCGCGATCACGGGCACGGAGGGCCGCATCGAGCTCGATGTCGTGGAGCGGGGCTGGGTCTCTCCTGACCGCACCACGAGCGGCATCGGCGCCCGGGGCAAGGATGCGCCGGTGGTCGACCCGAGTGCGCAGAACGACGAGGCGGCGCAGACCGAGGGAGTTCGACCGCACGGGTCGCGCGTCGTGCTGCAGCGGCTCTGGGAGGCCCCTCAGGTCATCCCGATCCCCGAGGGCACGGGAGCTCACGGCGGCGGCGACGCCGTGCTCCTCGACGACGTCTTCCGCGGCGTCGGCGTCGATCCGCTCCGCCGACAGGCGGGCTACCTCGACGGGGGCCGCAGCGTCATCG
>NZ_DALZXX010000065.1:0-16033 GCF_031988965.1 Microbacterium sp.
GACTGGTGCGCGTGGCCGACGGCGTGCTCGGCGGCAAGAAGGTGCCCGTGCACGCGAACCGCGGGCTCGCCGGCATCGACGGCACGATCGCGACGGCGACCGGCATCGCCCTGGCCAGTCAGGCAGGGGGAGCGCCGGGTGTCACGCGTGTGCTCCTCGGCGATCTCGCCTTCCTGCACGACGTCGGCCCGCTGCTGCTGCCGCCCGACGAAGACGAACCGCGCCTGCAGGTCATCGTCGGCAACGACGGCGGCGGCACGATCTTCGACGGGCTCGAGGTGGCATCCACCGCGGCCCGCGCCGACCTCGATCGCGCGTTCTACACCCCGCACACCGTGCGGCTCGAGCAGCTCGCCCTCGCATACGGGTGGGAGTACCAGCGCATCACCACCCGCACGGCTCTCGATCAGGCACTGACCACCCCGGCCGGTGGGCGTCAGCTGATCGAGGTCCCGCTCACGCGCTGAACCCTCTCGACGTTGTGGTCCGCCGCGCGCCCGGGCAGGATGAACGGATGAATGCGCACGCGTGGTCCCAGATCCTGCAGGTGGGCGACGGCTTCCGTCTCGCTGACGTCGATCCGTCGAGCACGCCGGGCTATCACGGCAAGAAGGCCGACGGGGCCCGTGACCTCGCGAGCGGTCTCGACGAGCTCAACGATCTGCAGGAGCGCCTGTTCGCCGAGAGCCGGGTCGGGGTCGCGAAGGACTCGGTGCTGCTGATCCTGCAGGCGATGGACTCGGCCGGCAAAGGCGGGATCGTGAGGCACGTCGTGGGCGGGGTCGACCCACAGGGCGTGGCGCTCACGGCGTTCAAGGCGCCGACCGACGAGGAACGCGCCCACGACTTCCTCTGGCGGGTCGCGCCGAGACTGCCTCAGCCCGGCTACATCGGCGTCTTCGACCGCTCGCACTACGAAGACGTGCTCATCGGGCGGGTGCGCTCGCTCGCCCCGGCCGACGAGATCGAGCGCCGCTACGACGCGATCAACGAGTTCGAGGCGCAGGCGGCGGCCGCGGGAACCCGCATCGTCAAGGTCATGCTGCACATCTCGCCCGACGAGCAGAAGTCACGGCTCATGGAACGTCTCGACCGGCCCGACAAGCACTGGAAGTACAACCCGGGCGATGTCGACGAGCGTCTGCTGTGGGACCGATACATGGCGGCTTATCAGACGGTGTTCGAGCGCACCTCGACGTCGGTGGCACCCTGGCACGTGATCCCGGCGAACCACAAGTGGTACGCGCGGTTGGCCGTGCAGGAGCTGCTTCTCGCCGCACTGCAGGGCATCGACCCGCAGTGGCCTGCCGCCGACTTCGACGTCGAGGCCGAGAAGAAGCGCCTCGCCGCGAGCTGAGCCCCCGGTCGTCGAGCGCCGAGCGACCCCGCACACACCCCCCGGTCGTTGAGCGAGGAGCGGAGCCCCGAGACGAAACGCGCCGAGCGACCCCGCCGACTCAGGCGAGCGCGTCGACCAGCGGGCGGAACTTGACCCGGGTCTCGAGCAGCTCCGACTCGGGATCCGACCCCGCCACGATCCCGGCCCCCGCGTAGGCGGTGACGGCCAGTTCGGCGCCCTCGCCGGCGGTCGTGAACTGCGCACAGCGCAGCGCGATGGCCCACTCTCCGTTGCCGGCGGCATCGACCCAGCCGACCGGGCCGGCGTAGCGCCCGCGGTCGAACGGCTCCAGCTCGCGGATCGCCGCGATGGCCGCGGGGGTCGGTGTGCCGGCGACGGCGGCCGTCGGATGCAGGGCACCCACCAGGTCGAGCGACGAGCCGCCGTCGGCCAGTTCTCCCTCGACGTCGGTCGCCAGGTGGAAGAGATTCGGCAGCTTCAGCAGGAACGGCTGCTCGCTCGCGGCGAGGGCCCGTGTGTGCGGACGCAGTGACGCGAGCACGCTCTGCACGGCGTACTGGTGCTCGTCGAGATCCTTCGTGCTCGAGGCCAGATGAGCGGATGCTTCGGTGTCGGCATCCGCGTCGGCGCCGCGTCCGATCGTCCCGGCCAGCACGCGTGCGGTCACGGTGCGCTCCTGCACCGTGACGAGGGTCTCGGGGCTCGCGCCGATCAGCCGGTCGACGGCGAACGCCCAGGTGTCGGGGTAGCCGGTCGACAGCGCGCGCACGAGTCGGCGCAGGTCCGACCCGGCCGGGATGCTGCCGGTGAGGTCGCGCGCCAGCACGACCTTGCTCAGCTCACCCGCCCCGATGCGCTCGAGTGCGCGTCGCACGGAATCCTGATACCCCTGCGGACTCTGGTCGCCCGGACCCACCGTGCCCGCCCAGTGCGGCCCATACGCCTGCGTCGCGGCATCCGGGAACCCGGTGTCGGTGCTGGCCGAGCGTCGGATGCTCGTGGCCCACGTCCGGCCGCGGTGCCTGCCGACGATCAGCGACGGCACGATCAGCACGCTGTCCGCTGCCGAGTCCTCGTCGAATGTCAGCGCTCCGAAGGCCACGAGCCCCGTGCCCGGCAACGTCAGGGGATCGGTGATCTCCGCATCCTGTGCGAGGTCGCGCCATGCGGTCGCGATCGCCTGGGATCGCAGCTGCTCAGTGCCCGCGGGAATCCTGATGGTCGCCACGATGCCGCCGTCGACCGCCACGATGCCGTCGCCGCGGCGCAGCCACGCGAGGGGATTCGCCGGGTCGGCATAGGCCAGGAGATCCTCGACCGGATCGATCTCACGAGTCTCCACGACCAGCCTGCTGCTCACCTCTCCAGCCTAGTTCCCCGGCTCGCGTCCGGCTCCGTGGCCCGCCCTGCATGCGATGCCGCACTGCCCGCCCATCACTCCCACCTCGGCTTACGCTGGGGCCATGAGTGACGCACGCCCCGCCCCCGGCGCCGAGATGGTCTTCCAGTGGAGCAAGTGGGACGGCTCTCCGCACTGGCGCCACGAGTGCGTCTACCTCGGCTCCGACGACTGGGGCGACTGGGTCGGGCAGCCCACGGGGTGGCACAGCGCACGTCCGGGTGCGGCTTTCGACGCGGCAACCCCGAACGTCACTCTCATCCCGCGGCAGCCCGACTACGCGCTGACGGTGAACCGCGACCACCCGAAGGGGATGCGCGTCTACATCGACCTCGGGTGGGACATCGGCTGGTCCGACGATCCGCTGCTCGCGGTCGGGATCGACATGGACCTCGACGTCGTGCGTGTCATCGGAGAGCGCGGCACCTGGGTCGACGATCGTGACGAGTGGGCTGAGCACAGTGCGCGGTTCGGGTATCCGGCCGACGTCATGACGCGGCTCGAAGACCTCGCGCTCGACCTCGAGCACAGGGTTCGGGCGCAGACGGCTCCCTTCGACGACGCGACCGCCGACGTCTGGCTCGATCGTCTGGATGCTCTGCGGCTGGCGCCCAGGGCTCGCGCCTAGACTGGACCCGTGACCCCGAACGAAGCCAACCGCGCCGATCTCGGCAAGGACCCCGCCCGCGTCAGCGGCATGTTCGACCAGGTCGCCGCGGGCTACGACCGCACGAACACCGCGATGACCGTCGGCAACGACGCACTCTGGCGTGCGGCCACGACCCGCGCCGTCGCTCCGAAGCCGGGGGAGAAGATCCTCGACCTCGGTGCGGGCACCGCGTCGTCGTCGGCATCCCTCGCGCGCAGCGGGGCGCAGGTCGTCGCCGCCGACTTCTCGCCGGGCATGCTCGCCGAGGGGCAGCGCCGCCACGGCAGCCTCCGCAACCTCTCGTTCGTCCAGGCGGATGCCACTGATCTGCCTTTCGATGACGAGGAGTTCGACGCCGTCACGATGTCGTACGCGCTGCGCAACGTGAACGACCCGAAGAAGGCGCTGCGCGAGCTGCTCCGCGTGACCAAGCCTGGCGGTCGCCTCATCATCAACGAGTTCTCCACGCCGCCGAGCGGACTCTTCCGCGCCGGGTACCGCTTCTACAACTCGCAGGTGCTGCCGCGTGTGGCCCGCGTCGCGGGGACCAACGGCGACGCCTACGACTACCTCAACGAGTCGATCCGCGACTGGCCCGACCAGAAGAAGCTCGCCTCATGGATCCGCGAGGCCGGCTGGACCGACGTCGCGTACCGCAACCTCTCCTTCGGCATCGTGGCCCTGCACCGTGCACGCAAGCCCGAAGCGAGCGCATCCGCGTGAGCACGTCGAGAACCAGCACGCCTGACGACGGTAGGGTGAGAGCGTGACTTCGAGCCGCGTAGCCCCTGGTTCGCGACTGGCGAGCCGTCTCGGTTTCAGCGACCGTGTCTTCATCGGCACTGCGGGCCGTCGCGTCGCGCAGGCGATCGAAGACGGTCTCGAGAAGGTCGAGACGGGCCTCGCCGACGACGTGCGCGTCGCCGACCCGCTGGCCGACGCCGCGAGTCGGTATCTGTACGAGGCCGGTGGCAAGCGCATCCGTCCCGTGCTCACGCTGCTCGCGGCCCAGCTCGGCGACGGCAACACCGAACAGGTGATCGACGTCGCCAAGGCGCTCGAGATCACCCACCTCGGCTCGCTGTACCACGACGACGTCATGGACGGCGCCGACCGTCGCCGCGGTGTGCCCGCGGCACAGACGGTGTGGGGCAACAACATCGCCATCCTCACCGGCGACATCCTGTTCTCGCGTGCGAGCCAGCTGATGTCTCGTCTGGGCGAGCGAGCGATCCGCCTGCAGGCCGACACGTTCGAGCGACTCGTCCTCGGGCAGATGCACGAGACGATCGGTGCGCAGCCCGACGACGACCCCATCGAGTTCTACATCCAGGTGCTGGCCGACAAGACCGGCTCTCTGATCGCGGCGGCCACGCAGGGCGGCGTCATCTTCTCGAACGCGCCCGCGCAGTACGAAGAGCCGCTGCGCGTCTACGGCGAGAAGATCGGCGTGGCGTTCCAGCTGCTCGACGACGTGATCGACCTCTCGGCCAAGCCTGAGGACACCGGCAAGGTGCCCGGCACCGACCTGCGCGCCGGCGTGCCCACCATGCCGTATCTGCTGCTCAAGGCCGAGACCGATGACGCGTCGATCGACCTCGCCGCGCGCATCGACGACGGCGTCGCCCGCATCGCCGAGGGAGCGGACCCGTCGATCCTCGACGGACCGCTCACCGAGCTGCGCGATCACGCAGGCACCCAGAAGACCCTCGCGCTCGCGCATTCCTGGACTCAGGATGCGATCGACGCGCTCGCCCCGCTTCCGCGTGGCACCGTGCGCGAGGCGCTGACGCGCTTCGCCGAGACCCTCGTCGAACGCTCCAGCTGATCGTGCCGCGGCCCGCGCCGCATGCACCTGACGTGACGGCTCACGAAAGGACCCCCTATGACCAAGCTCAGACTGGCCATCGTCGGAGCGGGCCCGGCCGGCATCTACGCCGCCGACATCCTGCTGAAGGCCGAGCGCAAGTTCGACGTCTCGATCGATCTCTTCGAGCAGCTGCCGGCGCCCTACGGACTCGTCCGCTACGGCGTCGCGCCCGACCACCCGCGCATCAAGGGCATCATCAACGCGCTGCGCGACGTGCTCGACCGCGGTGACATCCGCCTGTTCGGCAACGTGCGCTTCGGTGAGGACATCACGCTCGACGACCTCAAGAAGCACTACAACGCGGTGATCTTCGCCACGGGCGCGATCCGCGACACCACCCTCGACATCCCCGGCATCGACGCGGTCGCCTCGTACGGCGCCGCCGACTACGTCAGCTGGTTCGACGGCCACCCCGACGTGCCGCGCGAGTGGCCGCTGGACGCCGCTTCGGTCGGCGTGCTGGGCAACGGCAACGTCGCTCTCGACGTCGCGCGCATGCTGGCGAAGCACGCCGAGGATCTGCTCGTCACCGAGGTCCCCGAGAACGTCTACGAGGGGCTCAAGGCCAGCGAGGTCACCGATGTGCACGTCTTCGGACGCCGCGGACCCGCTCAGGTGAAGTTCACGCCGCTCGAGCTGCGAGAGCTCGGCGAACTGCGCGACGTCGACATGGTCGTCTACGACGAGGACTTCGACTACGACGAAGCATCGAAGGATGCCGTGTCGAGCAATAAGCAGGTCATGGTCATCGACCGCATCCTGCAGTCGTGGCGCAAGCGCGATTCGGTCAACAACGCCGGCGGCACCGCATCACGTCGTCTGCACCTGCACTTCTGGGCCCGTCCGGTCGAGGTCCGCAAGGACGAAGCAGGGCGCGTCGCCGCGCTCGTCTACGAGCGCACGAAGCCCGACGGTCAGGGCGGCGCCGTGGGCACCGGCGAGATACGCGAGGTTCCGCTGCAGGCGATGTACCGTGCCATCGGGTACTTCGGCTCGCCGCTGCCCGACGTGCCCTTCGACAAGAAGCACGGTGTGATCCCGAACCGCGAGGGCCAGGTGCTCGCGAAGGACTCGAACCAGCAGATGACCGGCATCTACGCGACCGGCTGGATCAAGCGCGGACCCGTCGGCCTGATCGGCCACACCAAGTCGGATGCGATGGAGACCGTGCGTCACATCATCAACGACCAGGGCTCGTGGTGGCACCCGGAGGACCCGTCCGAAGAGGCGATCCCCGCGCTGCTGCAGGAGCGCGGCGTGAAGTGGACGGACCTCGACGGCTGGCACCGCCTCGACGAGCACGAGATCTCTCTCGGCGCACCGCACGAGCGTGCCCGCGTCAAGGTCGTGCCGCGTGACGAGATGGTGCGCGTCTCACGAGGCGAGTGACCGTCACAGAATCGTTGTGTGCCCTTCGCTCGTCGGAGGGCACACGTCTTTAGGCTGGGCGCATGCGTCTGCGTGCACTTCTCGTTCTCGGCACCGCCGCCGTGATCCTTCTCGCCGGATGCACGGCGGAGCCCACCTCGAAGCCGGAGCCGACCACCTCAGCGTCCGTGTCCGAGACCTCGACTCCCACCCCGACGCCCGAGCCGATCACGGCGCCGGAGCCGGCCTTCGATGTGACCTGCGACGACGTCGCGGCCGAGATGCTCGCCCTCGTCGGAGAGCCGTCGACGCCCGTCGCGCCCGCGCTGTCGGTGGTGTCGACGATGAGCTGGATCCCGGGACCGGCTCAGTACATGTTCCAGCGCGCCGGCGGCATCGCGTGTTCCGCCGGTGACGAGGCCCGCAACTGGGAGGTGACGATCGTGCCCGATGCGCAGGCCGTGATCGAGGGTGCGACCGAACGCCAGGGCTACCACGGCGAGCAAGCCACGTGCGGGGCGGGCATGTGCTCGTTCGAGTTCCCCGACGGCGACGTGCTGCTCTCCGCCATCGTGTACGACCCCGCTCTGACAGCCGCGGATTCGGCGCGCGCGGACGAGGCGATGCGCCGCCTCGCGGCCGCTGCGGCCACGACCGTGCACGACGTCGATCAGGTCGGCAGCGACATCGTCGGAGCGCCCTGCGAGAGGTTCATCACCGAGCAACAGGTGAGTGAACTCGTCGGGGAGGAGTCCGTGCTGTTCAACGACTTCGGCGGATGGGGGATACCGGCGGAGGTCTACCAGGTCGTGAACGGATCCCGGATCTGCTATTTCACCTCTGCGGGTGGTGACCTCGGATCGATCTCGAGCCACCTCATGATCACTGCGCTTCCCGCCGGCGCCTGGGCATTCGACACGCTCACAGGGACTCCTACCGAGGTCGAGGGAGCGGATGCCGCGAAGGCGAGCACCGGCGTGCACGGCGAGAGCATTCTCGATGTGCACGTGGGCATGGATTGGGTCAGAGTCATGACATACGACGACGGATCCGGTGCTTCCGACCCGTCACCGCTTGCGGCGGCAGTCGTCCGCAGCCTGACCATCGGCCAGCCCGCTCCGCAGTAGTCATCCGGTCGTGGGCTAGCCTGGCCGCATGGCTGACTGGAGACCCGACGTCCTCGGCGACGAGTTCGAGCAGCTGACGCTCGAGCTCGGAGAGGACGACGAGGGGGCAGTCGTCGCCACCCTCGTGCGCGCGCTTCCGGGCGAGCAGCCGTGGTGGGATCTTCGCCGGTGGGGGAGTGCGCTGCGGCGCAGGCCGCTGCACGACGTCGATGTGCTGTATGTGCATGGATGGTCCGACTATTTCTTCCAGAAGAGGCTCGCTCGGTTCTGGACCGCCCGTGGCGCGCGTTTCTTCGCGCTCGACCTGCGCAAGTACGGCCGGAGTCTGCGCGAGGGCCAGACGCCCGGGTACATCACCGACCTCGCGACCTACGACGAAGACATCGCTGCAGCCCTCGATGCCATGGGGCGCGGTGCGGAGGGAGCATCCTCGACGCGTCGACTCGTTCTGCTCGGTCACTCGACCGGTGGGCTCACGCTCAGCCTATGGGCGTCGCGTCATCCCGACACGGCGGACGCCGTGATCCTGAACAGCCCGTGGCTCGAGTTCCAGGTCGCGTCGGCCAGGCCGCTGATCGCACCCGTCGCGGAACTCCAGGCGCGCTGGGCACCCCGCGAGGTGGCGCCCCAGGTCGACCTCGGCTTCTACACCCGCGCACAGCAGGAGGTGGCCGACCCTGATGACCCGGTCGAGACCAACCCGCTGTGGCGCCCTGCGCAGACGATGGCGGTGCACGCCGGATGGTTCCACGCGATCCTGACGGGACACGCGACGGTGGCGCACGGGCTCACGATCGATGCGCCCGTGTGCGTGTTGCTGTCGTCGAGATCGGCGACTCCCACGCGGTGGTCGGAGGATCTGACCCGTGCTGACTCCGTGCTGGTCGTCGACGACATCGCTCGCGCGGCGCTGAAGCTCGGAGCCTCGGTCACGGTCGAGCGGATCGACGGTGCTCTGCACGATGTCTTCCTCTCTCGCCATGAGGCGAGAGAGGAAGCGTATCGTCGTCTCGATCGGTGGGTCAGAGGCTGGTCGGCCGTGGGCTGAACGGCTTCACACGTAGTACATCGCGCGAGCGAGGCGCTCTGCGTCATCGGCATCGCCGCTCAGCACCGCCGCGCGGAAATCGCGGTAGACCTGCAACATGCGCGCACGGTCCCCTTCGGCCAGGGTCCACGAGCGGAGATTGCGGAACAGCGCCATGCTCGCGTCATTGATGAGCACCTGGTGCTGGACGTTGCGGCTGCGATCGCTGAGGAACGAGAAGACCTCCCAGCGTGCGTCGGACAGCTGCTCGCCGTCGTCGAGTGCACTGCACATCCTGTCGACGAGAGTCGCGAGCTCCTCGCGCTCGTCCTGCGTCATCCGGCCCACCCCCATGCGGGCGGAGACGCCGGCCTGATAGCCCGCGAACTCGAGCGTCTGCTCGACCACCTCGGGTGTGACGGTGGTGACCTCGGTGTACCTGCTCGGATACATCGTGACGAGTCCGAGTCGCTCGAGCCGCTGCAGCGCCTCGCGCACCGGTGTGCGCGACACGTGCAGTTCTTCGGCGACGTCGACATCGCGGATGCGATGCCCGGGTTCCAGCACGCCGTCGACGATCTGCGCCCCGATGTGCTGGAAGACCTCCTCTGCCAATAACTGCTTGCTCTCTCGAATACTCGTCATCGAGCTGTTGCTGATCATGGATTGCCCCCAGTTGCATGTCCACTTCCGGGCCCCCCAAGATGTGCCCGGACGCTCACTACATCACGAACTCGGTCGCGATGCCAATAATCCACAGGTGCATTTTCCGGCGGGCTTTCGGGGGCTCGTCGGCGGTGCATCCTCGGGGGATTCGTTGACAGGAATCTGTGGCCGGCGGGCGTGGGACGCCCGCCGGCCACGAACGATGTCGTGCACGGAGCTGCACTGCGCCCAGTCCCCACAAGGCGGGAACCATGATCCGCAACGCGGACCGTGGTTCGGCAGCGCGTCATGCATCGACGCATCGTCAACCACACCGAGATGCGGCTGTTTCCAGTCTCGGGCACCCGGCCCCATATATCGGAATGGGATCCGTGGGTGGGGTCCGGAAAGAGGCGTCCGCCGGCCCGCCCGGCGATCCGGTCGTGAGCAGTGACGTCGGCTAGCGTGGGATCGTGGACAAACGGCAGCGGGCTCTCTTGGCGCTGCCGTCTGGCGCATTCGCGAACAGTTCCGCGTTCCAGGTGTTCGAAGACATGCTCGCCTCGATCTATGACGGAGAGATCGCGCCCGGTGACCCGGTCAGCGAGAATGACATCGCCAAGAAGTACGGCGTCTCCCGGACGCCGGCGCGAGAGGCGATCCAGCGGCTCAGAGAGCTCGGGTTGGTCGAGGCGTCGGCCGGTCGGACTTCTCGAGTCGTGCTGGTCTCCGAGCAGACCATCCGGCACGCTCTCGTCGTGTGGGAGGCGCTCATGATGGCCGCAGCCGATGAGACGGTCGCTCTCATCGACGCCGCTGACCTCGAGCTCATGCAGGCGAACATCGAGGACTTCCGCGAGGCGGCACGCCGCGGAGACGCGGGAAGCGCTGCGCAAGCGAACTACAACCTGTTCGCAGTCCTCGTCACCAAATCGACCAATCCGCTTCTCGTGAAGAGCGTCGCGCTCACCGTTCACATGATCCGGTTGGGTGGGCTGTCCATGCCCCGGTGGGTGGATACGAACCTGCTCGGCGCCGCGCAGGTCGCACTCGTCGCCGCGCTTCGTGCGCGGGATGTCGGCGCCGCGAAGGTGGCGATTCAGACCGCAGCCAACTTCCGGCTCGCCCCCGATCAGGACCACGCGGATCCCGCTGAGCAGTAGCGCGCGATTCAGTCGGCGGTTGGCAGTTTCTTCTCTTGACGATCCCCGTGGCGGCACTTGTATACTGGCATACAAGTAGGATCGTCGATGCGTATCTGGCTGGGGTGCCGATCGCGCGCTTCTGGGGTGATGGCCTACTTGCGGGTCTTGCTGGTGGCCTTTTGGGGAAGAGTGTCAGCAAGACCCACAACCCTCCCCAGGGAATCGTCGCCTTCCGCGAACCGCTGAATCTCCTGCGCGCACGGGCGCTCACGTGTGCATGCTCGTGCACCGTCGTCGACCCGCTGCACGACGAAGGGGGCGGATGCCGTGCATCCGCCCTCTTCATCCGTCGCCTGATCAGCGGTAGTTGATGAACTGCAGGTCGAGGTCGAGGTCGGCGCCCTTGAGCAGGGCGATAACCGACTGCAGGTCGTCGCGGCTCTTGGACTGCACACGCAGCTCGTCGCCCTGGATCTGGCTCTTGACGCCCTTGGGGCCCTCGTCGCGGATGAGCTTGTTGATCTTCTTCGCGTTCTCCGACGAGATGCCGTCCTTGAGCGTCGAGACGATGCGGAACTCCTTGCCGCTGGCGAACGGATCGCCCGACTCGAGGCTCTTGAGCGAGATGCCGCGCTTGATGAGCTTGCTCTGGAAGACGTCGAGAACGGCCTTCGCGCGCTCCTCGGTACCGGCGATGATCAGGATCTGCTCACCGCTCCAGGCGATCGAGGCGCCGGTGCCCTTGAAGTCGTAGCGCTGCTCGATCTCCTTGCGGGCCTGGTTCAGGGCGTTCTCGGCCTCCTGGTGATCCACTTTCGAGACGATGTCAAAGGAACTGTCAGCCATACCTCAAAGTGTATCGATCCGGTCGATTCCACGCTTATCTGGAAGCGTTTCCATGGTCGTCGACACTCGTACTCCCGGTCACGGATTGGTATCAGCGCTCCGATTCATTGGGAATCGGGTAGAATCTTGTGCATACTGTAAGCGCTTGCAGTCCATGCAGGTCATCAGCACTCAGAGAGGCACACACCAATGAAGGTGAACAAGAGGGGCATCGCCGCCGCCGGCGCCATCGCCATCGTTTCGACTCTTACGCTTGCCGGTTGCTCGACCGGCGGTGCAGGCGACGACGCAGCCGAGAGCGACAGCGGCAGCGGCAGCACGCTGACCGTGTGGGTCGACGCCGAGCGCGTGGACGCACTGCAGGCCGCGGCCGACTCGTACGAGGAGAAGACCGGCGTCGCCGTCGAGCTCGTCGGCAAGTCCGTCGACGACTTGAAGGACGACTTCATCCAGCAGGTGCCGACCGGCAAGGGCCCCGACGTGGTCATGGGCGCGCACGACTGGCTCGGCGAGCTGTCGACCAACGGTGTCGTCGCCCCGCTCGAGCTCGGCGACTCCGCCGCCGACTACCTGCCCGTCGCGCTGCAGGCCGCGACCTACGAGGGCACGGTGTACATGCTCCCGTACGCGGTCGAGAACATCGCCGTGCTGCGCAACGCCGACCTGGTCCCCACTGCACCCACGAGCTTCGACGACATGGTCTCGAAGGGCACGTTCGTGGTCGAGCAGGGCACCGAGGGCAACCCCTACCACCTCTACCCGTTCCAGACCGCGTCGGGTGCCCCCGTCTTCGGCACCGACGACTCGGGCAGCTACGACGCCGCCGATCTGCAGCTCGGCAGCGAGGGCGGCTTCGCCTTCGCCGACTGGCTCGCCGCTCAGGGCACCGCGGGCACGCTCAACACCGACATCGACGGTGAGATCGCCAAGCAGCAGTTCCTCGACGGCACCGCTGCCTTCTGGCTGACCGGTCCGTGGAACGTCGGCGCCGCCACCGACGCAGGCATCAACGTCGCGATCGACCCCGTCCCCAGCCCCACCGGTGAGACCGCCTCGCCGTTCGCCGGCGTGAAGGGCTTCTTCGTCAGCTCCGAGTCGAAGAACAAGGTGGCCGCGAACGACTTCCTCGTGAACTACCTCGGCACCGAAGAGGTGCAGCTCGAGCTGTTCGAGGCGGGCAACATCCTCCCCGCGCTGACCGCTGCTGCCGACACCGCCGCATCCGACCCGATCATCGCCGGCTTCCAGGCCGTCGGTGCCGACGCCGTCCCGATGCCCGCGATCCCCGCGATGGGTGCCGTCTGGGAGTTCTGGGGTGTCGCCGAGGCGGCCATCATCAACGGCTCCGACCCGACGACGACGTGGCAGAAGCTCGTCGACGACGTGACCGCGGCGATCAAGTAACACAACTCAGCACGATCCCTGCCGGGGCGGACCTCGTCCGCCCCGGCAGATTCACGACGGGGACGACATGACAGAAACCGCTGAGCCCACGGCTCCACTGAACAAGCGCCAGCGCCAGGCCGCGAGGATCGCCGAGGCGGCCTCCGGACCGATCGGATGGATGCTGCTGAAGATCCTGCTGCTGGCCGTGGTCGACGCGATCGCGCTCTATGCGGTCTTCGTGCTCTTCGGACAGCAGGAATGGCTGATCCTCGGGGTCGTCGTCGCGGTGACGGTCCTCGTCAACTACATCTACTTCTCACGCAAGCGCGTGCCGGCGAAGTATCTGACGCCGGGCATCATCTTCCTCGTGCTCTTCCAGGTGTTCACGCTGCTGTACACCGGCTACATCGGGTTCACGAACTACGGCACCGGGCACAACGGCACCAAGGACCAGGCGATCTCCTCGCTGCTCGCGTCGGCGCAGCAGCGGGTCGAGGACTCCGCCACCTACCCGGTGACCGTGGTCGAGCAGTTCGGCACGTACGGCCTGCTCGTGACCGATCCCGAATCCGGCGACGCCCTGCTCGGCACGAGCGAGCAGTCGCTGCAGGAGGTCGACGCGGACTTCGAGGGCGGACGGGCCGTCGCCGTCGACGGCTGGACGACGCTCCCGCTCGCGACGGTCTTCACCCTCTCCGAAGAGCTCGAGGCGCTGTCGGTGCCGTTCAGCGACGACCCCAACGACGGCAGCCTGCGCGCACCCGACGGGCAGAGCGGGTATCTGTACGTGTCGACGCTCGAGTACGACGCGGATGCCGACACGATCACCGATTCGGACACCGGCGCGGTCTACTCCGACACGGGAGAGGGCGCATTCACCGCCGACGACGGCACGACGCTCATGCCCGGCTGGCAGACCACCGTCGGCTTCGACAACTTCATCCGCGCGGTGAGCGACGAGAACATCCGCGGCCCGCTGATCTCGGTGACGATCTGGACGTTCGTCTTCGCGCTGCTGTCGGTGGCGACGACGTTCTTCCTCGGACTGCTGCTCGCGCTGGTGTTCAACAACACCCGCATGCGGTTCCGCAACGGCTACCGCATCATCCTGATCCTGCCGTACGCCTTCCCGGCCTTCCTGTCGGCGCTCGTGTGGGCCGGAATGATGAACGAGAGCTTCGGCTTCATCAACCAGGTCATCTTCGGGGGAGCGGACATCCCCTGGCTCACCGATCCGACCCTCGCCAAGGTCTCGGTGCTCCTGGTCAACCTGTGGCTCGGCTTCCCCTATATGTTCCTCGTCTGCATGGGAGCGCTGCAGGGCGTCCCCGACGAGGTGAACGAGGCCGCCGTGATGGACGGCGCGAACCCGTGGCAGATCTTCCGTCGCATCAAGCTGCCGCTGCTGCTCGTGACGGTGGCCCCACTGCTGATCTCCTCGTTCGCGTTCAACTTCAACAACTTCAACCTCATCTACATGCTGACCAAGGGCGGGCCGCGGTTCGACGACGTCAGCATCCCCGTCGGGCACACCGACATCCTGATCTCGATGGTCTACAAGGTGGCGTTCACGGGCCAGACCCGTGACTACGGCCTGGCATCCGCCTTCACGATCCTCATCTTCATCGTGGTGGCGACGATCTCGATCATCAGCTTCCGCAAGACCAAGGCCCTCGAGGAGCTGAACTGACATGAGCACCACCGACCTCAGCACCGCCGCCTCCGTGACCGTCTCGCCCGGCCGCGCCCCGCGTCGACGCCGTCACGGATTCCGCTTCTGGATCGCCGACACGGGATGGCGTCACGTCGTCGCGATCGTCGTCAGCGCCTTCGCGCTCTTCCCCCTGCTGTACGTCGTGTCGGCGTCGCTCAACCCGAACGGCACGCTGACCGGATCGAACCAGCTGTTCTCGGCGTTCGGCATCGACAGCTACGTACGCATCCTCAGCGATCCGCAGAATCCCTACGGTCTGTGGTTCCTGAACACCCTCCTGGTCGCCGTCGTGACGGGTGCGGTCACGGTGTTCATCGGCGCGTGCGCGGCATATGCCTTCTCGCGCATGCGTTTCGCGGGCCGGCGCATAGGCCTCGTCACGATCGTCGTGGTCCAGATGTTCCCGCAGCTGCTCGCGGTGGTCGCGATCTTCCTGCTCATGACGACGCTCGGCGACTGGTTCCCGGCGATCGGGCTCAACACGCACACGGGATTGATCCTCGTGTACCTGGGAGGCGCGCTCGGCGTGAACACCTACCTGATGTACGGCTTCTTCAACACGCTCCCCATGGAGCTCGACGAGGCCGCCCGCATCGACGGCGCGGGCCACGCGCGCATCTTCTTCACGATGATCCTGCCGCTGGTGGCACCGATCCTCGCGGTCGTCGCGCTGCTGTCGTTCATCGGCACGGTCAACGAGTACGTGATCGCCAGCGTCATGCTGGTCGACGTCGAGCAGCAGACGCTCGTGGTGGGCCTCACCAAGCTCGTCGCGAATCCGCGCTACGCGGACTGGTCGGCGTTCTCGGCGGGCGCCGTCATGGCGGCCGTTCCGGTGATGATCCTGTTCTTATTCCTGCAGCGGTACATCGTGGGCGGTCTGACGGCGGGCGCGACCAAGGGCTGAGCACCCGGGCTCGCGCACCCGAGACCGTGCGCCCAGGACCGAGTGCGCGCGCCGTCTCGGCGTTGCGAGCGGACGGTTGTCGGGCCTGGTCGTACGGTGGGTCTCATGGCACGGATCGGGGGACGCAATTCGGCGATGAGCTGGATCGCCGCGGTGTTCTGCACGGGGGTGGTCGCGGCGCTGATCTGGTTCGCGATCCCGATGTTCCCGACACTGGAGGCGTTCGTCGGCGACGCGCTCCGTTCGCTGTTCCCCTGAGGCGGCGAGGCCGCTCCTGCCCTGTGATCACGCGGTATGGCGACACGTCGGCACGCCTGCGTTCGGGCGCGGTCCCGCGGCGGTAACCTCGCAGAGCACACACCCGATGAGAGGCGCACCCCATGAGTGACCCCGAGGTTCCCCAGCCCGAGCGGCCGAAGGACGTCAACGACGTCGTCGACAGCGCGAACGCTGGTCTCGAAGCCGCTGAGGCCGCGCGTGCAGACGTCGCCGCCACTCCGGCCGAGACCACCGCGGCCGACGCCGCGACCCCGTCCGCCGATCCGGCGGTCGACCCCGATCTCGCGGCTTTCGAAGCCGCTGAGCGCGAC
>NZ_DALZXX010000066.1:0-15447 GCF_031988965.1 Microbacterium sp.
GAGGATCTCGGTGGCGAGGTCGGTGGGCGCCGAGGTCGGCGGAGCCACCAGAGCAGTCTCGGGCGGGGCGATGCACACGGCGCCGGGGGAGCTGTCGGCGGGCAGGGGCACTGCGGCGCCGGAGTCGGGGTAGGCGGCGTCGAGTTCGGCCTCGACCGCGTCGTCGAGCTCGATCGACCGTGCGGCCGTGGCGTCGAGCTCGGTGGCCGAGGCGGTGTCGGCGGTGTTGAGCGTGTCGAGGTACGACCTGATGCCGTCGCGCAGCTCATGCACCTTGCCCCGTGCCTGCTGGAAGACGAGACCCATCTCGTACAGCTCGAGGGTCAGGTGCTCCGAGGCGTAGGACTTGGCGGTCGACGTGGACTCCGCACAGGTCCGCAGAGCGGACGCATGGTCGGTGAGTGCCGCCGGTGATATCGCGAATGACATGTGTTCCCCCCTGAACATGGCCGTGACGAGGCTCGTCGAGCGTCACCACGGGAGCCTAATACACCGGGATTCTGATCTACCTGAGGGCGGGGCCGGGCGTCGACGGCTGCCCTCCGGCATCCGCTAGGCGGCGGTCGTGCGTGCGGTCGGGCGCGTGAGCCGTGGGATCAGCGACGGCGTGCTCTCGCGGTAGGCGATGTAGTCGGCGCGATCGCCCCACTTCTTCTCGGCGCGGGCCTCGAGCAGCGGGATGCCGCTCACCCGGGTGAGCAGCAGGATCACGAACAGCGGCGAGAGCAGCGCGACCCACTGCCACCCGACGAGCACGGGGGCCGCGGTGAGGAAGACGCCCACCCAGATCACGATCTCGCCGAAGTAATTGGGGTGACGCGAACGCGACCACAGGCCGGTGCGGATGAACTCGTCCTTGTTGCTCGGGTCTGCGCGGAAGGCCGACTTCTGTGCGTCGGCGACGATCTCGATCACCATGCCGAAGGCCCACACGACGATTCCCACGACGGTCAGCCATCCGAGGGGAGCTCGGGCTGCGGCATCCGCGCTGATGGCGATCCATGCCGCTGCCGCGGTGATCGACACCCAGGCGCCCTGGATCACCCACACCTGCAGGAAGCGCACCGGGGATCCCTTGATCTCGTCGAAACGGCCGTCGGAGCCCGCCTTGTGCACGCGCATCGCCAGGAACGAACCGAGGCGCACCGCCCACAGCATCACCATCGCCGCGAGGATCCAGCTGCGCGCGTCGGGCATCGGCGTCAGCAGCACGAGCCCGAGGGAGATCGCGAAGAAGGTGAGGCTGCCGGTGAGGTCGAAGAAGCGCTCGGTGCGCAGGATCATCGCCGGGATGAACGCGAGGATCTGGATCGCGTACGCCGCGGCGACAGCGAGCGCGAACAGGGGGATGCCGCCGAGCGTCGCGCCGCCCTGGCTGCCGGCGACGGCGACGAGCGCTCCGATGACGAGCGCGACGATGATCGCGATCAGGGACGACCGCGAGGACTTGGCGTTGGTGGGGGTGGGGGAGGACATCGTGTTCTTTCCGGTTCTCAGAGGTACAGGTCTTCGACGGTGACGGCCGCGCGATCGAGCACGACGCTCCGCTTGAGCTTCATGGTCGGGGTGACCAGACCGCGGTCTTCGAGGTCGGCGAACACCACGCTGAAGCGACGCACCTGCTCGCTGCGCGCCACGAGCGCGTTGGCGGCGTCGACGGCGCGCTGCAGGTGAGCGCGCAGTGCCGGGTCGTTCACCTCGCGGATGTCGGGCTGGGTGACCGCGGGGATGCTGGTGCCCTGGGCTGTGGCCCACGCGAGGGTCTGTTCGGGGTCGAGCACGAGAAGCGCCGAGAGATACGGCTTGCCCTCGCCCACCATCACGGCGTGCGAGACGAGCGGATCGGCTTCGACGGCGCTCTCCCAGCGGGTCGGCACGATCGTCTTGCCGTTCGAGGTCACGATCACGTCTTTGAGGCGGCCTTCGAGGACCAGCCGGCCCTGCGGGTCGAGTCGCCCGAGGTCGCCGGTGCGGAAGAAGCCGTCGACGAAGGAGCCCTCGTCGTGAGCCGGGTTGCGGTAGCCGTCGAAGACACCGACGCCGCGGGCGAGCACCTCGCCCTCCTCACTGATGCGCACCGTGAGGCCGGGCAGCGGTGGACCGACGGTTCCCGAGGCGATGCGTCCGGGCAGGTTGCCGGTGAGCGGCGCCGTCGTCTCCGTGAGCCCGTAGCCCTCGATGACGGGAACGCCGATGCCCCGGAAGAAGAGCGACAGGTCGGCGTCGAGGGCGGCCCCGCCCGACAGGATGTATCCGACGCGTCCGCCCATCACCGTGCGCAGGCGGCGATAGAACAGCGCATCGAAGAAGCGGTGCCGCAGCGTGAGGCCGAGGTCCTTCGAGATGCGGCGGCCCGCATCGATCCGCTCTTCACGGCGGCCCCAGGCGAGAGCCGTCGAGACGGCCTTCGCCCAGACACCCGAGAGGTGCATGGCAGCTGCCTTGTCGGCGGCCGCCGCCTGGATCTTCTGCAGCACCCGCGGCACCACGACGAGGAACGTCGGACGCAGGGTGTCGAGCGTCGCGACGACCGTCGACGGGTCGGAGAGGTGCGCGATGCGCATGCCGCTCGCCAGGCAGATCAGCTGCAGTCCGCGGGCCAGGACGTGGGCGAGCGGAAGGAAGATGACGGTGTTGCCGTCCTCGTTCACGATCTCGCGGTACGCGGCGGCGATGTTGAGCACCTGTCCGAGGAAGTTCCGATGCGTGAGCACGACACCCTTGGGCTCACCCGTGGTGCCCGACGTGTAGACGATCGTCGCGGGGTCGTCCTGGGTGGCGAGCGCCCGGCGGGCCTCGAGCTCCTCGTCGGTCACGTCGACGCCGTGCGAGACCAGGTCCGGGAGAGTGCCGGATGCCGCGGCATCCATGGTCCATGCGCCGAAGGTCTCGTCGTCCGTCTGCGCGAGCGCCGCGTCGAGGAGCGCCACGTGATCCACGGTGCCGCCGACAGCCAGACGCACGCCGGCATCCGCGATGATCGCGTTCACCTGCGAGGGCGAGGAGGTCTCGTAGATCGGCACGACGACGGCACCGGCGAACCAGGCGGCGAGGTCGGCGACGGCCCACTCATAGCGGGTCGGGGCCATGATGGCGATAGGATCGCCGGCCCGGATGCCCCGAGCGATGAAGCCCTTGGCGAGAGCGCGCACCTGATCCGAGAACTCCCGGGTCGTGATCGGGCGCCATGAGGCGGTGGCATCCGCCCCCGAGACCTCGAAGGCCACGTGATCAGGAGCCGCTGCGGCGCGCGCGACCAGCAGGTCGGTGATGTTGCGATACCCGTCGAGGGATGCAAGCGGTGGGGTCGATGACTCGATCATCGGGGCTCCTCTCGGGCGCGCGGGAACGGGCCCATCTCCTTCTGTTCGGAGTCGAGGAGGAATCGGATGGGAAGTTCGGCCGTGAGCGCCGTCACTCCATGAGCTGTCGAATGCTCACGCCACCGGAGGCGTGCGACGGTGCGATGAGTTCGTCGTCCTGCGCGCCGGTGTGCGTGGAGCCGGAGGCTATCTGCTCGGCGATCGCCTGAAGATCCGTTGCGGTGGATTCTTCATACGCCTCGTAGTCCTGGATGGCGAGATCGAGGTTGCGCGCACCGTTGTCGAGGTCGTAGGCGAACTCCTGCAGAAGGGTGCTGGTCATCGTCGTGACCGAGATGACGGCGTTGCCGGGTCCGTTCATGCTCGAGCCGACCGCGTAGGGCCGAGTGGTCTTCTCGGCGAAAGAAGCGCCCAGCTGCACGACGGGGTCGGCCTGTCCCCGGGCGTGTTCGGCGGCATTGGGCATGTACGAACGCGCCAGGTTGTACGCCCGAGCCGGCTCGACGTGCAGGTCAGCGGCGGGAAGGAGGTCGTAGACCGGAGCGGGGGTCAGCATGAAGGCAGCGGAGTTCGCCCGAACGGAATCCGCCGTCTCGTTCAATGCCGTGCGCAGCGACGTCTCTTCAGCGTGAAGAGCGCTGGAGAGCTCACGGAGGCTCGATGAGAGGGAGGAGAGCCCTCCCTCGACGTCGGAGAAGCTGATGCTCTCCTCGACGGCGGCCGTGGGCGGAGTGAGTTTGTCGGCGAGGCCGACGAGGATTCCCCCACCCGCGAGCACGAGCGCACTGGTTCCGCCGGAGGGCACGAACAACGCGGCGCCGGCGATGGCCGCCCCGACGACCGCGAGAACGGCTTTCGGGTCTCCGCCACCTCGACCGGAGAGTGATTGGAACGCGTCGACGTGGCCTTCCAGCCTCTCATCGAGGTCTTCCTTCGCCTTGAGGAGGACGTTCTGCTCGGCGAGGGCCGCTTGCTGGACCACCTCCACCATGGCGGTCAACCGGAGTGACCGGAGTCCGCCCTCGTCGATGTATCGCGTCTTGAAGTCATTGAGGGCCGGGCTGGCGATGCAGTCGGACTCGAGGAACATCCGGCTCATGGCGCTGGCGAGGTCGCCTCCGACCGTCATCACCGACGATGCGTCCTGCATCGTCGCTCCGCCGAGTTTCGAGATGATGGTCGCACACGCGGTGTCGACATCGTCCATCGACGAGGCCTCGGGAAGTTCTTCCCAGTCCAGGACCGCGTCATCGATGGACGTGACGATCGTGTCCCAGCCCTCCTGGAGCTGGGAGCGCATGCGGTCGATTCGCTCTTCGGTCTCGTCGGGTTCTTCGGAGTACCCCACTCCCCAGACAGCGTCGGATGTCACGGAGCAGGTATACGGCCCCGAATCCGAGGGACGAGAAACCTCGTACTGCTCGGCGGGCCCGTACGAGGCGATGTACTTGTCGTCCAGTTGCGTGTAGATGTTCTCTGCCATCCACGCATCGATGGCGGCTCTCTTCAGCCGGCCCGTGACATCTGCAAGACTGCCCATTCTCTCCCCCTCCGCCGGCGCAGGTCCCCTCCGGATCGCGCGCGTTACCCGCCAGCGTACCGAGAGCATCGGGCGGAAGCGAGGGTATGCAGCGGGAGAGCACGGCTCTGCCGTCTCGGTCAGGCGACGTGTCGGCGACCTCCCGTCGGCATCCGGGTGACGCCGTAGTCTGACGGGGAAAGCTCGATGAGGACCTGAGGAACGGGGATCGGACCAGTGACGACGACTTCGACGACGGGCAGTTCACCGACGTCGCCTGCGGCACGCCGCGGGCGGCGCGTCTGGATCACGGTGGGTGCCGTCGTGCTTGCGCTCGGTGGCTATCTGACCGCGGCAGCGTTGGTGTCGAATGCCGGTGATCCGTCGGAGACGGTGACCTCGTACCTGGCCGCGATCGCCGATGGCGATGCGTCTGCCGCCGCGCAGATCGTCGACCCGGACGCCTCCGGCATCGATGCGGCGTACTTGACCGACGACGTCCTCGGTGCCGCCACCGAACGCATCGAGGTGGTGTCCGTCACCACGACCATGCGGGAGGGTGGCACCGCCGAGGTGACGGCTGAGATGGAGCTCGCCTCGCAGACCTTCACCCACACGTTCACGATGACGAGGGATGCCGGCGCCTTCTGGCTGCTGCAGCCGGGATGGCGCCCGGACGCCCCGCTGACGGTCGAGGCGACCGTGGCCGTGCGAGACAGCATCTCCCTCACGGGTGTGGAGCAGGTCGATCTTGCCGGTACCGAACTCGAGCTCGCGGTGAAAGATGTCGCCGATGTGTCTGCGGACTCCCGGTCGGAGCCGGTGCAGGTGTATCCCGCCGTCTACGAGCTGACCGGCCCGGACATGGGCACCTACTTCACAATCGCGCCCGCTGCGCTGACAGCGATCCCGCCGACAGCGACGGCCGAACTCTCGGTGGCCGCGACGGAGGCACTGCAGACGGCCCTGCTCGATGCGGCGAGCGTGCAGGCCGCCGCCTGTGTCGAACCCGGAACCTCGGTGGATGCCGCCTGTCCTCTGCTCTTGAGGCAGCAGGATCCCTCGACGACCGGGGTCATCCAGGCGCCGTACGACGTGGCCTTTCGCACCGGCCACCGATTCATGGTCGATGTCATCTTCTGGTACCGCCCGGAGGGAGGAACCTCGTCCGGGACGGGCACGACCGACTACGAGACCGACCTGATCGGCACGTACACGATCGACGGCGACGACGTGACGGTCGAGTTCACCCCGTGGGACGAGCTCTGACCTACGGGCTCGTCACTGCGGCCGCGCTCGAGGCGGGGTCCGTCGCTCTCGCGCAACCGACCCCGCGTGCAGCGCTCTCGCACATGTCGATGCCGACGCGCGCAGCTGATTGACGAGGGCGCTAGACCAGATCGGGGCGGCGAATGCTCTCGGCTCCACCGTCGACGAAGATGATCTGTCCGGTCACGTACAGGTTCTCCTCGCTGGTGAGCCATGCGAGCAGGTTGGCCACGGCGACGGGGTCTGCGGCGGGGCCACCGAAGGGCGCGGGGGCTCCTGCATCCAGGGCGGCCCGGCCCTCCTCCGTCTCGAGCGCTGCGGCCGTCATCGGGGTGAGGATCACGCCGGGAGCCACGGCGTTGAGTGCAATGCCTGCGCGCGCCCAGTCATCGGTGGACGCCGTCCGCCGAACCCATCGGGCAACCGAGCGCTTGGACGTGGTGTAGAGCACGCTCGAGCCGGTGGCATTGGCGGTGGCGCCGAGCGTATCGGCGTAGGCGATGGCGTCGGCTTCGGATCCCGTCTCGATGATGTCGAGCAGCCGGTCGTCGACTTCCTCGAGAGCGGCGAGCGACGAGACGACTGCGGCGCGCGGGTTCTCTGCGGCCGCGAGAAGCGGCCGCAGGCCTTCCAAGGTGGCCACCGCGCCGTAGTGATTCACGGCGACCGTCACCGGACGCGGGATGACGAGCCCGGCCACGGCGAGGACGCCGTGAAGGACGCCTCCACTGAGTTCTGACGCGCGACGGACGAGCTCGTGGCGGCCTTCGGCCGTCGACAGGTCCGCCTCGATGTCCGCGTTCTTCAGGTCGACGCCGATGACGTGGTGTCCCCGCTCGGACAGTGCGGCGGCCGTGACCTTCCCGATGCCCGATGCGGAACCGGTGACGAGGTATGTGCGGGTCATTTCTTTCCTCTCTGCAGGTGGCGCACTCGGTCAGAGTGCGAGGAGGCCGCCATCGACGACCAGTTCAGTGCCGGTGATGAACGAGGATTCGTCGGAGGCGAGGAAGATCACGGCATCGGAGACCTCCTTCATCTCAGCGATGCGGTGCATCGGGACGGATGCGTAGAAGCTCTCCATGAACTCCGGGCCGAGCTGGTCGACGAGAGCCTGCGTCAAAGGCGTGCGCACCGCACCGGGATGGACGGAGTTCACTCGGATGCCTTTCTGCGCGTACTCGATGGCGACCTGCTTCGACATCCCTCGAACAGCGAACTTCGCGGCGACGTAGGCGATGTTCACACCGGGTGCCGCTGCCATTCCCGCTGCCGAGGAGATGTTGACGATGGAGCCGCCGCGGTGGGTGAGCATGTGGGGCAGCACTGAACGGATGCCGTGGAAGGTGCCGTTCAGATCGATGTCGATGGTGCGATGCCATTCTTCATCGGTGATGTCTGTGGTCGACGTGGCGCTGCCGGATACGCCCGCGTTGTTGACGAGGACGTTGACGGGGCCGAACTCGTCGGCGCCGAGGTCGATGGCCTCACGCCACGTCGTGGGATCGGTGACGTTCAGAGGCACGGCGAGGGCCGAATCGCCGAGGCGTTCAGCGAGGGTGCGTGCACCGTCGTGATCGATGTCGCCGAGGATCACTTTCGCTCCGTGCGCGACGAAGTGTTCAGCGTGGGCTGCGCCCATCCCTCCAGCAGCGCCGCTGATGAGCGCGACCTTGCCCGCGAGCCTGTCAGCCATGAGTGTGTTCCTTTCAAGGGAGGGTGTCGTCGGTGTCGCCGACGAGCCAAGCCGGCATTGCTGCGATGAGCCGGTCGGTCATCACATCGGGGGAAGCCGGTCGGTCTGAGCCGAGCCAATCGCGCAGAAGGGTGATGGCCCCGCCGGCGATGAAACGCGCGTGCCCGGCAGGATCCAGCCCGGCCGGTGGCGGCTGACGCAGTACGTCCATGGATCGCAGCACTCCGCGAGCGAACGCATCGACGAGCGCGTCGGACGATCCGGTGGAGAGCTGGCCATGCAGGAGTGCGCGGTACAGCTCGCGCTTCTCGTCGACGAAGGTGATGAGGCGAGAGGCCGCGCGACGGGCGATGGCCCGCGTGTCTTCGGCGCCGATCGCGCGGTCCCACACGTCGTCTTCGCTGATCACCGAGAACTCGCGCACGAGCATGGTCAATGCCAGGTCGTCCAAGCCGGAGAAGTGGATGTAGAACGCGGATCGGCTCACGCCGGAGGAGCTCAAGACCTCCGCGAGCGTCACCGGCTTGCCGGTTTCTGCGATGCCCTGAACGGCGTCGAGGAGCGCATTCCGGGTGCGTGCAGGACGAGGGTCGATGGCTCGGCTGGACCTCGTTGTCATACGAGGACCCTACGCCTTTATGGACGAGTGTCCAAAATATCTCCCTGGCGTGGACCACGGTGCGACGTCTGGGACAATTCTCCGAAGGCCTGACAAGACCTGAGAGATGAGGAGCAACCCCATGCCCGGCATCATCTGGATCTGTGTCATCGCTGCCTCGTGGGTGGCGGGGACGTGCGCGCAACTGAGCAGCGTGCTCGACGTGCCCTCCCCGACAGTCGGCTTCGCGCTGTACTGGCTGGGCGTCCTGCAGTGGGGAAGCATCCCAGTGACGCTGCTGGCGACGCTGCCGCTCCTGTTCATGAGCGGCGCGTTCGAGCGGCGGGATACGCCTCTGCGGACGCGGACCATCGCATTGGCGTTGATCGCCGTCGTGGCCTTCGCGATGTCGACCGCGGGATACGCCTTGTTGAACAGCGCGTCGGCGGGCCCGCTCGATGAGGGGAGTCCATTCAATGGGATCGCTCGCGACGCGATGACACTCGCGGCTTTCCACTTCATCCCTCTTCTGGTTCTCTTCGCCGCCCAGGTCGCGAAGCCAGCACTGAGGATCGATCCGCAGCGAGCCTCCACGCCGGAGCGTGCCCGGGCCGGACGGACCGCGTCCTAGCGCCGGGCGTCTCCTCGAGGCGCATGGGTGTGCGTCGGCCGCGGCTAACTCGCACCCATGCGCCGCTTCCATGCAGCATCTCTCACGGATGCTTCGTGCCGAATGCATTCTCGTCCTTTGCGGCGCGGACGCGCGTCTAGACGAGACTGCCGACGCCAGTTGGCTCCGCGCGCCACGTGCCGAAGCCAACTTGCACGAACGCCCCTCGTCACCTCCGCCCTGCCGCAGGTGATCCTCAACGAGCTGGTCCGATGCAGAAGGCGACTAGTTCGGTGAAGTCACGGTGTCTGGTTGAAGCCGGAGGTCCCCGGATAGGCATCGTCGGCTGACAGTGCGTTGCACCAGGCCCGGCAGCCGAGAGGCGTGTCGCTAGCGCGAAGAGTTCCCTCCGGGTCCGTGGGAACCGACACACCGCACCCGCTCGCAAGGATCGTGAGCACCCCAAGGACAGCAATCGCCACGACGTGAGAGAGGTATCGATGTGCGTTCACGGACCGATTCTGTCCGGCCGAAGGGACGGAACGAAGCGGATTGACGCGCGTCTCGCGCCCGAGTAACTTGCCGGTCACTCTGGGCCTTCTCTTGGCACCGCTCCCGCCCGGTCGCAGATGGTCCGTTGAGGAACTCGATCCCGCAGCGGTCGCTGCGGAGCCGCGAGCAGGAGGCGCGATGTGCCGGACGTGTTTTAGCCGCGGCTCCGGATGAAGTCGGGGAGCTGCCACTGGCCGTTGAATGCGGAGGGCTCGGGGCCGTAGATGCGGAAGTAGACAAACCATCCGGTGCCGGGCTTCGTCTTGATCCACCGTGAAGCCTCGTCTGGATTCGCAGGCGGCTCGGGAGAGAAGTGAAGTCTCACGGAATCGCCAGTCAGATCCGTCAGCTCGTACATGGATCGTAGGGCTGCGGAGTTCTGGTCGGTGAGGATCTCACTGCGGGTCTCGGCGTCGTAGACAGTGATTGACCAGAACAGGGTCGCCGGGACGGGGAGGGGGACGTCGAGGCTGTACGTGTTCTCGCCGTACAGATAGTCGCCGGCGGAGTCGCGCACACCCAGCCAGTAGAGAGAGCCGGCGCCGGGAGCGCGGGCGAACATCGCAGGTGATTCGACCTGGGCTTGATAGAACCACTTCTCGCGCGCGTATAGGTCGGTGTAGTCCGGTGTGTCGAAGGTGCCGTTCGCCGATTGCAGGACGGCCCACTCCCACTGCGTGCCAGGCCACACCTGCTTGGAGGGGCTGCGGTCAGCGAACGACTGGGCAAGCAGGTGGGCGTGCCCGATGACGGCGGCCTTCTCCAGGATCGCGGTCAGCCGCGCGTCCGGTTCGAAGGGGAGTCCGCGTGCGATGCCGAGCTGTGTCAGTTCTCCGTACTCGAAGCGGTAGGCGGGGTTCGGTGGTTCCTCCTGCAAGGTTTTATGGAGAACCCGCCAGAAGTCGAGATTGGTCTCCCAGCGCACCGGGGTGAAGTCTGCGCCGTCAAGGAGGGACAGGTCCACCCAGGTGGTTTCGGGCCAGTCCTTGCGCGGTTCCAGGGGGTAGACCTTCACGGATTGCATGAGGCGGTCGGCCTCGTCCATGTCGCCGCCGAGGGGCATGGCACGGATCAAACCGAGCACCCGGTTGGTGGTGGACCGGGCGGAGTACATGCCATCGGGGACGACGCCCTCCCATCCGGGTGGGAGGACGACGTGCTTGCCGCCGGCTGCTTTCGCGGGTCCGGGGAGGCCGTAGTCCATCACCCAAAGCTGGTTGAGGTCGTTGAACGTGCCCATGATGGGACCCGGCGGAACCTCCAGGACTATCGGGCCGTCGGAGAGGTCGAGAGCAACGGCCCCGTATGGAGTATCGGAGTTCGGGGTGAAGACGAACTGCTTCGGGGTGCCCTTCAGTGCTGGAAACACCCGGTTCGGGACGACGCCACCGGCCAGGTTGCCGCGCCACGTCGCCTCGAATGAGACGGTGGGATAGAAGAACCGGTAGGCGTGTAGCGCGCGCACCAGATCGGCCTCATCGAACGCGAGCGCCGCGGTCTCCGCTGTGGGATACCCACCAGTGATTTCGTACTCGGTCTCATCGAACATGTCAGCCCCCTCGCCGTCGATGAATACGACTGACCATACGACTCAGCACTCAGCTTGTCGATGGTTCTCTGTCGCGGCTAAGCCTCTATCGCGGGGGACTTACGCTACACCCGGTGGACATCGTCGTCGGCGGATACGGCATTGCCCCAGACCCAGCAGCGGAAGGTGGTGTCGCCGGCGCGGAACTCGATTCCTGCGGCGGTCGGTGTGGAGCGGGCGAGCTTGGCGTCGACGTGGATGGCCTCCGGTCCGAACCGCACCCACGCCCGGACCGGTCGGTAGGGCTGCGGGTAGATGGTGATGGGTTGTTCTCGGAGGGCGAGTTCGCGGTCGGTGAGTGACTGGAGCGGTCCGGATCGGGCGGCCGTGAGGATCGCCTGATGCTGTGAGCGCATGTCGTAGTGGTCTGCCAAGCGCTTGCTCGTGCCCATGCCGGCTCCCATCTCCGGCCTGGATCCAGGGTAGCAACATTCGAATCTATGTTCTATTCTGGAATCATGCGACCGGCGACCGATCACCTCCCCACGACCCTATGGATGGTCGACGACATTCCCTCGCGAATGGTGTTCGCCGGGCGGCGCTGGAGAGTGTCCGACACGCCGACGCGCCTGCGCCACTCGATCTGGACGGCGTCACCGGAGCAGAACCACGGACTCTACGGGTGGCGTTTCCAGGGCACGGACGACGATGGTCTGTCGCTGGTGTTCGACGCGTTCAAGGGTGAAGACGGCTGGCACGTGCATCGCAGCTACGAATAGAAGGCACCACGGCGCGGCTCGGAATCGATGATCGGAGCCGCAGCTGCGGTCACTCGGTTCCTGTCATTCCGCGAGTCCAATCGGTGGGGTGAAGGTCGCTTCACCCCACCGACTGCCAGCTGCTATTCCAAGATGACGTTCATCTCGGCAAAGAACTGATCGACCGCCTCGTCGACTGTGAGGCTGCCGAAGTTGATCTCGGGGACCAGCTCGCGAAACTTCGCCTCAAGTGAGCCGTACCCGATCACAGGTACCGGCGGTGCGTCTCCGAGGCGTTCAGTGATCGACGACTCGTACTCCGCGATCTGTGTGGAGATGCCGTCGAGCTCCGCGGCATCTCGAGCCGTTTGGGAGGCGGGAACTCCTCGGTTCGTTCCGAAGATGCGACCCGATTCGGGTGAGTTGACGAGGTAGTCGATGAATGTGGCGGCGGCTGCGGGGTGGTCTGAACTCGATGAGATCGAGTACATCTGCGACACCTTCAGGAAAAGGTCCTCCGCATCGGAGTCATCCACAGGCGGAGCGATGAGGTCGAGCTCGTAGCCCTCTCCGAGGTTGCCGAGGTAACCGGAGCCGGAGTTGTCGTAGATCAGGTCGCTGACGCTGCTGGCGGAGTCGAACGCTGTCAGTGGCTTGACTTCCTCGATGCGCTGTTGCGGGACGAGGCCGCCTTCCTTGCGGGCGTTGTCTGCCAGGCTCCAGAACTCGCCGAGATCCTTCTCCTCGAACTGAGGTTCTCCGTCCTCGGAGAACAGGTCCTTGCCCTGCGCTCGCATCCACAGCTGGAAGTTCGTCAGCTCGGATGACGGATCAGCGGCACCCCAGGCGTCCACTCCTGCGGCGTCAGCGGCCGTCGACGCTTCTACCGTCCAGTCGTAGTACTCGTCCCAGGTTCCTCCCGCGAACGGCTCGATGCCGATGCGTTCCGCGAGGGTCAGGTCCAGGTACATACCCCACGCGTTGGTGGAGATCGGCATTCCGGTGGTCACATCATCTATGCTCGCCGCCTCGATCACGCTCTCATCGATTGCGTCAGTCGCTATGACATTGCCGAGATAGGGGGAGAGGTCGATGATGCTCCCGTTCTCGGTGTACTGGCGAAGATACCCGAGATCCATCGTGATGACGTCGGGGAGACCGGACCCGGCCGCCTCGATCTGACGCTTCTCCCAGTACTCGGTCGGCGCGAGGAAGAGGACGCTGACATCGATGTTCGGGTGCTCTGCCTCGAACGCGGCGATCACCTCGTTGTACATCTCGGCACGGACGTCGTTTCCCCAGAAAGCGAATGACAAGTTGACCTCTTCGTTCGGGTCAAAGGTTTCGGTGGCATCAGGGGTGGCGCCGGCCGCGCACCCGGAGAGCGCGAGTGACGCGACGGCGAGAACGGTCAAGAATCGGGCGCGAAGGCGTGGTTTCGGAGTGAGCATCATTGATCTTCCTGAGTAGGTTTCGGGATCGTGCAGTCAGAGACTACGCATCTGTCAATCGATTGACAAGTGTTGCCGCATTTGTCACGATGGACGCAGCCTTACCCCGAGACATTGGAGTCCCATGCTTCGCCCCCAGGAGAACACCGCCCGCGAACGCAAGCTGCTCAACGGCATCTGGCGCTTTCGGATCGATGAGGACGGCGCAGGCCGTCGTGAGGACTGGGCATCCAGTCCGCTGGAGGCGTCGCGCGACATGGCGGTCCCGGCGAGCTATAACGACATCGTCGTGGACGCGACGACTCGAATGCATGTGGGGTCCGCGTGGTACGAGACCCAGGTGTGGATTCCACGGGGATGGGAGGGGCGTCGTACGACTCTGTACTTCGAGTCGGTGACGCACCGGGCCACGGTATGGGCCGACGGCGTTCTCGTGGGCCAGCACGAGGGCGGCTACACGCCGTTCGAGGTTGATGTCACGGCCCACGCGGTCCCGGGACGTCCCATCCGGATCACCGTCGAAGTGGACAACACTCTCACGTTCGAGACCATCCCGCCGGGCGTGGTCATCGAGACCGGTCACGGCAAGCGCCAGAAGTACTGGCACGATTTCTTCAATTACGCCGGCATCCATCGTTCGGTCTGGCTCTCATCGACAGCGCGGAGCTACCTCGACGAGATCACGGTGGTCACGGACCTCGACGCCGGTCGAGGAGTTGTCGGTTACAACCTTGCCGCAGTCGCCGCAGAAGGACTCTCCGTCCGCGCCACCCTGACTGACGCCGACGGTATCGAAGTCGCTGCGGGCAATGGATTCACGGCGTCGCTGAGCGTGACCGATGTCCACCCCTGGGCGCCCGGCGACGGCTACCTGTACACGTTGACGCTCGAACTCTGCGACGGAGTCACCGTCATCGACCAGTTTCGGCAGAGCGTGGGCGTCCGCACGGTGCAGGTCGACGGCATCCGCTTCCTCATCAACGGTGAGCCCTTCCACTTCCGCGGTTTCGCGAAGCACGAAGACATCCCGGTCATCGGCAAGGGCCACAACGATGCCTTCATGCTGCACGACTTCGAACTCATCCGTTGGACGGGTGGTAATTCGATCCGAACCTCGCACTACCCGTACTCGGAGGACGTGCTTGATTACGCGGATCGCCACGGCATCGTGGTCATCGACGAGACGGCAGCGGTCGGTCTGAACATGGGCATCGGCGGCGGTGTCTTCGGCGCGCAGGGGTACGTCACGTTCACGGACGAGACCATCAACGCGAGGACGCAGCAAGTGCATGCCCAGGCGATCCGTGAGCTGATCGCGCGGGACAAGAACCACCCGAGCGTGGTGCTGTGGAGCATTGCGAATGAGCCTGAGTCGGAGACGGAGGCTGCCGAGGAGTACTTCGCGCCGCTGTTCGATGTCGCGAGAGAGGCCGACCCCACGCGTCCGGTCGGCGTCGTGAACGTGGTGCTGGCGCCTCACGGCGAGTGCCGTCTGGCGAAGTACAGCGATGTGCTGATGATCAATCGCTATTACGGCTGGTACATCGAGCCCGGCGACCTCGCGCTTGCGGAGGACGAGCTCGAGCGGGAGCTGCGTGCATGGGCGACGGACGGCAAGCCGATCATCATGACCGAGTACGGTGCCGACACCTACCCGGGTCTCCACGCAGTCATTCCCAGCCCGTGGACGGAAGAGTTCCAGACAGACTTCCTCGCGATGTATCACCGAGTGTTTGACCGCATCCCCGCTGTGGTGGGCGAGCAAGTGTGGGTGTTCAGTGACTTCACCACCACGGCAGGCACGATGCGCGTCGGGGGAAATCGCAAGGGTGTCTTCACCCGAGATCGCCTCCCTAAAGCTGCTGCCCATTCGCTGCGCGCCCGATGGACCGGGCAAGACTCATGAGTGCCACCGAAACGCGCACCCTGGTCACGAACGGGGCCTCACCTCGCCGCCGCGGCGGGAGTGACCTGCATAGGGCCGGCCAGAAATCTCGAGCCCGCCGTGAAACGGCGATGGGCTACGCGTTCCTCACCCCGTGGTTGTTGGGCTTTCTCGGTCTGACGGCTGTGCCGATGATCTATTCGCTGTACCTGTCCTTCACGAAGTACAACATCTTCCAGCCGCCGAAGTGGATCGGGC
>NZ_DALZXX010000067.1:0-5989 GCF_031988965.1 Microbacterium sp.
TGCTCCCACGACCCAGTCATCACAACCAGGCCCGCAGGGCAACTTCTCTATCTTAGCCACCCTGTCCCGCTTGTCAAATCGGCGCGCCGTGCAGATCCTGGATCCGCTGCGCAGCCTGTGACAGCCGCAGATGGGGTGGATCTCCCATCCTAGACGCACGCGTCGTGACTCACAAGTGAGTGGATGTGGGAGGTGGTTCTCCGCTTGAGGGGGGTGAAGCTCTCGGCCTCTCCGCTTCCCTGTGGGGCGAACAAGTAATAAGTTACGTGGGTTCCGGGGTTCTGGCAAATCGGGCCGCTCCCCCCGGGCGTGTCGGCGATCACCCCGCAGCACCTTTTGGCTGTCCAGGGGCGGGAAACGCCCGGGATCACAGCGCCGAGTACGATCGGACGGTGCTCGAGCCATCGAATCTGCCACCCTCCTCAGCTCTTCTCGCACGTGTGTTGTCAGAGCTGGGCGTTCCGGCCGAAGACCCCAGGGTCGATCCTCCTGCCCACGCCGTACCGCTGCCCTCGCGACTCGCGACCGGGGATCTGGCATGGGCGAGCGTGCGTGCGGTGATCGCCGCCAGCGGTTGCCGCACCCTGCCCGATCCCGACAGGATCGCCCTCGGCTACCGCAGCGATGCCGTGCTCACCGTCGACGGCACGAGACCCGATGTGTGGTCGCCCCTCTCCGGATTCTGGCGATCGAGCGACGGGTGGATCCGTACCCACGCCAACTATCCGCACCACGCGCGACGCCTGCGGGATGCACTCCGCCTCCCCGACAGTGCCGGTCCCGACGACATGCGGGCCGTGATCGGAGAACGGAGCAGCGACGAGGTCGTCGACGCGATCTCCCGCGCGCGCGGCCTCGCCGTCGTGGTCGGCACGGAGAATCCAGCCCTCGACAGAGCCTTGCAGGCTCGCCCACTGCTGGAGGTCGACGGCCCCGCTCTCCTGGATGTGCGCCTCTCCCCCGCGGCGTCGGACGCTCTCCCGCTTGCCGGTATCCGCGTGCTCGACCTCACCCGGGTGATCGCCGGCCCTGTCTGCACCCGAACGCTGGCACTGCTCGGTGCCGACGTGCTGCGCATCGATCCTCCGACTCTGCCTGAGCCGGAGTGGCAGCACCTGGATACGGGTCATGGCAAACGATCCACCGTGCTCGATGCTCGCAGCTCCGGTTTCCGCGACCTGCTCGATTCGGCCGACGTCGTCGTCCTCGGGTACCGACCCGCCTCCCTCGCGCGACTCGGACTCTCTGCGGAGGCGCTCCGCGAGCGGCATCCGCGTCTTCTCATCGCCGAACTCAGCGCCTGGGGCGCGGAACATCCCGACCGAGCCGGCTTCGACAGCCTCGTCCAGGCGGAGTCCGGCATCGCGATGATCGAGTCGCCGGACGGCGCGACGCCGAGCGCTCTTCCTGCACAGGCTCTCGACCACAGCGCCGGGTATCTACTCGCCGCGGGGATCACCGCGTTGCTCGGACGACGCGCTGCCGAGAACAGAGGGTGGAGCATCCGAACGTCTCTGCGCCGGATCGCCGCAGAGTTGCTGGGGATGCCCCGTCAGTCGGATCCCGCTCCGACCTCCGAGATCGACACCTCGCCGCACACCAGATCGTTCGCCGTCGCAGGACACCGGATCACCACCGTGGCGCCCGTGATTCCCGGACTCGAGTTCAGCGCGCCTCGGCCGTGGGGATCGGATCAGCCGACCTGGTGAAGCGCCGGAACAGCGGCACCGACAGGCACAGCACCAGTGTCAGTGCTCCCCAGATCGCGCAGGCGGGCGGCAGAACCCGATACGCAAGATGCTGGATCGTGAACTCGTCGGTGAACGGCCCGTAGGCGACCGTCCCGACGATCCACGCGGTGATCAGCACCGCCGGCAGCGAGATCCACCAGGCGACACGGACTCCCGCGGGAACCACTTGCGCGACATCATGGGCCTTCGCCCGACGAAGCCGGAGGAGCGCCCAGATGGCAAGGATGACCAGGCCGATCACGCTGGATCCGTGCTGCAGCCATTTGTAACCGGTCAGAGGTCCCCACATCTCGTCGAGCGCCGGCAGCGCCTCGACGCCCCACCGCCCTTCGTGCGTGAAGAGATCCCAGAGGATGTGCGACACCACTCCGACCAGCAGTGAGACGGCGAGCAGCAGAGGTGCGAAGCGGTTGTCGGAGCCCACGCCGATTGCTGTCCCCGCCGCCTCGCGCCCTGTCTGCGACCAGTCCGTCGGCAGTCTCCGTGCCAGCGCCCCCGGTGCCAGTTCACCGACGGCAGGGCGAAGCACGACGCGCCACACCAGGAAGAGCACGAACGCGACGGCGCTCGTCCACACCACGTTGGTGAGCGTGTGCGTGAACGAGTAGTCGATCCCGATTCCCCGCAGGAAGAGCGGAAGATCCGGCGTCATCGCTCCGATCGCGATCGCCGCGGGCACGAGAGGCGTGCGGACGAACGGCAACGCGATGACCGCGTGGCTCGGTGTGAACGGCATCGAGGCTCCCGTCGCGGAGGGACCCTGGCAGCGATCCGGACCCGGGTCCGGATCGCTGCCAGGGATGATCGGCTGGGCGGATCAGTCCAGGAAGAGTCCCGCGAGGGTCTTCTTGCCTCGACGGAGCACGGAGACTCCCCCGGGAAGCGATCCTGCGACGATCGCCGCGTCGTCTTCCACGCGTTCGCCGTCGAGCGAGACACCGCCCTGGGCGATCGCGCGACGAGCCTCCGACAGACTCGAGACGAGCCCGGTGGCGACGAGCGCATCGACGACCGACGACCCTGCGTCGACCTTCGCGTTCGGCAGCTCCTCGAGTGCGGCGCGCAGCGTCGAGGCGTCGAGGGCGGTCAGGTCGCCCTGACCGAACAGCGCCTCGGATGCCGCGATCACGGCGGCCGTGGCGTCGATGCCGTGCACGGTGGCGACGACCTCGAGAGCCAGACGCTTCTGAGCCGCCCGTCGGAACGGCTCGGACTCGACGAGCGCCTCGTACTCCTCGATCTCGGCGCGGGTCAGGAACGTGAACACCTTGAGTCGCTCGATCACGTCGGCATCCGCCGTACTGAGCCAGAACTGGTACATCCGGTACGGGCTGCACATCTCCGGGTCGAGCCAGATCGCGTTGCCCTCGCTCTTGCCGAACTTGGTGCCGTCGCTGTTCGTGATCAGCGGGGTGCCGATCGCATGTGCGGCGACGCCCTCGGATCGACGGATGAGGTCGGTGCCGCTGGTGAGGTTGCCCCACTGGTCGGAACCGCCGGTCTGCAGCACGCAGTCGTACTGGCGGTACAGCTCGAGGAAGTCCATTCCCTGCAGGATCTGGTAGCTGAATTCGGTGTAGCTGATGCCCTCGTCGGAGTTCAGGCGCGCAGCGACCGCATCCTTCTTCAGCATCGTGCCGACACGGTAGTGCTTGCCGATCTCGCGCAGGAAGTCGATCGCCGACAGCGGCGCCGTCCAGTCGAGGTTGTTCACGATGCGCGCGGCATTGTCGCCCTCGAAGCTGAGGTAGCGCTCGACCTGCGTCCGCAGGCGCCCGACCCACTCCTCGACGGTCTCGCGCGTGTTGAGCGTGCGCTCGGCGGTGGGCCGCGGATCTCCGATGAGACCGGTCGAGCCCCCGACCAAGCCCAGCGGCTTGTGACCGGCGAGCTGAATGCGACGCAGCGTCAGCAGCTGCACCAGATTGCCGAGGTGCAGGCTGGGAGCAGTCGGGTCGAAACCGCAGTAATACGTGATCGGGTCCCCGGCGAGAAGGGCGCGCAGCGCCTCCTGGTCAGTGGACACGTGGACGAGTCCGCGCCACAGCAGTTCGTCCCACACGTTCTCGAACGTGGGGTCGATCGCCGGCGGGGCGGTCGTCAGAGCGGTATTCGACACGCGCTCCAGGCTATCAGCGGTGAGTACTCGCCATTCGCCCCGCACAGGCGGATCGGTCCGATCAGCTGTGGGCAGCCCACCACACCAGGAATGCCGCGCCCAGTCCGATCACCCAGCTCACCAGGCTCCCGACGAGGAAGTACTCCGCCCTGGCGCCGGTCTCGCCGTCGCGAGAGATCTCGGGGAAGCGGACGATGCCCTTGGCCGCCAGCATCGCGGCGAGGATCGGGTAGGCGGCGGCCAGAGTGAGGATCATCACGAGGATGCGTTCCAACGGGCCGATCAGACGGCCGCCCTTGAACCCGGCCCGCTGATCCCGGACGGGCTCGGCCTCGTCGGAGGTCTCGTTCGTGGCGATGGGGCCCGGTTCCGCCTCGGACTCGGCGGTCGCGGGCGCAGGGATGCGCGTGAGTTCGGCCGGGCGCCACGTGTGCTCGCCGTCGAGCGCCGCGCGCACCACGAGGTTCGCCGATTCCAGCAGGAACACACCCGCGCCGATCGTCAGCATCGCGAGATCGAACGGCACCTCGCCCATCGGGGACCGGATGCTCCAGACCGCGCCGATCAGACCGGTGTCCGCCCGGGCACCGAGGGCGACCACGGCACCGACGCTGAGCACCCCGAGCAGCGCAGCGGGCCAGAAGCCGAGCGGCGCCGGGCGCTCGGACGGCATGCACCACACCCAGAGAGCTCCGACCACGAGCCCCGAGAGCATCGGCAGGAGGGCGTCGCTCACACTTCCGAGGAGCAGCAGGATCACGGCGGTCGTGAGGTACCCGACCCATCGACGGGGCGCGAACTGGCGGACGAGATCGGCGGCGCCGACCGCGAGGAGGATGAATCCGGCGACGATCATGCGGTCGATCCTCTCAGCGCGACGAGCCCTTCGAGGAGTGCCGCGCTGCCGGCGTTGCGCAGCGACTTCGAGACGCTCGGCTGCGAGATGCCCTCTTCTGCCGCGAGCTCATGCTGCGACCTGCCGACCAGGCGTCCGTAGGTCAGCCGGCGCTCGCGCTCGTTCATGGCCCCCACCAGCTCGTCCCTGACGAGGAGATAGGCGTTCGAGGCGGCGATCGTGCTGTCCATGACCTCATCCTGCCCGTGAGCTCCGACAATCCAGGTGCGCGTGCGCGGCACCGCGCGACCCTCCCGCCCGTGCACCGTCTCGATCGCGGCGCGCGCGGCGTACCAGCCGGGTCCGTCAGCGAGTTCACCGTGCACCGAGTCCACCGCGCTCACCGCTCCGACGCCGATGCCGAAGCGGAACGCGATGCCGTCCGGCAGACTGAGCTGGATCATCAGCAGCGAGACCATCGCATCTTCGAGCGCGCGATAGACGCCCTGCTGCTCGTCTCCGACCGTGGGGGTCAGCGGCTGCTGGGCGAGCGGAAGGTCTGTCTCGACGCGGGCGATGGCGTCATCGAGGATCCGCTGCGCCGCCGTTCGATCGTCGAGCTTGCGAGAGCCCACGATGTCGGCGAGTACGGCGATGACCATGGCATAACCGTATCACGAATAACTTGGCTTTATGCCCTATTTGGCTATACGCTCGGGATATGCCTGAATCAGACATCATCTCCTGGACCGAAGGCTCCTGGACACACGCCCCCGCCGACCTCGCCTCCGCCGCCGAGCACCTCGACGTGACCGCCGTCGAAGGCAGCGACGCCTGGCGCCACACCGCCTACGGCTTCGTGCACGACACGGAGCACGCACTGCTCGCCCCTTTGGCCGTCGGCGAGGCGATGGACGTGTCGTTCCGCGCCCCCTGGGACGGGCAGTTCGACCAGGCCGGCGTCTTCGTGCGCATCGACGACGAGCACTGGATCAAGGCGGGCATCGAGTACGCCGACGACCACCTCGGGCTCGGCGCAGTCGTCACCGACATCCGCTCCGACTGGTCGGTCGGGTACGTCGACGACTGGCACGGCAGCGAGATCACCGTCCGCGTGAGCCGCTGGCCGGATGCCGTGATCGTGCGGGCACGCGCGGATGACGGAGAGTGGCGACTGGTGCGGGTCGCCCCGTTCGACGGCGATGCCGCGGCATCCGCAGGCCCGTTCCTCGCAGGCCCCACCCGCGCGGGTCTCGTCGTGCGCTTCACCCGCTGGACGCGATC
>NZ_DALZXX010000067.1:5999-15296 GCF_031988965.1 Microbacterium sp.
GGCCGCCGACGTCGCGCTGCACTGACCCGAACCCGCCGAACCATCGGCATGAGCCGAACGGCCCGTGGAGATCCTCGTCGAGAACCTTCACGGGCCGTTCGCCGTCACGGGGACGCGAGTGCGCTGCTACAGGCCGAGTGCGTGCGCGGCCGCCTGCGCCCGCGCCACGAGCTCGGCGCGCTGCTCGGTCACTCGCACGGGTGCCGTGCCTCCGGCTCCGGTGCGAGACGCCACCGAGCCCTCGATCGTGAGGACCTCGCGGACCTCCGGGACCAGGTGCGGCGAGACCGAGAGCAGCAGCTCGTCGGAGGCGTCCTCGAGCCCGATCCCCTGCTCTTCGCAGGCGCGGACGAGCGCGCCGGAGATCTCGTGCGCGTCGCGGAAGGGCACCCGTCGTTTCACGAGCCACTCGGCGACGTCGGTCGCGAGCGAGAAGCCCTCCGGCGCGAGCGAGGCCATGCGCTCGGTGTCGAAGCGCAGCGTCGCGATCATTCCGGCGAATGCGGGAAGCACGACCTCGAGAGTCTGCACGGAGTCGAAGACCGGTTCCTTGTCCTCCTGCAGGTCGCGGTTGTACGCGAGCGGGAGGCCCTTGAGCGTCGCCATGAGCCCCGAGAGGTTGCCGATCAGACGCCCCGACTTGCCACGAGCGAGCTCCGCGATGTCGGGGTTCTTCTTCTGAGGCATGATGCTCGACCCGGTCGAGTAGCTGTCGTGCAGCGTGACGAAGCCGAACTCGCGCGTGTTCCAGAGGATGATCTCCTCGCTCAGACGCGACAGGTCGACTCCGGTCATCGCAGCGATGAAGGCGAACTCCGCCACGACGTCGCGCGCGGCGGTGCCGTCGAGCGAGTTCTCGGCGGGTCGGTCGAGACCGAGCTCGGAGGCCACGAGTGCCGGATCGAGACCGAGCGTCGATCCCGCGAGCGCTCCCCCGCCGTACGGCGAGGCACCGGCGCGACGGCGCCAGTCGACGAGGCGCTCGAGTTCGCGTACGAGAGGCCAGCCGTGCGCCTGCAGGTGGTGTGCGAGCAGGACCGGCTGCGCGTGCTGCAGATGCGTGCGTCCGGGGAGGATCGCGTCGGGGTGCGCCTCCGCCTGGGCAACGAGAGCATCGATGACGCGGAGCAGGTCCCGGGCGATGACCCGGGCGTGATCGATCAGGTACATCCGCACGAGGGTCGCGATCTGGTCGTTCCGACTGCGGCCCGCACGGAGGCGGCCGCCCAGCTCCGGCCCCAGCTCGGCGATGAGTGCCTGCTCGAGAGCTCCGTGCACATCCTCGTCGGACGGCACCGGCCGCAGAGTGCCGTCGGCGACCTTGCGCGCCACGGCATCCAGCCCCGCGTGCATGCGCGCGGCCTCGTCGGACTCGAGATACCCGGCGGCCTCGAGCGCGGTCGCATGCGCGTGGGACCCTGCGATGTCGTAGGGCGCGAGCACCCAGTCGAAGTGGGTCGACCGGCTCAGCTCGACGAGCTCAGGGGAAGGTCCGCTCGCGAACCGCGCACCCCAGAGGGCGCCCTCGTTGGTGCCTTCGTTCTTCGAGTCGCTCATCACGCGTCCTTCTTGCCGAGCAGCCAGACCAGAAGCGCCTTCTGCGCGTGCAGGCGGTTCTCGGCCTCGTCCCAGACGACGCTCTGCGGTCCGTCGATTACCTCGGAGTCGACCTCGTACCCACGGTCCGCGGGCAGGCAGTGGATGAAGACCGCTTCGGGGTCGGCGATCTGCATCGTCTCGGGCGTCACCTTGTAGCCGCCGAGATCGCGGATGCGGGCGAGTTTCTCCTCTTCCTTCCCCATCGACACCCAGGTGTCGGTGACGACGACGTCGGCTCCGGCCGCCGCCTCGACGGCATCGGTGAAGAGCGTGATCGATCCTCCGGTCTCCGCGGCGCGGCGATCGGCTGCCTCGACGACGTCGGCGCGAGGTGCGTAGTCGGCGGGCGACGCGATGCGCACGTGCATGCCGGCAGTCACGCCCGCCAGCGCATACGAGTGCGCCATGTTGCTCTGACCGTCACCGAAGAACGTCAGGGTCAGGCCCTTGAGATCGCCCTTGTGCTCGCGGATCGTGAGCAGATCGGCGAGCAGCTGGCACGGGTGGAAGTCATCCGAGAGGGCGTTGACGACCGGAACCGTGGTGCCGGCTGCCATCTCCTCTAGTCCCGACTGCGCATAGGTGCGCCAGACGATGGCCGCGACCTGGCGCTCGAGCACCCGGGCCGTGTCCGACGGGGTCTCCTTGCCGCCGAGCTGGCTGTTGGCCGTCGAGATGATCAGCGGGGAGCCGCCGAGGTCGGCGATGCCCACCGCGAACGAGACGCGGGTGCGGGTAGACGACTTGTCGAAGATCACCGCGACCGTCTGCGGACCGGCGAGCGCCTTGTTCGCCCAGCGATCCTTCTTCAGCTCGATGGCGAGATCGAGGATCTCCGCCTGCTCTGCGGGGGTCAGATCGTCGTCACGCAGAAGGTGGCGGGTCATGCGAGGGCCTTTCCGGATTCGGTGAGGGATGCCTGGACAGCGGCGAGCGATGCCGCGAAGAGGTCGCGGAACTCGGCGAGCTCCGCGTCTCCGATGGTGAGCGCCGGCGCGATGCGCACGGTCTCGGGGTTCGCCGCGTTCACGATGAGGCCGCGCTCCTGGGCCGCGGCGACGACCTCGTTCGCGACCGGAGCGCTCAGGGCCACACCGATCAGGAGTCCGCGCCCGCGCACTCCGGTGACGAGAGGCGACTCGAGCCCTGCGATGATCTCGCGCAGCTCCTCGCCACGGCGCGCCGCGTTCTCGACGAGTCCGGCGTCTTCGATCTCGGTGAGCACCGCATCAGCGACAGCGGTGGCCAGCGGGTTGCCGCCGAACGTCGAACCGTGCGAGCCGGGTGTGAAGAGCGAGCTCGCCGCACCGTAGGTGACGAGCGCGCCGATCGGGAAGCCGCCGCCGATGCCCTTCGCGAGCGTGATGGCGTCGGGAGTGATGCCCTCGTGGCTGAATCCGAACCAGGCACCCGTGCGCCCGGCCCCCGTCTGGATCTCATCGACGATGAGCAGCGCACCGTGCTTCAGCGTGAGCGAACGCGCCGCCTGGAGGTACCCCTCCGGCAGCTCGACGACGCCGGCCTCGCCCTGGATGGGCTCGACGATCACGGCGGCGACACGGTCGTCGATCGCGGCCTCGAGGGCTTCGATCGTCGCGGGGATGTGCTCGACACCACCCGGCATCGGCTCGAACGGCGCCCGCATCGCGGCCTTCGCCGTCAATGCCAGCGAGCCCATGGTGCGTCCGTGGAAGCCGTTCTCGAGGGCGATGATGCGCGGCTTCTCGGTGCCGCCGTGCAGACGGGCGAGCTTGAACGCCGCCTCGTTGGCCTCGGCGCCGGAGTTCGAGAAGAACACGCGGCCGTCGATCCCGGCGCCCGCGAGGCGCTTCAGCCGTGCGGCGAGCGCGAGCTGCGAGGGCGTCGCGAAGTAGTTGGACACGTGTGCGAGGGTCGCCGCCTGCCGCGACACGGCCTCGACGAACACCGGGTGCGCGTGACCGAGAGAGGTCACCGCGATGCCGGCGAGGAAGTCGAGGTGGCGGTTGCCCTCGGAGTCCCAGAGGTACGAGCCCTCACCGCGAGTGAGCATCGCCAGACGGGGTCCTGCGTTGAGGACCAGGTCGCTCGCTGCGTCATCCTGCCAATTGCTCATGCGTTCGTCCCTGCGCTTCCCATGACCACTTCTGTTCCGATTCCCTTGCTGGTGAAGAGTTCGACGAGCACCGAGTGCGGCACACGTCCGTCGATGATGGCGGCGGCGTCGACGCCGCCCTCGATCGCGTCCAGGCATGCCTTCATCTTCGGGATCATGCCGGATTCGAGAGTCGGGAGCATCTCGATGAGAGCCTCCGAGGTGAGGTGGGAGACGAGCGAGTCGCGGTTGGGCCAATCGGCGTAGAGGCCGGGGACATCCGTGAGGATGACGAGCTTGCGCGCCTTCAGCGCCACGGCGAGCGCGGCGGCCGCGGCGTCCGCGTTCACGTTGAGCGACTGACCGGGGTGATCGAGGTCCGGGGCGATGCTCGAGACCACGGGCACACGACCCGCCGCGAGGTGGTCGAGCACCGGTGTCGGATCGACCTCGACGACGTCGCCGACGCGACCGAGGTCGATCTCCTCGCCGTCGATCACGACGCCGCGGCGGCGCCCACCGAAGAGTCCTGCGTCCTCGCCGCTGAGACCGGTCGCGATCGGACCGTGCGAGTTGATCTTGGAGACCAGCTGCGGGTTGACCTGACCGGTGAGCACCATGCGCACCACGCTGATCGCCTCGGTGTTGGTGACGCGGTAGCCGCCCTTGAACTCGCTCGGGATCTCGAGCCGCTGCAGCATGTCGGAGATCTGGGGGCCGCCGCCGTGCACGACGACGGGCTGCACTCCGACATAGCGCAGATACGCGATGTCCTGGGCGAAGGCCTCCTGCAGTTCATCCGAGACCATCGCGTTTCCGCCGTACTTGACGACGACGATCTGGTCGCGGAACTTCTTCAGCCACGGAAGCGACTCGATGAGCGTCGCTGCCTTGACGGCGGCGACGTCGGGCGTGGTGTCCTGGATGTCGGTGGTCATGAGGCGTAGGCGCTGTTCTCGTGCACGTAGTCGTGAGTGAGGTCGTTCGTCAGGATGGTCGCCGTCGCGTCTCCGACCTTGAGGTCGATCACGAGGTGCGTGGCGCGCGGCGTCAGGTCGACCTCCTCGCGCGGCCGGTCGGGGCCACCTTCGCTGCACACGCGGACGCCGTTCATCCACACGTCGACGTCGTAGGGGTCGAACTGCGCGTTCGTCGTGCCGATCGCCGCGAGCACCCGACCCCAGTTCGGGTCGTTGCCGAAGATCGCGGCTTTGAAGAGGTTGTTCCGGGCGACCGAACGGCCGACCTCGACGGCCTCCCCCTCGGTCACGGCATGCTGCACCTCGATCGTGATGTCGTGGCTCGCCCCCTCGGCATCTCCCTGCAGCTTGACCGCGAGCTCCAGGCAGAGCTCGCGCAGGGCTGCGGTGAAGTCGTCGAGGGCGGGCAGGATGCCCGATGCACCGTTGGCGAGCAGCGTGACCTGGTCGTTCGTCGACATGCAGCCATCGGAGTCGAGACGGTCGAACGTCGTGCCGGTCGCTGCGCGCAGGGCGGCGTCCGCTTCGAGCGGCTCGAGCACCGCATCCGTCGTGATGACGACCAGCATGGTCGCGAGCCCCGGGGCGAGCATGCCGGCGCCCTTCGCCATGCCGCCGATGGTCCAGCCGTCGCGGGTCACGATCGCGGTCTTCGACACGCTGTCGGTGGTCATGATGGCCTGAGCCGCCACATCACCGCCGTCGGTCGAGAGCTCGGCGATCGCCTGCTCGGTGCCCGCGAGGACCTTGCCGCGGAACACCTCGTCGCCGACGCCGATGAGACCGGTCGAACAGACGAGCACGTCGCCGGCGCTGACGCCGAGCAGCTCTGCCGCCTTCTCGGCGGTCTGGTGCGTGGTCTGGAAACCGAAGCTCCCGGTGAAGCAGTTCGCTCCCCCGGAGTTCAGCACGACCGCTTCGACCACACGATCGGCGACGGCCTGCTGCGACCAGATGATCGGGTTGGCCTTGGCGCGGTTGCTCGTGAAGACGGCCGCGCCGACCTTGCGCGGGCCGCGGTTGACGACCACGGCGACATCGGGCTTGCCGGTCGACTTGAGGCCGGCGGCGACTCCGGCCGCCTCGAATCCTGCGGGGGCGGTGACGCTCACGGCGCGACTCCGTTCACTGAGAGGGCGCGGGACTCGGGCAGCCCCAGCGCGAGGTTCATGGACTGGACGGCAGCGCCTGCGGTGCCCTTGACGAGATTGTCGACCGCGGTGACCACCGTCACCCGGTTGGCGGCACGGTCGATCGCGAGGCCGATCAGCGCGGTGTTCGCGCCGAGGACGTCGGCCGTGCGCGGGAAATGTCCCTCCGGCAGCAGCTGCACGAAGGTCTCATCGCCGTACGCGTCTTCCCACGCCGCTCTGATCTCGGCGTCGCTGACGTCGCCGACGATCGGTGCGGTCGAGGTGGCGAGGATTCCCCGCGACATCGGCACGAGCACCGGGGTGAAGGAGATGCGGATGCCGTCGGGGGCGGCGCCGGACGCTGCGGCGAGCGCCTGACGGATCTCGGGGATGTGCCGGTGGGTGCCGCCCACCGCGTACGGGTTGGCGGTCCCGAGGATCTCGCTGCCGAGCAGGTTCGTCTTGAGGCTCTTGCCTGCGCCCGAGGGGCCGACGGCGAGCACCGACACGATGTCGCCCGGATCGATCACGCCTGCGGCCACACCGGGGGCGAGGCTCAGGCTCACGGTCGAGGCGTTGCACCCCGGGGCGGCGATCCGCGTGGCACCGCGCAGAGTCTCCCGCTGTTTGACGCCGCCCACGAGCAGCTCGGGAACGCCGTAGGCCCAGGGCTCATGGAACTCGCCCCCGTAGAAGGCGTCCCACGAATCCTGCGAGGTGAGCCGATGGTCGGCACCGGCGTCGATCACGAGGGGTGTGTCGCCGAGCGCATCCGTGTACTGCCCCGACTGACCGTGCGGCAGCGCGAGGAAGACGATGTCGTGCCCGGCGAGGATCTCGGGTGTGGTGTCCTGCAGCGTCAGATGGGCGAGAGAGCGCAGGTGCGGCTGGTGCTGCACGAGAGGCTGGCCCGCGTTCGAGTGCGCCGTGACGGTGCGGATCTCGATGTCGGGGTGCGACGCGAGGAGGCGCAGGATCTCGCCGCCCGCGTAGCCGGATGCGCCGGAGACGGCGACGGAGTACGTCATGCTTCTACCTTAACGGTCGGACCCCTCGTCGAACTCGGGGTGCAGTGTCGGGAACCGGGGCGGCGACACCGGCACTCGACCGCCGTGCGTACGCAGGCAGAAGCGCAGGGTCGCCTAGAGTCGGCGGCCGCTGCGGCGTCGGCGCACAGCGATGACGCTCGGAACGAGCGTCAGAGAGGCGGTGGCGGCCGAAGGCATGCCGCGACGATAGCGCGCTCGTCGCGGCATGCGCAAATCCGGTGCGTCACGCAGAGAAGGCTGCGGCGAAGGGCGCGGCGAAGAACGCGAGCTCATGGGCGCTCGAGACCTCGAACACGCGGAGCATCCGTGCCCTGCGATCAGTGGACGATGCGGCAGCTGCTTCTGCGACGTACGCGATCGCCTGCTCGGTCGCCACGTCGAACGCAGGGTCCGCGTAGGTGGCGAGCCAGGAGGCGTACGGATGCCGAGCGTCTCTCGCGTACTCTCCGAACGCCCCCGCGTGCAGACGCTGTCCGAGATCTGAGTACAGCCAGAAGCACGGGAGCACGGCGGCGATGAGTTCGGCGTAGTCACCGCCGAATGCCACGGAGCGCAGGTGATCGAGGTACGCGACCGTGGCCGGCGCGGGAGCGACCGCGAAGGTCGCGTCATCGACGCCCTCCCCCGGGGTCAGCCAGGAGGCGTGCAGCTCGAGCTCGCCGACGATCGCGCCCTCGGCCGATCGCGCCCAGAACGCCTGCTCGTGCGGAGTCGGGGCGAGCCGCGAGGCTGCGGCGAGCACACGTGAGTACTCCCGCAGATAGAGGGCGTCCTGCGCGAGATAGAACAGGAACGGCTCCCTGGCGAGAGTGCCGTCGGCGAGCCCACGGATGAACGGGAGCTCGTCGATCCTCCTCCGCACCTCGGCCGTGCGGTCCCACCAGTCGGAGCGGACCTGCGCCGGTGTCGGGGCCGTGTCGAGCCCTCCGCGCTGCCACAACCCCGCGAAGTGACCGATCGGGCCGTGACCACGGCCGACCTGGAGTCCCTCACCGGCGCGCAGCGACTCGCGCAGCCACGACCGGGTGGAGGCGACGGCATCGACGGGCGTCTCGCCGCGGGCGAGACGCGTCGCCAGCGCCGACGACAGCGAGCATCCGGTGCCGTGGGTGTTCGCCGTGCGGATGCGGGTGCCCGGATACTCCGTCAGCACGCCGCGGGCGACGTCGACGAGCGCATCGGGGACGTCATCGCCGTCAAGGTGGCCGCCCTTCACGAGCACTGCCGCACCGATGTCACCAGACAGCCCCTCCGCTGCGGCGAGAGCGTCGTTCCAACCGGAGATCGGACGCCCGGCGAGTGCTGCGAGCTCGCCGAGGTTCGGAGTCACGACGTCAGCGCGTCCGAGCAGGTCGCGCAGCGCCGCCTCGGCGTCCTCGTCGAGCAGCCTGTCACCGCTGGTGGCGATCATGACCGGGTCGAGCACGACGATCGGCGGTCGCACCTCGTCGAGCCACTCGGCGACGGCGCCGATCACCTCGACGTTCGCGAGCATCCCGATCTTCACGGCGTCGACGATGATGTCGTCGGAGAGCGCGTCGAGCTGGTCCCGCAGGAACGATGTCGGCGGAACATGCACTCCGCGCACCCCCGTGGTGTTCTGCGCGGTGAGGGCCGTCACCACCGCCATGCCGTATCCGCCGTTCGCCGCGATGGACTTGAGATCGGCCTGGATTCCCGCGCCACCGGACGGGTCGCTCCCGGCGATGCTGAGCACTCTCGGCGTTCCTGCGGCCCGCCACCGGCTCACGAACGACGCTGCGGTCTGCACAGGGTCAGGCGCCGCGCACAGCGCCGAGACCACCGCGAGCCCTGCAGCACCGGCGTCTCGAAGCGCCTCGGTGTCGTCGATGTTCACTCCGCCGATCGCCACGCAGGGCAGATCGGTCGTCGCGACGAGTGCCCGGAACCCCTCGACACCGAGAGCCGGCGGGTGGTCGGGTTTCGTGCTGGTCGGGCGGATGACGCCGACGCCGAGGTAGTCGACGGTTCCGGCGGGCAGCGCCCGCACCGCCTCGAAGTGCTCGGCGCTGTTCGCCGTGAGTCCGATGACCGCGTCAGGGCCCAGGGCTTCACGGGCATGCAGCACCGACGCGTCCCCCTGACCGAGATGCACGCCGTCGACCGTCGCGCCCTTCTCGCGCGCGGCGAGCGCCGCGTCGAGCCGATCGTTCACGACGAGCAGGGCACGCCCGTCTATCACGTGGGCGAGCGCGACCAGCTGCGCGGCGATCTCGGCATCCGTCGCCGTCTTGTCGCGCAGCTGCACGATGCGCACTCCACCGTCGACAGCCTGTCGCACGGTCTCGACGACGCCACGCTCACCGCAGAGTTCGGGATCCGTGACGAGGTACAGCGAGAGGTCGGCGATCACAGCGCACGCTCCTCGATGCGCGCCGCCGCGGCGATGTCGCGGGGGCGCACGGCGGCGAGCGCATCGAGCAGCGCCACCGCGAAGCTGC
>NZ_DALZXX010000068.1:0-15036 GCF_031988965.1 Microbacterium sp.
CATGGGCCGCATAGAGACGGTCTGGATGCGTTTTGACGAGCCGCTTTTCGCCGCTGCGCCCGACCAGGGCGCCGCCGCGGAGACGCCGACCGAGTCGGACGCGGGCGCCGAGGCCGGCACGGATGCCGCAGAAGCGCCCGCGCCGTCGATCTGGCACGTCGTCGGGGGAGACACGATGATCCGCACGTGGATCGATCTCGCTCCCACGACCGGCGAGAACATCCTGGTCGGGATCGTCGGGGGAGAGGCCGCCGGAGAGTTCGCCGAACTCGATGACCAGAAGGCCCTGGCGGCGGCGATCGCCTCGCTCGCCCCGTTCCGCGCATCCGCCGGCTAGACCGTCTCCGCCGGCCGACCGGGCGCGCCGCTCACGGCTTCCGGCGCGACCGTTCTCGCCACTGCATCCGGCTCACGAGCACGATCACCGCGGCGACCAGCGCGAAGATCGCCAGTGCGATGCCGCTCGTGAGGAGGAACTCCATCGGGCCGGACACCTGCCGCGGGTCGAGGAAGTAGTACGGGTACCAGCCGACCGACGGTCCCCGCCACAGGGTGACTCCGCCCCAGGCCAGCGGGAACGCGAGCGCGGTCGGCACGACCCACCACGGCACTCCGCGGTGCCCCGGGGTCAGCACCCAGGCGAGGGCGGTGCAGGCCGGCAGCCAGAAATGCAGCACCTGATCGGACCACGGCACATCGACCCGGATGCCGCGCAGCCCCGCCTGCCACACGATCAGCGCGAAGGCCAGCCCCGCCGTGATGGTCCAGGTGAGGACGAGCGCCAGGGCGACGGTGAACCAGCGCGGATCCGTGGCGCGGATGAAGGCGAGGACAGTCCCGATCAGCAGCACGACCACGAGAGCGCAGTTCGACTGCACGGTGAGGTAGGCGAAGAAGTTCTCGCCCGCGATGGTGCGCGAGCTCAGTCCCCAGAAGAGACGATGCACGAGGGCGACGGTGCATACGGTGGCTGTGACCAGGCGCAGCACGCCGAACACCGATCGTGCCCTCACCGTCTACTCCGCCCCTTCCCTGCCGCGTGGATCGCGGGATCTCGGCCCTGCCGCGTGGATCGCGCCATTCGGCGAGTCTACGGAAGCCCACCGGCACGGGCTCCGAGGCGTCCCGCATTCAGGAGATCGAAAAGTGGCCTTCCCTAGCGTGAAAGCAGGGATAGCCCCTGCTCCGCGCCTGGCGCGCGGTGTCCTGCCACGAAGGAACACCTCCTCATGACGAACACCACCGCCCCCTCTGCCGGCCCGTCGCTGGGACTCCTCGTCCTGCGCATCGTGGTCGGCGCCGTCTTCGCCGCCCACGGGGCGCAGAAGATCTTCGAGTACACGATCGCCGGCACCGTCGGCAGCTTCGCGGGAATGGGAATCCCCCTTCCCGAGATCGCCGCGCCCGTGGTCGCCTTCGTCGAGCTCATCGGCGGCATCCTGCTGGTGCTCGGCCTCTTCACGCGGCCCGTCGGCGTCCTGCTTGCAATCGACATGATCGTCGCGCTCGTCGCCGTGCACCTTCCCGCCGGCCTCTGGGTCGGCGAGGGCGGCTACGAGTTCGTCGCCGTGCTCGGCGCGGGCGCGCTAGCGCTCGCCCTCACCGGCGCCGGTCGGTTCTCGCTCGACGGTGCGTTCCTGCGTGGTCGCGCCCCGGCCTGGCTCAGCTGATCCGGCGGCGCAGCACCCACGTGTTGCCCGCCCCGCCGCCGCTGTGCTCGAAGTCGTCGAGCGCAGCGGTGGCGATGGCCAGCCCGCGGCCGCTCTCGCTGTCCTGATCGGGCATCGACACGTTCTCCCAGTCGATGCTCGCGGGATGAGCCGTGTCGACGATCGTGGCGAGCAGCTCGTCCGCCGTCACCCGCAGGGCGACATCGACGCTGATCTCGGCATGCGCGAAGGCCTCCGCGTGCTGAACGATGTTCGTCGTGACCTCGCTGACCGCGAGGGTGAACAGGATGCTGTCCTCGGACGCCACGTGGGGCGCCTCTGTCCACAGGCTGTCGAGGGCGTCGAGCACCTCGTCGATGAGGGCCGGCGTGGCCTGCCCGATGACACGCTTCGCGCCGGGTTCAGTGCCCATCGAACGCCGATTCCGGCGTGGGGTGATCGCGCAGGACGCGGTCGAGGTTGGTGAGGTGCAGCACGGTCTGCACCGCCTCGGGCACGGCGGCGATGCGCAGGTCGCCGCCGGCGACCCGAGCGCTCTTGAGGGCGCCGACCAGGGCCCCGAGGCCCGACGAGTCCACGAACTGCAGTGCCGCCATGTCGACGACGATCCGCGAGTCGCCCGACGTCACGAGATCTGTCACCGCCTTGCGCAGCAGTGGGGCTCCGGTGGCGGTGAGGCGCCCGGAGAGCGCGATCACGGCATAGCCGTCGCGGATGTCAGTGCTGATGTCCAAGGGACTCCTCCTCGAGGATTCGGGCCGGTCCGCGGTAGCGGGCGGCGTGGATGATGACGCTGAGCACGACGAGGTCGTAGAGCACCCACACCGTGTTCACGAGGGTGCCGGTGCCGTCGCCCGTGCCGATGATCACGCGCGTCACGCCGATCACGAGAGCGATGCTGAGCACGACCATCGCCGTGAGCTGGGGCCAGATCTCGCGCCAGGGAACACCCCGCGGATCGCGTCCGTCCTTGCGGGTGACGGCGAACGAGAGCGGACGCCCGAACACGACGTTCGCGAATGCCGTCCAGCACGCCCGGATCCACACCGGGAAGAGAGCGAGCGAGTACTGCTGCCCCCGCCAGGTTCTGATGCCTTTCGCGACCACGAGGAACAGCAGCTGATTGACCAGGAAGTACGGCAGGAACCGCACGAAGAAGTCCACCGACCACGCGGTGACCGGCAGCACGCCGAAGACCAGATAGACGACCGGAGCGGTGAGGTGCACGATGGCGGCGAAGCCCGACAGATAGCTCCACATCGTGGCGAAGTACATGAGGCGCTGGCCGACCGACAGGCCGCGCTTGACGAGCGGATTGTCGCGCAGCATCACCTGCAGCGTTCCCTGCGCCCAGCGCAGGCGCTGCGTGAGCATCGTGCGCAGATCCTCGGGAGCGAGCCCCTTCGCGAGGATCTCGTGGTGGTAGACGCTGCGCCAGCCGAGCGAGTGCAGCTGCATGGCGGTGGCCATGTCCTCCGTCACCGAGATGGTCGCCAGCGGGAGGATCGGCTGCGCCTCGTCGCCGCGGTCGAGTCGCAGCGCATCGAGCAGCGCCCTGACCGCGTCGATCGCGGTGATGGGTGAGAGGTCGGATGCCGCCAGCGCGGCGAGTCCCGCCTCGTCGACGACGATCGCATCGAGCTGTGCGTCGTGCTCGATGGGCAGAGCGCCGAGCTCGGCGAGATCGGCGCGGATGCCGGCGAGGTCCTTCGCGACGAGGATGACGGATGCGTTGTCGACGGCGGCGCGCACCGCGGCCGCGACGTCGGCCACCGGAGCGCCGGATGCGAGGTCACGACGGCCCTTGCGGATCGCGACCTCGATCGCGAAGAGCTCGCGATGCAGATCGGGATCGGAGGCGGTGCGCAGTTCTTTGCCGATCAGCTCTTCGGAGGCGCGGAGCGCGCGGGCCGCGCTGTCGGTGACCTCGCGCACGTAGCCGATGATGCCCAGCTGCATGAGCGCCTCGCGGCGGAGCACGGCGTTCGAGCCGCAGAAGAACGCGGCGTTCCAGCCGTCCTTGCCCTGCTGGATCGGCCCGTAGAAGAGGGGTGCCTGCGCACCGAGCGGGTCGGCCTCGTCGACGTTCATGAACCACTGGGGCGTCTGCACGACCGCGACCTCGGGGTCGTCGGCGAAGTATCCGAGGGTGCGGTGCAGGATCAGCGGGTCGGGGATCTGGTCGGCGTCGAGAATCAGCAGGAACTCGCCGTCGGTCTCGAAGAGCGCGCTGTTCAGGTTGCCGGCCTTGGCGTGGCGGGGCTTGCCGATCCAGTCGTCCGAGCGGGTGAGGTAGCCGACCCCGGCGTCGCGGGCCGCCTCGGCGAGCTCGGGGCGGGCACCGTCGTCGAGGATCCAGGTGGTGTGCGGGTAAGCGATCTGGCGGGCGGCGCGGGCCGTGGTCATCACGAGCTCGATCGGCTCGTTGTAGGTGGCGATGAAGACGTCGACCGTGCCCTGCGGCGGCGACACGGGAGCCGGGCGCTCCTTGGCCTTCCACATCGTCAGGCAGAACAGGAAGGTGTCGATGAGGCTGTACGTCTCGGCGATCACCAGCGGCACGGCGATCCACCAGGCCGACCAGTTGACCGATTCCAGCCACCGCCACGCGACGTAGTTGATGCCGAGAAGTACCGACAGCAGGGCGATGATGCGGATGGCCGCGAAGCGGGCGGTCATGCATCCCTCCGCACGACCACGACGGTGATGTCGTCGGTGGCCGCATCGCCCTCGGCGAGACGCAGCGCTTCGGTGATGGCGCCGTCGGGGCCGAGCGTCGTCAGCACGCGGTACACGTGCGCGTAGGGGTCATCGGGGTCGAGCACGTCGAGCAGGCCGTCGCTGCAGCAGACGAAGGCGTCGCCCGGACCGAGCCGGGTCGTCCGCGGCTCCCGAACCTCGGTCGACAGACCCAGGCTCATGCCGAGGGGAAGGCTCGTCGAGCGCAGATGCTCCCACGACCCGTCGGCCCGCAGGATGAAGGCGAGGCTGTGGCCGGCGTCGATGATCTGCAGGTCGCCGCTCTCGGGCTCGAGTTCGGCGTGCACGGCCGTGACGAACATCGACGTGTCGGCGAAGTCCGCTTCGAGCAGGCGGTCGGCCTCGGCGACGGCATCCGAGATCGAGCGCTCCGGGGCCGTGCGCAGCGAGGCGCGCACGCTCGCGGCGATCAGGGCGGGGCCCATGCCCTTGCCCATCGCATCCGCCAGAGTGATCCGCAGCGAGCCGTCCTGCAGGCTCAGGTCGTAGAAGTCACCGGCCAGACGGCCGCGCGAGGCGGCGCCGCCGGCGATCGTGTAACCGGGCAGGGTCGGGTGCGTGTGCGGTCGCAGTGCGCTCTGGATCACCGCCGCATGGTCGAGCTCCGCGTCGTTGGCGAGCTCGGTCTGCACCCAGAACGCCAGGTCGCGCAGCAGATCGCGCTGCTCGTCGCTGAACTCGTGAGGTTCGGTGTCGAGCACGCAGAGGGTGCCGACCGGCTCGCCGCCGGGTGCGTGCAGCGGGTGTCCCGCGTAGAACCTCAGGTGCGGATCGCCGATCACGAAGGGGTTGTCGGCGAACGTCGCCGTCGCGGTCGCATCCTCCACGATCACGGTGCGGTCCTGTCGCACCGTGTAATCGCAGAAGGAGTCCTGCCGCGGGGCCTCGGGTCCGCCGAGCCCGATCTCGGACTTGCGCCACTGGCGGTCGTGATCGAGAAGCGAGACGCTCACCATGGGTACGCCGAACATCTCCTTGGCCAGCCGCGCGACGCGATCCACGCGTTCGTCGCGCGGCGTGTCGAGGATGTTCATCGCATCCAGGGCTCGCTGTCTCGTGAGCTCGTCGATCATTGGGGCTCCCCTCCCGCAGTGCTGCTGTTGCCATCCTCCCACCGGGGGGCGGGCGAGGCCACGACGGCTGTCATGTCGACCCGAGCCGATGTCTCACCGGCGGTCGCTCGTCGTCGAGCAAGATCTACGAGAACACCGGCATACGATCAGCGGCGTCGTCATATGACGACGTTTCGACTGCTAGCGTCGCCCCATGATCATCCGGGGGGATTTCGGAGCACTCGCCAGCGAGGCGGGCCGCCTCGACGACATCGTTGACCGCATCGACGAGCGCGTGGCGGGCGCGCGGCGAGACATGGACGACTTCCTCGCGTCCGGCTGGACGGGATCCGCAGCGGTGCAGTTCCGTGCGGCGTTCGAGCGATGGCTCGATGCGGCGACCGCAGGATCTGCCGAGCTGCACGACCTCGTCGAGGCGATACGCGGTGCGACCCGCGACCTCGTCGCGACCGAGCAGGCCAATGCGCAGGTGTCGGACTCGGCGGTGGCCGCGGTCAGCGACGTGTTCGCGCGCCTGATGGGGGCTCGCTGATGTTCGCCTTCCATGTCGCGCGAGCCGAGCAGATGCTCGATGACACCCTGCGTACCAGCACCGCACTCGTCGAGGCCCTCGACGAGGCCGACGCGGCGGCCGCCAGGGTGGGCATCGCCTGGGCCGGTGAGACGGCCGATGCTCACGGGGGCGCGCATGAGCACTGGCGCGATGATGCGCGACGCATGGCCGAGGCCCTCGACGAGATGCGCCGCGTGCTGCAGGGCGCGCACGCGAACTACTCGTCCGCGGCATCCGTGAATCTCGCGATGTGGGGGTGAGCGCATGCTGATCTGCGTCGACCCCACTGCCTACGCCTCGGCGTCCGAGACGTTCGGAGACCATCTGGCGAGCGACGTGCGCCGGGTGGCAGAGAGACTCACCGGGGCGCTCTCGGGCATGGGGGCGGTGGCCGGCCACGACCCGGCGGGAACGGCCTGGGCGGAATCGTACGATGCCGTCGCGCCCCAGACGGTGCAGGCGATAGACCAGCTCAGTCGCGCGAGCGTCAACGTGGGCGCGCTGCTGCAGCAGGCGGGCTTCAACCATGCGAGGGCAGAGGCGTACTCCGATGTCACGGGAGGCGGCGAGCTGCCGCCCGAGGCCCTGTCGTTCGAACCCGGCGCGCCGATGGCGGTCGATCTGCCGAGTGCCGAGGGTGGCGCGATCGCGGATCCGCCTGCCGGATGGGAGTGGCTGCAGGACGTCTGCGGGCTCATCTGGCCCGACGGCGACCCCGGCCGGCTGCGCGAGATGGGCGCGGCGTGGACGCGCGCCGCCGACGAGCTCGATGCGGGATGGATGCTCGTCTCGCAGGGCATCACGGCGCTCGACGAGCAGGATTCGCCCGAGATCGAGAGCGCGCGCGGCGTGTGCCGCCTGCTCGGCGAGACCCTGAGCGAGCTGGCGGCTCAGTGCCGCGCGATCGGGACCGCCTGCGACGACCTCGCCGGCCACATCGAGTCGGCGCGCTCCGAGCTGATCACCGAGGTCAACCTCATGCTCGCCTCGATCATCGCGATCGAGGTCGCGGCGGGGCTTGCCGCCTCGGCGACCGCGGGCATCGCAGGAGTCGCGATGCAGGGTGCCGCCTACGGCGCTGTGCTCACCGCGGGCGCGCGCATGTCGTTGGTCATCTCGCGACTGCTGAACATGGCGACGCTGACCGGCTCATCGCTCGTGTGGAAGAGCGCGGATGCGGTGGGCGACAACCTGCGCAAGATCCTGACGCTGACACCGCGGGCAGCCGAGGTCGCGCCGGTCGCCGGCACGCTCAAGGCGCTCGATGATCTCGCGAACCGCCTGTCGAACTCGGCCTGGCCCCTGCCTCCGTCGCCCCGCGGATTCGCGATCGAGACGCGCCTCGGTGGCAACCTGCCGCCGGGGTTCCCGACGATCGACAAGTTCGACTGGCAGCACGGCATCGCCACGAGCATCAAGACGGTGGATCTTGCGGCCAAGAGCTATCAGAATGCATCCCGCTTGAAGAGTCTGCTGAAGCGATACGTCGACAAGATGGCTGCCTTCACGAGAGGCGAACGCTCAGGCTCGGTCATCACAGAAGAGATGGTGACTGATCGAACGCTTCACCTCGCGGCGTCCCGATCGGCGACCGCTGATCAGCAAGCGGTTCTCGACGACATCGTGGTCTACGGGAATGAAGTCGGGGTCTCTGTCATCGTCGAGGTGATGCGGTGATTCTGCGGATCGCGAGCGTCGCTCTGGTCCCCGACGGACGGGTGCTCCTTCAGCCGTTCTCCGCTACGACTGGCGGGCCCGTGGTGTACGACGGCCTGCCGTTGGTGCTTCCTTCGATGTCAAGTGAGCGCGAGCTGGGACGCGCAGCAGTAGCTGCGCTCACGGCGTCGAATCGGCGTGTGCTTCCGGCTCGGGATCTCCGTCGAGATCCAGCCGATCGTGAGTTCCTCGACTGGTACGGGGTCGCCACCTATGGCGAGTATTCAAGGGGCGTGCGTTCGGTCGGGCTCTCGGCGTCATTTGTCGATGTCATTGACCAGGTGCGCATTCGTCCTAACCGCAATATGGGTCCGCGCGGTGGCTTTGAGGGGATCGCGAACGAACAGAGAGTCGTAGAGTTCACTGATCCTGAGCATCTCGGTCTCGAGATTCAGGATGCCATGACGAAGGCGACGCCCGGTCGCGGTTCGAGGTTCAGATGGACGCGGAGCTAGTCACATCGTGTCTGTCGACCGTTTCGCTGAGGTTGGGGATGATGCGCTCGGACGAGCTGATCAGAAGGGGGCGCCGGTGGGAGATCATCTGCTCCGCGACGAGAGCTTCTTGAGGGCAGCGGATCTCGCGAACCGCACGTGCTCCCGTTCTTGGGATCGCGGCTGCCGCGGGGCGCCAGCCGCTCAAAGGAGCGTTTTCGACGACACGGCTACATACACGGAGGAAAAGGGTGTTGCTCTCGTGGTGAAGGTAGTTAGGTGAGGGAACATTCCGTCCACGTTTCCGTGCAGAGAGATGGCCGGGTGTTCGTGCACCCCTACTCCTTGACGGTGTCAGGTTTCAGCATCATGGACGGCCTGCCGAACGTGTTGAAGAGTCACGAGGAGGCGCGGATACTCGGCGACGCGGTGGTGGCGGCGCTTCACGCATCGAATCGGGCACCGCTGCCTGACCGAGATCTACGTGTCGATCCGCCGGACCGGGAGTTCTTAGCGTGGTTGGGTCTTCGCTCGTACGGCCAGTACATGCGCAAGGTGCGGGATGTCGGCGTTCTCGCATTCTTCGATGACCAGATCGGGGAGGTGGAGCTTACTCCGTCGCGAAACGAGGGTTCCCGCGGCGGATTCACGCCCCTGTCCGACGAGCGCCGCACGGTGATGTTCGAGAGCCCCGACCAGCTCGGCCGTGCCGTGCAAGAGGCGATGAAGAAGGCGATTGTGTGAGGACTTCGGCCGCGCAACCCCGATGACCGGCATAGGTGACAGGGGCAGGATGGAGCCATGTCCGAATCGCCCTACGCCTCCCGTCCCTGGCTCGACTCCTACGCCGACGGCGTGCCCGCCGAGATCGACGCCCCGACGCAGACGCTGCCCGAGATGATGTCGGCGAGCACCGCGACGTTCGGCCGTCGGCCGGCTCTCGAGTTCTTCGGTGCCGTGACCACCTACCGCGAGCTGGGAGATCAGATCCTGCGTGCCGCAGAGGGGCTCCGGCGTCTCGGGGTGCACAAGGGCGACCGGGTGGCGCTGGTGCTGCCCAACTGCCCGCAGCACGTCGTGGCCTTCTACGCCGCGCTCCGTCTCGGCGCCATCGTCGTCGAGCACAATCCGCTCTACACGGCGAGGGAGCTGCGGCATCAGTTCGAGGATCACGGTGCCAAGGTCGCGATCGTCTGGGATAAGACGGTCGACACGATCGCGGACTTCCCCTCCGACCTGCGGGTCGAGCACATCGTGAGCGTCGACCTCACTGAGGCGATGCCCGCCTCGCAGCGCATGCTTCTGCGGCTGCCGGTACCCAAAGCGCGGGCGTCAAGGGCCAAACTGACGGCCACCCCTCAGGCGCGTCGCGCGCTGGCCTGGAAGAAGCTGGTCGACCATCGTCCGCTCTCGCGCCGCGTCGACGGCCCCACGCTCGGCGACACCGCACTGCTGCAGTACACGAGTGGGACCACGGGTGACCCCAAGGGGGCGATCCTCACCCACGCGAATCTGCGCGCCAACGCGATGCAGGGCCGGGCATGGGTGCCCGGGCTCGTCGACGGCAAGGAGACGTTCTACGGCGTGCTGCCGCTGTTCCATGCCTACGGGATGACGCTCTGCCTGACGTTCGCGATGAGCATCGGCGCGAAGCTCGTGCTGTTCCCGACTTTCGACCTCGGCCTCGTCACGAAGGCGGCGCGCACGAGTCCGCCGACCTTCCTCCCCGCCGTGCCGCCGATCTACGACCAGCTCGCGCGCGCGGCATCCCGCGGGACGATCGACCTGTCGACGGTCAGGTTCGCGATATCCGGAGCCATGAGCCTGCCCGTCGCCACGGTGCAGCGATGGGAGGATGCGACGGGGGGCCTGCTCGTCGAGGGATACGGCATGACAGAGAGCTCGCCCGTCGCGCTCGGCAACCCGATGGGCAGAAGCAGGCGCCCGGGGACCGTGGGCGTGCCGTTCCCGAGCACGGAGATCCGCGTCGTCGACCCCGACGACACCGATGTGGATGTCCCGGTGGGTGAGCGAGGAGAATTGCTCGTGCGCGGACCCCAGGTCTTCCAGGGGTACTGGCGTCGTCCGGGTGATACCGCCGATGTGCTGCTCGCCGACGGCTGGCTGCGCACGGGCGACATCGCCGAGGTGTCGAAGGACGGCTTCGTGACGATCGTCGACCGGCTCAAGGAGCTCATCATCACCGGCGGGTTCAACGTGTCGCCGAGCGAGGTCGAGGATGCGCTCGAGGCGCACCCCGACGTGGTCGCCGCTGCTGTGGTGGGCCTGCCGCGGTCGAGCGGCGGCGAGGAGGTCGCCGCCGCCGTCGTTCTGCGTGACGGCGCGACACTCGACTCGGGTGCGCTGCGCGACTTCTGTCGCACTCGACTCACGCCTTACAAGGTGCCCAAGCGGATCGTCGCTGTCGACGAGCTTCCTCGGTCGCTCATCGGCAAGGTGCTGCGCCGGCAGGTGCGGGATCGGATGCTCGCGGACTGACCTGGCCGTCACGGCCATCCGTTCGCTGCCGTTCACCACTCGCGTCGTCTCGGTCATCCTTCCACCCGCCGTGCTTAAGCGCTATAGTCGGCCGCGGGTCGCGATGGCGCGACCGGATTCGACAACGACGCCGAAGGAGACGATCGGTCATGAATCAGAACGTCAGCAAGAATCGCCTGCGACGAAGCATCGCAGGACTCGGAGTCCTCGCCACAGCGGCGGCGGGCATCTTCACCGGGGCGGCAGGTGCTGCCGCGGAGGACACCGAGACCGCAGCCCCGAAGCTCGCGGTCTATGTCGAGGTGAACTCGAACGATTTAGCCAATGTCGCCGACTACACGCTCGCCGAGTCCGGCGAAGCCGCGATCGATATGGCGATGATCTTCGCCGCGAACATCAACTACGACGGCGAGAAGGCATATCTGCACTTCAACGAGCGCGTCACCGAGACGCTCGAGAATGCCGACACGCAGATCCGGCCCGTGCAGGAGAACGGCACGAAGGTACTGCTCTCGGTGCTCGGCAACCATCAGGGCGCCGGCTTCGCAAACTTCACGTCGTTCGCACAGGCGGATGCCTTCGCGGCCCAGCTCGAAGACGCCGTGACGACCTATGGCCTCGACGGCATCGATTTCGACGACGAATGGACGAACTACGGCGCGAACGGCACGCCGCAGCCCAACGCCGAATCGTTCGGATGGTTGGCCACGGCGCTGCGCGATCGTCTCGGCCCCGACAAGATCATCAGCCTGTATGCGATCGGGCCGAGCTACACGACCACCGACTTCACGCTGTTCGACGCCGAGGGCGTGCTCGACTTCGCGTGGAACCCGTACTACCCGACCTACGACGCCCCGACCGTGCCAGGGCTCGACGACCGCGGTCGCCTGGGCGCCGCCGCGATCGACCTCTCCCAGACGAGCGCCGCGATGGCGGCCGACTTCGCGACGCGCACCCTCGCCGACGGGTACGGCGTCTACGTCGCCTACAACCTCACGGCGACCGACCAGTCGGCGTATCTCTCGGGCATCACCGAAGCGCTCAAGGGAGAGGCGACCGAGTATCGGGCGGCTCCCCGCGACACGACACCACCGACCGTCACGATCAAGGAGGGCGCGCAGTTCACCGTCCTGTCGAAGTGATCATCCGAGAGGACTGTGATCTCCCGAGAGGGCAGTGATCACCCGAGGTCGAAGACCTCGATCTGACGGATCGTGACCCCGGCTTCCGCCCTCACGCGGATGGCCGGGGTCACGACCCGTGACACCAGCGTGAAGGGAGTCGTCCGATCCGCGGCGAGGTCGATGTCGTAGGTGGTCGGGGCATCGGTCCAGTCCCCGCGGTCGTCCATGATCTCCCACCTCAGCGACGACGACGCGGTCTCGGTGACCACCGTCACGGTGACGTCCGACACGGCGCGCGGCTCGGCGAAACGCCACCCCACCCACTCACCGGATGCCAGAGCGACGCCGTCCGATCCGCTCGGGTCGCCGTCGTCGACGACGCGTGCGGGCTCGACGGCGGATGCTGACGCGAGTACCTCCCCGCCGTCATCCGTCAGATCGCGGCACCACTCCCTGACGTCCGGAACGGGATGGGTGCCCGCCTCGAGAGCATCCTCGGGGTCTGTGCCGAAGATCAGCTCGAGCTCGGCGTCGCCGTCGAGTGCGTCGATCGGCAGTTCGGCGCGGTCGAGCTCGATCCCATCGAGGCGGGCGCTCGTCAGAACATGAGCCGACGACGCGCTGCGGCGCGAGCGGATGCGAAGAGACGAGCCGTCGCCCCGGTCGACCCTGATGTCGTCGAGCAGGGGTGATCCGATTCGCAGCACCCCCGAGGCGAGTTCGAGCGGATAGAGCCCGAGCGCGGCCCAGAGCCACCACGCGCTCATCTCTCCGTTGTCCTCGTCGCCTGGGAAGCTCTGGCCGATGTGCGCTCCCGCGAACAGGCGGCCCGCCAGTTCGTGCACGATCTCTCCGCTGCGCCACGGCCGATCGCTGAACGCGTACATGAACGGGATGTGGTGGGCGGGCTGATTCGAGATCGCGCACATGCCCGAGCGCAGCGCCCGCGCCTCGCGCTGCTCGTGGATCACCGTGCCGTACGCCCCGCCGAACCGTTCATCGGCCGTCTCCGGTTCGTCGAAGAGTGCATCCAGATGACGGCCGAAGGCATCGGGACCACCGTGCAGTGCCGCGAGGCCCGCGCCGTCGTGCACGGCGCCGACCGACATGCCCCACGCGTTCGTCTCGACGTTGTCGCCGCCCCACACGCGGGGATCGAAGCCGGCTGTGAAGCATCCGGCGGCGTCCCTGCCGCGGAGGAAACCGGAGTCCGCATCGAACAGCGTGCGGTACGACAGTGCCCGGTTGGCGAAGTATCGAGAGAACGAGCGGTAGCGGGCGGCATCGTGCTTCGATCGCGCATCGTCGGCGAGGTGCGCTGCCCACCGCCCCAGTGCCGCATCGCTCACCGCGTTCTCGATGGTCCAGCTCATGCCCTCGGGCGCCTCGGATGCGATGTACCCGGTGAACCGCCCGCGGTCGATTCCCTTGCGTCCGCGTCGCGCATCGGGGCCCGGCTCGCACGCATTGCGCCAGCCGCTCTCGAACGCCTCTGCGCGGTCGAACTCCACGCCCCACCGAGCGGCATCGGCGAAGATCTGGTCGCTCGACGTTCCCACCATGCTGTCGACGTAGCCCGGAGCACTCCACCGGGCCATCCATCCTCCGCGGCGATACTGCTCGAGCTGTCCGTCGAGCAGCCTGCCGGTCAGCGCAGGATCGAGCAGCGCGAGGGCCGGCCACTCGGTGCGATAGGTGTCCCAGTAGCCGTTGTTCACCACGAGCTCGCCGTCGACCACCGGCGCGCTCGTCGCCCGATCGCCGAACGGCTCACGCGACGCGAACACGTCGGCGAAGCGGAGTGCCGGAGCATCCACGGTGCCGGCGTTCTCTGCCGCGGTGTTCGGATAGAGGTGCATCCGATACAGCGCTGCGGCGATCCGGTCGCGGTTCTCATCGTCGGCCAGGCCCCGGTAAGCCACCTCGGCGGCGTGGAGCGGCGGGACGGTGACTCGTCCCAGCACCCGATTCCAGGATGCCGCAGAGGCATCCCGCAGCTCTTCGTACGTCGATTCTTCCGGTGCCTCGAGCTCGAGGCTGCGCCGGGCCTGCTCGACGGAGAGGAACGACACCGCCACACGCACCTCGAGCGACCCGGCGCCGGCGACGTATCCCGCGACGCGCCCTCGGCCGTCGTCGTCGAGTGCACCGCGGGAGCCGCGTGCATCGCCGTTCGGATGCCGCACGATCCCGGCGAAGTAGCAGCGTGGAGCGTTGCCCCAGTCCTCCGTGCCCTCCGGCATCCAGCCCTCGAAGCCCCCGGAATCCGTCCAGACGAGTCGTCCCTGGTCGGTCGGCTGATCGATCACGACACCGACGACCGATTCGGGGTCATCGCCGTGCACCCGGAAGACGGCCGCATGCGAGGTCGCCGTCATCTCGGTGCGCAGACCGCCACCGAGATCGGCCGCGTACTCGTGGGGGCGAGCGCGCTCGGTGCCGGGGATGATCCAGCGCCGCCGTCCCGCGCGCGACGACGTCGGGCGTCCGTCGAACGGCATGAGCTGCAGCACGGAGCGGTCGCCGATCCAGGGACTCGGCTGATGCGAGAACTGCAGCGCCTCCAGGCGCCGACCCGGCGGGTCATCGTGGATGCCGGACCGATACGGCCAGCGGGTGTCTGCGGCATCCGTGGCGGGGGTGATGAAGGTGAAGCCGTGAGGCACGGCCACCGCGGGGATCGTGTTGCCGCGGGAGAAGCGCGGGCCGGAGTGGGTGCCGCGGCGGGTGTCGACGCGTTCGACGGGAGCGAGAGCAGCGGTGATGCGGTGAACGGGGACCTGCTCGATCAGCACCTGCACGAACCCCGTGACGCGCGCCGGGAGCCCCGGCTCCGCTCCGAGCCCGGCGGTGCCGAAGACCAGCTCGACGGAGCCGCTGGTGTGCGGCATCGGAGCCAGCGACACCGTATCGGCGTTCCACTGCTCGGGAAGGCTCCACCGTGCGGCGAACTGCGCGTCTGCCGTGATCGGGAAGTCGTACCGGTCGCGCACGGCGGCGATGTCGCTCAACCCGGCGCCGTCGGCGCCGCGCACGTCGGCGGTCACCGCCAGCGCCGCATACGGGGCGAGTGTCGCCTGGTCGCCGTCGGCGTAGAACGCCCAGTGCAGCAGCGTGTCGGACGTGACCGGGATGCCGCTGAGCCCCGGCGCGTCGATCCGCTGCTCGCCCGCCGAGGGGTCGAACGAGAACGCGAAGACCGGGCCG
>NZ_DALZXX010000069.1:0-15022 GCF_031988965.1 Microbacterium sp.
TGATCGCGACCGTGCGCCCGAGGTGAGAGTCCTCGGCGCGATAGACGGTCGCCATACCGCCTCTTCCGACGCGATCGTGCAGCACGTATCGTCCATCGAGCAGTGCCGCGGTCGGCGACATCACTTCCAGCGTCATCGAGCGCTCCTCGTGCAGGCATCCGGGTCCTGCCGTAATTCACGCTAGCGCTGGTCGCAGAAGACGGCGTTGGGGTTGACGTGCGCCCCGATTCATGGATGCGGAGCGTCCGACGGGATGCAATGACGCTGTCAAGGCCCTCCTGGGTGTCCGATGCCTCACGTAGAAAAGAGGGAGATCGAAAGGACGTGGCATGGCCGCAGGCGACATCGAGACGTTCCAGCGAGACGGGATCTGGTTCAACCGCATCGAAGGCGAGTCCCGCACGCTGGGTTCCAGCTTCGAGACCGAGGACGAAGCTGTCCGGGTAGGACGGGGAGCGGCTGCCGCGCGGCAGGTCGTGCACACCGTGCGCACCGAACAGGGGCCGTCGGATTCCGGCAACCTGCATGACTGGCATCCGCGCGACCTCATGAATTGAGGGCGGCTGCCCGGTGAAGGCCGGGCCGAACGGCGCCGGCGGCTCGGCATCCGCCCGTCATGCATCGACACGAGAATCGCCGCAGGAGCACCGCCGTCTCTAGGGTGGAAGCTCGCGATGTGAAGGAGTTGCCGTGTCTGAGATCTCGACCATGACGAGTGGCCTCGTGAGCATGCGCCGTGTGGGTGCCGCCGTTCGATGTCGGTTCGCGGGCTGAGAGCCGCTCGCCATGGCCTCCGACTTCGCCGCTGCGCAGCATCCGTTCGATTCCCGCACGAGATTCGACCTCGACCGGCCCGAGAGCCGCAAGTGGAGTCTGCACCCAGGACACATCGGCGCCTGGGTCGCCGAGATGGACTTCGGGGTCGCGCCGGTGATCGCCGAGGCGATGCACCGCGCGATCGACGAGGAGAACCTCGGCTACCTGTCGCCTCCGCTGGCCGCCAGGCTCGGCGAGGCGACGGCCGGATGGATGCAGAGCGAGTACGGCTGGTCCATCGATCCCGAGCGCGTGCACCCGGTGTCCGACGTGATGGCCGCACTGCGCGTCGCCGTCGAGGAGTATGCGCCCGCGGGGTCGCCCGTGATCGTGCCGACTCCGGCATATATGCCGTTTCTGACATATCTTCCGGCGATCGGGCATCCGGTGATCGAGGTGCCCGGTGTCGACGTTGACGGGCGCTGGCATCACGACCTGCAGCGCATCGATGAGGCGTTCGCCGTCGGCGCCCGCACCCTCGTGCTCTGCAACCCGCACAACCCCACCGGAACCGTGGTCGAGCGATCGGAGCTCGAGGCGCTCGCCGAGATCGTCGAGCGTCACGGCGGGAGGGTGTTCGCCGACGAGATCCACGCGCCGCTGCGCTTCGACGGCCGCCCCTTCATCCCGTATGCATCGCTGTCGGAGGCGACGGCGGCGCACACCGTCACCGGCACGAGCGCCTCGAAGGCGTGGAACATCCCGGGGCTCAAGACTGCGCAGCTGATCACCTCGAACGACGCCGATCAGCAGCTCTACCGTCGCTTCGGGTTCTCGGTGCAGCACGGCGCCGCGACGCTCGGCGTGGTCGCCTCGACGGCCGCGTATCGCGAGGGCAAGCCGTGGCTCGACGGTGTGCTCGACTACCTGTCTGAGTCGCGGCGCACACTCGGCGCGCTGGTCGACGAGCACCTTCCCGGCGCCGTGTACCGGGAGCCCGATGCCACCTACATCGGCTGGATCGACACGAGCGCGCTCGGGATCGAGGGTGCGCCGGCGGCGTTCTTCCGCGAGCACGCGGGCGTCGTGCTGACCGAGGGGGCGCTGCTCGGGCACGGGTACGAGGACTTCGTGCGGGTCGTCCTCGCGACTCCGCGGCCGATCCTGCGCGAGGCATTGGCGTCGATGGGGGAGGCGGTCCGGGCGGGGCGCTGAGCCCGAGGGGTGTCGGCCCGCGTTGCGAATCGACCTCGCAAGGGTGCAGGGCCAGAAGCGCACCGGAATCGTCCTGTTCGGGTGCGGAATCGACCCCGCAGAGGAGCGGTGCCGGAAAAGTCTCCGGCACACCCCACCCGTAGCCTGTAGATTTAATATAACTATTGGCTGACACGGATGGACTGGCGTGCTCTACAAGCGGGTGTATGAATCGTTGCGCGAGTCGATCTCGCGGGGGGAGTACGCGGTCGGCGACCGCCTGCCGTCCGAGGCGGAGCTGTCGAGCCGCTTCGAGGTCAGTCCGATCACGGTGAAGCGCGCGCTCGAGCTGCTGCGCACCGACGGCATGATCATGCGTCGCCCGCGCATCGGCACCGTGGTGACGAGCGCGACGCCTACGGCGCCGCAGGCTCCCGCCCGTGCGCAGAGCGACGCGGACCGCGTCCCGTCGCTCATCGGATGCGTCATCACGAGCTTCGACGACACGTTCGGCAACAAGGTGATCGAGGGGATCCTCGAGGCGGCGGGCGCCGACACGCACATCGTCTTCAAGCGTTCGGGCGGAGACCTCGACGAGGAGGATGCCTGCATCCGCGCCCTGATCGGCGCCGGTGTCGAGGGCCTGATCCTGCTCCCCAGCTCGTCGGAGTACATCCCGCCGGCCGCGCTCGAGCTCGTGGCGAAGAAGTTCCCCGTCGTGATCATCGATCGACTTTTCGACGGCATCCCGGTATCTGCCGTGTGCTCCGACAACCTCGCGGGCGGACGCGCGGCCACCGAGCACCTGCTCGGACTCGGCCACAGGACGGTCGGTTTCGTGAGCTCCACTAGTCACGTCTCGTCGAACGATGATCGCCGTAACGGGTACATCCACGCGCACGCCTCGAACCATCTGCCGCTCGAGAACAGTGCCGAGCTGCGCACGATCGGTTCGACCGTGCCCGGCAGCTCCGACACGATCGAGCAGGACATCGCCCGCCTCGTGGAGTTCGTCGAGCAGCATCCCGACATCACCGGATACGTCGCTGCCGAGTACAACATCGCGCTCATGCTGCGCGAAGCCTGCCACCGCCTCGGCCTCGAGGTTCCGACCGACATCTCGATCGTGTGCTTCGACCACCCGGATGCCACCTTCGACACCCGGCTGTTCCGCTACAGCCACATCCGCCAGGAGCAGCGCACCCTGGGAGAGAAGGCTGTCGAGTCGGTGCGTCGACAGATCGGAAAGCCCAGCGAGATCGAGAAGGTCGTGCTGCCGACGGAGCTCGTGATCGGGGTCTCATCGGCGGCTCCGCGGGCCTGACGCAGCGACCGGGGCGGGAACCGGGGACGCGCACGATCTGCGTGCGTCGACCCGATCTGCGGGCGTTCTTCCGGAATCGGGACGCAGATCGGGGCACAGTCCGCGGATCGGGGCTGCTGCGCCCGGAATCGGGACGCGGATCGGGGCACAGTCCGCGGATCGGGGCTGCTGCGCCCGGAACCGGGATGCAGACCGGGGCACAGTCCGCGGATCGGGGCTGCTGCGCTGGCGCCAGACACAGGAATCCGCCCGCAGGAAGCCCACGGGCGGATTCCAAGGAATGCCGAGCGGATGCCGTCAGCGCGCGACGCCCACCGCAGCGCTCGGCGCAGCCGCCGCGACCCCGGCCTCCCGGGCTTCGAGCCGTGCCCGCTGCTCGACCGCGAAGATCGCACTGACCATCGTCGAGTAGGGGATCCATTCGACCGGCGGCTTCGACCAGTCGTTACCCGGGCGCAGATGCCCGTCGACCTGGGAGTTCTGCCACAGGGCATCCGTCCCCGCGCGCAGGAACCGCTCGAGCTCGACGCGCTCCGCGGCGTGCGCCTCCGTTCCGGCGAGCACCGCCAGCAGTTCGCCGAGATACCGGTAGTAGACGCCCTTGAACAGGCCTTCGTCACCGCCGTCGCCCTCGTCGGGGAAGACCGTGCCGTCGCTCAGCTCACGCACGGCGGTGGTCGCCGTCTGCACAGCCCGCGTCAGGAAGTCATCATCGCCCGTCGCGCCGAACAGCTCGACCGCGGCGCCGATGTAGAGGCCCTGGTTGTACGTGAAGCGCCACTGGGTGTCGACCGCGCCGTCGTCGTTGCGGTTGATGCCGTCTTCGACGAATCCGTCGGCGCCGACGAGGTTCGCGGTCAGCCAGTCGAAAGCTCGCTGCGCATGCGACAGGTAGTCGTGCGACGAGTCGAGGCGACTCAACCGCACCCCGAGGATCACGAGCGGCCCGTTCGCGGGCGTGTTCTTGTACGCGAGCTGTTGCTTGCGCCACGCGAGGCTCCATCCGAGCGTCTCATTCCACCCCTTGGCGATGACGTGATCCCAGATGGCGATCGCCTCGTCGAGGAACCGCTGCTCGCCGGTCGCGCGATGCACGCGCTCCAGCGCCAGCGCGAACCACAGCATGTCGTCGAAGTAGTCGTTGAAGAGCTGCCCGTCGTTGCGCTCGACGATGTTGTCGCGCGCCGCGATCGCCTGACCGATCCAGGCATCGTCGTCAGTGCGCGCCCACGCGTCGACGCGGGCATCGATCACGTGGGCCAGCCACCAGTAGTTGAAGACCTCGGTGTTGCCCCGGTCGTGCGGGTGGCTGTTGGCGAGGAACTGGATGCCGGGGGCGCCGAAGTAGTGGTCGAGGCTGTGCTGCGCGGTGTCGGCTCGGGCCGACCAGGTCTGCGCGGAAGTGCTGGTCATGGTTCCTTCTCAGGGTCGATGGGTCTGTCATCCCGTTCGAATCGCGCACTTTGCAGTTACCGGACCGGGGTTTCTGCAAAGTGCGCGATTCGAAACGAGAGGAGGGGGTCAGCGGTTCTGGGCCAGCAGCTGGTCGCCCTGTTCCTGGGCGTCCTTCAGGGCCTGCTCGGCCGAGATCTCGCCGGACAGGAAGCGCTCGAGGGCGGGCACGAGTGCCTTGCCCTCGACGTCGGAGAAGCCCTGCACGTTGGGGCGGGTCTGGGCGTAGTTCATCGTCTCGATGAAGGCGGCGTAGTGCTCGTCCTCGGTGAAGTACGGGTCATTCGCGGCCTCGATGTTGGCGGGGATCCAGCCCGAGATCTCACCGAAGGCGACGCCGTTCTCGGCCTCGGTCGTCCACCACTTCATGAACTCCCACGCACCTTCGGCGTTCTTCGCTCCCTCGGGGATGACGAGTCCGAAGCCTCCCATGTAGGCGCCCTGGTCGCCGTTCGGGCCGGCCGGAGGCTGCACGACGCCGTATTCGAGTCCGTCGACCTTGTCGAGGGTCGACAGCGCCCACGGGCCGTCGAGCTTCATGGCCGTGCGGCTCTCGGCGAACGAGTCGCCGGTGTCGCCGAAGCCCTGCTCATAGACGTCCGCATCGAGCAGGCTCTGCCAGAACTCGAGCACTTCGAGGCCCTCGGGGCTGTTGAACGCGGTCTTGGTCTGGTCGTCGGTGAGCAGCTGGCCACCCGCCTGCGCGAGGTACATGTTGAACAGGCCGGGGTCGCTCAGGTCGAGACCCGCCTGCTTCAGCGTGCCGCCGTCTTTCACCGTGAGCGCTTCGGCGGCGGTCTTGAGCTCGTCCCAGTTCGTGGGGGCGGTGACTCCGGCATCCGTCAGCAGCGTCTGGTTGAACAGCAGCGAGCGGTTGTCGACGAGCAGCGGCAGGCCGTAGAGCTCGCCGTCGACCTCCATCTCGCCGAGCGCGGGCTCGTAGAAGATGCTCGTGTCGACGGCATCCTTGTCGATGAACTCGTCGATCGGGGCGAGCGCTCCCTTGGGCGCGTAGAGCGAGGTCTGATAGCGGTCCCACAGCACGACGTCGGGCACCTGCCCGCCGGCGAGCGAGGTGAGCAGCTTCTCTTCGACGAGCTCCTGCGGCACGTACGAGACCTCGTAGTCGTCCTGCGACTCGTTGAACCGCGCGGCCTGTGCGTCGAGCTGGTCGACCTGGTCGCCCGACCATGAGCCCCACATGACGACGGGTTCGGGGCCGTCGCCGCTGCCGCCGGCGTCGCCGCCGGATGCGCAGCCCGCGACGGTGACGGCGAGGGAGGCCGTGGCGATGACCGCCAGTGCTCGCAGGTTCTTCTTCATCGAATGCTCCTTGGTGTGGTGGGTGAGAGGGAAGGAAGTAGCGGGAGGGTCATTTCGAGCCGACGTGCGCGACGCCCTCGATGATGTAGCGCTGCGCGAAGAGGAACACGAGCAGCACGGGCAGGCTGGCGATCACGGTGCCGGCCATGAGGGGGCCGTAGGCGGTCTCGTAGTTGTTGACGAACGACGCGAGTCCGACCTGGACGGTCATCATGTCCTGGCTGTTGAGCACGATCAGCGGCCAGAGGAAGTTGTTCCATCCCGCCTGGAAGCTGATGATGCCGAGCACCGCGAGACCTGCCTTGGCCAGCGGGAAGTAGATGATCGCGAAGATGCGGAACTCGCTCGCACCGTCGATGCGCGCGGCCTCGCCGAGCTCGTCGGGCAGCGTCTCGAAGAACTGCTTCATGAAGAACACCGCGAAGGCGCCGGCGGCCCCGGGGATGATGACGGCCCAGTAGGTGTTGATGAGGCCGAGTCCGCCCTGCCCGAAGATGTCGTTGCCGCCCGCGAACGGGATCGAGCGGAGGATCAGGAACGACGGGATCATCGTGATGATGCCGGGGATCATGAGCGACGACAGGAACACTCCGAACACCGCCGCGCGTCCCGTGAACTGCAGCTTCGCCAAGGCGTAGCCGCCGAGGGCGCCGAAGAAGATGTTCGTCGCCGCGCCGCCGATGCCGAGCACGAGCGAGTTCACGAAGTAACGGCCGAACGGCACCTCCTCGAACACCTGAAGGTAGTTGTCGAGGGTCGCGTTCGCGGGGATCAGGTTGAGAGCGCCGGAGAGGATCTCGGTCGCGGGCTTGAGCGAGGTCGAGATCGTCCACACCAGAGGGGCGACGGTGACGACGCTGATCAGGATGACGCCGATGTACCAGCCGAGGGTCGCGAGACGCTTGCGGGTGGTCGGCTTGCGGCGCGAGGGCAGAGGCGGCGCCACGGGGGTGCCGGCGGCCAGAGCGGTCTCGATGGCGCGGCCACCGCTGAGTGTGTTCGTCATCAGACGCCCTTCCGGTTGTTGAGCTTCGCGTTGAGCAGAGAGAACACGAGGATGATCAGGAAGAGCACGAACGACAGGGCCGACGCGTACCCCATCTCGAGCGCGCCGAAGCCCTTGTTGTAGATGTAATAGACCATCGTCACGGTCGAGTTGCCCGGGCCGCCCTTGGTCAGCACGTAGGCCTGGTCGAAGACCTGGAACGCGCCGATGATGAGCAGCGTCGAGACGAGGAACGTCGTGCGGGTCAACGAGGGCAGGGTCACGTAGCGGAACTGCTGCCATGCGTTCGCGCCGTCGAGCCGCGCGGCTTCGTAGAGTTCGCCCGGAACACCCTGCAGTCCGCCGAGGAAGATGATCATGTTGGCGCCGAATCCGGCCCACACGCTCATCATGACGATCGCGATCATCGCCCACTGCGACTCGTAGAGCCAGGCCGGACCGTCGATGCCGAACCAGCTCAGCGCCACATTGAGCAGGCCGTTCTGCGGGTTCAGCATCCAGAACCAGATCGTCGCGGTCGCGACGGTCGAGGCGACGACCGGGATGTAGAAGAGGGTGCGGAACAGCCGGACCGCGCGGTGGCGGCGGTTGAGCAGCAGGGCCGTGCCGAGGGCGACGACGAGCCCCGCGGGAACGTAGAGCAGCGTGTAGTACGCGGTGTTGCGCAGGGCGATCCAGAAGAAGGGATCGACCGCGATGTCGAGGTAGTTCTGGATGCCGAGCCACTCGACGTCGCCCACGATCGCGTAGTCGGTGAGGCTCAGCACGAGTGCGATGACGATCGGCAGCGCCATGAAGACGACGAACAGCACTCCCGGCACGAGCAGGAACAGCCAGGCATTCCAGGTCATCTGCCTCGCGCTGGGGTTGCGGGACTTGCGCTGCTTGCCGGGGGCGGGCGTCGTGTTCGTCGGGCGGGACTCGTCGACGGATGCCGGCGCAGCCGTGGTCGGGGCGCTCATGCCGGTCGCGCTTCCGTGAGGGAGTCACGACCGAGGGGCTCACGGCGGAGCGTCGCGAGCCCGGTCATGTCGAGCACGAGCTCGCAGAGCATCGCGTTCGCCCACGAGAACCATTCACGCGTGAACACCGACGGATCGGTGACGAGGAAGGATTCGTGCATGAGGCCGGTTCCGGCATCCGTCTCGAGCAGCAGCCGCAGGATGCGCTCCTTCTCTGCCGGGTCGTCGGTCGTCAGTGCTTCGATGCACAGGCCGATCGGCCAGACGTGGTCGACCGGCGTGTGGGGGCTGCCGAGTCCGCTCGAGTCCGTGCCTGAGGCGAGTGTGCCCGAGAAGAAGGTGGGGTTCTCGGGGCTCAGGATGAAGGCGCGCGTCGCGAGGTAGAGCGGATCGTCGGTGCGGCACCAGCCGATCAGCGGCAGCGACAGCAGACTGGGCACGTTCGCGTCATCGAGAAGCAGGATGCCGCCACGGCCATCGACCTCGTAGGCGTACACCTCGGCACCCGACGGGCTCGTGACGACCGTGTGCTCGGCGATGCCCCGCTCGATGTCGGCGCGGAGGCCGCGGGCGCTCGCCGCCAGATCGGGGTCACGCAGCACCTCGTTCGCGAGGGTCTCGATGTGCCGCAGCTCCACCGCGGCGAACATGTTGCCCGGCACGTTGTAGCCGTACTCGCAGGCGTCGTCACTGGGGCGGAACGCCGACCAGGTGAGCCCCGTCGGCACCGTCTCGCCACCGCGCCCGTCGCGCACGAGGGTGTCGCTCGGCGGGCAGTCGAAGCGCTCGAACCGGTAGGCCGAGCGGGCCTCGTGGTCCTGCTCGGTGCGCCAGAGTTCGATGATCGTGCGGGCGGCGCGGGCGAAGGTCTCGCCGAGGTGGTCGGTGCGTCCGGTCGTCGACCACAGGTCATGGGCGAGCTGCACGGGGTAGCAGAGCGAGTCGACCTCGTACTTGCGCTCCCAGATCCACGGCGACTGCTCGGTCAGATCACTCTGGTGTCCGCTGCCGTCGGGTGCGGCGTTGAAGGCGTTGGCGTAGGGATCGAGCAGCACGTACTCGAGCTGTCGGCGCGAGACCGCGGCGATCATGTCGCTGATCGTCTGGTCCTCCGCCGCGAAGTGCAGGTACGGCCCGAGCTGTGCGGTCGAGTCGCGCAGCCACATCGCGGGGATGTCGCCCGTCAGCATGAACAGCGTGCCGTCGGGCATCTCCCGCAGTGTGGTGCCGAGAGTGTTCTCGAAGCAGCGCTCGAACATCGCCGCTGTGGCCTCGTCTGTTCGCGCTCGCACGCGCTCGGCGACGGAGTGGATGAAGGCCGAATGGGTCTGAGCCACGATGCTCCTCGGTGAACCTGAGGTCGCCCCGCTCTGGGCGACATCGCCGAGTGTAGCTCGAAATGAAGATTAAATCTATTTATATGTTTAGGTATAGCGAATGACGGGGCGTAGAGCCGATTGACTGGGACTCGTCCGTCTAATAAGTATATGTAATCGATGCCTTCGTCTCTGCGAACGCGCTCCCAGTCGATCCGCGCGCGGGGTCAGAGGCGTACACGTCGCGCCCGCATCCGGTGCATTCTCGACTTCGCATCGCTGTAGCGGGCCGAATCGACCCCGCCCGCGACGCTCTAGGAACGAGCGCCCGTGACCTCCGGCGTAGACGTGCGCAGCACCGGATATCCCTCGAGCACGACCGAACGGCCTGACGCTCGCTCTTCCGACTCTGCGAGGCGGAAAGCCGCTTCGGCGGCTTCGAGCCAGGGCAGGTGGATGGTGGTGAGCGGGGGATCGATGTCGCGGAGAGCGGGCATGTCGTCGCATCCGGCCACCGCGATGTCACGGCCGATGACGATCCCCTGCTCGCGCAGGCGCACCGAGAGACCGATCGCCATCGAGTCGTTCACGCAGAAGACGACATCGGGAAGGGGGCGACGTCGGAGGATCTCGCCCGCGGCACGATAGCCGCCGTCGTGGCTCGACGCCTGCTGCAGTACACGGTCGAGAGGAACCGTGAGTCCGCTCCGCGCCCAGCCTTCGATGAATCCGTCGGTACGTTCACGGGAGATCTGCCCGAGGCCGACTCCGCCGACGATCATCGGATCGCGGTAGCCGATCCCCGCGAGCGAGGTTGCGAGTTCTGCCGCCGCACGGCGGTCGTCGACGACGACCGAGTCGAAAGGAGTGCCGGAGACGCCGATGACGACGACCCGGCATCCTTCGGCCTCCGCGTGCTTGAGTTCGGCCGCGAGCTCGGGCATGCCCTCGCTCGTCGACGATTCGGTGCCGACGTAGACGATGACCGACGGTCGCTGCCCGCGGAGCAGGCGGATGGCATTCGAGGTCGCGTCGATCGCCGCGGTCTGGGCAACGGCGGTCGTGACGAGCATGCCGCGCTTCGCTGCCGCGTGGAAGACCCCTGTCATCACGGGGTTCTGATAGTCGTCGGGGATGTCGCCGACGACGAGTCCGACGGCACGCGACCGCCCCAGTGCGACGGCTTGGGCGGCGAGGTTGGTCGCATACCCGAGACGGGTGGCGACTGCACGCACTCGGGCCTGCGTCGTCTCGCTGACTCGGCCCGTGCGCCCGTTGAGGGTGCGCGATGCCGTCGATACCGAGACCTCGGCTTCGCGGGCCACGTCTTCCAACGTGACGGCGCCGTTCTCGGTCATCGGATTCCTTCGGGTGCGTGCAGTGCGAGGATAGGTCACTTTATCGCGCCGAGCGTCACGCCCGTCTTCCAGTAGCGCTGCATCGAGATCATCATGATCGCCAGCGGGATCACCGAGATGAGCGCCCCGGTGATGGTCAGCGCGGTGAGATCGACGACGGAGTCGGAGCGGTTGACGAACCAGCTGTAGAGACCGACGGCGAGCGTCCATCTGTCGGATCCGCGCAGCATCGTGAGGGGCAGGAAGAAGTTGTTCCAGTTCGCGACGAACAACAGGATGAAGACGGTTGCGGCCCCCGTGCGCATCATCGGCAGCACGATCGTGAAGAAGATCCGCCATTCGCTCGCGCCGTCGATGCGGGCGGCTTCGAGAAGCTCCTCAGGGATCGAGCCGTCGACGTAGACCTTCGCGAGATAGGCGCCGAACGGTGAGACGAAGAACGGGATCAGCACCGCCCACATGGTGTCGACGATCCCCAGCTGCGAGAACAGCAGGAAGAGCGGCAGGGTGATCAGCGTGCTCGGGATCAGGAACGAGCCGACGACGATTCCGAGCCCGATGCCGCGACCGCGATAGCTGAACTTCGAGAGGGAGTAGCCCACGGCGATCGAGATGAGGGTGCAGACGGCGGCGCCGACGCCCGCGTAGAGAATGGTGTTGAGCACCCACCGGAAGAAGATGCCGTCCTGATAGGTGGCGAGTGATTCGAGGTTCCCCCAGAGGTTGAAGTCGGCGAACCACAGTCCGTTGGAGTTGTAGAGGTCGCGGCGGTCTTTCGTGGCATTGACGATCAGCCACCAGACCGGAGCTACCGAGTACAGCGCGAACAGGATCAGCCCGATCAGGGCGACAAGCTGCTCCGAGCCGGCGCGCCGACGGGGACGAGGGCTGCGGTCGGCGAGCGGCTCCGGCCTCCGAGCCGTCGTCCGCGCGGGCGCCTCGAGGGAGTCGACGGTCACGATGCGTCCTTCCGGGTGGTGAGCCTGTAGAAGCCGAATGAGAGCACGCCCAGCACAGAGGCGAGTACGACCGAGAGCGCGGCGGCGTAGTTGTAGTTGTTGCTGGCGAACGCTTGGAAGTAGATCGACATGATGGGCGTGAAGTCCTTGGTCACCGTCTCGGGCGAGGCTGCGCGAAACAGCAGCGGCTCGTTGAAGATCTGCAGCATGCCGATGATCGACAGCAGCCCGGTGAGTACCAGGCTTCCGCGGATGGCGGGGATCTTGATCGACCACGCGATGCGCATGGCTCCTGCTCCGTCGACGCGGGCCGCCTCGAGTACAGACCTGTCGACCCCCCTCAGTGAGCCGTAGAGGATCAGCATGTTGAAGCCGAGCACCATCCAGACGATGAGATTGCCGATGGAGATCCACAGCATCGACGGCGAGAAGAGGTTCACCTCGATCCCGAAGAAGTCGCCGACCGAGGTGAAGGGGCCGACCCGCGGCGAGTAGAGGTACACCCAGATCAACGAGGCGACGATCGCCGGCACCATGTAGGGCACGAGCAGCGCAGCGCGGAACCCGCTGGCGCGGACTTCGGAGGTCAGGCTGTCGAGCAGGAGGGCGGCGGTCAGGCTCAGGCCGAGCGAGATCGGGATCTGGATGACTGCGAAGATCGCCACCCGAATCATCGAGCCCCAGAAACCCTCGTCGCTGAACGCGCGCACATAGTTGTCGAGTCCGGCGAAGACGACCTCGGTGCCGCCGAGCCCCAGACCGCCGCTGGATTTGACCGAGAAGAAGCTCTGCTGGATGGCGTAGAGGATCGGCAGGACGAAGACGAACGCGAAGCCGATGTAGAACGGCGCCGCGAACGTCATGCCGGCACGGTTCTGGGATGCTCTCCAGCCGCGTCGCGCGGAGGGCGTGGAGCCCGCCGCGCGACGCGTGATGCCGGAAGGTCTGGGGGCAGAGGAGATCGTCATGGTGGCGTGCTGCTACTCAGCGACCTGGATGTTCTTCGCGGTCAGGTCGTCGATCGTCCATTGCTGCATGTGCTCGAGCAGCTGCGACATGGTCGCCTCCTTCGTGATCACCTTCGCCCACCAGTCGGTGAGCTCTTCGGTCGCGGCAGCCTGGTTGGGGCCCTCGATCATCGAGCGTGCGGTGTCCGCCGCCTCGAGAACCACGGCGGGCGCGTCGGCACGGGTCGCACCGAGAAGTTCACTCGGCAGCAGCTGGTCGATCACTGCGGCGGGGTCGGCGACGACCGGGAAGGCCGCCGCGCCCTCGGCTGGGTCGGCCAGCAGGGCGATCGCGTCGGCGTCGGTCGCCGCCCAGCGTGCGAACTCGACAGCGCCCTCCGGGTGCTCGCTCGAGGGCGAGATCCCGTAGATGTTGTAGTAGCTCGGCGAGACGAGTTCCGCATCGTCGGACTCGGCCGGGTAGGGGGCGAGCTCCCAATCTCCGACCGATGAGGCGAAGTTCTGCTCGTAGACGGGCAACTGCCACGTCGAGGTGGTGAACTGCGACAGCTGGCCTGATGCGAAGAACTGCATCAGCGCATCCCACTCGATGTACGTGTTGTTCGAGACGATGTCGGCGTCGATCGCCTGCTGGATGACATCTCCGGCTGCGAGGGACTCCTCTGACGTGAAGCCGATCTTCCACGCGTCGTCCTCGGGCTGCCACCATTCGGCACCGAACTGCGTCGCGAGATCGCGCAGGTACGAAGGGTCCTCGCCCGGCAGGTTCATGCTCTTGATATCGCCCTGCTGCTGCATCGTCTTCGCCTGATCGAGGAACTCGGCCCAATCGGACGGAGCGTCGAACCCGAACTGGCCGAACGTCGCCGTGTTGATCGCGTTGAAGGTGGGGTTCGTCGCATACGGCACGCCGACGACGGTGTCGCCGACGCTGACGAAGTCGAAGGCGCCTTCGGCGATCGCCCCGTCGTCGTTGTCGAACCATTCCGAGATGTCACGCGAGACGCCGTCGGCAACGAAGGACACCGAATAGGTGCGGGGTACCTCGAAGACATCCGGAGCGTTCCCCGCTGTGGTGGCGTTCTGCAACGCCTGTGAGAGGTCGGCATCTCCACCTTGTTCGACGTAGGTGATCTGCGTCTCGGGGTGCTCCTCGTTCCAGAGCTCGACCTGGGCCTTCTGGCCCTGCGTCTTACCCCAGAACGTCAGTTCGACAGGATTGTCGGCCGTGCCCGCGTCCCCGGTGATGCTCGTGCTTCCCGAGCAGGCGGCGAGGCTCAGAACGAGACCACCAACTGTGATGGCCATCAACGCCTTTCGCGCTGTCATCTTCTTCTCCTTTGATGAAGCTGATGCTCCGCTCCAGTGAGCAAGCGCTATCACGATAGGACGCTGTTCAGCGTCTGTCAACACGCGAATAAACAATTTTGGGCTGAGCTAGCGCTTGCGCAGTTTGCGCATCCTCCGGCAGAATGACATCTCGTTCGTATTGACCCGAAGGAGTGAAGTGGCCGCATCGACGCGCACACCGGTGGTGCTCGTGCACGGCTGGGCAGGGTCGGCCGAGAGTTGGCGACCGATCCAGGACGCGCTCGATCCGAGGCGGTGGGATGCGCGTGCAGTGCGGCTCCCCGGCTCGCCGGGAGGCGGGGCTGGGCCCGCGACGATCGGCCACGCTGCACGGATGGTCGTCGACGTGCTCGAAGGCCTCGCGTCTCCTGCCGTACTGATCGGCCACTCGATGGGGGCGCAGGTGACGCTTCTCGCGCACGGGGCTGTGCCCGATCTCGTGCAGAGCGAGATCGTGATCGATGCTGCGTATGCGGGGGACCCGGAATCGCGACCGCGGATGGCGGCGTGGGCGAGGGAGATCGAGCGCGACGGCCTGGCCGGGGTGTCGGACTTCTTCGCCTCGGCGACGCGAGGGATGCGTCCCAGCGATGCTCGACAGGTGCGGGACGACCTGCACGCGACCGCCCCGGCGGTCATCGCGTCATATCTCAGATCGGAGTATGTGGATTCAGATGCGATCGGCTTGAGTCCCGCGACGCAACGTGCCGCGAGCTTCCGTCGAAATCCGGTGCTGTCATTGCACTCGACGATCGAGAGCGTGCAGCGAGAGGCGTCGCTGTTCACGCCGACGGGTTCTGCATCGGATCTCTGGGAAGGTCACGGGCACTACCTCCACCTCGAGAACCCTCCGCGGTTCGCCAAGGCGCTCGATGAATGGCTCGAGAATCACGGTGTAGATCACTTGTCGCAGGCGATGCCGTCTCCGTCGCGGTCGAGGTCGTAGATGTCTGAGCCGACGATGCGCACGGGGCCCTGCACGTACGCGGGGCCGTCGCCGCTGCCGCCGGCGCAGTCGACGTCGCTCGCGATGGGTACGCAGGCATCCGCGTAG
>NZ_DALZXX010000070.1:0-428 GCF_031988965.1 Microbacterium sp.
GACGGTCGGAGAGCGCAGCGATCAGCGGTCTGCCGAGTCGGGCGAGCGGCTGCTGGCGGGAGTAGCCGCCCGCGAGCTCGAACGCCGAGGTGCCGAGCCCCCACCGGCGTTCCTCGCGCAGGTGCATCACGAACCCGTGCGCGGCAAGGGTCGTGAGCAGGTGATACACGGTCGAGCGGGGGAGGGCGAGCTCGCGGGCGATCGCCGACGCGGCGACGGGTGCCGGGCGGCCGGCCAGGTAACGGAGGATGCGCAGGGTCTGATCGGCCGCGGGAACCTGCGGCTCACCCGAGGTCACCGGTTCATGTCCTGTGTCTGGGATCACAGACACAGCATGTCACGACCCCCTGACGGAAGCGACCTCCGAGGTGTGGAATCGAGACATGACTGATCCGTCCCCCGTTCTCGTCGGCGCTGCACCTCTGAGC
>NZ_DALZXX010000070.1:438-5638 GCF_031988965.1 Microbacterium sp.
CCTGCCGATGTCGTGGCCGTCGCCCGGCACGGCGCCCTCGTCGACATCAGTCCCGAAGCGATCGAGCGCGTCGCCGAGACCCGCCGCGTGATCGACGGACTCGCGGCCGACCCGCATCCGCACTACGGCGTCTCGACCGGGTTCGGCGCGCTGGCGACCACGTTCATCGCCCCGGACCGACGGCTGCAGCTGCAGGCGAGCCTCATCCGCTCGCACGCAGCAGGCACCGGCGCCGAGGTCGAGCGCGAGGTCGTCCGCGGCCTGCAGCTGCTGCGCCTGCAGACGCTCGCCTCCGGTCGCACCGGCGTACGCCCGGTCGTCGTCGAGACCTATGCCGCCCTGCTGAATGCCGGCATCGTGCCGGTGGTCCGCGAATACGGATCACTCGGATGCTCCGGAGACCTCGCTCCGCTCGCGCACATCGCCCTCGCGACGATGGGGGAGGGCGACGTCCGCACGGTGGACGGCGAGCTCATCCCGGCATCCGACGCTCTGGCCGCCGCCGGCATCGAGCCGCTCACGCTCGTCGAGAAAGAGGGACTCGCCCTCATCAACGGCACCGACGGGATGCTGGGGATGCTCGTGCTGGCGCTGCACGACCTCGAGACCCTGCTGCTCACGGCCGACATGGCCGCGGCGATGTCGGTCGAGTCGCAGCTGGGGACCGATGCCGTGTTCGCCGCCGACCTCATGGCCCTGCGCCCGCAGTCGGGGCAGGCGGAGTCCGCCGCGAACCTGCGGTCGTTCCTCGGCGACTCGCCCATCGTGCACAGTCACAAGGGCCCGGAAGACGGCCGCGTGCAGGACGCGTACTCGCTGCGCTGCTCGCCGCAGGTGCACGGCGCCGCCCGCGACACGGTGGGCTACGCATCGACCATCGCGGATCGCGAGCTGTCGAGCGTGATCGACAACCCGGTGATCACGCTCGACGGTCGCATCGAGTCGAACGGCAACTTCCATGGGGCACCCGTCGCGGCGGTGCTCGACTTCCTCGCGATCTCGGTCGCCGATGTGGCCTCCATCTCCGAGCGCCGCACCGATCGGGCGCTCGACCCCGCGCGCAACCACGGCCTGCCGCCCTTCCTCGCCGATGAGGTCGGCGTCGACTCCGGTCTGATGATCGCCCAGTACGCCGCAGCCGGCGTCGTGTCCGAGCTGAAGCGCCTCGCCGTCCCGGCATCCGTCGACTCGATCCCCTCGTCGGCGATGCAGGAGGACCACGTGTCGATGGGATGGGCCGCCGCCCGCAAGCTCCGCCGCGCGATCGACGGACTCGGCCGTGTGCTCGCGATCGAGATCCTCACCGGTGCCCGCGCCCTCGACCTGCGTGCGCCCCTGCAGGCGGGGCCCGCGACCGGCGCCGTCCGCGATCTCGTCCGCACCGTCGCCGCAGGGCCCGGACCCGACCACTTCCTCTCTCCTGACATGGAGGCCGTGACCGCGCTCGTGCAGTCCGGCGCCGTCGCCCGCATCGCGAAGGAGCACGCGAATGACTGATCAGACCGTCCGGAACATCCGCGCCGCCCGCGGAAACCAGCGCACCGCCAAGAGCTGGGGTGCCGAGGCCGCCAAGCGGATGCTCATGAACAACCTCGACCCCGAGGTCGCCGAGCACCCCGAAGACCTCGTCGTGTACGGAGGCACCGGAAAGGCCGCTCGCAGCTGGGAGGCGTACGACGCGATCGTCCGCACCCTCGACGAGCTGGAACCCGACGAGACGCTGCTCGTGCAGTCGGGCAAGCCGGTCGGCGTCTTCCGCACGCACGAGTGGGCGCCGCGCGTGCTGATCGCCAACTCGAACCTCGTGGGCGACTGGGCCACCTGGCCCGAGTTCCGCAAGCTCGAAGAGCTCGGCCTGATCATGTACGGCCAGATGACCGCGGGGTCGTGGATCTACATCGGCACCCAGGGCATCCTGCAGGGCACGTATGAGACCTTCTCGGCCGTCGCACGCTCGCTCGGCAGGGACTCCCTCCAGGGCACGCTGACCCTCACCGGCGGTGCCGGAGGGATGGGCGGCGCGCAGCCGCTCGCCGTGACCCTCAACGACGGCGTCGTGCTGATCGTCGACGTCGACGAGTCGCGCCTCGCGCGCCGGGTCGAGCACGGATACCTCGACGAGTACACGACCGACCTCGACGCCGCCGTCGCGCGGGTCGTCGCAGCGAAAGACGCCGGCGAGGCTCTGTCGGTCGGCGTCGTCGGCAATGCGGCCGAGGTGTTCCCCGAACTGCTGCGCCGCGGCGTGCCGATCGACATCGTGACCGACCAGACGAGTGCGCATGATCCCCTGGCGTACCTGCCGGTCGGCATCTCGGTCGCCGACTGGAAGGCCGAAGCCGAACAGGATGCCGAGGAGTTCACCCGACGTTCTCGCGAGTCGATGGCGCAGCACGTCGCCGCGATGGTCGCGTTCCAGGATGCCGGGGCGGCGGTCTTCGACTACGGCAACTCGATCCGGGCCGAAGCGCAGCTGGGCGGCTTCGACCGGGCCTTCGAGTTCCCCGGCTTCGTGCCGGCATACATCCGTCCGCAGTTCGAAGAGGGCCGCGGGCCGTTCCGCTGGGCGGCTCTGTCGGGCGACCCCGAGGACATCTACAAGACCGACCGGGCGATCGCCGAGCTGTTCCCCGACGACAAGCCTCTGCACCGCTGGCTCGAGAAGGCGGGCGAGAAAGTGCACTTCGAGGGACTCCCCGCGCGCATCTGCTGGCTCGGGTACAAGGAGCGTCATCTGGCGGGTCTCAAGTTCAACGAGATGGTCGCCTCTGGTGAGCTGTCGGCGCCGATCGTGATCGGCCGCGACCACCTCGACTCGGGATCCGTCGCCTCGCCGTACCGCGAGACCGAGTCGATGAAGGACGGTTCGGATGCGATCGCCGACTGGCCTCTGCTGAACGCGCTGCTCAACACGGCGTCCGGTGCCTCGTGGGTGTCGCTGCACCACGGCGGCGGCGTCGGCATCGGCCGCTCGATCCATGCCGGTCAGGTCAGCGTCGCCGACGGGTCGGCGCTCGCCGCCGAGAAGCTCGAGCGCGTGCTGACCAATGACCCGGGGACGGGCGTCATGCGCCACGTCGACGCCGGATACGAGCACGCGCGCGACGTCGCTCGCGAGCGCGGCCTGAAGGTGCCGATGCTGTGAGCGCCATGCTGATCACGAACATCGGGGAGCTGACGACCAACGTCGGCTCAGAGGGCGATCGCTTCGGCGCGCTGCGCGATGCCGCGGTGCTGATCGAGGGCGGACGGATCGCCTGGGTCGGCGCGGCGGCGGATGCCGCACTCGATGCCGAGGAGATCATCGACGCCGGTGGTCGCGCGGTCATCCCCGGCTTCGTCGACAGTCACAGCCACCTCGTGTTCGGCGGCGATCGTGCTGCCGAGTTCGAGGCGCGGATGGCGGGGCAGAAGTATGCCGCGGGCGGCATCCGTACGACCGTCGCGGCGACGCGAGCGGCGAGCGATGGACAGCTGCGTGAACGCCTACAGGATCTCGTCGACGAGATGCTCGCGCAGGGCACCACGACGGTCGAGATCAAGAGCGGTTACGGACTGAGCGTCCTGGATGAAGAGCGCCTCGTGCGACTGGCCGCCGAGGTCACGCCGGAGGTCACATTCCTCGGGGCGCACGTCGTTCCGGCCGAGTACGTCGACCGTGCCGACGAGTACGTCGACCTGGTGACGGGCCCGATGCTCGACGCGTGCGCTCCGCATGCGAGGTGGATCGATGTGTTCTGCGAGACCGGAGCCTTCTCGGTCGAGCAGTCGCGGCGGGTGCTCGAGGCGGGGATCGCGAAGGGCCTCCTGCCCCGAGTGCACGCGAGCCAGCTCGGCCCGGGCGACGGGGTGCGCCTCGCCGTCGAACTCGGCGCGGCCTCCATCGATCACGGCACCTACCTGACCGAAGACGACATCGCAGCGCTCGCCGCCTCCGACACCGTGCTCACCCTGCTGCCCGGCGTCGAGTTCTCGACCCGGCAGCCGTATCCCGACGCCCGCGGACTGATCGATGCCGGAGTGACGGTGGCGATCGCCTGCGACACGAACCCGGGGTCGAGCTTCACATCGTCGATGCCGTTCTGCATCGCCATCGCGGTGCGCGACATGGGCATGACTACCGCCGAGGCGGTGTGGGCGGCGACGGCCGGGGGTGCGCGTGCGCTGAGGCGTGACGATGTCGGTGTGATCGCTCGGGGCGCGCGGGCAGATCTGGTTCTGCTGAAGGCACCGACGCGCATCCACCTGGCGTATCGGCCCGGAGTGCCCCTCGTCGATCGGGTGTGGAAGGACGGGGTCGCGGTCTTCACGGCATCCGCTGAGGCACGAGGAACGGAGAATCATGGCTCTGTCGCACGATGACCTCTGGCCGCGCGCCGGATCCTGGCCCGCGTTCGCCGCGGGGGATGACGCGGATGCCGTGCTGATCGGGGTTCCGACCTGGCGCACCTCGCTGTCGCCGACCGGTGCGCATGCGACGCCTGCCGCGGTCCGTGAGGCGCTGACCCGCTACAGCGCGACGCTGATGGGTCCGCCCGTCGTCGACCTCGCCGAAGCGCTGCGCGTGCTCGACGCCGGGGATGTGGCGGAGCCCGACGGTGAGGCCGGCATCGCGGCGACCGTCGGGCGTGTGCACGAGCTCGCCGAGTCCGCTCGTCTCGTGATCGCTCTCGGCGGCGACAACGCGCTGACCTACCCGGTCGCGCGGGGAGCCGGGGCCACCGGACTGATCACGATCGATGCGCACTTCGATCTGCGCGACGGCGTGTCGAACGGCTCGCCTGTGCGGCGTCTCATCGAAGACGCCCCCGATGGCGAGCGGATCGACCCGACGCGGATCGTGCAGATCGGCATCGCCGACTTCGCGAACTCCGCGGCCTATGCGGCGCGGGCCGCCGAGTGGGGCATCCGGGTCATCACGCTCGATGAGGTTCGTCGGCGCGGCATCGCCGAGGTCGTCACCGAGGCGACGACGATCGCGGGAGCGGGCGCGGCCTCTCGCATCCATCTCGATGTCGACGTCGACGCCGCCGATCGGGCTGCGGCCCCCGGCTGTCCGGCGAGCGTACCCGGAGGCTTCGCCGCGTGGGAGCTTCGCGCCCTCGTGCGGTCGATCGTCGCCGACCCTCGGGTGGTCAGTGCGGACATCGCCGAGGTCGATGCGACGGTCGACACCGACGATAGGCGCACGGTGCGGCTT
>NZ_DALZXX010000070.1:5648-14885 GCF_031988965.1 Microbacterium sp.
GTGCGTGCTGGAGATGCTCGCGGGCCTCGCGACGCGCTGAGCCTGCGGGCGGCGTGAGAGCGAGCGATGTCTACGCTGGTGGCATCCCTCGATTCTCGAAAGGCTCATCGATGTCGCTGACGCTCCCCACTCCGTCGCTGCCCGACCCGACCGCCGTCCCCGCGCTGCGGTGGGGTGTGATCGGCACGGGCATCGCCGGGAAGTTCGTGCATGCGATCCACGCGCACACCGAGCAGCGCGCGGTCGCGGTCACGGCGCGAGACCGGGTCAAGACCGAGGCGTTCGCCGCCGAGCACGGCATCGCGCGGGTGCTGCCGAGCATCGAGGCGCTCGTCGCCGACCCCGAGATCGACGTCGTCTACGTCGCCACGCCGCACCCGCTGCACCGCGGGCAGGCGCTCGCCGCGATCTCCGCCGGCAAGCACGTGCTCATCGAGAAGCCGATCGCGATGTCGGCCGATGAGGCGCGCGAGATCACGGATGCCGGTCGCGCCGCCGGAGTGCTCGTGATGGAGGCGATGTGGACACGGTACCTGCCGCAGTCCGACGTGATGCGCAAGGTTCTCGCCGACGGAGCGATCGGAGATGTTCGGCTCGTCACGGCCGACTTCGGCTTCACGATGCCCTACCTGCCCGAGCACCGGCTCTGGGACCCCGCGCTCGGCGGTGGGGCTCTGCTCGACGCCGGGGTGTATCCCATCTCGTTCGCCTCATCCGTGCTCGGTGCGCCGACGGAGATCGTGGCCAAGGGTGACAGCGGACCGGGCGGGGTCGACGTCAGCGCCGACCTGCTGCTCTCGTACTCGTCAGGTGCGCGGGCGTTCGCCAGCACCTCTCTGCAGACTGCGCTGCCCGTGACGGCCGCGGTGCTCGGCTCGCGCGGCCGCATCGAGATCGGCAGCCCGTTCTTCGGCCCCTCGTCGATCAGCGTGACCATCGGCGGATTCGGATCCTCCGAGACCGCGACGTTCACAGACAACCGCTTCGAGGCGGTGCACGACGGGCTCGGGTACCAGGCGACGGCTCTCGCCTCCTACGTGGCCGAGGGGCGCGTGGAATCCCCGGTGCACACGCACGATGACGTCGTCGGTGTGATGCATGTGATCGACGTCGCGCGGGCCGCGATCAGCGCGTCCGGGTCATCGAGCGTCTGAGCATCCCCGGTACCCGGCGTTCACCATGACCATCTCCGACGAGCTCCTGCGAGGACCCCGAGGACGTCGCCTGTGCCTCTCCGTCGTGGTCGGTGCTGACCATGCCGTGAGGTCGGCCGTGTTCTGGCTCGGCCACGAGCTCGATCCGAATCCGGGGACGATCATCCGCATCGGCGGTGAGGGTGCCGACGATGTCGATGATCCCACCGTCACCGAGGCCGAGGTCGCTGCTCTCATCCGCCGCTCCGATCTCACGGCGCCGATCTCGGAAGAGGCGGTGAGGGACGCCATGGGCGAGTCGGTCGACCACGCCCGCTACTGGCAGCATGCGGACGGCGCGGACCTCGTGGCCGCATTGCCGCAGGTGAGAGAGGCTCTGCGCCCCGTCGCCGAGCGGTTGGTCGCGGCAATGCCGGAGTTGACGGCGCCGTTCACGACGACGCAGTGGGCGGTCGATTGGCGCCCGCAGTCGGACAGTGCCCCGATCGAGCGCCACCCGGCCGCAGTCCTCGCGAGGTGGGCCACCGAGCAGCACGAGAACGAGAGGCGGGCGATCATCGACCGCCCCGCCGACCCCCGTGCCGGTGCCTCGGGGACATGGTGGTCGGTCCCGGGAGAGCTCCTCACGACGAGAGCGCACGTGCGGGACGCGCTCCAGTACGTCGAGGATTCCCTCGGCTGGGATGTCGCCACAGTGATCCCCGTGCGTGGAACGGGGCGGGTTCTCGAAGTGGGCTCTGCAGACGACTGGGCCGAGCTGTGCCGCGAGTACCCGATGGACGTGAGCGCCTCGCGTCGCCACGATTGGTTCTGGGTCACGGGTCGAGACGGCAGATGGATCATCCCCGATTGGGAGAGTGTGGCGCAGCGGTGGGATGCCGTGCACCTGACGACCCTCGGGTATCTCTCGGCGGCCACGAGGCTGATCGAGGTCGACGACGACCGTGCGACCCTGATCGCCGGATGGGCGCCCGATTCCACGGTGTGGCTGACCGACGTCGCGCGCGAATGGGAGGGTCCCCGTCAGCAGTGGCGCCGAGTCGAGGGCGGAGCCACGTGGGAGAGGGATCCGAAGAGGCCCTTCGGATCCGAGGCTGCCGGCGATGGCTCGGCCGCGATGAGCTGAACCGACCCTGGGTGGCGCTCAAGCGTGCCGTCACTCGGCGACGTCTCGACCTCGAACGTCGCGCCGTCGACGGTGATACTCGAGCGCCTCGCCATCGGACCCGGGGAGTCTCCACGACGCGTGGCGTCGACGGGATCCGATGATCATGAAGGCCAGGAGAGCGACCAGGCCCAGAAGGCACAGTCCGCCCATGACGAGGCGAGCCGCGGGAGGCCAGCCCCACAGCTGCATGGACGGATCCATGAGCCCGAACGTGCCGCTGAGAAGCAGGAACCCGGATCCCGCCCCGAGCAGGCCGGCGAGCGCGACGAGCATCCACAGCTTCCTGCGCGTCCATGATCGCGGAGCGAATCGGTCTGCGTACAGTTCCGGCGAGCCGAAGGACTCGATGGGGTCCTCTCCGGACTCCGCGAGGTGGCTCCGGACCTCCCTGACGATCAGGGCGATCTCCTCTCGTGGGACATCGCGAAGCTCGAGTTCCGCTTCGAGCGCGATGCCGTAGTCGTCGCCGCGTGCGCCGCTCATCGTGACTCCTTGTTCTCGCCGAGCACTGCCGTCGTCTTCGTGGTGAAATCCGCCCAGGCTCGGCGATGCTCGTCGAGCATCTGCCGGCCGGCATCTGTGATCGAGTAGTACTTGCGCCCCGGACCTCCGTCACCGTCCTGCCAAGCCGAGCCGAGAGCCCCGTCCTTTTCGAGTCGTGCGAGCAGCGGATAGAGCGTGCTTCCCTTGATGGCGCCGAAGCCGGCGGCAGTCAGACGCTGCGCGATCAGATAGCCGTATGCGTCCTCATCGTTCACCAGAGCGAGTATCGCGCCGGCAAGGGCAGCCCTGGTCCACTCGGCGGGCCACTGGGTCGGATCCATGACTAGATCATGACACGGACTAGTCCGAATCTCTACCTACGACTCATCGCTGACCTCCCGCCGCAGGGTTGTGCCCGACGGGTGACCTCTCCATCTCTACGATGAAGACATGCAGACTCTCGACACCCTGGCCCTCGTCGGCGAGGTGCTGTCGTGGATCGGCCTGGGCATCGGTCTGCCGCTGCTCTTCCTCGGCCTGCTGATCGGATCTGTCGAGGGTCCGTGGCGGAACATCGAGATCGTCATCATCGAACGCGACGGCGCGCAGTTCGCGCGCTGGTTCGCCGGGGGCGACTTCCATGAGAGGCCGCTGCGACGCGGTGAGTTCGTGCCGCCCGAAGCGGAGTGGGCGACGGGCGTCGTCAGCGCGAACGATCCAGCTCGGGCACGCGTGGGGGAGCCGCCGCACCTGCGTCGAGTCCTGATCACGGTGGGGAGCGTGTTCGCCGGCGTGGGTGTGATCGGCCTGATCGTCTCGTTGCTGCCGCTGTTCGTCTGACCTCGGGCCGCGACGGATGCCGGGCCTCAGACCCCGGGTATCAGCAGGTGTGCGATCGTGAAGATCGCCAGGCCCGCGAGTGCACCCACGAACGTGCCGTTCAGTCGGATGTACTGCAGATCGCGGCCGACCATGAGCTCGATCTTCTCGGTGGTCTCCACCGGATCCCAGCGCTCGACCGTGTCCGTGATGATCGACGCGATGTCGTGGCGGTAGCGGTCGACGAGGAACACCGCGGCATCCGAGACCCAGGTGTCGACGCGGTGCTGCAGCGCGGCATCCGTCGTCAGCCTGTCGCCGACCTCCTGCAGCGCCTGCGCCGCGCGCACACGCAGTCCGCTCTGCGGATCGGCGAGGGCGGTGAGCAGTCCGTTCTTGGCCGTGTTCCACGCCTCGGCGGCGAGGGCGCCGACGCGGGGGCTGTCGAAGAGCGAGGCCTTGGCGTTCTCGAGCTTCGCGCGGGTCGCCGGGTCGTTCTGCAGGCTGTCGGCGAGCCGGGCGAGGTAGCCGTCGACGGCCAGACGAGCCGGATGCTGCGGGTCGGCCTGCACGGCCCGCACGAACTTGACCGCCTCGTTGTAGGCGGTGTCGTCGACGAACCGGTGGGCGAGCTTCGGCACCCAGCCCGGCAGTCGCCGCGAGATGAGCCCGGAGAACGATGCGGCATTCGCGTCGAGCCAGCGGGCGATGCTGTCGGCCGCGAGGTCGACCGCGCCGTGATGCGCGTCGGCCTCGACGATCTTCTCGAGCCAGGCGCCCGCAGGCGGCCCCCACTCGGGGGAGACGAGGTGCTCGCGGGCGAGGTCGGTGATGAGGTCGCGCACGTCATCGTCGCTCAGGGCGTTGAGCACGGCGGTCGCGATCGTCGCGCCCTCGGCCGCGACCCGCTCGGCATGGGCCGGCTCGCGCAACCACTCACCCGCGCGCTTCGCGATCGCGGTGCTGGCGAGCTTGGTGCGCACGACGCTCGCCTCGAGGAAGTTCGTCTCGACGAACTCGCCCAGCGTGCGGCCGATCTCGTCCTTGCGATTCGGAATGATCGCGGTGTGCGGAATGGGCAGCCCGAGCGGCCGACGGAACAGTGCGGTCACGGCGAACCAGTCCGCGAGGGCACCCACCATTCCGCCTTCGGCCGCGGCGCGCACGTAGGCCAGCCACGGCTGCCGTTCCTGGAACGCGAACGCGATCACGAACACGACGGCCATGAAGATCAGTGCGCCGAGAGCGACCGCCTTCATGCGGCGGAGGGCGCGCAGTCGCACCTGGTCTGCGGGCGACAGGAGCGCCATCGGGGTTCGCGGCATGACGTCATCCTTTCACGCGGGTTACCCTCGAAGCGTGATCGAAGACATCAAGAAGCGCGCGCTGCACCGCACCAGCATCCTCGAGGGTCAGATGCGCGGCGTCGCGCGGATGATCGAGAACGAGGAGTACTGCATGGACATCATCACGCAGTCCCGCGCGATCCAGCGTTCGCTGGAGTCCCTGAATCGTCTGCTGCTCGAGAACCATCTGCGTACGCACGTGACGCACATGTTCGACGAGGGCGGGGAGGAGCGCGACAAGGCTGTCGACGAGCTGCTGAAAGCGTTCGACTTCGACCGCAAGTAGAGCCGCGCTCCTCCGCCGTCACCGCTTTCCGTCGAAGACCTCGCCCTCCATGGCGTCGTACCCCTCGGCCTGCGGGTCGCCGTGCGAACCGCCCGACAGTGCGTACTCCTCCTCGGGGGAGAGCACGAGGCGGTGCCGGAAGAACAGCCCGAACCCGAGCAGGATGATCGCGTAGACGATCGCGATCGCGATGATGGCCGGGCCGAACGTGGGGTTGAGCAGGAAGCCCACGAAGATCAGTGCGGCGATCACGAGTGCGATGACCGCACCCGGAATGCCCCACGGGCTGACGTAGGGACGATCGACGTTCGGGAACTTCTTGCGCAGGATGATGAACGACACGAGCTGCAGTCCGTAGGCGACGACTGCGCCCCACACAGCGATGTTCAGCACGATCGCGCCGGCCACGGTGCCCGCACCCTCGGAGTCGACGGCGGTGAGCACGTCGAGCACGATCAGGGCGACGAAGCCGATGGCTGCACCCACCGCGAGGGCGACCCAGGGGGTCTGCCGCTTGCCGGTGAGGGAGAGGAAGCGCGGGTAGTACCCGGCCCGCGACAGCGAGTACATGTTGCGTCCGTAGGCGAACATGATGCCCTGCAGCGACGCGAGCAGGCCGATGAGTGCGAAGAGCGCGAGCACGGCGGCGAGCTGGTCGCCGACGATCGCACGGAAGCCGTCGAGCAGCGGCTCGCCCGCGGTGCCGGTGGCCTCGGCGCCGATGACACCGGTGTTGAGGAACAGCACCAGGAGTCCGGTGACGATGAGCGTGCCACGGGCCCAGAAGCCGGCCTTCGGGATGTCACGGGTCGGGTTGTGCGACTCTTCGGCGGCGAGCGGAAGCTCTTCGATGCCGAGGAAGAACCACATCGCGAACGGCAGGGCGAACAGGATCGGCAGGACGCCGTGCGGCAGGAACGCGGTCTGGCCCTCGTCGGGGACGATGTCCCACAGGGCATCCCACGAGAACGCACCCGAGAAGAGCGCCATCGCCGAAAACACCAGGATGATGCCGATCGAGATCACCGAGACGACGATCGCGAAGCGGAACGAGATCGCGGCCCCCGCGGAGTTCAGGGCGATGAAGACGACGTAGAGGATGAGATACCAGACCCACCCCGGCAGCTCGAGGCCGAGCAGCTCGCTCGTGATGCCGTTGGCATACGACGCCGAGAAGTAGACGATCACCGCCGTGGTGGCGACGTACTCGATCGTCTCGGCGGCTCCGGTGACCAGGCCTCCCCACGGGCCCATGGCTGAGCGGGCGAACGAGTAGGCGCCTCCGGTGTGCGGCATCGCCGCCGCCATCTCGCCGATGGCGAAGATCATCCCGTAGTACATCGCGACGAGGATGGCGAAGGCGATGAGCATCCCACCGAAGCCGGCGAAGTCGATGCCGAAGTTCCAGCCCGAGAAGTCACCTGAGATCACCGCGGCGACCGCGAGGCCCCACAGGCCCCAGACTCCGGCTGACCTCTTCAGCGTCCGTTTCTCGAAATAGTCACTCCCGGCGCGTGTATAGGTCGCTCCGGCGACCTTGCGGGATTCATTGCTCTGCTGGGACATCCGCTCTCCGTTCGCATGCGTGCAGGCGCCGGGTGCACCTTGCGGATGATTGTGACAGTCAATGGTGGTTTCGTCTACCTTTAAACGCGAAGGTGATCTACTCTGAGGGCGAAGCCGGTCGGCCGATCGCTTCACCGCACGAGAACGGAGCGTCAGATGTCGGGCAACCTGAGCATCGAACAGCTGGATGCCGGCATCGCCGCCGGCGAGATCGACACGGTGATCGTGGCCTTCGCGGACGCGCAGGGACGACTGGTCGGCAAACGCGTGTCGGCGCGGCTGTTCCAGGAGGACATCCTGGCTCACGGGGCCGAGGCCTGCGACTACCTGCTGTCGGTCGACGTCGACATGAACACGGTCGACGGCTACGCGATGTCGGGCTGGGACCGCGGGTACGGCGACATGGTGCTGAAGCCCGACGTCGAGACGCTGCGCAACATCCCCTGGCTCGACGGCACGGTGCTCGTCATGGCCGACTTGGTCTGGCAGAACGGCGAGCCCGTCGGCCCCTCGCCGCGTGCGATCCTCGATCGCCAGCGCGACCGCCTCGCCGAGCGCGGCTGGACCGCCTACTCGGGCACCGAACTCGAGTTCATCGTCTTCGACAACACCTACCGCGACGCGTGGGCGCGAAAGTACGAGGGGCTGACTCCCGCGACCGACTACAACGTCGATTACAACCTGCTCGCCTCCACCCGCATGGAGCCGCTGCTGCGCGACATCCGCAACAGCATGGACGGCGCGGGGCTCTACTGCGAGGGAGTGAAGGGCGAGTGCAACTTCGGTCAGCAGGAGATCGCATTCCGCTATGCGGAGGTGCGCGAGACCGCCGATCAGCACGCGATCTACAAGAACGGGGCGAAGGAGATCGCCGAGCAGCACGGCCAGGCGCTCACCTTCATGGCCAAGTTCAACGAGCGCGAGGGCAACAGCTGTCACATCCACCTCTCGCTGCGCGACGACTCCGGCGCTCCCGTCATGGCGGGAGACGGCGAGCACGGTTTCAGCCCGGTCATGGAGCACTGGATCGCCGGCATCCTCGCCACCCTGCGCGAGTTCACCCTGCTGTTCGCGCCGAACATCAACTCGTACAAGCGCTTCGCCAAGGGCAGCTTCGCCCCGACCGGTGTCGCGTGGGGCATCGACAACCGCACATGCGCGCTGCGCGTGGTCGGGTCGGGCTCGGGGCTGAGAGTTGAGAACCGTGTGCCCGGCGGAGACGTGAACCCCTACCTCGCCATCTCGGCGATCATCGCGGGCGGCCTGTACGGCATCGAGAACGAGCTGCCGCTGCCCGAGCGCTTCACCGGCAACGCGTATGAGGATGCGGTCGACCATCTGCCGACGACCCTGCGTGAGGCGGCGAAGCTCTTCAGCGAGTCGACCATCGCGAGAGCGGCGTTCGGCGACGACGTGGTCGAGCACTACTTGAACCAGGCCCGCATCGAGGTCGAGGCCTACGACGCGGCCGTCACCGACTGGGAGCGCATCCGTGGCTTCGAGCGCCTCTGACCCTGCGCCGCTGATCGGCGTCACCACGTATCTCGAGAGGGCGCAGCAGGGGGTGTGGGATGTGCGCGCGGCGTTCCTGCCCGAGCAGTACCTCACGAGCGTGACCTCGGTCGGCGGCATCGCTCTGCTCCTGCCTCCGCAGGATCCGGATGCCGCGGATGCCGCCATCTCGGGCATGCACGGCCTCGTGCTCTCCGGCGGGGCGGATGTGGCACCGGAGCTGTACGGCGAGGACCGGCATCCGCTCACCGACCCCGCCAGGGTCGACCGCGACGCGTGGGAGCTCGCCCTGTTCCAGGCGGCGGAGCGCCGTGGCATCCCGGTGCTCGCGATCTGCCGCGGTCTGCAGCTCGTGAACGTCGCCCGCGGCGGCACCCTGCAGCAGCACCTGCCCGAATCCCTCGGCACCGAGAAGTACCGCATCGGCGGCGGCGTCTTCGCCGAGAACGACGTCGAGGTGTCGACCGGCACCCCGCTCGCCGAGATCATCGGCGAGACCGAGATGCGCGTGCACAGCTACCACCACCAGGGCGTCGGCCGTCTCGGCGACGGGCTTGTCGCGGCAGCGCACTCCGACGACGGTCTCGTGCAGGCCTTCGTCGACACGTCGGCCGGCCACATCGTGGGCGTGCAGTGGCACCCCGAGGAGAACGCCGAGGATCGGCGACTCTTCACCGATCTCGTCTCACAGGCTCGTGCGTTCACCGCACGGCGGAAGGAGGACGCCCGATGAGCGCGTTCACAGTCATCAACCCGTCGACCGGTGCGGCGATCCGCGAGGTCGCACGCGCCGACATCGGAGAGACGGATGCCGCGATCGCGCGCGCCGTCGTGGCGCAGCGCCGATGGGCGGCACTCGCTCCCGTCGCGCGGGCCGATGCGCTGCGTGCGTTCGCCCGCACG
>NZ_DALZXX010000071.1:0-14687 GCF_031988965.1 Microbacterium sp.
GATGGTCGGCCGCCGGTTCTGCCGCGGGCTCGGGCGGCGGCGAGGCCGGCGTTGCCCGCGGCATCCGCGGTCACGGGACGCTTGAAGTAGGCGACGAGGCCGCCTTCAGGCCCCTGCACGACCTGCACGAGCTCCCAGCCCTGCTTTCCCCAGTTGTTGAGGATCGCGGCGGTGTTGTGGATCAGCAGCGGCGTGGTGAGGTATTCCCACGTGGTCATGGCACTCCTGTCTGGCGGCATCCGCGCCTCGCAGATGCGTCAAAGGCGGTATTCAGGGAACTCCCCTACGATCAAGCGTATGCCCCAAAAGAATCGCACGGTGAGTGGTGCGCTCGGCGGAGTCCTCGGGCTCGTCGGGCTGAGCGCCGTCGCCGGTCTCCTCGTCGCGGCCAGCGTCACCCCGGTCCTCGCCATGACCGGCATCGCAGGCTCGCAGGCGCTGACGATCTTCCAGGATCTTCCCGCGAACCTCCAGGTCAACCGCCCGATGGAACAGTCGACGATCGTCGCGACCGCCTCGGACGGATCCGAGGTCGAGCTCGCCTCGTTCTACGAGCAGAACCGCATCCCGGTCACGTACGAGCAGATCAATCCCGTCGTCTATGACGCGATCCTCTCGAGCGAGGACAAGGACTACTTCAGCCACGGCGGCGTGAACGTGGGCGCGACGGCCAAGGCACTCGTCGACAACCTGCGCGGCACCGACGACCGCGGTGCGTCGACCATCACGCAGCAGTACGTGAAGAACGTGCTGATCCAGGAGTGCGAGCAGGAGGCCGACCCAGCCTCGGGCACATACGCCGACGATCTGCAGCAGTGCTGGCTCGACGCGACCAATGCGTCCGGCGCGAAGGGTGTCGAGCGCAAACTGCAGGAGATGCGCTTCGCCCTGCAGATCGAGAAGGAGTACTCGAAGAACGACATCCTTCTCGGGTACCTCAACATCGCGAACTTCGGCGGCACGGTCTACGGCATCGAGTCGGCGGCGAACTACTACTTCTCGACGACCGCGGCGAACCTGACCCTCGCGCAAGCGGCCACGATCGCCGGCATGGTGCAGAACCCGAACCAGTTCCGCATCGATCAGCCGCAGGGCACCTGGACGGATGCCGACGGCGTGGGGCACAACAGCGAGGCCGATGGCTACGCCGAGACCGCCGATCGTCGCCATTACGTGCTCGGTCGCATGCTCGCGAACGGGAAGATCACCCAGGCGCAGTACGACGAGGCGGACGCCTCCCCCGTCGGTCCGGCGATCAGCCAGCCCACCCAGGGCTGCGCCTCTGCCGTCAACATCGCCCGCAGCGCCTACTTCTGCGAGTACGTGAAGTCGATCGTGCTCACGGACCCGGCCTTCGGCGAGACCGAAGAGGATCGTCGCGACCTGCTGCGTCAGGGTGGCCTCAAGATCTACTCGTCGATGAACATCGACATCCAGAACGCCGCCGCGACGGAGATGCTCGAAACGGTTCCCGCGAACTACGACAACCAGTACTTCGGCGCAGCGGGTGTATCGCTCGAATCGCAGACCGGTCGTGTGCTCGCGATCACGCAGAACACGAACTTCAGCGAGACGATTCAGGGAGACCAGGCCTACAGCGCCCTCGTCTTCGCGACGGACAAGAAGCATGGTGGCTCGAACGGTTTCTCCGTCGGCTCGACCTACAAGCTGTTCACACTGATCGATTGGCTCGAGAACGGGCATTCGGTGCGTGAGACACTCAACGCGAACAACCGCGTGTTCACCAAATTCAAGTGCGGCGATGACACGATCACGAACCGCACCAAGGTCCAGAACTTCAACAACGCGGGCGGGTACACCGGCAACGTGCTGAAGTTCACCGCGGACTCGCTGAACAGCGGATACCTCGCGATGGCGGAGAAGCTCGATCTCTGCGAGATCAACGGCGTCGCCGACCGCATGGGCGTCACGCTCTCGAACGGTGGCAAGACCACCGATGACACCCCAGTGCCGTACGACATCCTCGGCTCGAAGTACATCTCTCCCCTCGCGATGGCCGGCGCATACGCGACGGTCGCCAACAAGGGCATCTACTGCGAGCCGCGCGCGATCGACCGTGTGCTCGACGCCGACGGCAACGAGCTGCCGATCCCCGAGCAGAAGTGCTCACAGGTGATCTCACCCGAGGTCGCCGCCACCGCAGCCTTCGCGCTGCAGGGCGTCATGAACGCCGGCGGCACGGGAAACCGGGCGAACACGAACGACGGGACCCCCCTGATCGGCAAGACCGGTACCCACGAGTCGTGGGGAACCATGATGATCGAGTCGAGCACCAACGTCACCACCTCGGTGTGGGTCGGTCGCTCCAACGGCACGGCCAGCATCCTCCGCCAGAGCTGGGGCGGCACCGACCTGAATGCGATGCGTTACACGCTCGCGCGGACGATGCAACGCACTGCGAACGACATCTACGGTGGCGAGGGGTTCCCGCCGCCGGACAACAACCTCAGCCGTCAGATCCTCACCGATGTCCCGAACGTGGTCGGCATGACGGTGGATGCCGCGACGCAGGCCCTGCGTGACCGTGGCTTCCAGGTCACCGTGGGTGGCCCGGTCGACGGCCCCGAGGGCGATGTCATCGTGGCGCAGGATCCGTCCGGCCAGGCCGCGAACGGCGCGACCGTGACGATCTCGCCGAGCAACGGTCAGGCCGCGACCGTGCCCGACGTCACCGGGCAGTCGAGGTCGAACGCGCAGAACGCGCTGTTCGGCGCCGGCTTCTCGTCGATCTCGTTCGACAACTCCTGCAACCCGCCGGGGTCGACCGTCGAGAGCACTGATCCGGCTGCGAACACGGCGACGAGCAAGAGCACGTCGATCACGGTCACCTGCAAGTGACCCCTCGCTCAGCAGCACACCCGGCCCTCATCGCGCTCGGCGCGGTGGGGGCCGTCGGTGCGGCGGCAGCGGTCTGGGGCATCGGCATCGAGCGCTACCTGTTCACGGTGCGCGAGGGGACGGCATCCGTGCTCGCTCCCGGCTCCGCGCCGATCCGCGTGCTACACGTCTCCGATGCCCACATGGCGCCCTGGCAGCACCGCAAACAGGACTGGCTGGCCTCTCTCGCCCAGCTGAAGCCCGACCTGATCGTCAACACGGGCGACAACCTCGGCCACCGCGACGGGCTCGACGGCATCCGCGGCGCATTCGAGCCGTTCGCCGGCATCCCGGGTGTCTTCGTGCACGGATCGAACGACATGATCGCCCCCTCGCCCCGCAACCCGTTCCGATACTTCATGGGGCCTTCGCAGAAGCCGCCGACGCCCGCGTCGCTCGACACCGCGGCGCTCGATGCGTTCTTCTCCGAGGAACTCGGGTGGTCGGCGATCGACAACACGGTGACCCGTCTGACGGTCGCGGGCAACCGGATCGACTTCCTCGGAGTCGGCGACGCGCACTGCGAGTGGGACCACCTCGAAGACCTACCCGCCGCGATCGACGGCCTCGGCCCGCGCGACGCGGGCACCTCGGTGATCGGTGTGACCCATGCTCCGTACCAGCGCGTCCTCAACGGCTTGATCGAGCTCGGCGCTGAGGCGATCTTCGGTGGGCACACCCACGGCGGACAGGTCTGCCTGCCCGGCTACGGCGCCCTGGTCGCGAACTGCGACATCCCGCTGAAGCAGGCGAAAGGCCTCAGCACCTGGACCGCAGGCGGCCGCACCGTGCCGCTCAACGTCAGCGCCGGATGCGGTCACTCGATCTACGCGCCGGTGCGGTTCGCGTGCCGCCCCGAGGCGACGCTTCTCACGCTCACGGCGCGAGACTGAGTCTCGATTCGCCGTTTCCCCCTCCTCTCTTGTAGACTCGGAGGGTTGCAAAACGGGGTGTGGCGCAGCTTGGTAGCGCGCTTCGTTCGGGACGAAGAGGTCGCAGGTTCAAATCCTGTCACCCCGACCAGTGACACACGAAGGCCGCCCTCACGGGCGGCCTTCTCTGTAACCACGGACTGCACCACATGCACCACATCCGCCACGGATCCTGGGGAGACCACATGACCACGCCTGCCCTCGTCGCCTTCGACCTCGATGACACACTCGCTCCGTCGAAGGGTGCCATCAGCCCTCGCATCGCGGCGCAGCTGCTCGCACTGTTGCGCAGCGTCGACGTCGCGATCATCTCGGGCGGCAACGAACAGCAGTTCCGCTCGCAGGTCATCGCGCAGCTGACGAATGCGGATGCCGCGACCGTCGCCCGCATGCACCTGCTGCCCACCTGCGGCACCCGCTACCTGCGGCACGACGGTTCCGATTTCGTACCGCTGTACGCCCATGACCTCAGCGCCGAGGAGAAGTCCGCAGCGCTCACCGCCCTGCGCGAGGAGGCCGAGCGCCTGGGGCTGTGGGAAGCCGAGCCGTGGGGCGAGATCCTCGAGGACCGCGGTTCGCAGATCACGTTCTCGGCTCTCGGCCAGAAGGCCCCTCGTGACGCCAAGCACGACTGGGACCCGACGGGCTCGAAGCGCGAAGCGCTGCGCGACGCCGTGGCCACGCGCCTGCCCGGACTCGAAGTGCGCTCGGGCGGCTCGACCTCGATCGACATCACGCGCGCCGGCATCGACAAGGCCTACGGCATGCGGCAGCTCGCAGAGCACACCGGCATCCCGCTCGAGTCGATGCTCTTCTTCGGCGACCGCCTCGACGAGGGTGGCAACGACTACCCCGTTCTGGCGATCGGCGTGCCGTCGGTGTCCGTCGAAGGCTGGGAAGACACCGCCGACAAGCTCGACGACCTGCTGAAGACTCTCTGAGCCCCTCGGGTTCCGGCTGCGGGCGATCATCCTCGCCCGGGATCTCCTCGCGCCCTAGCATGGCGTCATGGAGCCCCTGCAGATCGTCGTCCTGACCGCAGCCGTCGCGAGTGCCGCGTGCTGGATCCTGTCGCTCCTCACCCGCGACACCTCGTGGGTCGACCGAGCCTGGTCGATCGTCCCCGTCGTCTACGTGTGGATCTTCGCCGTCGATGCGATCCCGGGCGACGGCGATGCCGCCCGCCTCGTGCTGATGGCGCTGCTCGTCACCGCCTGGGGCGTTCGGCTGACGTTCAACTTCGCCCGCAAGGGCGGGTACACGGGCATGGAGGACTATCGCTGGGCCGTCCTCCGCGGACGCATGCGCCCCTGGCAGTTCCAGCTCTTCAACCTGCTCTTCATCGTCGGGTACCAGATGACGCTGCTCGTGCTCATCACCCTTCCGGCCGAGGTCGCGCTGCGGCATCCGGCTCCCCTGACGGTCTGGGATGCCGTGTTCACCGCACTGTTCCTCGGTCTGCTCGTCGGCGAGACCGTCGCGGACCAGCAGCAGTGGGCGTTCCACCGCCGCAAGAAAGCCGCCGGTGGCAGCCTCTCCCCCGGCTTCGCGACCGAGGGACTGTTCCGCTACAGCCGCCACCCGAACTTCTTCTTCGAGCAGTCGCAGTGGTGGGTGCTCTACGCGATCGGCGCGACGGCCGCGGTGGCTTCGGGCGCAGGCGTCTGGGGCGGCGCGCTGAACGCCACGATCATCGGACCGGTGCTGCTCAGCATCCTCTTCATCGGATCGACGATCTTCACAGAATCGATCACGCGCGCGAAATACCCGGCCTACGCGGAGTACCGCAGCACGACCTCGATGCTGGTGCCGTGGCCGCCGCGGACTCGACGGCCGGTCGAGTCCGCGGCGTGAGGATCAGCCGACGACGACGTCGGATGCGGTCCGGGTGACCGGTACGAGACGCGTGAGCTGGGTCACATGCGCGGGCTCGAGTTCGGCGAGCGAGGCCACTCCGAGCAGACGCATGGTGCGCTCGATCTCGGTGCGCAGGATCTCGATCGTCCGGTCGACACCGGCGCGTCCGCCCGCCATCAGTCCGTAGAGGTACGCCCGCCCGATGAGCGTGAAGTCGGCACCGAGCGCCACGGCCGCGACGATGTCGGCGCCGTTCATGATGCCCGTGTCGATCATGACCGTGAAGTCGTCACCCACAGCCTTGCGCACCTCGGGCAGCAGGTGGAACGGGATCGGCGCACGGTCGAGCTGACGCCCGCCGTGGTTCGACAGCACGATGCCGTCGACGCCCGCGTCGCGCAGCCGCACCGAGTCCTCGACGTTCTGCACGCCCTTGATCACGATCTTGCCGGGCCAGATGTCGCGGATCACGGCGAGGTCGTCGTAGCTGATCGTCGGGTCCATGGCGGCATCGAGCAGCTCGCCGACCGTGCCGCCCGTGGTGCTGAGCGAGGCGAACTCGAGCTTCGGAGTCGTGAGGAAGTCGTACCACCACCACGGCCGCGGGATCGCGTTGACGATCGTGCCGAGGGTGAGCTGCGGCGGGATGCTGAAGCCGTTGCGCTTGTCACGCAGACGCGCTCCGGCGACGGGGGTGTCGACCGTGAACTGCAGGGTGTCGAAGCCGGCGGCGGCGGCACGGCGGGTGAGCTCGTAGGAGATCTCGCGGTCGCGCATCACGTAGAGCTGGAACCAGTTGCGACCGTGCGGGTTCGCCGCCTTCACTCCCTCGATCGAGGTCGTGCCGAGCGTCGACAGGGTGAACGGGATGCCGGCCGCGGCGGCGGCGCCGGCTCCGGCGACCTCGCCCTCGGTCTGCATCAGCCGCGTGAACCCGGTCGGGGCGATGCCGAACGGGAGGGCGGAGGGGCCGCCCAGGATGTCGACCGAGGTGTCGACGTCGGGCGCGGGCCGGAGGATGCCGGGGTGGAACTCGACGTCCTGGAACGCCTGACGGGCACGCGTGAGCGACAGCTCGCCCTCGGCGGCGCCGTCGGTGTAGTCGAACGCCGCCTTGGGGGTGCGGCGCTTGGCGATCGTGCGCAGATCATCGATCGTGAGCGCGCCGTCGAGACGCCGCTTCTTGCCGTCGAGCTGCGGCTTCTTGAACTGCATGAGCTCGAGGAGCTCTTTGGGGTTGGGGAGCTGGCGCTGGACCATGGCTGTCCTTTCAGTCGGTCGTTCGCGGGGACCGGGTGCCCTGCTGCAGGGTCAGGGATCCGGTTCGTTCGTAGTAGCCGGTGATGTGGGTGCGCACGAGAGCGCGTGCGGCCTGCGCATCACCTGCGTCGATCGCCGCGACGATGGCCCGGTGCTCAGCACGCAGGCCGTCGGCCATCGAGGCCCAGTCGGTGACTGCCGCTGCGCCCTCCTGCACATAGGACTCGATGGAGGTGCGGAGGCCGGCCATCATCGCCGCGACCACGCTGTTGCCGCTCGAGTCGGCGAGGGCGAGATGCAGCTCGGCGTCGAGCGCCAGGAACTCTGCGGGGGTCAGGCCGTCGACGTCCATCGCGTCGAGCACCCGGTGCGCGGCGGTGAGGTCTCGTTCGGCGCGACCGGCGAGCGTCGCGGCGACCGCATCTTCGAGGAGCAGACGGGTCTGCACGACGTCTTCGAGCGGGAAGCCTCGGGCGGCCACCTGGAGCCTGAGCAGCGTGGACATGCCACCGGTGGGCGTCGAGATCACGATCGCTCCGGACTGCGGTCCCGAGCCGGTGGATGTGCGGATCAGACCCATGACCTCGAGCACCCGCAGCGCTTCGCGGACGCTCGACCGGCCGACGCCGAGATCGGCGGAGAGATCGCGTTCCGAGGGAAGCCTGTCACCCGGGCCGATGCGTCCGTCGAGCAGATCGCGCTCGATGTGTTCGAGCACGAGACGCCATGCGCGTGCCGGCTGCTCGGGCATCCGCTCTCCTCGTCGCGTTCGGATCGGGCTCACGCGTATGCGGAGCCTGTGGTCTGACCACAGTAGCGCGTGTGGTCAGACCACGCAATCCGGGCACGGCGACGCAGCCGGGGTGTTCAGTGTTCAGCACAGGCGGGCCGACGATGGCCGTGACCGCGGGAGGAGGACTCCCCCGAGCGATCCATGCTGAATCGTGCACCGGATGTCGCGCCGCGGCGGGGCGCAGCGGGGCGGGGCGGGGCGGATCAGCCCAGGCGTCCGCCGGACTCCTGCAGGTAGCACGCACCGCAGAGCGACTCGTAGGTCGTCACCTCGGGTGCGGCAGCGCCGTCGGCCCCCTCGTCGATGGCGACCTGGTCTCCGTCGAACACGAAGCGACCCCCGACGACCCGGCCGTTGAACACGGCCTTGCGTCCGCAGCGGCAGATGGTCTTGAGCTCTTCGAGCGAGTGCGCGATCGCGAGCAGCCGCGCAGATCCGGGGAACGCGTGAGTGAGGAAGTCGTTGCGGATGCCGTAGGCGAGGACCGGGATGCCGTCCTCGATCGCGATGCGGAACAGATCGTCGACCTGCGGTGCCGTCAGGAACTGCGCCTCATCGATGAGCAGGCACGCGATGTCGGCCTCACGGCTGTGCGCCGCGAAGAGCGCCCTGGCGTCGTCGTCCGCACCGATGAGGAAGTCGACCTCTCGCGTCATACCGAGCCGGCTGTCGATCTGCGACGCGCCCTTGGTGTCGATCGCAGGCTTCGCGAGCAGCACGTGCTGGCCGCGCTCCTCGTAGTTGTACGCGGCCTGCAGCAGCGAGGTGGACTTGCCGGAGTTCATCGCTCCGTAGCGGAAGTAGAGCTTCGCCACCGGCGCGTTACTCGTTGATGCCCAGCGTGGCGGCCGTGGCTGCCGTGGACTTCTCGGCGAGTGCGGCATCCGTGTTGAGCGACTTACCGAACGTCGGGATCAGCTCACGCAGCTCGGGCTCCCAGCCCGGGTACTGCTCGGGGAAGCACTTCTTGAGCAGGTCAAGCATGATCGGCACGGCCGTCGATGCTCCCGGAGAGGCTCCGAGCAGACCCGCGATCGAGCCGTCAGCGGCAGCGACGACCTCGGTGCCGAACTGCAGCACGCCGCCCTTCTTCGCGTCTTTCTTCATCACCTGGGCGCGCTGGCCGGCGTTGATGAGCGTCCAGTCCTCGTCCTTCGCGGTCGGCATGAACGTGCGGAGGCTGTCGACCTTCTTGCCGTGGTTCTTGAGCAGCTCGCCGACCAGGTACGTGATGAGGTCGGGATTCGCGAAGGCGACGCGCAGCATGGGCCACAGGTTGTGCGGGCGCACCTGGGTGACGAGATCGAGCATCGACCCGTTCTTGAGGAACTTCGGGCTGAACGTCGCGAACGGCCCGAACATGAGCGAGGCCTCACCGTCGACCACGCGGGTGTCGAGGTGCGGCACCGACATGGGCGGTGCGCCGACGGACGCCTGCGAATAGACCTTGGCCTTGTGCTGGGCCACGATCTTCGGGTTGCTCGTCTTGAGGAACTGCCCGCCGATCGGGAAGACGCCGTAGCCCTTGATCTCGGGGATGCCGGAGCGCTGCAGCAGCTTGAGAGCCCAGCCGCCAGCGCCGACGAACACGAAGCGCGCCTTGATCTCGTTGGGGGTGCGACCGATCGTGGTGCGGTACTTGACCAGCCAGCCGTCCTTCTGCTTCTTCAGCGAGCGCACCTCGTGGTTGGTGCGCAGCGCGACACCCGACGCGGTCAGGTGGTCGAAGAGCTGGTGGGTCAGTGCGCCGAAGTCGACGTCGGTGCCCGCCGGCACGCGCGTCGCGGCGAAGGGCTCGCCCTTGCGGCGCTGCTGCATGAGCAGCGGCGCCCACGTGTTGATGACGCGCGAGTCCTCGCTGTACTCGATGCCGTCGAACAGCGGCTGCTTCTTGAGCACCTCGTAGCGGTCCTTGAGGTACGCGACATCCTTCTCACCACGCACGAAGGTCATGTGCGGCGTGGCGTTGATGAACGTCGACGGAGCATCGAGCACTCCCCTGTCGACCAGCGACGACCAGAACTGACGGCTCTGCTGGAACTGCTCGTTGATCGAGACGGCCTTGGCCGGGTCGAGAGGAGCACCCTTCTGCTGCGGCATGTAGTTCAGCTCGCAGAGCGCCGCGTGACCCGTGCCCGCGTTGTTCCACGGGTTCGAGGATTCCTGCGCCACATCGGAGAGTCGCTCGAAGGCGACGATCTTCCAATCCGGCTGCAGCTCGTGCAGCAGAGTACCCAGGGTGGCGCTCATGATGCCACCACCGATCAAGACGACATCGACGTTTTCGGTCACCGGAACAGTCTAGTTCGAGGTCGCGACACGACCGACCACGGGGACCGGCCTGGTCAGACCGGTTCCGCATGGCGGGGATGCGCTCAGGCTATGACGCGAGGCGCTCGGCGAGGATCTCCGCGATCTGCACGGCGTTGAGCGCGGCGCCCTTGCGCAGGTTGTCGTTGCTGATGAACAGCACGAGCCCCTTGTTCTCGGGTGCCGACTGGTCGGCGCGGATGCGGCCGACGAAGCTCGGGTCCTTGCCTGCGGCCTGGAGCGGCGTCGGCACCTCGTCGAGCACGACGCCCGGAGCGGTGCTGAGAACCTCGGCGGCACGCTGCGGCGTGATGTCGCGGGCGAACTCGACATTGATCGAGAGCGAGTGCCCCGTGAAGACGGGCACGCGCACGCAGGTTCCGGCGACGCGGAGGTCGGGGATCTCGAGGATCTTGCGGCTCTCGTTGCGGAGCTTCTTCTCCTCGTCGGTCTCGTTCTGGCCGTCATCGACGAGGTTGCCCGCGAACGGGATCACGTCGAACGCGATGGGCGCGACGTACTTCTCGGGTTCCGGGAAGTCGATCGACGACCCGTCGTGCACGAGGCGCAGCGTGTCGCCCTGGGCGAGCACGCCCTCGACCTGACCGAGCAGCTCCTGAGCACCGGCGAGACCCGAGCCCGACACCGCCTGGTAGGTCGAGACGATCAGGCGCTCGAGGCCGGCCTCGGCATCCAGCGCCTTCAGCACCGGCATCGCGGCCATGGTCGTGCAGTTGGGGTTCGCGATGATGCCGCGGGGGCGGTCGTCGATCGCGTGCGGGTTGACCTCGCTGACGACGAGAGGAACCTCGGGGTCGTTGCGCCAGGCACTGGAGTTGTCGACGACGACGGCTCCGGCCTCGGCGAAGCGCGGCGCGTACGCACGGCTGGCGGTCGCGCCGGCAGAGAAGAGGGCGATGTCGATGCCCGCGGCATCCGCGGTCTCGACGTCTTCGACGATGACCGTCGCGCCGCCGAACTCGATGGCGGTGCCCGCGGAGCGCGACGAGGAGAACAGGCGCAGATTGCGGATCGGGAAGGACCGCTCGGCGAGAATCTCGCGCATGACGGTGCCCACCTGGCCGGTGGCGCCCACGATGGCGACGGAGAGTCCTGAGTCGGAGATGCGGGTCATGATGTTCCTTGGCGTCGTGCAGTGGTGCAAGAGAGGCTTCGGGCGCGGCGTCGGGATACGGATGCCGCGCCTGGCGCCGATGTCAGGGTTTCGGTGAGTCTATCGTGGCGGCCGGTGGCCGACGACCGTCGACGGGCTGGCGACGTGCGCTGGCGGCGTGCACGGGTCCGTCTGGCTGACGGTTTCCCGCCCGGCGGTCGGATACCGGTCGGATCGTCAGCCGGGCGGGGAGATTTCAGCCGTTTCGCCGTTTCGCCGTCTCGCCGCGACGCCGAGCGGTCAGCGACCGGTGCCGGCGTGGACCGTCGCGTCGCTCTCGCCGTCGAGGCCGTAGGCGGAGTGCACGGTGCGTGCGGCCTCGGCCAGGTCGGTGTCGCGCAGCACGACCGAGATGCGGATCTCGGAGGTCGAGATCATCTCGATGTTGATGCCACCGGCCGACAGCGCCTCGAAGAGGATCGCCGAGACTCCGGAGTGCGTGCGCATTCCGGCGCCGACGACCGAGAGCTTGCCGATCTGGTCGTCGTGCACCAGGTTCTCGAAGCCCACCTCGGACTGCTCGGCCGCGAGGGCCTTGAGCGCCGCCGCGGCATCCGCCTTGGGAACCGTGAACGAGATGTCGGTGCGCCCCGTGGAGGCCGCCGACACGTTCTGCACGATCATGTCGACGTTGGCGCCGGACTTGGCGACGATCTTGAAGATCTCCGCGGCCTTGCCCGGAACGTCGGGCACACCGGCGACGGTGATCTTGGCCTGGCCGAAGTCGGTGGCGACACCGGCGACGATCGGTTCTTCCATGGCTGCTGCTCCCTCTGCTTCGCGGGGGTTCTTCATGCCCTCGCCCAGGACGTAGGTGCCCTCGGACGACGAGAACGTCGAGCGGGCGTGGATCAGGACGCCGTGGCGGCGTGCATACTCGACGGCGCGGATGTAGAGCACCTTGGCGCCGTTCGCGGCGAGCTCGAGCATCTCCTCGCTGGAGATGTGGTCGAGCTTCTGCGCCTTGGGGATCACCCGCGGGTCGGAGGTGAAGATGCCGTCGACGTCGCTGTAGATCTCGCAGACGTCGGCAGCGAGCGCTGCCGCGAGGGCGACGGCGGTCGTGTCGGAGCCGCCGCGACCCAGCGTCGTGATGTCACGCGTGTCGCGGTTGAATCCCTGGAAGCCCGCGACGATGACGATCGCGCCCTCGTCGAGCGCCTCACGCAGCCGCACCGGAGTCACGTCGACGATGCGCGCCGCGCCGTGGTGCGAGTCGGTGATCATGCCGGCCTGGCTGCCCGTGAACGACCGCGCCTCGAAGCCCATCGAGTGGATCGCCATCGCGAGCAGAGCCATCGAGATGCGCTCACCGCTCGAGAGCAGCATGTCGAGCTCGCGCGGAGCCGGGATGGGTGCGACCTCGTTCGCGAGGTCGAGCAGTTCGTCGGTCGTGTCGCCCATCGCGCTCACGGCGACGACGACGTCGTGCCCTGCGCGACGCGTGTCGACGATGCGCTTGGCGACGCGCTTGATGCTCTCTGCGTCGGCGACAGACGAGCCGCCGTACTTCTGCACGATGAGGGCCACGTTCACTCCCTGGGATGTCGGGCGGATCCGCCCACGCTCATTCTACGATCAGTGCGTATGCCCCACGTCGCATGTGACGGGGCGCCACCCGCGGGCACAGCTTCGGAGCCGCGCACACGACACCCCGATGGGCGGGCGGATGCCGCGGCATGGCGGCCTCGGCATCCGAAGCCGTGCTCAGCAGGCGAGTGTGGGTGGTTCCGGGGGCGCGTCAGGGGGTGGGCGGGATCGGGAGACGAGAGGGGACGGATGCCGGTGGGCGCAGGCGCCCTCCGGTGGCGGCGAACCAGCATCCGACGATGATCAGCGGGAAGCCGATGAGCAGGCCGGGGGTCAGCGGCTCGGCGAGCACGATCGCGCCGAGGATGATCGCGACGACGGGGTTCACGTAGGTGAAGAGCGGTGCGCGCACGGGGCCGACCTCGCGGATCAGCGCGAAGAAGGCCAGGAACGCCACAGCCGTGCAGATCACCGCGAGCGCGATGAGCGCGGCGATCGAGGGCAGAGTCGGGACCTCGTGCTGCGTGACCAGACCGATCGGCAGATAGATGACGCCGATCATGAGCAGCGACAGGGTGATCGTGCCGAGCGACGGCACGTCGGCGAGCTTGCGGGCGACGATGAACGGGGCGATCGCATAGAGGACGGCCACCAGCAGCACCTCACCCGCCGCGAGCAGACTGACCTCACCGCCGAAGAGCCCCGGCCCCGCCACGACGATCGCGACGCCGAGGAATCCGACCAGCAGTCCGATCGCACGCGCCGGGCGCAGCACCCCGCGGTCGCCACCGCCGAGTGCGATCAGTGCGGCGAACAGCGGCACAGTGGCGACGAGCAGACCGGTCATGCCCGAGGGCAGCGTCATCTCGGCGTGCCCCAGCAGGACGAAGGGGCCGGCCATCTCGATCGCTCCGAACGCGAGCACCCACGGCCATACCCTCAGCGCCTGCCGCAGGGATCCCCCGCGGATCGCGAACGGCAACAGCAGCACGGCCGCGATCAGCGTGCGGCCGGCGACGATCGCCGGCGGCGAGAACGACTCGACCGCCACGCTGATGAACAGATACGGCACTCCCCACAGGAGCGCCATGGCACCGAAGAGCAGCCAGCCGCGACGCGAGAAGCCGGCCTGCGCGGTCACAACACGCGCCGCCCCTCGAACGCTCGACCGAGCGTGACCTCGTCGGCGTACTCGAGGTCGCCGCCGACCGGCAGGCCGGAGGCGAGGCGCGACACGGTGATCTGCATCGTGGTGAGCAGACGGCTGAGGTAGCTGGCCGTCGCCTCGCCCTCGAGGTTCGGGTTGGTCGCCAGGATGACCTCCTGCACCGTGCCGTCGGCCAGACGCGTCATGAGCTGCGCGATGCGCAGGTCATCGGGTCCGATACCCGCGATGGGGCTGATCGCCCCGCCGAGCACGTGGTAGAGCCCACGGAACTCGCGGGTGCGCTCGATGGCCGCCACGTCTTTCGCATCTTCGACCACGCAGATCAGGGTCGCGTTGCGACGCGGGTCGCGGCAGATCGCGCAGCGCTCCTGCTCGGAGACGTTGCCGCAGATCTCGCAGAAGCGCACGCGCACCCGGATCTCGACGAGCAGCTCGGAGAGACGCGCGACGTCGAACGTCGGCGTCTGCAGGATGTGGAAGGCGATGCGCTGAGCGGACTTCGGCCCGATGCCGGGAAGGCGGCCGAACTCATCGATCAGTTCCTGGACGATGCCGTCATACATCAGGAGAACCTCGTCGGGGGCTCGTAGGGCTCTTCACGCAGGAATGTCGCGCCGAGCACCTGGCGGATCACGGCCTCACCGTAGCGCTGCACTCCCCCGGCCGGGGTGCGCTCGGTGATGGTCGGTGCGGCGGGCGCCGCTTTCGTCGTCGGAGCCACTGCCGGCGCGGGACGGCTCGAGGTGGATGCCGGACCGCCGCCCG
>NZ_DALZXX010000072.1:0-14243 GCF_031988965.1 Microbacterium sp.
TGGACGAACGGCGGAAGGTCGCCCGGGGTCGTGAGCACCGATTCGAAGAAGGCGGGCAGATCGTCGAGCAGCGTCAGAGCCGCGATCGCCTGCGGGTTCTCCCGGCCGGTCGCCCCGCCGATCCGCCCGTGGGCGAGCAGTTCGTCGAGGTCGCGGAGCGCGCGCGCCACCCGCTCCTTCTCCGCCAGATCGGCAGCCGGGAGATCCGTGCCGGCGAGCTGGTCGCCCGACACGTCGCCGAGGCCCGGCACCGGGGGCGCGCCCTCCTCGAGGTCGCGGAGCATGGGCTCGTCGTCGAGATAGCTCGCCCATCCCGACGGCATCACGCAGAGCGCGTCGACAATGCGCAGGCCGCTGTCGGCCGCGCATCCGAGCACTTCGTCGATCTCGACGGTGTACGGCAGCACGAGTCCGTCGCGCGTCGAGTACGCCTCGACGTCCGTGTACACGACGGCGGCCAGGGCATCCGTCTTGTCCACCCGCGCGACGAGACCGACGGCGGCGTCCGCGTACTCCTCGAGCGAGACACCGTCGTCCGGCAGATCGATGCGCATCGCTCCATGCGTGCGGGTGCCGCGGAAGGGGAGCAGCACCAGGCTCCGGCGCGGGGTGAACCCGGCGAGGGAGGGGACGATGCGGAGGAATTCGGAGGAGCCGGAGGCCCGGAGCACAGTTGTCATCCGGCGAGTGTCGTCGAGTCCGTGACGTGTCCGGCGCGGTTCACAGGCCGAGCACGGGCCGGAGCGGGAGGCGGCGGATGTGCAGGAGCAGTGGGCCGCGCCTCGCCGGGGGTCGCGTACCATGGAGCCATGGAGAACTTCTGGGTCGCAGCGGCATGGTCGATCCTTCCGACCATCGGTGTGAGCGTCGTGTTCTTCTTCGTGATCCGAGGGATCCTGCGGTTCGACCGCACCGAGCGCAAGGTGCATGCGCGCATCGAAGCCGAGGAGCGCGCCGCCCGGGGCCTCCCGCCGCGCTCCTGAGCTCTGTCCGTCCCATCCGCTACTGTGTAGCCAACGCACCGTCCCCGGTGCCCACTGAGGCGCATCCCCGTCGAAGTGCCGCCCGTCGGGAGGACGAGGTATGACACCCGACACCTGGGCAGCCTGGATCGCGGCGTTCATCCTGGTCCTCGATCTGACGATCCGCATCACGGCGATCATCGTGATCCCGCGGAATCGGCGACCCACGGCGGCCATGGCCTGGCTGCTCGCCGTCTTCTTCATCCCGTTCGTCGGCGTCTTCCTCTTCCTGCTGATCGGCAACCCGCGTCTGCCCCGGGCCAGGCGGCGCAAGCAGGATCAGATCAACGAGTACATCGCCGAGACGAGCGAGCATCTGCACTTCGGCACGCTGCGTCCGAACGCGCCGAGCTTCTTCCCGCCGTTGGTCGAGATGAACCACCGTCTCGGGGCTCTTCCGCTCTCGGGCGACAACGGCGCCCACCTCATCTCGAAGTACCAGGAATCGCTCGACGCGATGGCCGACGAGATCCGCACGGCCGAGGACTACGTCCACATCGAGTTCTACATCCTGCAGTCCGACGCGTCGACCGACAACTTCTTCCGCGCCATGGAGGAGGTCGCCGCCCGCGGCGTGCACGTCCGCGTGCTGCTCGACCACTGGGCGAACCGGTGGAAGCCCAAGTACCGCGCCACGATCAAGCGGCTGAACGCCATGGGCGCGCACTGGCACCTCATGCTCCCGGTGCAGCCGCTCAGGGGACGCATGCAGCGCCCCGATCTGCGCAATCACCGCAAGCTCCTCGTCGTCGACGGCAAGGTCGCCTTCCTCGGCTCGCAGAACGTCACGGACTCGACCTACAACCTGCCGAAGAACATCAAGCGGGGGCTGCACTGGGTCGACCTGATGGTGCGCATCGACGGCCCCGTGGTGCTGAGCGTCAACGCGATCTTCCTGAGCGACTGGTACAGCGAGACCGACGAGGTGCTGCAGGAGATCGACATCTCGCACGCCGAAGCGGGCTCCGGTGATCTGGACTGCCAGGTGGTTCCGTCCGGCCCCGGGTTCGAGGTCGAGAACAACCTGCGTCTCTTCCTGGGGCTGCTGTACGCGGCCAAAGAGAAGATCATGATCGTCAGCCCGTACTTCGTGCCCGACGAAGCGCTGCTGCTGGCGGTGACCGCGGCCGTCGACCGCGGCGTCGAGGTCGAGCTGTTCGTCTCGGAAGAGGGCGACCAGGCGATGGTCTACCACGCCCAGCGCAGCTACTACGAGGTGCTGCTCAAGGCCGGGGTGCGCATCTGGATGTACCGCAAGCCCTACATCCTGCACACCAAGAGCCTCACGATCGACGATCAGGTCGCGGTGATCGGCTCGAGCAACATGGACATGCGGTCGTTCGGTCTCAACCTCGAGGTCTCGATGCTGGTGCGCGGCGAGGAGTTCGTCGCCGAGATGCGGGTCGTCGAAGACGAGTACCGCTCGCTCAGTCGCGAGCTCACGCTCGAGGAGTGGAAGCAGCAGCCGCTGCGTTCGACCGTGCTCGACAACCTCGCTCGTCTCACCTCGGCACTCCAGTAGCGCGACCGTGGCACTCGACGGGGTGTCCGCAAGATCGTCGGAGCGATAATCTGTGGGGCATGGCCCTCCCCACACGCGCCGCTTCCAGGCCAGCCACTGCTCTGTCCGTCGCCGCACTCTCGGCCGCCGCACTCCTGCTGCTCGCCGGATGCACGGCAGGACCCGGCGCCACTGCTCCCAGCTCCACGCCCGTGCCTTCGAGCTCGTCGGGCGCAGACGGAGACGACTTCGACGACATGGAGGCGACCGTCCTCGACGACGGGCGTATGTTCGCGGTCGTCACCTGGGGGTCGTCGACGTGCGTGCCGCAGGTCGACACGGTGTCGGCGAACGGGCAGACCGTGACGGTGGAGCTCGTCGACTCCGGCGATGCGGATGCCGTGTGCACGGCGGACATGGCGCAGCGCGCGAGCATCGGAGGACTGCCCGAGGGGGTGGACCCCACGAAGGAGATCACGCTGCAGGTCACGTACGGCGATGTGACGGACGACGTCGACCTCGACGGCGATGCATCGTTCACCGGGGCCCCCGGATCCTCGACCGAGTACACGTCGTCGGCCGGCTGGTTCGATGACGGCTCGCTGGTGCTGCTCACCTGGGGATCATCGGGCTGCCTGCCCATCGTGGAGGGCATCGAGGGTTCGGGCACGAGCGGAACCGTCACCTTCGCCGACGACGACAGGGCGTGCACGATGGACATGGCGCCCCGCGCGACGATCATCGCGTTCGGCGACGATCAGGTCGAGGACGACGACTTCACGCTGAACCTCGTGGGCGGCGGGCTGGACGGTACCGTTCAGGTACGCGGCTGATCAGCGCCGACCGCGACGGATCAGCGTCGAGCGCAGCAGCTCAGAGCGCCGAGACCGGGTGCCCCGCCGGGAGCGCGAGCAGCAGTGCGTTCGCATCGACCCGGCAGGTGACCCGCACCGCGAGGCCGAACTCGTCGCCGTCGAGCTCGATCGGGAGAGGTCGCGGTCCCGCGGCCTCAGCCGCCAGCCCGCGGAAGTAGTGCACCGATGCATCGCGGCCCCGTCGCTCGAGCACTCGACGCCCGGCGCGGGAGCGGCGCAGCACCGAGTTGTCCCACCAGATCTTGCGCCACACGCCCAGCCATCCGAGAACGCCGGTCGGCTGGATGACTGCGACGTCGAGGATCCCGTCGGTGATCGAGGCGTCGGGGATCAGCGCGATGCCCGCGGGCAGGGTGCCGCAATTCGCGAACAGGATGCTGTGCACCTTCGTGGTGTGCAGTCGACCGTCGTCGATCTGGAACACCGCACGGAAGGGCTCCGCGGTCACGAGCGACCTCGCGGCGCCGTCGACGTAGGCGATCCAGCCCATCGACTTCTTGAGGTCGGGTCGGGTGTTCGCGATCATGTCGGCATCGAGGCCCATGCCGGCCAGCACCACGAAGGCGTGCTCCTCGTGCTCGCCGTCGGCGCGGGTGAGCCGAGCCCAGCCGATGTCGATCGGGTGGCGGAAGTCGCCCAGCGCCGCCCTGATCATCTCGTAGGGATCGGCGAGGGGCAGCCCGAGGTTCCGCGCCAGCAGGTTGCCCGTGCCGCTCGGCAGGATCGCCAACGGCACGCCGCTGCCGGCGATGGCCTCGGACACGGCGCGCACCGTGCCGTCGCCTCCCGCGACGAGGACCACCGAGACCCCGCGCGCCAGCGCCAGGGCGGTGACACCCTGACCGGGGTCATCGATCGTGGTCGTGTAGAACGCCGGCCGTTCCCACCCCGCATCGCTCGACAGAGATCGAACCCGGTCGCGAAGATGCCTCTCATCGACCTTGACGGGGTTGTAGATGAGTGCCGCCTGCCGTCGGACGGGGGCGCTCTGAGTCATGGCGCTACTCTAGCCGCGCGGCGGGGGAGGTCGCGGTCGACGCATCTCCGCGATCGTGGGTGCTCGGGAGCTCTGTGTCGGCGCGTTACCGCACGCCTGGTGGTCTCGCTGCCCGCCTGGATACCGTGAGACCGCATCCCCGCGTTGATCGACGCATATCCCGAGCCGCTCGGTCGTAGGGTGATGGAGCAGTGCCGACGACCCCTAGCCCGCCCCGCCCGCAGGAGCCAACGACATGTCAGAGCAGAGCCAGACCCAGAACGAGATCGACTCCCATCTCGCGAAGCAGAAGTCGCGTCGGAAGCTGTGGATCGTCGGCGCCGCGGTGGCCGTCGTGGCGGTCGCCGCCGCGATCACCATTCCCCTCGTCGTGCAGAATTCGGCGCCGGCCGCAGCAGGAGGCGGCGAGGACCTGATCCCGCTCACCATCGCCGACACCGCGCAGAGCGACTTCCAGGATGCGATCGTCGAGGTCGGCCGAGAGAACGGCCTCGACCTCACGTTCGTGAACTTCGACGACCCGTACCTGCCCAACACGGCGCTCCTCGAGGGAGAGGTCGACGGCAACTCCTTCCAGCACGTCGCATGGCTGAGCCAGTTCAACAAGGAGAATCAGGCGGACATCACTCCGGTCTTCTCGACCGTGATCTCGTCATGGGGGCTCTTCTCGGAGGACGTCGAGTCCGCGGACGATCTTCCGCAGGGTGCCCGGATCGCGGTACCCGACGATCCCGCCAACTTCTCGCGCGCGCTGTTCATCCTGCAGACGGCCGGGGTCATCGAGGTCGACGAGGATGCAGGAGTCTTCCCGGTGGAGGAGGACATCACGTCCAACCCGCGCGGCATCGAGCTGGTCCGACTGGCGCACGAGTCCGTGCAGACCGGATACAGCGACCCGACGATCCAGGCCGTCGTGATCGCGACCGACGATTTCGACCCCGCGCTCGGCATCACGAGCGATGACGCCATCGTGCTCGAGGATTCGGCAGCGACCACCTCGAGCCCCTATGTGATCGTCGTGGCGACGACGGAAGACCGTGCAGACGACCCCGCGTGGGATCTGCTCGAGAAGACGTACCGCGACGAGCGCGTCGTGACCGCCCTCGAAGAGGAGAAGCGCGGCGAAGCGAGCATCGTCGAGCTCCCCGTCGGCGACCTGCGTGCCGCTCTCGACGAGCTCACCGCGCAGTGACCTGCTCTCGCGTGGCGACGTCCACGCGACCACAGTGAGGTTCGAATGACAGATCGCATCCGGCTCGCCGGGGTCTCGAAGGACTACCCCGTCGCGGGCAAGGGAGACCCGGTCCGGGTCCTCCGCGACGTGGACGTGTCGGTTCGCGCCGGTGAGGTGTACGGGCTCATCGGTCGATCGGGAGCGGGGAAATCCACCCTGCTGCGCATGATCAACGGGCTCGAGACTCCGACCGAGGGACGCGTGCTCGTCGACGGTGTGGACGTGCACCGACTCTCCCCGACAGAGCTGCGCACGCTGCGACACCGTGTGGGGATGGTGTTCCAGCAGTTCAACCTGTGGAACTCCCGCACCGTCTTCAGCAACATCGCCACCCCGCTCAAGCTCGCGGGATGGGAGGACCAGGCGATCTCCCGGAGGGTGGGTGAGCTGCTCGACTTCGTCGGCCTCGGCGGAAAGGCGTTCGCGCGTCCCCGTCGCCTGTCCGGGGGCCAGAAGCAGCGCGTCGGCATCGCGCGCGCGATCGCCGCCAAGCCCTCCGTGCTCCTCGCCGACGAGGCGACGAGCGCCCTGGATCCGCAGACGACGACCGAGATCGTGGACCTGCTGAAGTCCGTGAACGCCGAGTTCGGGATCACCATCGTCGTCGTCACGCATGAGATGGACGTGATCAGCCGCCTCGCCGATCGCGTGTCCATTCTCAGTGACGGCGAGGTCGTCGAGTCGGGCGATATCCACCAGATCCTCGCGAGACCGCGGCATCCGGTGACAGCAGGGCTCGTCGGATCCTTCACCCGCACTCACCTCACCGACGACGACCGGGCGGCGCTCGCCGCACGCTTCACCGGACGACGGATCTCGGTGTCCATGGACGGCGACGTGGCGGACGGCCCTCTGCTGTCGGCACTCGCCAGGGCCCACGAGATCGATTTCTCGATCATCCAGGGCGGCGTGGCCCGGGTGAAGGATCTGCCCTATGGACAGATCAGCCTCGCGCTGCACGGTGAGGATGCCGCGGTCGAACGCTTCCTCGGTGCACTCTCGCAGCGGACGGCGGTGGCGGAATGGTGACTCTCGACGTGCTCGAGCTCGACGTCGTGATCCCCAAGGTCGCACGTGCGCTGGGCGAGACCCTGTTCATGGTGACCGTCGCGTTCTTCCTCGCATCGATCATCGGTCTGATCCTCGGCATCTTCCTGTACGCGACTCGTCCCGGCCAGCTGCTGCACAGCCGCGTGGTGCACACGGTCCTCAACATCATCGTCAACACGCTGCGACCGATCCCGTTCATCATCCTGCTGATCGCATTGACGCCGCTGACGCGAGCGCTGATCGGAACGAGCATCGGGCCCGCGGCGGCCATCCTGCCGCTGACGATCGCCGCGTCGGTCGGCATCGCTCGGGTCGCCGAGACCAATCTCGTCGCCGTCGACCCCGGGGTCATCGAGGCCGCGAAGGCCGTCGGCGCGTCTCCTCTGCACATCCTGTTCGGTTTCGTGGTCCGAGAGGCGTTCGGACCTCTCCTCCTCTCGCTGACGTTCATCTTCGTGGCGCTGATCGATGCGACGGCCGTCGCCGGTGCGGTCGGCGGCGGCGGTCTCGGAAACCTCGCGCTCACGTACGGGTATCAGAGGTTCGACTACGCCGTGATGATCCTGATCATCATCGTGCTCATCGGTCTCGTGCAACTGGTGCAGTTCGTCGGCAACCGCATCGCGCGCCACTTCATCGACGGATGACCGCTCGGCTGCCGGCTGGTCCTCGTCGCATCGTCGTGATCGGTGCAGGCGTCATCGGCGCTGCGGTCGCGGCGCGCGCCGCCGAGCGGGGGAGCGATGTCGTGCTGCTGTCCGCGGAGGCAGCGGGCAGCACGGCGGCATCACGTGCGAGCTTCGCGTGGGTCAATGCCCATGGCAAGGCTCCCGAGTCGTACAGGCGCCTCAACGAGCAGGCGCTGCGCCGTCATGTCGAGCTCTCCGGGCGGCATCCGTCGCCGTGGTTCGTCGCGACCGGAGCCGAGGTCGACGGAGTCGTCCACCCCGATGAGGGGTACGTCGACACGCACGCCTACCTCGCCGCGCAGCTCGACGCCCTCGCCGCCGCGGGTGGGAACGTGCGAACGGCGGCGCGGGCGGAGAGCCTCGACGAGGTCCGGCGACTGCACGGACCGCTCGACATGATCGTGGTCGCAGCCGGCGCCGCGACCGCGGCGCTCGTGGGTGGCGATGGGCATCGTCCCGTCCGGCTGAGGTCGTCGTCCGGGCCCGTCGGATTCCTCGCCCGGATCCGCGTCGACGACCACCCGGTCCGTCGAGTGCGGTCGGCGGGCTCCAGGTGCGTCCCGACGGCATCGGCATGCTCGCCGCGCAGAGCCTCACCATCGAGGACACGCTGCGGCGCGCCGGAGTCTCGGCGTCGGTCGAGACCGTGTGGCCGACCCTGCACGCCGAGATCGCGCGACGGTTCGACTGGCGCGTCCCCGATACCGCCGTCGTGCGGGTGGACCATGCGCCGAGGCCTCTCGCCCCGGACGGCCTGCCGGTCATCGGCGCCGTGAGCGAGGATGTCTATGTCGCCCTCACCCACAGCGGAGTGACACTCGCGCCGCTTCTCGCCGAGCTCATCGCCCGTGATCTGCACGGCGACACCGACCCTCGACTCGTGCCCTTCCGCCCCTAACGATCGGACGCCCCATGACGACTGCTGCTGCCACCGACCCGAGCGCGCTGCTGGCCGGGCTCCCCGCGCGCCAGGGATTCGGCGATGCGACGCTCATCCGCCTCGCTCCCGGGTCGATCGACCTCGGCGGAGGAAACCCCGCGACCGATCTCCTGCCGATCGACGTCTATCAGGATGCCTTCGGCGCCGTCACCGGGAGCACGGAGTTCAGCGCCCTGCTGAAGTACACCCCCGCGGCGGGACTGCCATCGCTCCGAGAGGCGATCGCGCGGCGGGAGGGCGTCGCGCCCGAACGCATCCTCATCACGAACGGAGGAGCGCACGGTCTGGCCCTGGCGGTTCTGGGCACCCTCGATCCCGGCGACGTCATCGTCGTCGACGACCCGGTGTACCCGCTCTTCCTCCGAGTGCTCGATCTGATCGGGGTCTCGGTGGTGCCCGTGCCCGTGGCGGCGGACGGCATCGACACCGACGACCTCGAACGCAGGCTGAGCGAGGGACTGCGACCGAAGGCGCTGTTCACGGTCCCGACTTTCCAGAACCCGTCCGGAGTCACCCTGAGCACCGCGCGCGAAGCGGCACTGGTCGCGCTCGCCGAGAGATACGGATTCACGATCATCGCGGATGACCCGTACCGTGCGATCGCGTTCCCGGGCACCGCCGTGCCTGACCGGGCCGCGTTCCGCAGGTCTGATCGTGTCCTCGCCGTCAACACGTTCTCGAAGACGCTCGGACCGGGTCTCCGACTCGGGTGGATCGTGCTCCCCGAGGGAGCGGCAGAGGGGTACACCCGTCTGCGCAACCGCCTCGACGGCCAGACCAGCGGCGTGCTGCAGGCTGTCGTTCAGCGGATGCTGGACGACGACCGCCTCGACCCGTCGATCGTGGCCGCGGGAGCCGCGTATGCCGGAAAGGCCCGCGCGCTCACGGATGCTCTGCGGGAGGAGTTCGGCGATGCCGTGCAGATCCCGAACCCCGCCGGAGGATTCTTCGCCTGGCCGCGGTTCACCGGCGACGTCGACTTCGCCGCCCTCTTCGAGGCCGCCCAGGATCGCGGTGTCACCTACCAGCGAGGCGAATGGTTCGCTGCGCAGGGAGAAGGCTTCGCAGGATTCGCGCGGTTGTCGTTCTCCGAGGTGAGCATCGCGGATCTCCGGGAGGGCGTCGCGCGCCTCGGCCAGGCGTGGCGATCGCTCGGCGGGCGCGGATGACGCGCCCGGCGCGCACCATAGACTTGGTGGATGATCGACCTCGCACTCCTCCGCGACAACCCGGAGATCGTCCGCCGTTCTCAGGCCGCCCGTGGCAACGACCAGGGCACCGTCGACACCGCACTCGAGGCTGATCGATCGCGCCGCTCCGCGCTCTCCGCGTTCGAGGAGCTGCGGGCCGAGCAGAACGCCTTCGGCAAGCAGGTCGCGAAGGCGCCCAAGGACGAGAAGGCCGCGCTCGTCGCGCAGGCCAAGGACCTGGCTGACCGCGTGAAGCAGGCCCAGCAGGTGTCGAACGAGGCCTCGGCCGCGGCATCCGCCGCTCTCGCGCGCATCGAGAACGTCGTCATCGACGGCGTGCCGGCCGGCGGCGAGGCGGACTTCGTCGAGCTGCGCCGCGTCGGCGAGGTGCCTGCGTTCGACTTCGAGCCGCGCGACCACCTCGAGATCGGCGAGATCCTCGGCGCGATCGACATGGAGCGCGGCGCGAAGGTGTCGGGCGCTCGCTTCTACTTCCTCCGCGGCATCGGCGCCCGTCTCGAGATCGCGCTCATGAACCTCGCGCTCGACAAGGCCCTGCAGAACGGCTTCGTGCCGCTCATCACGCCGACCCTCGTGCGGCCGGAGATCATGCAGGGCACCGGATTCCTCGGCGAGCACGCCGACGAGGTCTATCACCTCGACAAGGACGACGACCTCTACCTCGTCGGCACCAGCGAGGTCGCTCTCGCCGGCTATCACAAGGACGAGATCCTCGACCTCGGCGACGGGGCGATGCGCTACGCCGGCTGGTCGACCTGCTACCGCCGCGAGGCGGGCTCGCACGGCAAGGACACCCGCGGCATCATCCGCGTGCACCAGTTCAACAAGCTCGAGATGTTCGTCTACACGACGCCGGAGGATGCCGAGGCGGAGCACCTGCGCCTCGTCGCGTTGCAGGAGGAGATGCTGACCTCGCTCGGCCTCGCCTATCGGGTGATCGACGTCGCCGCCGGCGATCTCGGGTCGAGCGCCGCGCGCAAGTACGACATCGAGGCATGGGTTCCCACGCAGGGCGCGTTCCGCGAGCTGACGTCGACCTCGAACTGCACGACCTACCAGGCGCGTCGACTCGACATCCGCCACCGCCCGGCCGCCGCCGGTGCGGGGGCGCAGGAGGGTCAGGCCGCCAAGACGCAGCCGGTCGCCACCCTCAACGGCACCCTCGCCACCACCCGGTGGATCGTCGCCCTGCTCGAGACCCACCAGCAGGCCGACGGCTCGGTGCGTGTGCCCGAGGTGCTGCGCCCGTACCTGGGCGGCCTCGAGGTCTTGGAGCCGACCGCGTGACGGCTCCCTGGCTCGTCGGCCTCGACGTCGACGGCACGATCATCCTGCAGGACGAGATGATGAGCCCCGGTGTTCCCGAGGCCGTCGCCCGGCTGCGGGATGCCGGCCACGAGGTGACGATCGCCACCGGGCGCAGCTGGATGGCGACGCGGCGCTACGTCGAGCTGCTCGGTCTGACGGCGGAGTTCGTCGTGTGCTCGAACGGCGCCGTCACCATGCGCCGCGTGGGCGACGACTGGGAGCGGTGGCACGTCGAGACGTTCGATCCCTCGCCCGTGCTCGCGCTTCTGCGCGAGCGCCTTCCCGAGGCCAGGTACATGGTCGAGCTGGGCGACGGCAAGCGGCTGTACACCGAGCACCTGGACGATTGGACGCTCGACGGCGGCCGTCAGGTCGACTTCGACGAGCTCGTCGCGGAGCCGGTCTCGCGCGTCGTCGTGGTCTCACCGGGACACGATGAGGACGACTTCCACCGACTCGTCGCGGATGCCGGGCTCAACGAGGTGTCGTATGCGATCGGCTGGACGGCGTGGCTCGACATCGCTCCGCAGGGGGTCGACAAGGGCACGGCACTCGAGCGCGTGCGCACCGAGCTCGGGTTCGAGCGCGGTCGGGTGCTCGTTGCCGGCGACGGCCGCAACGACATCGGGATGTTCGGGTGGGCGCTCGGGCTCGACGGGCGTGCGGTGGCGATGGGGCAGGCGCCCGACGAGGTCAAGGCCGCAGCGGGCGAGGTGACCGAGGATGTCGAGGCGGGGGGACTCGCGATCGCACTCGACACGCTTCCAGCAGCCGCCCAGGTCAGCGCGGGAGAATAGAACTCGGCTAGACTCACGGCTTGTCGGCAGATTCGTCTGTCGGGAGGGTTGTCCGAGCGGCCGATGGAGCTGGTCTTGAAAACCAGTGGGCAGAGATGTCTCGTGGGTTCGAATCCCACACCCTCCGCTTCTTGAGCACGGTGTCCCCACACCGGAACGCCGAACCGAAAGGCCCCGAGTGAGTCAGAACACCCGCCGCCGCCGCACCGTCGCCCGACATGGGCAGCAGAAGACCCCCGGTGCCGTCAGCCAGCTTCTGAAGTTCATCGCGATCGGCCTCGCGGTCGTGCTCGTCAGCGGGTTCGGCGTCGCGGCCTACATCGTCTACGACCTGTCGAGCACGGTGTCGGCGAACGCGGTCGACCTCGAGGGCCAGGAAGACCTGCCGCCCGACATCAGCGCCTACGAGGGCGGATTCAATCTGCTCCTCACCGGTGTCGATGCGTGTGAGGAGAAGTACGCGCAGTACTTCGGAGACCGCTGCAGCGGCGGCGACTCCGAGGGCACGCTCAACGACGTGAACCTGCTCATGCACGTCTCCGAGGAACCGCGCCGCATCACGGTCGTGAGCTTCCCGCGCGACATGATGATCCCGATCCCCGAGTGCGAAGACGCCGAGGGCACGGTCCACTCCGCGATGAGCAAGCAGCAGCTCAACGTCGCCTACACCGACGGCGGCCTGAACTGCGTCGCGAAGACCATCTCCGACCTCACGGACCAGGAGGTGCAGTTCGCGGCCTCGGTCACCTTCGGCGGTGTCATCGAGATCACCAACGCGATCGGCGGCGTCGAGGTCTGCCTCGCCTCTCCGATCAAGGACCGTCACACGAGCCTCGACCTCGCGGCCGGAAACCACGTCATCGAAGGCCTCACGGCGCTCCAGTTCCTGCGCACCCGTCACGGCGTCGGCGACGGCAGCGACCTCGGACGCATCGGAAACCAGCAGCAGTACATGTCGAGCCTGGCCCGCAAGCTCATCAGCGGCGAGACGCTCGGCAACGTGCCGATGATGCTCAAGCTCGCGACGACCGGCCTCGACAACGTCGAGGCGAGCACGTCGCTCGCCGACCCGATGAAGATCGTGCAGATCGCGCTCGCGGTGAAGTCGGTGCCGTTCGAGGACATCGTCTTCCTGCAGTACCCGACGTTCACGGATCCCGACAACCCCAACCGGGTCGTGCCGGACAAGGACTCGGCTCAGACTATGTGGGACGCGATCAACGCCAACTCGCAGCTGCAGGTCACGCACGAGAACACGGAGAGCGACGGCGTCATCCTCCAGGACCCGAACACCGGTGCTCCCGTCGAGACGCCGACCGAGGGCACGCCCACGGAAGAGGTCCCCGACCCGACCGCGACCACGCCCGGTGTCGTGGCGCTGCCGGACTCGATCAAGGGCAACTCGGCAGCGCAGCAGACCTGCTCGAACGGTCAGGTCGACGGCTGACCCACGTCTGAGGTACGAGAGCACCCCTTCCGGATTCGGGAGGGGTGTTCTGTTCTCACTGACGTTCGGGGTGCGGTTCCGGGGGATAGAGCACGTCGAGCAGGGACTCGACGATGCCCGGCATGTCGACGCTCGGATCGATCATCCACTGCAGCTGCAGTCCGTCGGCGACCGCCTGCACCACGCGCGCGGTGGTCTCGGGATCGAGCACCGCGCGGCGCTGGCCGTCGGCCTCGAAGCTCTGCGCGATCGTCTCGCGCAGCCGCTCGCTGCGATCGAGGAAGAACTGGTGCGCCGGATGTTGCGGGTCGACGGCATCCACCGACAGCCGCGAGAACAGCTCGACCATGCCGGGGGTCCGGGTGTTGCGGCGTACCACCTCGAGGAACACGGTCTTGGCCTCGCCCGGATCGAGCTGCTGCGGATCCCGCCCCTCGTGCTCGTCGCGCTTGCGCAGCACCTCGGTGAACAGCTCCTCCTTCGACCCGAAGTAGTGCAGCAGTGCGGCAGGCGTGACGCCGACGACCTCGGCGATCTGCTTGAGCGAGGCGCTCTGGTATCCCTTGGTCGCGATCACGTCGAGCGCGCTCTCGAGGATCTCCTCGCGTCTGGCGACGCCCTTCGCGTATGAACCTCGTCGTGCCATGCCTCGACACTAATCCTGAACGACGTTCGACAACGAATGATGCCGCTCCGCCGACCCCGTCGGCAGAGCGGCATCGGCTCAGGAATCGGCGCCGGCTCAAGCCGGGAGGACGAGCTCTCCGTTGCGGCGGTGCGGCAGCCGCGCGAGAGCCTCATCGCGCAGAGTCTCCGGCAGCAGGGAGGGCGGAGCGTCCTGGAACGCCAGCGGACGGAGGAACCGCCGGATCGCGGAGGCCCCGACCGAGGTGTGCAGTGAGGTCGTGGCCGGCCACGGTCCACCGTGCTGCTGCGACCAGGTCACGGCGACGCCGGTCGGCCAGCCCGCGAACAGCACGCGTCCCGCGCGCTCCTGCAGCAGTTCGAGCGTCTCGGCCGGGTCTTCGGAGGACTCGGCGTGCAGGGTGGCGGTGAGGCTGCCCGGAACTCGGGAGAGGGCCGCGTGCAGGTCGTCGGTGGAGTCGTAGCGCACCAGCAGGGTGACGGGACCGAAGCACTCCTCGAGGAGCGTGTCGGGTCGCTCGGCCACG
>NZ_DALZXX010000072.1:14253-14609 GCF_031988965.1 Microbacterium sp.
GTCAGCAGGGCGACCGGGCGTACGCCGTCGACCTCGACGCCCTGCGCGACGACCGTCACGGAAGGGTCGTCCTCGAGATGCGCGAGACCGGCGGGGAACGCATCGGTGATGCGCTCGGTGAGCAGCGGGCCGCCCGAGGCGGCCGGGACGTGCGCCGCGACGAGGTCTTCGAACCCGGCACCGGCGGGGATGAACACCACACCGGGCTTGGTGCAGAACTGTCCCACGCCCAGCGTGAAGGATCCGACCAGGCCCTGCGCGAGCGCCTCGCCGCGGGCCGCGACGGCGGCCTCGGTGATGACCACCGGGTTGATGCTGCCGAGCTCACCGTAGAACGGGATCGGGTCCGGCCGCCC
>NZ_DALZXX010000073.1:0-14593 GCF_031988965.1 Microbacterium sp.
GGCTCTGCGCGCGAGCCGGTGGCTCGCCGCGCCGGCCGCGCTCGCGCTCGCCCTCGGCGTGTGGTTCGCGATCGAGCGCGACTGGTTCTCGATCTGGGCGATGTGGGGTCTGATGCTCGGATACCTCGTGATGGTCGTCATGACGGCATCCCGTCTGCGTCGGGGTGCCACCGCCCTGCCGCCGGTCTGGTTCCTGTTCGCGATCGCCTTCGTGACGGCGATCGTGGCCTGGAGCCCGCGCGACCTGCGGGTCGAATGGTTCTCGCTGCCGCTGGGGGCGTTCCTGCTGCTGGCCGGGATCATCGTCCTGCGGAGCACGGATGCCGACGGGATGCTCGACCATGGGGCGCGTGCCGGCACGCTCGACAGCTGGCCCGTCCGCTGGACGGGGTCCTGGGCACTGCTGGCGCCGGGCATCGTGACGATGATGAGCGCCTCGATCGTGTCGACCTTCACCGACCCGCTCACGTGGCGGGCGATCCTCGTGATGGTGCTCGCGCTCGCGGCGATCCTCGTCGGGTCACGGGCGCGGCTGGCGGCTCCCTTCCTCATCGGTCTCATCGTGCTGCCCATCGAGAACGTGTTCGTCTTCTCGGTGCAGATCGGTCGCGGCATCGAGTCGATGCCGTGGTGGATCACGCTGGCGGTCATGGGTGCGGTGCTGCTGATCATCGCGGTCACGGCCGAGAGGCGCACGGGGGAGAGCGGCTCGGTCGCCGCGAGGATCCGCGACCTCCGCTGACGCCGGCCCCATTTGACCGCTCACGTTACGCGGCATTACACTTGATCAGGTGTGTGCACGTCTTGACGTGTGCGCTGGGCGCCGGCTCCATAGCCGGTCCGCCCCCACGGCATACCCTCCACCACAAAAGCTCGTCGGTTCCGGCGTGCCGGAGGGTCATGATGTGAAACCCATCACGCTGTCACCGTGCAGCACTATGAGGAGAGAACGTGCCAACCATTCAGCAGTTGGTTCGCAAGGGTCGCTCGCCCAAGGTCACCAAGACCAAGGCGCCGGCACTCAAGGCGAACCCGCAGCAGGCCGGGGTCTGCACCCGCGTCTACACCACCACCCCGAAGAAGCCGAACTCGGCGATGCGCAAGGTCGCTCGTGTGAAGCTCCGCAACGGCACCGAGGTCACCGCGTACATCCCCGGTGAGGGCCACAACCTGCAGGAGCACTCGCTCGTGCTCGTGCGTGGAGGCCGTGTCAAGGACCTCCCCGGTGTCCGTTACAAGATCGTCCGTGGCGCCCTGGACACCCAGGCTGTCAAGAACCGTAAGCAGGCTCGCAGCCGCTACGGCGCGAAGAAGGGCTGAGTCCAATGCCTCGTAAGGGTCCCGCCCCCAAGCGTCCCGTCGTCAACGACCCGGTATACGGCGCTCCGATCGTCAGCCAGCTGGTCAACAAGATCCTGGTCGACGGCAAGAAGTCGCTCGCCGAGTCGATCGTCTACAACGCCCTCAAGGGTGTCGAGGCGAAGAACGGTCAGGACGCCGTCGCCACTCTGAAGAAGGCGCTCGACAACGTGCGCCCGACTCTCGAGGTCAAGAGCCGCCGCGTCGGTGGCTCGACCTACCAGGTTCCGGTCGAGGTCAAGCCGCACCGTGCGAACACCCTCGCACTGCGCTGGCTCGTCAGCTACGCCAAGGGTCGTCGTGAGAAGACGATGACCGAGCGTCTCCAGAACGAGATCCTGGACGCGTCGAACGGCCTGGGTGCCGCGGTCAAGCGCCGCGAAGACACTCACAAGATGGCCGAGTCGAACCGCGCGTTCGCTCACTACCGCTGGTAAACAGCTTCGCCCGCCCCCGATCACACATCGGGGGCGGGCACCCCCCTCTTCGCAGTACGACTGCACAAAAGATAAGGACACTCCTGTGGCACAAGACGTGCTCACCGACCTGAGCAAGGTTCGGAACATCGGCATCATGGCTCACATCGATGCTGGCAAGACCACCACGACCGAGCGCATCCTGTTCTACACGGGCGTCAACCACAAGCTCGGCGAGACCCACGACGGTGCCTCGACCACCGACTGGATGGAGCAGGAGAAGGAGCGCGGCATCACGATCACGTCTGCCGCCGTGACCTGCTACTGGAACAAGAACCAGATCAACATCATCGACACCCCCGGTCACGTGGACTTCACGGTCGAGGTGGAGCGTTCGCTCCGCGTCCTCGACGGTGCTGTCGCCGTGTTCGACGGCAAGGAGGGCGTCGAGCCCCAGTCCGAGACCGTGTGGCGTCAGGCCGACAAGTACAACGTCCCCCGCATCTGCTTCGTCAACAAGATGGACAAGCTCGGCGCGGACTTCTACTTCACCGTCGACACCATCATCAACCGCCTCGGCGCCAAGCCGCTGGTCATCCAGCTGCCCATCGGCGCGGAGAACGACTTCATCGGCGTCGTCGACCTCGTCGAGATGCGCGCGCTCGTCTGGGCGGGTGACTCCAAGGGTGACGTCACCATGGGCGCCTCCTACGAGATCCAGGAGATCCCGGCCGACCTCAAGGACAAGGCCGACGAGTACCGTCAGCAGCTCCTCGAGACCGTCGCCGAGACCGACGACGCTCTGCTCGAGAAGTTCTTCGGTGGCGAAGAGCTGACCGTCGCCGAGATCAAGGGCGCGATCCGCAAGCTCACCGTGGCTTCCGAGATCTACCCGGTCCTCTGCGGTTCGGCCTTCAAGAACCGTGGCGTCCAGCCGATGCTCGATGCGGTCGTCGACTACCTGCCGAACCCGCTCGACGTGGGCTCGATCCAGGCGCACGACCCCAAGGACTACGACACGATCATCGAGCGTCACCCCGACGCGAAGGACCCGTTCGCGGCCCTCGCGTTCAAGGTCGCCGTTCACCCGTTCTTCGGTCGCCTCACCTATGTGCGCGTCTACTCGGGCCAGCTCGACTCCGGTGCTCAGGTCATCAACTCGACCAAGGGCAAGAAGGAGCGCATCGGAAAGATCTTCCAGATGCACGCCAACAAGGAGATCCCGGTCCCCGCGGTCACGGCGGGCAACATCTACGCCGTCATCGGTCTGAAGGACACCACCACCGGTGACACCCTGACCGACCCGACCTCGCCGGTCGTCCTCGAGTCGATGACGTTCCCCGAGCCCGTCATCGAGGTCGCCATCGAGCCGAAGACCAAGGCCGACCAGGAGAAGCTGGGTGTCGCCATCCAGAAGCTCGCTGAAGAGGACCCGACCTTCCGCACGGAGCTCAACCCCGAGACCGGTCAGACGACCATCAAGGGCATGGGCGAGCTGCACCTCGACATCCTCGTCGACCGCATGAAGCGCGAGTTCAACGTCGAGGCCAACGTCGGAAAGCCGCAGGTCGCGTACCGCGAGACGATCCGCAAGGCCGTCGAGAAGCACGACTACACGCACAAGAAGCAGACCGGTGGTTCGGGTCAGTTCGCGAAGATCCAGTTCAACATCGAGCCGCTCGACCTCGACGACGAGAAGACGTACGAATTCGTCAACGCCGTCACCGGTGGTCGCATCCCGCGTGAGTACATCGGCTCGATCGACGCCGGTTTCCAGGACGCAATGAACGTCGGCGTGCTCGCCGGCTACCCGATCGTCGGCGTCAAGGCGACGATCGTCGATGGTGCTGCTCACGACGTCGACTCCTCGGAGATGGCGTTCAAGATCGCCGGTTCCATGGGCTTCAAGGAAGCTCTGCGTCGGGCGAACCCCGTGCTCCTCGAGCCGCTCATGGCGGTCGAGGTGCGTACTCCCGAGGAGTACATGGGTGACGTCATCGGTGACCTGAACTCGCGTCGTGGCCAGATCCAGTCGATGGAGGACGCCGCAGGCGTCAAGGTCGTCCGTGCACACGTCCCGCTGTCCGAGATGTTCGGATACATCGGCGACCTGCGCTCGAAGACCTCGGGTCGCGCCGTCTACTCGATGGAGTTCAACAGCTACGCTGAGGTTCCCCGCGCTGTGGCGGACGAGATCGTCCAGAAGCACCAGGGCGGCGAGTAACACTTTCCTGAGAGCCGGGCTCCGGCTCGGCTCTCAGGTCCCCTACAACTTCACATTCCCTCTCTACTAAACTGAGAACCTAAACCCGTAGAGATCCGGTCGCAATCCAGTGCCCGGACACCTCTACACGACGTCCTGAGGAGGACCAAGTGGCTAAGGCCAAGTTCGAGCGGACCAAGCCGCACGTCAACATCGGAACGATCGGTCACGTCGACCACGGCAAGACCACGCTCTCCGCAGCGATCTCGAAGGTGCTTGCTGACAAGTACCCCTCCGACACCAACGTGCAGCGCGACTTCGCTTCCATCGACTCGGCGCCGGAAGAGCGCCAGCGTGGTATCACCATCAACATCTCGCACATCGAGTACGAGACCCCGAAGCGCCACTACGCACACGTTGACGCCCCCGGCCACGCCGACTACGTCAAGAACATGATCACCGGTGCGGCTCAGATGGACGGCGCGATCCTCGTGGTCGCCGCCACCGACGGCCCGATGGCTCAGACGCGTGAGCACGTGCTGCTCGCCAAGCAGGTCGGCGTGCCGTACCTGCTGGTCGCGCTGAACAAGTCCGACATGGTCGACGACGAGGAGATCCTGGAGCTCGTCGAGCTCGAGGTCTCCGAGCTGCTCGCATCGCAGGGCTTCGCTGAGGACGCTCCTGTCGTCCGCGTGTCCGCCCTCAAGGCCCTCGAGGGCGACGAGAAGTGGACCCAGGCGATCCTGGACCTCATGGAGGCCGTGGACGAGAACGTTCCGGACCCCGTGCGCGACAAGGACAAGCCGTTCCTGATGCCCGTCGAGGACGTCTTCACGATCACCGGTCGTGGAACCGTCGTCACCGGCCGCGCCGAGCGTGGCACGCTGGCCATCAACTCCGAGGTCGAGATCGTCGGACTCCGTCCGACCGTCAAGACCACGGTCACGGGTATCGAGATGTTCCACAAGCAGCTCGACGAGGCATGGGCCGGCGAGAACTGTGGTCTCCTGCTCCGTGGCACGAAGCGTGAAGACGTGGAGCGCGGTCAGGTCATCGTCAAGCCGGGTTCGGTCACGCCGCACACCGACTTCGCTGGCACCGCGTACATCCTGTCGAAGGACGAGGGTGGCCGTCACAACCCGTTCTACACGAACTACCGCCCGCAGTTCTACTTCCGCACCACCGACGTCACCGGCGTCATCACGCTGCCCGAGGGCACCGAGATGGTCATGCCCGGCGACACCACTGACGTGACGGTCGAGCTGATCCAGCCGATCGCCATGGAAGAGGGCCTCGGCTTCGCCATCCGTGAGGGTGGACGTACCGTCGGCGCTGGTACGGTCACGAAGATCATCAAGTAAGCATCTGCTTTCTGGCACAGGGGTCGGACCTTCGGGTCCGGCCCCTTTGTCGTACCCGGACGGATGCGGTTGCCCGGCCCTGGCGTCTCGCGAGAAGAGATTCGGCGCGACGCGTCGGTATATGAAGTTGAATATAACTCGAAGTGTCCTATAGCGTGAGAAGTGCTGCGCACACGCAGCACGCAGGCGCGCGTCCGAGATCAGATCGGACGCGAACCGCTGACGCTTTCAGGACGGCCCCACGCTTCCCTGGGCACATGTCGGCGGTGTCCGCGTCAGGGGAGTACCTGCGCACCGGGGAGTGGCGCGCAGGGTTAAGGGGAATTTCAGCATGCGTTCGACCCTGCGTCGAAGGACTTTTTCGCGCGCCCGGAGACTGACGGCCATCGCCACCGTCGTCTCGCTGATCACGGGAGCGCTCGCTCTCGGGGTCGCCGCGCAGATGGCGACGGCAGCGGCCTGGGCGCCCAGCGTGTCGGCCGTGAACGTCGATCCGTCGGGCGCCGGCAAGGACTTCGTCCTGGCCGGTGAGAACGTCTCGTTCTCGATCGATGTGGCGAACAACAGCGGCGGCGCGCAGTTCAACCTCGCGCTCGTCGCATCGCTGCCGGCCAACGTGTCATACGTGCCGGGCGGAGACCTCGCCGCGCCGAAGGTATACGCGGCCGGCGACGTGCTGCCCAACCGCGCGCGCACGGCTGCCGACGCATCCTGCGCCTCCCTCGGTCTCGTCAACGCCCCGGGCCAGGCACTTCGGTGCGCCGTGCCGGCCGGCCAGCAGGTCTGGGTCTGGTCGAATGTGAACGATCTGCCGCAGGGCGGCACCGTGTCGCCGACCATCACGGTCGCACCGAACGAGGACTACCCGGTCGGCAGCGCCGTCGGCTTCTCGATCGCCGCGTACACCTCGAACGACCCCACGCGTCTGCCCACGTTCGACGGATCGCCGAGCGTGTCGCGAACGACTGCCCACACCTCCGGTGCGGGAGTCGCCACCGACGATGTGCCCGTGCAGGCGCTGCGCATCGTGAAGGACGAGCCGAGCGCCGAGGACGAGCTGATCCGTGGTGTGCACGGCATCGTCTCGGAGAGCATCACCACGTACACGCTCAAGGTCGAGAACACGACGCGCGGCGCGACGAACGAGGTGACGGTCACCGACTACCTCCCCGCGGGACTCGAATACCTCGGTCTCGCCGTGGACAACGACAACAGCTCGGGCGTCGAGTACCCGGGCGCACCGGTGATCGACGGCGGCACCACGGTCGGCGAATCCGTCGACACCGTCGAGCTGTCGGCATCCGAGGCAGCCGCACTGGGCCTGCCGGGCGCCGGCGTGTACACGAAGATCGTCTGGACGCTGGGACCGCTCGACTCCGGTGAGAAGCGGGTGATCGAGTATCACGCGGCTGTCCCGCTGTTCGCGAACGCGCTCTGGGCCGACGGTGCGGCGCCTGACGTCGCCGCGGGTGAGCAGGCTGCGAACCTCGACAACAACACCGGCGCTTCGACCCGCCACGGCGGTGACGCGACGCCCGAATCCGCACAGACGTTCCGCAACATCGCGATGGTCGACGGCACCTATCAGGGCCCTGTTCTGAACGACGACCCGGCGCTGCGCGCGGCGCATGACGACGACACCGAGATCATCGAGGCGGTCGACGTACGCGTGCTCAAGCGCGTCGACACGGGCGGCCTCTTCACCACGGGTTCGGTGGCCACGTACTCGATCGACCTCCGCGTCAGCGAGTATGTCGATGCCAGCGACATCGTCCTGACCGACGTGATTCCCAACGGACTGTGCCCCGCGTTCCCGGGTTCGCTCGACGGCGTCGATCTCATCATCGGATCCGACAAGGTATCCCAGGCGACCTGGAACGCACAGGCACCCGGGGACGCGTGCAACTATCCGACCACGGAACCCGCTGCCGTGCTGTCGCCCGAACTGAACCTCACGTCGATCACCTACACCCCTGCCGACGGCACCTTCACGGTCGTGTTCGACGTCGACCCGCTCTCGGCCGGCCAGCACTTCGTCGCTCAGTACTCGGTGACCCAGCGTCCCAACTACACGGGTGCCGGAGGCGGTACCAGCTCGGGGGACAGCTTCGTCAACAAGGTCTCCGTGACCGCGAAGACCGAGCCGATCGCCGCGATCGCGAATGACCCGACCCTGCGCGACCGCGTGGGCGGCACGCGCTACGTCTTCGACGACTCCGCCGCCGTCATCGGCTCGGACCGGACGATCCTCGAAAAGACCGTGCTCGAGCGCGGCACCACACCCGACATGGAGCAGCCGGATGAGCTGCTGAAGCAGGCGACCAAGCCCTTCTCGCCGGGGGATGACGTCTGGTACCGCCTGTTCGTGGACTTCGCCGACGGCATCGACAGCCGCAATCCGCTGCTCACCGACTACCTGCCCGAGGGCATCGAGGTGCAGGAGCTCCGCTACGCCTACACCGGAATCCCGGGCGTCGACGACGTGATGGGCCCGGTGGCATACGGCTCGCCGGGATTCCCGACCGCCTACATCCCAAACGTCGCGCCCACCGGCGCCTCGTTGACCTGGGAGCTCGGCGCACGCAACCGGACGACGAGCGGTGATCGCTTCATGCCCGAGGGCAGCACGCTCACCGTCTTCGTGCGTGGCACCGTGAAGGCGCAGTCCGCGTCTCAGGACGAGGTCGACAACCCCCTCAACCAGGCCAAGTACCAGCAGGTCAACGTCGACGGCGTGCTCGACTTCCAGCGATCGGATGCCGGCATCGACCTCGACTGGGGTTCGACCCTCACGAAGGGCATCGTCGAGGTCAACGGTCGCGCGATCGCAGGCTCGTTCGGCGACCGCGACCAGAGCGAGCAGGTCGTGCAGGGCGATGTGGTCGATTACCGCATCGACGTGAAGGCACCGCAGAACACCACCACCGACTACGTCGTGTGGGACGTTCTGCCCGCAGGCGTGAAGAAGGCTGACGTGTCGGCGCCGCTCGCGGAGCTGCACCCCGCGGGAACCCGACTGAGTGCGACGGATGCCGTCGCCACGATGTACGACGCGGGGGAGAGCCTTCCCGACGGCATTGCGCTGAACTCGGCCTTCAACGGCCGTTCGGTGATCGTCTGGAAGATCGGCGCATCGATCGCCGGTTCCGTCGCGGCGACCGAGACGACACCCGAGACCGTGAGCGGCTTCAGCCTCGGCTACACGGTCACGGTGCCCGACGGCACCGTCGACGGCGGAGGGGATGCCGCGCAGCTGACCCAGAAGTACACGAACACCGCGGGCATCGTCGACTACGCGGTCGAGAACGCGGGCGGCGGCACGACGACCGTGGTGCCGCAGCGTGACGGCGGCGGCCAGCAGCTGACCACCCGCACCCCGGGCGACGGTGAGGTGGCGGCGTCCGACATCGACACCGTCGACAGCGCCGAGGTGTACCTGCCCGACGTGAAGGTCGCGAAGACGCTGTACTCGTCCGAGATCGCACCTGTGGGCGCGAATGCACCCGGAGCGATCGACACGGGCGACGGCACCCGCAATGGCACTCGCCAGATCGTGCAGGGCGAGTACGCGACCTTCGAGTATTCGGTGACGATCCCCGCGAAGACGACCATCAGGGGTGCCGTGCTCTCGGACAACGGCTGGCTCGCGCTGCAGAATGACCGTGGCGGCATGGCGTACCAGCTGCTCGAGAACGAGACGCGCTACTTCAAGGACGGCACATCTCTCGCCATCGGCGCATCGGCGACGCAGTTCCGCGTCTCTGAGCGGCAGGGTGACCTGCGCGGGGTGCTCACGTTCCCCGATGTGTACACGAACACCACGGATATCGACCAGGTGTTCAGCGCACGCATCACGGTGTGGGTCAAAGATCTCCGCACCGCCGAGACCCTGACGAACACCGCCACCACGACCTTCCTCGACCCGAACTCGTCGACGGGGACGACCGCTACCAGGAGTGCCACGGCGACTGTCGACCATGTCGTTCCGGCACCATCGCTGACGAAGCGCGCCGCCTCGACTGCGATCGGAGCGAGCGGCAAGGTCGACTTCACGCTGACCGCGAGCAACGCCCCGGGACGCCCGGCGCTCTACGACGTCGTGATCGTCGACTGCGTGCCGAAGGAGCTCGCCGCGAGCAACCCGCGCACGTCGACCGGACAGGCGAACGTGCTCGACGAGTCGTGCTCGGCGACGACCGCGGGAGTGATCACACGCGGTACCGGCTCCGGCACCGTGGTCGAGTGGAAGATCCCGATGCTCGTCGGCGCAGGCACGGCTCCGACCATGACGTACACGGGCACGGTCGAGGCTCAGGCCGGTGGCTCTTCGCAGTTCGTGAACCGCGCGACGCTCACGGGCTACACGCTGCCGTCCACCCTCGGCGATGACACCGATACGACCGATCGCCGAGGCGCCTATACCGCCAACGCGAACGCCACCGTGTCGATGCCGCCTGCGGCGGTGCGCAAGTCGGTCAGCCCCACGACGGCCGCGGTCGGCGACGTCGTGACCTATACCGTGACGACGAGCCTTCCGGCGAACACCAACTTCTACGACGTGACGCTCACCGATGCGCTGCCCGCCGGTGTGGAGTTCGTTCCCACGGGAACGCACACCGAGACGCTGCAGTGGTCGGGCGACACCCGTGTGCCGACGATCGGAGCTCCGACCCTCTCGAACGGTGTGCTGTCGTGGAAGGTGGAGTCGAACGACATCCCCGCCTGGACCGATCAGACTGAGCGAACCATCACCGTGACCTACCAGGCGCGCCTGACACCGGCTGTCAAGACCGACAAGCCGGTCAACACGGCGAGCTTCTCGTGGAGCAAGATCAACGACTCGGTCGCAACGGGTGACCGGGTCACGCGGAGCGCGACTGCGAACGTCACGATCGTCGACCCGAAGGTCACGGTCGCGAAGACCGTGCGGGCCGCAGGCTCGGCACCGGATGCCTTCTCGAACAAGGCCTCCGGCAACCCCGACCAGTCGTTCGAGTACCGCATCGCGGTGAAGAACACCGGTGCGGTACCGGCGTACGGGGTCGTCGTGACCGACACGGTTCCGGTCGGCATCAGCGTCGACACGACCCAGGAGGTCTTCGCGGGCGCCACGATCGACGACCGCGAGAGGCTGCTCGCGGGCAAGGGCGGGAGCATCACCTGGACGATCCCGGGCCCGCTGAGCAATGTCGACGGCTCGAACACCCACGAGATCACCTATTACGGCGCCTTCGCGGCGTCCACGGACATGTCGAAGGATGCTGTCCTGAAGAACTCCGTGGCGGTGAACGAGTACACCTCGAAACCGAACAACGGATGGACGTACGTCCCGGGTGACAAGAACCGCCCGGCGGGCAAGACGCCCGGTGGCGTGACGCTGACGCCGCAGGCGGCAGAGGCCGACATCGCTCCGCACTTCCCGCAGGTCGTGCTCGGCAAGAAGGCCACGAACGACGGACCCGCCTTCATCGGCGAGTCGTTCTCGTGGACGCTGCAGGCGACGAACACGGGTGAGGGTGCCGCGCAGACGGTGACTCTCACCGACACGCTGCCCGAGAACTGGGCGTACGACCCGACTGTGACGCCGGTGCTGACCGTCGGCGAGCAGCCGGTGATCGAGCTCGGTGACCCGACGCTCGGCCAGGCCGGCGATCGCCAGACGGTGACCTGGAAGCTGGAGCACCAGAACGGAGACGCCCTGCTGCCCGGCACGATCGACGGTGCGACCGAGGCTCAGCGCACGTTGACGGTCGAATTCTCGTCGAAGCCCGAGTTCGGCGCCACCAACACGGCGGGCGCAGGTCTCGAGTTCGCGCACACCAACACGGTGAGCGGCGCGGCGACGGATACCAGCACGGCAGAGGGCAACGTCGACGGACCGTATGTCGGTGACCCGGCCACGGCGGATGCGCACATCGCGCGTGCCGATCTGAAGATCGTCAAGGAGGCGATCGGCGGTGACGCCGACGGTGCCTGGACCGCGGGTGAGATCCTGCGCGCGGGGTACACCCAGCCGCAGTGGCGCATCACGGTCACCAACCAGGGGCCGGATGCCGCGAACGGACCGTTCCGCATCGTCGATGAGGCGGATCTGCCCGACGGCGTGACCATGGGGCAGTTCAGCGCGGAGTACTTCACCGACGCGGACGACACCGACGGTGAGCCCATGGCGGTCGCCGGCACCGGTACCGAAGCCGATCCGTTCATCGTGGGAGGTTCGACCTTCACGCTGAAGGCTGACGGCAGCGATCGTCTGGTGCTGCTCGCCGACGTCGACATCGACGAGTCGGCTGTCGGCTCGGCGTCCAACACCGCGAGCGTCGCCGGTCGCACCTACGAGCGTCCGGAAGACATCGCGAAGGACAACAGCGCGCAGGTGACTCAGCCGCTCGCCAGCGCTGCCGACCTGGTGCTGATCAAGGACGTGACCACGACCGAGGTCACGGCCGGACGCCCGATCACGTGGAGCATCTCGGTGCGCAACGACGGTCCGTCTGCGGCATCGACGACCAGCGTCGAGCCGGAGCGCAGGGCTGCGGCGACGCCGATCACCGTCACCGACACGGTGCCCGCGGGCATCGGCGAGGTGCAGGATCCGTCCGCCGGTCTCACCGACTGGACCGTCGCAGCATCCGACGGGTGGCCCGCATCCGCCGGTGATGTGATCACGTGGACCTACACGGGATCGCAGATGCCGGTGGGCGCTGCGCAGCAGCTGTTCCTCACGGGAACGGTTGATGCATCATGGACCGACGGCGAGATCGCCAACTCGGCGGTCGTCGACTCTCCGGTGACGGTCGACCCGACGCCCGAGAACAACGAGGACACGGTGACGGTCACCCCGGGTGACCAGACGTCTCTCGCGATCACCAAGACGCGGGTCGTGCTCGACGACGGCGAGTGGAAGGATGCCGCGCAGTTCGGCGGATCTCTGCCCGAGGTCGCCGCGGGAAGCACGGCGAGCTACCGCGTCGTCGTGACCAACAACGGACCGGCGGATGCTCGCGCGGTCACGGTCACCGATCAGGCCCCCGAGATGCTGACGTACGTCGAAGTGACGGACGAGCGCGGCGAGTGGACGCACGTCGCGCCCGAGCCCGAGGCCGAGGCCGACGCGGAGCTCGTGGGCGACGACCTCTTCTCGCTGGCGGGCACCCTGCCCGCGGCCGCGGGGGACGACTCGAGGTCGTTCATCGTGACCTACGCGCTGCCGGCGGAGCTGGAGCCGGGCACCGAGGTCAGCAACGTCGTGGTGGCCCGTGCCGAGAACTCGACCAACACTCCGGACGACCTCGACAGCACCGCATCCGACCGCCTCGCCGATCTCTCTATCGTCAAGCAGGCGATCGATGCTGACGGCGCTCCGGTGGCCGACGGTGTCGTGCCTCAGGTGACGGCGGGTACGCAGACGCGCTTCCTGCTCACCGTCACGAACGAGGGACCGAGCTTCTCGAGCGCGCCGATCGAGATCGTCGATCAGCTGCCGGCGGGACTCACCTATGTGTCGTCGACCGTCGATGTCGCGGGCGCCGGCGCGCTGGCCGCGGAGCCCGCTGTCGGTGACGACGGGCGGGAGATCGCCTGGTCGGTGCTCGGCGAGGGCGATGTGCTCGCTGTCGGTGCGACCATCGTGATCGAGGTCACGACAGACGTCGCTCCCGACGTTCGGGCGCAGCGTCTGGTGAACGCGGCTGATGTCGCGGGTCCCGACGACGCTGATGCCGGCAACAACCACGCCGAGGCGATCATCGACGTCGTGACACTCGCGGAGTTCACGATCACCAAGACCGTCGCCGACGGTCCCTGGATCTCGGGAACCGAGGTCGCCTACACGATCACCGTGCACAACGACGGACCGTCGTTCGCCGACGCGCTCGTCACCGATGTGCTGCCCGCAGGGCTCACGCCGGTCTCGATCGAGGGTGAGGGGCGGACGTGCGAGACGGCTCAGAGCTGCATCCGAGAGGCGCATCCGCTGGGCGACAGCGTGCTCACCGTCATCGCTCGGGTCGATGCGAATGTGCCGACAGGCACGGCGCTGACCAACACGGCGACCGTGGAGTGGACCGACAGCCGCGCCACCGAGCCGCGCCAGGTCAGTGATGATGCGGTGATCGACGTCACCACGAACGCCGACCTGAGCCTCGTGAAGACGGCGATCGACGCCGAGGGGCAGGAGACGGCATCCGCCGTGGCCGGAGAGAGCGCGCGCTACCGCGTCGAGGTCTCCAACTTCGGCACCAGCGACGCGATCGGCCCGATCACCGTCGTCGATCAGCTGCCTTCCGGTACGCGGTTCGCCGCGCTCGTCGGAGAGTCGGCCGCGGCATGGACCGCGCGCGCTGACGACGCCGACCCGCAGTCGGTGACGTTCACGCTCGCTCCGGCGTCGACCGGTCTCGCCGCCGGAGGAGTCGCTCCCGCGATCGAGTTCGACGTCCTCGTCGACGCATCGGTCGCGAACGGGGCGGTGCTCACCAACTCGGCGACCGTCGCCTCGGGCACGCCCGACGCGAACCCGGAGAACGACAGCGACACGGCCGATGTGACCGTCGCCCGCGAGGTCGACCTCTCGATCACGAAGAGCCATGTGGCAGATGCCGTGCGCATCGGCGACCTGCTGCCCTTCGCGATCACGGCACGCAACGCCGGCCCCTCCGAGGCGACCGAGGTCGTCGTCACCGATACCGTGCCCGCAGGGCTCGAGGTCGTCACGGCAGCAGGCAACACGGCCGACGGCTGGACCATCGAGACGGTCGCACCGGTGGATGGCGCGGACGCCGCGGCGGGAACGCTCGTCGTCGCCCGGTACTCCGGCGCGCTCGCGGCGGGGGAGCGCACCAGCATCCTCGTCGTGGAGACGCGAGTGCTCGCCGCTGCCTACCCGGAGGTGGTGAACGTCGCCGACGTGACCTCTGCCGAGATCACCGACGAGCACCCCGACCGCACGCCCGGGGACAACCGGGCCGAAGACGCCGTGACAGTGCCGCCGATGGCGACCCTGGTCGTGACGAAGAGCGCGGTCGGTGCCTTCCAGGTCGGTGGTGAGGGCGAGTTCGAGATCACCGTCCGCAACGACGGACCCACCGCAGACCCGGCGGCCATCACGGTGACGGATGCTCTGCCCGAGGGGCTCAGGTTCGTGTCGTCGCCCGATGAGGGTGTGCGGGTCGACGGTCAGGTCGTGACCTGGACGCTCGCGAACGGACTCGCGGTCGGCGAGGAGGTCACTCTCACGGTGCGTGTCAGCGTCG
>NZ_DALZXX010000074.1:0-14475 GCF_031988965.1 Microbacterium sp.
AGCCAGGCCCCGGCGCGGGCGGCCCGCGCACCCGAGCGGGCTGCGAAGAGCAGGGGGAAGACGAGGAACGCCAGTGGTGCGACCGAGAGAGTGAAGACCGCCGCGTCCGGTGCGACTCCGGCAGCGCGGAGGAGTTCCGTGGAGATCTCGACGCTCAGCGGTACACCGTGGCCGAACTGCCACAGGGTTCCCGCGAGCGGCCACAGCGCACCCCAGTCGGCCGTCGCCCCGAACGCGAGCGTCCAGAGCAGGGTCAGCGGAGCAAGGAGTACGACGAGGCCCACCGCCGCGGCGATGGCGGCGTCGAAGGCGGCGAGGAGCGCGACGAGGAGACGTTGCATATCTGTTCGAGACTACGACGAGAAGGCCGTGGGACCCCTGGGGACGCGCGCGACGCGGGCGACACGATATCGTCTCCTGCGGAGGTTTCCCGATGTCAACTGCCCCGTCCCCCACCCGATCCCAGGCCGAGCCCACGAACGCCCTGGACCGTTTCTTCGAGATCAGCAAGCGCGGATCCACGATCGGCACCGAGATCCGAGGTGGTCTGGTGACGTTCGTCACCATGGCCTACATCGTGATCCTCAACCCGATCATCCTGTCGACACCCGACGTCGATGGCGTCACCCTCGCCAGCAGCGCCGTGGCCGCCGCCACCGCGCTGACCGCCGGCGTCATGACGATCCTCTTCGGCCTGATCACCCGGCTGCCGTTCGCGTTCGCGGCCGGCCTCGGCATCAACGCCTTCATCGCGTTCTCCGTCGTCGGCACGGTGACCTGGCCCGAGGCCATGGCGCTCGTGATGATCAACGGTGTCATCATCGTCCTGCTCGCGGCCACCGGCCTGCGGAAGATGATCTTCGACGCGGTGCCCGTGCAGCTGAAGCTGGCGATCACCGTCGGCATCGGCCTGTTCATCGCCTTCATCGGATTCGTGAACGCCGGATTCGTCACCGCCACCGGCAACGCCTCACCGCCCGTCGACCTCGGCATCGGCGGCTCGGTGGCCTCGATCCCGACCGTGCTCTTCGTCATCACGCTCCTGCTGGGCGGCGTGCTCACGGCGCTGCGGGTGAAGGGCGCCATCCTCATCGCGCTCGTCGGCGGAACCGTGCTCGGCGCGATCGCCAACCTGATCTGGCCGTTCGGTCTCGACTTCGGATTCACCGGGGCGATCGTCGGGCTTCCCGACCTGAGCCTGATCGGTCAGGTCGACTTCGGCTTCGACCTGCAGAAGGTCAGCATCGTCGCGCTCGTCATGTTCGTCTTCACCCTGCTGTTCTCGAACTTCTTCGACGCGATGGGCACCATGACGGGCCTCGCGAAGGAGGCCGACCTGGCCGACGAGAAGGGCGACTTCCCCCGCATCAAGTCGGCGCTGATCGTCGAGGGCATCGGCGCGATCGCCGGTGGTGGCACATCGTCGTCATCGGCGACGGTGTTCGTCGAGTCCGGCGCCGGCATCGGCGAGGGCGCACGCACGGGCTTCGCGACCGTCATCACGGGCGCGATGTTCCTCGTCGCGATGTTCTTCACGCCGCTCACCTCGCTGGTTCCCGGCGCGGTGGCAGCCGCAGCTCTCGTCCTGGTCGGTGCTCTCATGCTCGCGCAGATCAAGAACATCGATCTGAGCGACTTCCGTGTGCTGCTGCCGGTGTTCCTCACCGCCACCGTGATGCCGATGACCTACTCGATCGCCAACGGCATCGGAGCGGGCTTCATCAGCTGGATCGTCGTGAACGCCTTCTCCGGGCGCGCCAAGACCATCCACCCGCTGCTGTGGGCGGTCGGTGTCGGCTTCGTGATCTTCTTTGCCCGCGGGCCGATCGAAGCGCTGTTCGGCGTCGCCTGAGCGACGCAAGAACATGGGAGGGGCGGATGCGAATCGCATCCGCCCCTCTGTCGCGTGCGGGACCCGTGGCGCCGCCTCTCGCGCAGTGCTAGACCGGAAGCACCCGAGGAGAGCAGGCACCGATGTCGGCACCCACCGTTCCTGTGCGATCCGTCACCGACGGCGGCCTGGAGACCGATCTGATCTTCCACCACGGCGTCGAACTTCCGGACTTCGCGGCTTTCGTGCTGCTCGATGATGACGATGGCCGCCGGACTCTGAGGGAGTACTACCTCGGCTATGTCGAGATCGCCCGGGCGCATCATGCCGCGCTGCGCCTGGAGACGCCCACCTGGCGCGCCAGCGCCGACTGGGGTGCTCGGCTCGGGTACGACGCCGATGCGCTGCGCCGGGTCAACGTCGATGCGGTGAGACTGCTGCAGCAGATCGCTGCCGAGTCAGACCTGCCCGCGGTGCGGATCGTCGGCATGATCGGCCCACGGGGAGACGGCTACCGTTCGGGAGCGTGGGACCCGATCACCGGGCCCGACGACGCCTATCGCTATCACCGTGACCAGATCCGCGCGCTCGCCGACGCGGGCGCGGATGCGATCGCGGCCTACACGCTCACAGTTGCCGCCGAGGCGCGCGGCATCGTCCGCGCGGCGCGCGAGGCCGGCGTGGACGTCGAGATCTCGTTCACCGTCGAGACCGACGGGCTGCTGGCGTCGGGCCGCACCCTCGTCGAAACGATCGCCGAGGTCGATGCGGCGGAGGCCCCGGACGGCTACTTCCTCAACTGCGCGCACCCCGAGCACTTCGGCCGGGCTCTGGATGCCGAGACGGCTCAGCGGGTCGTCGGCATCCGTCCCAATGCGTCCCGCCTCTCGCACGCAGAGCTCGACGAGTCCGAGACCCTCGACGACGGCGACCCTGCTGAGCTGGCCGAGCGCGTGGCCGATCTCCTCGAGCGGATGCCGTCGGTGCGGGTCATCGGAGGTTGCTGCGGAACCGACGCACGGCACGTCGCGACAATGTGGGAGCGCCTCGCCGCTGACTCGGGGCGGGCATGAAAGAAGGCCCCGGAGTGGAGTCCAGGGCCTTCTCTTCGAGTATAGCGCTTAGAGCGACTCGATCACCGCACGCATGAGAGCGGCGGTCTCGGACGGCGTCTTGCCGACCTTGACACCGGCGGCCTCGAGGGCCTCCTTCTTCGCCTGAGCGGTACCGGCGGAGCCGGAGACGATCGCACCGGCGTGCCCCATGGTCTTGCCCTCGGGAGCCGTGAAGCCCGCGACGTAGCCGACGACCGGCTTGGTGACGTGCGCCTTGATGTAGTCGGCCGCGCGCTCTTCGGCGTCGCCACCGATCTCCCCGATCATCACGATCGCCTTGGTCTCGGGGTCGGCCTCGAACGCGGCGAGCGCGTCGATGTGCGTCGTGCCGATGACGGGGTCGCCGCCGATGCCGATGGCGGTCGAGAAGCCCAGGTCGCGCAGCTCGAACATCATCTGGTAGGTCAGGGTGCCCGACTTCGACACGAGGCCGATCGGTCCCTTGCCGGTGATGTTCGCCGGCGTGATGCCGACGAGCGCTTCACCGGGGGTGATGATGCCGGGGCAGTTCGGTCCGATGATGCGGGTCGTGTTGCCCTTGCTCTGCGCGTAGGCCCACGCCTCGGCCGAGTCGCCCACGGGGACGCCCTCGGTGATGACGACGAGCAGCGGGATCTCGGCGTCGATGGCCTCGATCATCGCGTCCTTCGTGAAGGCACCCGGCACGAAGGCGATCGACACATCTGCGCCGGTCTCCTTCATGGCCTCGGCGACAGAGGCGAAGACGGGGAGCTCGACGGGATTGCCGTCCTTGTCGGTGTGCGAGACCGTGGTGCCGGCCTTGCGGGCGTTCACGCCGCCGACGACCTGGGTGCCGGCCTTCAGCATGAGTGCCGTGTGCTTGGTGCCCTCGCCGCCGGTGATGCCCTGGACGATGACCTTGGAGTCCTTGTTGAGGTAGATCGACATTTCTCTAGTCCTTGTGTCTCTCTGCGATCAGGCGTTGGCGAGTTCGGCGGCCTTGTCGGCGCCCTCGTCCATGGTGCTGGCGAGCGTGACGAGCGGATGCGCGTACTCGGCGAGGATCGCGCGGCCCTCGTCGACGCGGTTGCCGTCGAGGCGCACGACGAGCGGCTTGGAGGCCGCGCTGCCGAGCGTCTCGAGAGCGCCCTTGATGCCGTTGGCGACGGCGTCGCACGCCGTGATGCCACCGAAGACGTTGACGAACACGCTCTTGACCTGCGGGTCTCCGAGGATGACGTCGAGGCCTGCTGCCATGACCTCGGCCGAGGCGCCGCCGCCGATGTCGAGGAAGTTGGCGGGCTTGACGCCGTTGTGGTTCTCACCGGCGTAGGCGACGACGTCGAGCGTCGACATGACGAGTCCTGCACCGTTGCCGATGATCCCGACCTCGCCGTCGAGCTTCACGTAGTTCAGACCGCTCTTCTTGGCCTTGGCCTCGAGGGGATCGGCTGCGTCCTTGTCTTCGAGTGCCTCGTGCTCCGGGTGACGGATCTCGGAGGCGTTGTCGTCGAGCGTGACCTTGCCGTCGAGAGCGATGATGTCGCCCTCTTCGGTGCGGACCAGCGGGTTGACCTCGACGAGAGTCGCGTCCTCGCCCTTGTAGACGTCGAAGAGCTTGACGAAGACGTCGGAGACCTTCTCGATGAGGTCTTCGGGGAAGTTCGCGGCGCGAGCGATCTCGACCGCCTTCTGCTTGTCGATGCCCGTCAGCGGGTTGACCTCGACGCGCGCGAGAGCCTCGGGACGCTCGACCGCGAGCTCCTCGATCTCCATGCCGCCCTCGACCGAGCAGAGGCTCAGGTAGGAGCGGTTGGCACGGTCGAGCAGCACGGAGAAGTAGAACTCCTCAGCGATGCGCGCACCCTGCGCGACCATGACGCGCTTGACGATGTGGCCCTTGATGTCGAGGCCGAGGATCGCCTTCGCGGCCTCGTATGCCTCTTCGGGGGTCTTCGCGACCTTGACGCCGCCGGCCTTGCCGCGACCACCGGTCTTGACCTGTGCCTTGACGACGACGACGCCGCCGATCTTCTCAGCGGCTGCCTTCACCTCCTCAGGGGTGTCGGCGACAATGCCGGCGAGAACCGGCACTCCGTACTTCTCGAAAACGTCTCGTGCCTGGTACTCGTACAGATCCACTGTGGTTCCTTCACTGGGCTGCTGTCTGGTAATTCTCTCGATGTCGAGACATCGACCAGTCCCCCAGCCTACTACCGCTCCCTGGACGCCCCGACGCGGGATCTGCCCGATGGGGATAAGCCGACGCGTCGGGTGGCGTTCTCCAGCATCCACGCAGTGGTCCGAGAATGAGTTCCCGATTCGCAGGAATACCGAGAAGACATCGCCCCAGCCCCGGCGTCGAGCGACGGCGTTCCGACCCCCTCTCGGCGCAACACCTCGAGCGGATCCCGGGGACACCGACGAGCGCGGGGACAGGTTCTACGGCCCGTCGCGTTCCCCCTCTGCACGGGGCGAGGCCGAGGTCTAGGCTCGTCCCATGCACGAATCCGCAGAACTGCGCACCGGCGTCGTGGCCGCTGCACTCGAGCTCTTCGCATCACAGGGCTTCGACCAGACCTCCGTCGAGCAGATCGCGAAGGCCGCAGGGGTCTCGCGTTCGACGTTCTTCCGCCAGTTCGGCGGCAAAGAGGATGTCGTCTTCGCCGACCACGAGGTGCTTCTGGAGCAGCTGCGCGCGTTCCTCGCCGAGGGACATGACGATCCCTGGGGCGCTGTGTGCGCGGCATCCGAATCGGTCTTCGCCCACTTCGCGCACGACCCGGAACTCGCACGTCGCCGCTATCAGATCGTCCGCCAGGTGCCGGTGCTCCGCGAGCGCGAGATCATCACGGTGTTCCGGTACGAGCGGCTGTTCGACGACTACCTGCGCAGCTCTCTTCCCGGCATCGATCCTCTGGATGCCGTCGGATTCTCGGCCCTCGTCACCGCGGTGCACAACCATGTGCTGCGTCAGCTGCTGCGCGGCAAGAAGAAGGTGCCGCTCTCGACGCTGCAGACGGCGCTCGCCGACGTGCGCCGCCGATACGGCGTACCTTCGGGGACCGTGACCGAAGCGCCGGACGATGTCGTGGTGGCCGTGTTCCCCCGCTCGATGCCGATCGCCGAGGTCACGCGGCGTCTGCGCACGCAACTCGACTGAGAAGCAACCTGACTGACCCGCAGGTCTTCTGACCGCGCGCGGTCGCTCCGACGCATCCGGAGTCGTGGAACCCAGTATCGAGGAGTACGATACTTGGTGCCACGAAGGAGTCACCATGAGCACCGTAGCCTCCCCCTTCCCCGGCGAGCGCGTCTCGTCGTACGACATCACCGGACGCCAGGAGAGCGACTACTACGCCGTCTTCGCAGACATCCCCGACGCCGACCGGGCTGCCTGGAATCGCGCGAAGGCGTATATCGACGAGGTCGGGCCGCAGATGGCGGATGCCTGGGACCGCGCCGAGTACCCGCTCGACGCCGCGCGTCGCATGGGCGAGATGGACCTCGTGGTCGACGGCATCGAGCATCCGTCGCTCACCCGGCTCTCGCCCCTCGCCGCCGGGCTCGTGAACATGGAGATCTCGCGCGGTGATGGGTCGCTCGGCACCGTGCTCGCCGTGCAGGGCGGTCTGGCGCTGCGCACCCTCGCGCTCTTCGGCTCGGATGAGCAGCAGGAGAAGTGGCTGACCGCTCTCGCCGACGGCTCGGTCTTCGGCTCTTTCGCCCTCACTGAGCCCGACCACGGGTCGGACTCGGTCTCGCTCGAGACGGTGGCCAGGCGCGACGGCGACGAATGGGTGATCCGCGGCGCGAAGAAGTGGATCGGCAACGGCGCCTCGGGCGGCATCACCTTCGTGTGGCCCCGCGTCGACGACGAGACCGCGGCAGAGCACGGCGCCGTGCGCTGCTTCCTCGTCGAGCAGGAGACTCCCGGATACACGGGCACTCCGATCCGCGGCAAGGCGTCGCTGCGCGCCATCCACCAGGCGCACATCGCGCTCGACGACGTGCGAGTGCCGCTCGACTCCGTGCTGCCGGGGACGAAGAGCTTCAAGGACGCCTCGATCGTGCTCTACGCGACCCGCTCGGGCGTGGCCTGGTCGGCACTCGGTCATGCGACCGCCTGCTACGAGGCGGCGCTCGCGTATTCGAAGGAGCGGGTCCAGTTCGGCAAGCCGCTGGCGAAGTTCCAGATGGTGCAGGAGCGCCTCACCCACATGCTCGAGGACCTCACCGCGATGCAGCTCTACTGCCGCCGTCTCGCCGACCTGGAGACCGCCGGCGAGCTGCGCCCGACGCAGGCGTCACTCGCGAAGTTCCACAACACACGCGCCGCGCGGCGCGTGGCCTCGATCGCCCGCGACCTGCTCGGCGGCAACGGCATCCTGCTCGAGAACGGCGTGATGCAGCACATGGCCGACATCGAGGCGATCCACACCTACGAGGGCACCGAAAGCGTGCAGGCCCTGCTGCTCGGCCGCGACATCACGGGAATGAGCGCCTTCGCCTGACGTCGAGGGGAGGCACCCGCATCAGGTGTCGGGGTGCTCGGCGACCCCGACCGCATCGGACGCGGGCGTGAACCTCTGGGCGCCGATCACCGAGAGCAGCCGCAGCTTCTCCTGGCTCTCGGTTCCCGGTGCGGCCGTGTAGACGAGAAGCGCATGAGACTGCTCCGGGTCGACGAGCGTCTGACACGAGAGGTCCAGCCGACCGAGCTCGGGGTGCACGAACCGCTTGACACCCGGAGGACGCAGCCCGACCTCGTGTCGATCCCAGAGCAGCTCGAACTCCTCACTCCGGGCGAGCAGAAGATCCACATATCGCGCGGCACGTGATCCCGGCCCCCGCATCGTGACGACCTCGCGGAGTCCCGACACCCACAGTCGGGAGAGGAAGTCGTGATCGTCCGGATCGTACCCCTGGCGGGTCGACGGATCCATGAACCATCGATAGCCGATGCTGCGCGCCGGACCCTGCAGACGAGTCAGATCCCCGACGAGGGCTACACCGAGCGGAGTCTGCCGCAGAGTCTCCCCGAGCTCGGTGACCACCTCGGCGGGCGTGTCCTGCAGCCGATCGAAGATCCGCAGCATCCCGGGACTCACATGGTCGCTCTCGGCACCTCGAGGCGGCGGGGTGTGCCCGGCGAGGGCGAAGAGGTGGTCGCGTTCGCCCAGCGAGAGGTGCAGGCCCTGGGCCATCGCCGCGAGCATCTGGCCCGACGGCTGCGGTCCTCTCTGCTGCTCGAGTCGCGCGTAGTAGTCGGTCGACATGTGGCTCAGCGCGGCCGCCTCCTCACGACGCAACCCGCTCGTGCGGCGTCGCTCCCCTCGCGGCAGTCCGACGTCCTCCGGCTGCAGAGCCTCCCGGCGTCCGCGCAGGAACTCTGCGAGCCCTCGCCTGTCGATCGCCATGCGCCGCCTCCTGTCGTCGTTTCCGTTGTACCAGTCGGCCGGTGACCGATCCATGGATCGACGATCCCTGGATGCGTCCTCGTCTGTCGCGAGAGCATCGACGTCGACAGAGAAGAGGGCGGACATGCCGCGAAAGAACCAAGATCTGATCATCCCCGCGCAGCACGGCGTCCGCGCGGTGATCACCGGAGCCAGCGACGGGATCGGCCTCGGCATCGCGAGCCGGCTCGCCGCTGCCGGCGCGGAGGTCGTCCTGCCGGTACGCAATCGCGAGAAGGGCGACGCTGCGATCGCACGGATCCGCCGTACGGCACCGGATGCGTCCCTGTCGCTGCGCGATCTCGACCTCGCGTCCCTCGAATCGGTCGCCGCCCTGACGGCGAGCCTGCGCGACGAGGGCACGCCGATCAGCATCCTCATCAACAACGCGGGAGTGATGACGCCGCCCACGCGGCGGACGACGTCGGACGGATTCGAGTTGCAGTTCGGCGCGAACCACCTCGGCCACTTCGCACTCGTCGGCGGACTGCTGCCGCTTCTGGTCGAGGGACAGGCACGGGTCGTCTCTCAGATCAGCGTCGCGGCAGACAGCGGCGCGATCAACTGGGACGATCTGCAGTGGGAGCGGTCGTACAACGGCATGCGTGCGTACAGCCAGTCGAAGATCGCCTTCGGGCTGTTCGGGCTCGAACTCGACAGGCGGAGCAGGGCTGAGGGGTGGGGACTCCGCAGCCTGCTCTCACACCCCGGGGTCGCTCCGACGAACCTGCTGGCCGCGCAACCCGAGCTGGGGCGGTCGACGCAGACCATGGCGCGGCGCGTGATCGACGCACTCTCCCGCCGCGGCATGCTTTTCGGTACGGCCGAGACAGCGGGCCTGCCGGCCCTGTACGCTGCGACGTCTCCGGATGCCGTCGGTGGAGGCTTCTACGGCCCGTCTGGCATCGGCCATCTGGGCGGCGGCCCCGGGATGCAGAAGCTCTACTCGCGACTGCGCGACGACGTGGCTGCCACCCGCATCTGGCGGATCTCCGAGGAGCTCACCGGGGTACCGGCAGGCAGCGCGTGATCAGTCGCAACCGCAGCCGCCGGCGGGCGTCTTCACCATGAAGCAGACGTCGCACACGCCATAGTCGCGTTCGATCGGCTTCGACGCGCGCTGCACCTTCGGAGCCGCGGCGACGCGAGGTGTCGTCGAGCGCTTCGGCTTCACCGGAGCGATCGGGCGGAACTCGCTCGGGTGCGTGACGTAGAAGTACGGTGCACGCCCCTCGCTCGGCCGCAGCCGCAGCGGCGTCGAGCCGATGACGACGACCTCATCCTCGGCGAAGCCGTTCGTGTAGGTCTTGCCGATGTGCAGCGATGCTCCCTGGCCGCGGCGGATCGCCTCGATGTAGCGGCCGCGGTCGATGTAGGAGGAGATGCCGACGGCATCCATGATCCCCGCGATGAACTCGTGGTTCTCGACGGCGATGCGGTGCGCGCGGAGCGCCTCCGCGAGGGTGCGGTACGGACGGGAATTGCCTGTGGGGGTCGGGCCCTGGACTTCGTTCATCACTTCAAGGATCTCACGCCCAGACGTGGAAGACTGGCCGCATGGCACGCGCGACGATCATCGGTTCCGGTCCGAACGGACTTGCGGCGGCCGTCGCTCTCGCCCGCGCCGGCTACGAGGTGCGCGTGCTCGAGGCCGCCGACACGATCGGCGGAGGTGTGCGCACCCATGAATCCACCCTCTCGGGCTTCCACCACGATGTCTGCGCCACCGTGCATCCCGCCGCGCTCGCCTCACCGTTCTTCCAGGCTTTCGGTCTCGCCGAACGCCTCGACTGGGTGACTCCCGAGATCTCGTACGCGCATCCGCTCGACGACGGACGGGCCGGAATCGCCTGGCGCGACATCGAGCGCACCGCCGTCGGTCTCGGCGCCGACGAGCGCGCGTGGCTCGCGCTGCTGCGCCCGCTCAGCAGCCATATCGACGGAGTCGTCGACTTCACGGGCAACCAAATGCTCCGGGTTCCACGCGAGCCGATCACGGCTCTGCGCTTCGCTCTGCGGATGCTCGATCAGGGTACACCGCTCGCGCGGCGCGGCTTCCGCACCGCAGAAGCCGCCGGTCTGATGTCGGGAGTCCTGGCGCACGCCAACACGCCGCTCCCCTCGCTCGCGGGAGCAGCGGCGGGACTGCTGCTGGCGGCTCAGGCCCACGCCGGCGGCTGGATGTATCCGCGGGGCGGCGCCCAGCGCATCGCCGACAGCATGGTCGCCGATCTCGAGGCTCACGGCGGTTCCGTCGAGACGAGCACCCACGTCACGGATCTGGGATCCCTCGACTGGGGAGATCCCACCCGGGGCGATCTGCTGCTGCTGAACACCTCGCCACGACTGGCGCTGACCCACCCCGACATCCCCTCGGGGTACGCGCGCGCGATCAGCGGCTACCGCTACGGCCCGGCCGCTGCCAAGGTCGATTTCGCTCTCGACGGACCGATCCCGTGGGCGAACGCCGATGTCGCGCAGTCGCCGACCGTGCACCTCGGCGGCACGGCCGCCGAGGTGTGGGAGAGCGAGAACGAGGTCGCGCGTGGGCGGATCTCGGAGCGCCCCTACGTGCTCAGCGTGCAGCCGTCGATCTTCGACCGCACCCGGGCACCCGAGGGCAAGGCGGTGCTGTGGACCTACATCCACGTGCCGCAGAACTCCGACCTCGACGCCACCGAGCTGATCACGCGACAGGTCGAGCGCTTCGCCCCGGGATTCCGCGACCTGATCCTGGCGCACCACTCCGTGCCCGCCTCGTCACGCGAGGCGATCAATCCGTCGGAGGTCGGCGGAGACATCCTCGGCGGCGCGTTCACGATCCCGCAGGCTCTGCGTCGGCCTGTGCTCGGCACCGCGCCGTGGCGGACGCCGATGCGCGGCGTGTACCTCGCGTCGGCCTCGACCCCGCCGGGCCCGGGCGTCAACGGCATGGCCGGGTGGCATGCCGCACGCACCGCGCTGAAGGATGCCGGGGCGCGCGCGACCCTCGACGATCTTTTCGCCTGACGACGAGAACGGCCTTCTGTCGCGGGGCCCGCACCGCCAGGATGGACCCATGCGCTACGAGATCCCCTCCCCCATGCTGGCGAAGGCGGCAGCGTCCGTCCCCGACCCTGCGAAGACGTCGGGCGGGCTGCTGTTCGAGCCGAAGTGGGATGGCTTCCGCGGACTGATCTCGTGGGACGGCGAGAACGTCGAGATCGGATCGCGCGGGGCGAAGCCTCTGACCCGCTACTTTCCCGAGCTCGTCGAGGCGATCCCCCGGGTGCTGCCCGGGCCGTGTCTGCTCGACGGCGAGATCGTCGTCGCCACCGGGCCGGACGGCGCGCAGCGACTCGACTGGGAGGCTCTGAGCCAGCGCATCCACCCCGCCGCGTCACGGGTCGCCAAGCTCGCCGACGAGACCCCCGCGATGTTCATCGCCTTCGACCTGCTCGCCCTCGGCGACGAGGATCTGCTGAGCACCCCCTTCGCCGAGCGACGCGAACGCCTCGAGTCGCTGATGGCCGACGTCGAGCATCCCCTGCACATCACCCGCACGACCCGAGACCGCGATGCCTCGGTGCGCTGGCTCGCGGAGTTCGAAGGAGCCGGGCTCGACGGCGTCGTCGCGAAACCGCTCGATCAGCCGTATGCCCCGGGCAAGCGCACGCTGATCAAGATCAAGCACGCCCGCACCGCCGATGTGGTCGCCCTCGGCTACCGCATCCACAAGTCCGGCACGGGCGTCGGGTCGCTGCTCGTGGGCCTGTACGACTCCGACGGCACGCTGCGACAGGTGGGCGGGGTCGCCGCGTGGAGCGACGTCCGACGCCGGGAGCTCGTCGACGAGCTGGCGCCTCTCGTCGAACGCGACGACGCGGGCGACGCTGTCACCGGAGAGGGCGAGCGCTCGCGCTTCAGCGGTTCGAAGGACGTCTCGTTCGTGCGGCTGCGCCCCGAGCTCGTGCTCGAGGTGCGCTACGACCAGCTCGAAGGGGCGCGGTTCCGGCACACCGTGCAGTTCGAACGCTGGCGCCCCGACCGAGACGCACGTTCGTGCACCTACGACCAGCTCGACACCGTCGCCGGATACGACCTCGCCGACGTCATCGGCTGAGGGTCACTCGTCGGTCGGGTCGCCGTTCTCATCCCAGTGCGCGGCGACCTTCTTGCTCGGCTGCACGCGGGGCGGCTCGCCGGGCATCTTCGGGAACTCGGGCGGGAACGGCAGTTCGCCCAGTCCCTCTGCTCTGTCACGCTCCCACCAGTCGAGCAGGGTGTCGATCCGTCCGGGAGAATCCTGTTTCCCGTGCCACGCATCGCCGAGTTCCGTCAGCCGCTGCGGGACACTCCGCACCGTGAAGGCCGCCGGATCGAGGCCGTCGAGCTCGTCCCAGTGGACGGGCATCGAGACCGTCGCCCCCGGAAGCGCCCTCGGACTGTAGGCGCCCGCCATCGTTCGATCCCGGTTCGCCTGGTTGAAGTCGATGAAGATGCGCTCGCCCCGCTCTTCCTTCCACCAGTTCATCGTGACCTTGTCGGGCATGCGTCGTTCCAGCTCGCGCCCTGCCGCGATCACTGCATGGCGAACATCGAGGAACTCGTGCACCGGCTCGATCGGCGCGAAGACGTGCAGGCCCCTGTTGCCGCTCGTCTTGACGAACGCGGTCAGCCCGACCTCGCGCAGCACCTCCCTCAGCGCCAGTGCCGCGGGCACCGTGTCGGCGAAGCTCGTTCCCGGTTGGGGATCGAGGTCGATGCGCAGCTCGACGGGGTTGTCGGGATCGGAGGCGAGAGACGCCCAGGGATGGAAGACGATGGTGTTCATCTGCGCAGCCCACACGATCGCGCTCGGGCGCGTCAGCACGATCTGCGGATGACGTCGCCCGCTGTTGTAGGTGACCGTCACCGCATCGACGTAGTCGGGTGTGCCCTTCGGCGGGTTCTTCGAGAAGAAGCCCTCGGCCTTCGGTCCCGACGCCGCACCCACGCCATCGCGAAAGCGCTCGAGCGAGACCGGACGATCGCCGTTCGCCTCGAGGAACGGCCCGCTCACGACCTGGAAGTACTCCGCGAGTTCGGCCTTGGTGATGCCGACGTCGGGCCAGATCACCTTGTTGGGGCTCGAGAGCACGACCTCGCGCTCAGCATCGGGATCGACGACGGTCAACGTCACGCGCTCGGAGGCCATGCTCCGACCTTAGGGTGCGCGTCAGACCGGCGGAACCCCGATGCGCGGTCAGTCGTCGATATCGATGTCGAGGATCAGCACGGCGCTGAGCGAATCGCGCTCGACGACCATCGTCGGTCCTGCCGGATCCACGATCACGCCGGCCATCTCGGAGTGCGTCGAGAGCAGTTTCGCGAGCTGCAGCGGCTCGAACGGCAGCGGACGATCACCTCGACCGAGCGCGATGACCTCGAGCGGGTGCGAGAAGAGCTGCAGGAAGCGCTTGCCGTCGGGGGTCTGCGCCTCGGCGATGCCCACCTGGCCCGTACCCGCGCCGTCGTTGACCGCGACCCACATGCGCTTCGCGGCGAGGGCCTCGCCGAGCTTCACGGCGGAATCCTGCTGGCGCGGTGAGGCCACGATCGACTTCACCGTCATGTCGACGTCGGCCTGCTCGAGCGTCTTCTGCAGGAGCTCGGTCGGGAAGACGACCCGGTGCGGAGCCGAGGCGTTGTCGACGATGAGGCCGGCGAACTCGCCGGACACGACCTGCTGCAGAACGGAGGTCACCGGCTGCGCGACCGCGGACGTCGCGGTCGGGTCCTTCTCGAGCTGCACGGAATCGCGCACGGCGGCCGCCGAGCTGAAACCCAGCATGAACTGGCGCTCGCCGTCACGCACGACGGCGACAGACAGCGGCTTGCCCTCGCTGATCTGAGCGCGCGCGTCGCCGTTCACGCGGATGTACAGATGGCCCTGCAGTGCCTGGCGGAGCACCCCGAGGAGCTGCTCGTTGGTCGCGCCCTTCTCGATCTCGGTCAGGGCTTCACGCAGCAGGACGTTGTCCTTCATTCCGGCGACCGTCTCGGTCTGCTCCGGAGGCATCGCCGCGGCCAGCGGAAGGCGACGCTCGGCCGCAGCCTGAGCAGGCTGAGCCTGCGGCACTGCGGATCC
>NZ_DALZXX010000075.1:0-14005 GCF_031988965.1 Microbacterium sp.
GCGCGATGGCGACCGTGTCGACCATGGCCGACACCATGGCCGAGGTGTCGTAGTTGCCGAACGACGGCGGCCAGAACCGGGCCGCGACCTCGGGCAGCTTGGCCCAGAAGGTGAAGAAGTCGCCCCAGTTGATCTGGCTCACCACGACGCTGCCGATCACGACCAGCACGGCGATCACGCCGCCGATCGTGTGGCGCACGCGTTCGGCGGTCCACGGCCGGGGCACCGCCGCTTGAGGACTGGCGGCCCACGCGGGACGTTCGGCTGCCGAGGCCGCGGTCGCGTCGGCGTCGCGCAGACGCGGGTGGAGGATGCGGTCGATCCACGACCGGGTGTGCTTCTGTCGGCCGAGCATCGCGCCGCGCACCATGCTCGAGACGATCTCCATCGCGATGCACAGGATGAAGATGACCAGTGCGATGCCGAGGCCCTTGCCATAGTTGAGCGCCTTGAACGCATACGACATCTCGAGACCGAGACCCGCGACCCCGACGTAGCCGAGCACGACGCTGCCGCGCAGGTTGATGTCGTTGCGGTGCAGCACGGTGGCGACCCAGCTCGGCAGCACCTGCGGCAGGATGCCGGAGCTGAACTCCTGCATCTTCGAGCCGCCTGCGGCGCGGATCGCCAGACGCGGCCCTTCGTCGATCTGCTCGATCGCATCCGCGAACATCTTCGAGATCATGCCGATCGAGTGGATGCCGATGGCGAGGATGCCCGGGAGCGTGCCGAGCGAGAACATGAGCACGAACGCCATCGCGAGCACCACGTCGGGGAGTGCGCGGGTGAGCACGCCCACGAAGCGGGCCGCCGCGCGCCATCCGTTGCCCGGTGTGGTGTTCGACGCCGCGAGGTAGGCGATCGGCACGGACAGCACCGCGGCGACAAGCGTGCCGACGAGCACGAGTCCGACGGTGAGGGCGATCAGCCAGGCGAGGTCGGCCGGCTCGGGAAAGGAGAGCCCTCCCACCCGTGCCATGAAGTTCTCGGCGTTGCCCCAGCTCTGCACCATCGCCGGGATCGAGATGCCCACCTCGTTCACGGCGAGCACGCCGAGCACGACGAGGGCGAGCAGGGTCAGCGAGGCGGCGATCCGTTCCGGCGAGAGCGGACGCTTCGGCGCGCGATCGGCGACGGCGCCGCCACGCGGACGGGTTCCGGCGCCTGCGGGAGAGTCGAGGAGTGTCACGAGACGCGAGCCCTGTCTTCGGCCGGCACGGCACCGTCACCGTCGAGCGCGGCCGAGCCGTCGGCGAGCTCCATCGCGACCGCCTGGATCTCTGCCGTGGTCGTGGCGACGCGACCGTAGATCTCCATGACCTCGGACTTGGTGAGGTCGGTGGTCGGGGTGTCGAGCACGACCTCGCCGTGGCGGAGCCCCACGATGCGGTCGGCCCACGAGATGGCGAGATCGACCTGGTGCAGGCTGCACACGACCGTGAGGCCCTCATCGGCGGCGATCTCGCGGATCAGCGCCATGACCTGGTCGCTGGACTCGGGGTCGAGCGAGGCGACGGGCTCATCGGCGAGCAGGATGTCGGGCTTCTGCATGAGCGCGCGGGCGATCGCGACGCGCTGCTGCTGCCCGCCCGACAGGGTGTCGCTGCGCTGGTAGGCCCGGTCGAGCAGGCCGACGCGGTCGAGGTGCTCGAGGGCACGGAGCTTGGCGGCCCGCGAGTAGCCCCACAGCCCGAGGCGTGGGCCGGTGACCGACGACAGCGAGCCGGTCAGCACGTTCTCGAGCACGGTGAGCGAGGGCACGAGCTCGAACTGCTGGAAGATGAAGCCGACGCGGCTGCGCAGCGCGCGAAGGGCCTTGCCTCGAAGGGCCGGGACCTGCTGTCCGAGCACCTCGACCGAGCCTGCGGTCGGGATCTCGAGGCCGTCGAGATGGCGCAGCAGGGTGGACTTGCCGGATCCCGAGAGGCCGAGGAGCACGACGATCTCGCCGCGTGCGACCTGCAGAGAGGCATCCTTCAGTGCGGTGGTCGACCCGAAGGTCTTGGTCACGCCGTCGAGGCGGATCAGGGCATCGGATGCCGCGTTCATGTCAGTTTCTCCTCGTGATTGTCTGAAGCCCGATCGTCGAGCGAGCGGAGCGAGACGACACGCACGGAGACCTCTGTGCGCGCCGTCTCGCTCCCTCGCTCAACGAACGGGAGCGAAGCGGATGCCTGAGATCAGGCCTTGCACTGCTCGGCTTCGGTCTCTTCGCAGATGTCGCGGATGAGGTCGTAGTACGCGTCGTCGACCGGGCTCGTGGCGTAGAACACGCTGCGGAAGGCGTCGGTGTCGGCGCTGTCGATGCCCGCGGCGATGATGTCGTCGATCGTGATCTCGGACAGACCGTCGATCAGCGTCTTCGAGACATCGTCGGGAAGGGTCGAGGAGTAGACGAGCGGGGCGCCGGGCACCATGGTCTCGTCGATGACCTTGACGGCATCCGACTTCTCGACCTCGGAGTCCTCGGCGAAGCCGACCTCGCACTCGACGCCTTCGCCGACCTTCTGGACGCTCACGTCGTGCTTGCCCGCGAACACCGGCGTGATGTCGGTCTTGGGGTCGATGCCCGCCTCGAGCAGGTTGTACGACGGGAAGAGGTAGCCCGAGGTCGACGACGGGTCGACGAAGCAGACCTTCTTGCCGGCGAAGTCCTCGTAGCTGTCGATGTCGCTGTCGACCGGGACGATCGCCTGCGAGTAGTAGCCGGGCTCCTGGCCCTCTTCGGTGACGATCGAGGAGATCGGAGTGAGCTTCGCACCGTTGTTCGTGGCGGTCACGTACGTGAAGCCGGAGAACGACGCGACGTCGACCTTGCCGGCGACCGCGGCCTCGATGAGGGCGGCGTAGTCGGTGGACTCGTGGTATTCGACGGTCTTGCCCGAGATCTCGGCGATGTAGTCCATCAGGGGCTGATAGTTCGTCTCGGTGTCGACCGAGTCGGGCACGACGCCGAACACGAGAGTGTTCTCATCGACCGCGAAGCCGCCGGCGGTCGACGACTCTGCGGCACCGGAGTTGCCGGTCGCCTCCGCGGCGCCGGAGCACGCGGAGAGGCCGAGCGCGAGGATCGCGGCGCCGGCGAGAACGGGGAGAGCACGGAGCTTCATGAGGACCTTTCGAGGGTGAGGGAGGTGATCCGTCAGCCACTCTGACAGGCGAGAGGTCGAGATATATACCTAACTCGGAAGAGTTCAAGGTCCGTTCACCCGGACTTTCCCCGGATGAACACCAGAGAAACGTGCATCCGGAGGAGGGGCTGCCGAAGTAGTATGCCTATGTGGCCGAAGCTGTATACACCCAGATCGCCGACGACCTGCGCTCGCAGATCCAGGCGGGCACGCTGCGCCCCGGAGACGACGTGCCGACCGAGGCCGACCTCGCCGAGCGCTGGCACACCTCACGCGGCCCGATCCGGAACGCCCTCGCGACGCTGAAGGCCGAGGGGCTCATCGACACCGGACGCGGGCGTCCTGCGCGCGTCGTCTCGCAGAAGGCGAGCCAGGCCGTCGATGTGTCGGTGCCGTTCACCCGGTGGGCACGGGAACTCGGCGTCGAACCGGGCGCGAAGACGCAGGAGCTCAGCCTGCGGCGTGCCGGTGACCGGGCGGAGCTGCTGGGCGTCGCGCCCGATGACATCATCGTCGGCGTGGTGCGCCTGCGCCTGCTCGACGGCCGACCGACGATGCTCGAGAGGCTGTTCTTCACCGAATCGGTCGGACGCGAGCTCTTCGCCGTCGATCCCGATGAGATCTCCATCACCGAGTACCTCGGCTCGCGCGGGCATCCGATCGTCGGGCTGCAGCATCAGATCGACGCGGTGGCGGCCGATGAGCAGGACGCCGCGCTGCTGCAGGTTCCCCAGGGAACGCCGATCCTGCGTCTGAGCAGGATCTCGCGCGACGCCGAGGGACACATCTTCGAGGCGTCGGAGGACCGATACCTCAGCGAGGTGGTGCGCTTCACGGTGGCGGCATCCGGAATCTCCACGGATGGGCACTACATGAGGGCGGTCGGCGGCTGAGCCGCTGCGATCGCTTCGCCGTCAGATAGCTCTGACAGAAGAGAAGCCGATCGCGAGCGCGATGGGGATCAGATTCCAAGAACCGCGCTCGCGATCACAGCGCTGGGGATGCGCTATTTCTGGGGTATTACCAATGTAAACCGCGTATTCACCGAGGGAGTACGGTCTAACGTCGAGATGTGCCCTAGACCTTTGTCTAGTCTTGTCGTTGCACCAGCCCCGAGCGGCCCGCGTCAGACGCGTGCGATGGGCAGATGGGCCGAGACGACCCAGCGTCCATCGAGCTCTCCGGCGTCGAATGTACCGCTCGCGCCGAGGACGCGCTCGGCCATGCGCCCGATGCCGGTGCGACTCGATGAGAGCTCGCGACGCGGAGTCGCGGAGAGCGGGCTGGAGACGGTGAGCGCGGCGGAATCGTCAGTGACGTCGAGGTCGATCGAGATCTCCCCCTGTCCGGCGTACTTCAACGCGTTGGTCGCCGACTCGCGCATGATGCGCGCGAGGATGATCTCGGCCGCACGCGGGATCCGCTCGTCGGTGGGGTCGCCGCTGCGGAGCACGTGGTGCCCGGCGGATTCGAACTCCTCTGCGGCCTCGTCGATCGACGAGGCCAGGTCGCCCGACGGCATACCTGTCGAGCGGGGGCCGTCATCGGCGAGGTCGATCACGAAGCGGAGGTCGGTCATCGCCTTGCGCGCGGCGATGCGAATGGCCTCCTGTGAGGCCGCGCCTGCTCGATCGTCATCGAGCATCTGCACGTGCAGTGACACCACCGTGAGGTGGTGAGCGATGCTGTCATGCAACTCGCCGGCGATCCATCGTCGCTCGGCGAGAACTGCTTGTCGTTCCTGTTCGGCCTTCTCGGCCAGTTGCGCCTCGAGCGTCCGCCCCCTGGCGAAGGCGAGACGAAGCGCGTACCCGACGGCTCCGGACACAGCGGCCCCGACGAGGAAGATGCCGACATGGAAGACCTCGGTCGAGCCGCCGGTCGCCACCAGAGCGGAAGCGACGAGGAAGACTCCGACGTAGGAGAGGACCAAGGAGGTCCACCCGAGGCGCACGATCAGACCTGCCGCGAATGCGGCTGTGGTCAGTACCTGCGCTTGGGTTCCGGCAATGAATGAGAGCGCGAACACGACGCCGAGGGCGTATGTCGCGACGAGAGGCGACCAGAGATAGAGAGCCAGCACCACGCTGGACGCGATGCTGAGAGCTGCTGCCAGAGGCTCCAACCCCGGAGGGAGGAACAGTCCGACGATGTCGAAGGCGAGGATCGTACCGAGAACCGCCAGAACGGCGATCCGTTCGATCGTGCTGAGCTTCTCGCCCTTGCCGAGCCGGGTGACGTCGGAGCGATCACCCGTCGCAAGACTTGAAGCCATACTTCAGTATCTCCTTTTCGCCAGCTAGATTAACGATAGAAGCCGAAGAAGCGACCAACCTGATCCCAAAAAGACATATAAATTCACCTCCAAATGTGAACTTTCGTTTAGCGATGTATTCATCTTCTCGGTGATGATCACGCGGCACATCTGTCTCTCGGCTAGACCTCGCTAGCCAAAGGTCTATACCGCCGCACCCGTGGTTCACCACGGTTAGGCTTCCTCCATGCCCGAAATCCGCGTAGTGATCGTCGACGACGACCCTTTGGTGCGTTCTGCGCTCTCCCACTTCGTCTCACGGGACCCCGAGATCACCGTGATCGCCGAGGCGGAGACGGGCCTGGAGGGCATCGACACCGTCGAGCGAGAGCGACCCGACGTCGTGATGATGGACGTGCAGATGCCCGAGATGAACGGCATCGAGGCCACCGCGGTGATCAGCGAGCGCTGGCCGGACGTCAAGATCCTCGCGGTGACGACGCTCGACGGCAGCGACACCGTTCTGCCGATGCTGAGCGCCGGCGCATCGGGCTACATGCTGAAGGACTCGAGCGCTGCGAGCATCGTCGCCGCGGTGCGCGAGGTCTACAGCGGCGCGAGCTCGCTCTCTCCGCGCATCGCCTCACTGCTGATCAAGCACGTGCGCGACACCGAACCGGTGGGCGGCGACGGAACCCTCGAAGAGCTCACCGATCGTGAGGACGAGGTGCTGCAGCGCCTGGCTCAGGGAATGTCGAACGCCGAGATCGCACGCGCCCTGATCGTCTCGGAGGGCACGGTGAAGGCGCACCTCGGGCGCATCATGTCGAAGTGGCACGTGCGCGACCGAGTGCAGATCCTCGTCACCGCGGCGCACGCGGGTCTCGTCGAGTTCCGCTGACCCCGGTGCGACACGTGGGTCGCGCGCAGACTCCCGGAGCCCTCAGGTCGCCGTTGCCCTCGCCATGAACACGTCGACATCGTCCTCGCTCTCGACGACGAAGCCGTGACGCTCGTACAGGCGCCGCGCGGCACTCCCCTGCAGCACGTTCAACCGGTGGATCGAAGACTCTGCGTCAGTGGGCGCACCCGTGAGCACATCCGCGAGCACCGCCCCGCCGAGCCCCTCGCCCTGCGACTCGGTCGCCAGGTAGAAGTGCTCGATCCATACGGCATCCGCTTCCGGCCTGACCGCGATCGATCCCACGTCGGCACCGTCGACGACGATCACCCGCGTGTTCTCCGGAGTGAAGCCGTCGAGGAATCTGCGCCGCACCCGCACCGCGTCGAACCTGCCGAGCCGCTCGAGATCCGGGCGCATCACGACGGCGCGCAGCTCCGCCATCCACGACGCATCGGACGGGAGACTCGGGCGATACGACCAGGACACGACCACGACATCCATTCTGACAGCGCAGGCAGGGGCACCAGCAGCAGCGCCGGCACGATCACAGCGCCAGCAGCACGATCCCGGCGGCGACCACGGCCGATGCGGCGATCCGCCATCCCGGTCGACTCTCCTTCAACACGAACACCCCGAACAGGCTGACGAGCACGACGCTCACCTCACGCAGAGGCGCGACGAGGGCGACCGGCGCGATCTGGATGGCGGTGAGCACCAGGATGTACGAGAGCGGCGAGAGGATGCTGAACGCGACGATGCGTCTCCACTGCGTGCGCCCGAGCGTCCAGACCGCACCCCAGCGGCGACGCACGCCGATCGAGTAGAAGGGGATCTCGAGCAGCATCGTGCCGACCATGAACGCCACCGGCGACAGGCTCCAGGTGCGCACCGCGTGGGCATCCCAGATCGTGTACGCGGCGATCGCGACCCCCGTCAGCAGGCCGAAGACGAGTCCCGGATCGATGCGGCGCCGGGTTTCGGCATCCGCTCGCCCGCGGTCGACGAGACCGATCGCCACCACCCCGAGGATGATCGCCGCGACGCCGATCAGAGCGACCGACGACGGTCGCTCGCCCAGCACCAGCACCGCCACGAGCACCGACAGGAACGGACCGGTACCCCGCGCCGTCGCGTAGACCGTCGACAGATTGCCCTCGCGGTACCCCCGCTGCAGCACGGCCATGTAGACGACGTGCATCACCGCCGACACCCCGACGCCGAGCAGGAACGCGAGCAGGTCGTCGGTTCCGAGCCCTCCGGTGAAAGGGATCACGCCGATCCAGACGACGGTGCCCCCGACGGCCCCCCACCAGAGGAACGGCATCCCCGCCTTGCTGACGCCGTGCGCGATGACGTTCCAGGCCGCGTGGGTGACGGCCGCCGCGATGACGAGAGCGAAAGCGAGCGAAGACATGACAGACCCTCCTGCGCGTCGCGAGGCGCGACGAACGGGGTCCTCCGGGCTTTTGTCCTGTCAGATGACGGCACCCCTGCGGAGGAGCGCCGTGGCGCCGCTCGGACCAGACGGGACGTCGCATTCGCAGGAATGCAGGCGGCCCCGGAACCCTAGGCGCTATCGAGACCGACTGTAGGGGATGGAGATGTCCGGCCGGTGAACGGCCGGACACACCCGCGGGTCCCAGCCCCTTCCCCGCACTCCCCGGCATCCGACCCCGATTACGATCGAAGGACCGCCCCAGCAGGAAGGTCGCCATGCCCGTCACTCCGGACGCTCTCGCCCACGCCGAGGATCTCGCCGACTTCGTCGCCGCCTCGCCCTCGAGCTACCACGCCGCCGCCGAGGTGGCCCGGCGTCTGGAGGACGCCGGTTTCGAGCGTCTCGCCGAGGAGGATGCCTGGGATGTGACGCCCGGCGGACGCTACGTCGTCGTCCGCGACGGCGCGGCCATCGCCTGGACGATTCCGACGGATGCGGTCGCCACGACACCCGCGCACGTGTTCGATGCGCACACCGACTCTCCCGGCTTCAAGCTCAAGCCCCAGCCCACCACAGGCTCGAAGGGCTGGCTGCAGGCCGCTGTCGAGGTCTACGGCGGCCCGCTGCTGAACTCCTGGCTCGATCGCGAGCTGCGCCTCGCCGGGCGCCTCGCGCTCGCAGACGGCCGTGTCGTGCTGGCCGACACCGGCGCGATGCTGCGTCTCCCCCAGCTCGCCGTGCACCTCGACCGCGAGGCGAACACGGGGCTCGCACTCGACAAGCAGTATCAGACCCAGCCGGTCTGGGGCGTGGGTGACCCGTCGCAGGCCGACATCCTGGCCGAGCTCGCAGAATCGGCGGGTGTCTCTGCATCCGACATCCGCGGCTACGACGTGGTGATCGCCGACACCGCGCGCGGCGCCGTGTTCGGCAAGGACGACGCGTTCTTCGCCTCGGGTCGCCTCGACGACCTCGCCTCGGTGCACGCCGGAGTCGTGGCTCTCGAGAACATGGGCTCCCCCTCGAGCGGACCCCTCGCGATCCTCGCCGCCTTCGACCATGAGGAACTCGGCTCGAACTCGCGCTCCGGCGCGGCGGGTCCGTTCCTCGAAGACATCCTCGGGCGCATCTACGACGCCCTCGGTGCGGATGCCTCGGAGCGCCGACGCGCGCTGTCGACCTCGTGGTGCCTGTCGAGCGACGTCGGTCACTCGGTGCACCCGAACTACGCGCACAAGCACGACCCCGTCGTGCAGCCGGTGCTCGGCTCGGGTCCGATCCTCAAGCTCAACGCCAATCAGCGCTACGCGACGGATGCCGTCGGCTCCGCCGCGTGGCGCCGCTGGTGCGAGAGCGCCGACGTCACGACGCAGGAGTTCGTGTCGAACAACACGGTGCCCTGCGGCTCGACGATCGGCCCGATCACTGCGACGCGCCTCGGCATCCGCACGGTCGACGTCGGCATCCCGATCCTGTCGATGCACTCGGCGCGCGAGCTCGCGGGGGTCTCGGACCTGCACGACCTCACTCGCGTCGCGGGGGCTTTCTTCGCCGGCTGACTCCTGCGAGGCATCCGCAGTGCCCCACAGAGCCTGCGCAGTGCCAGGATGAGGGAATGACGGACATCAAGCCTGCTCTCATCGAGCGCGCGGGCATCGAGATCATCCCCGAATCCGAGCGCACGGCGAAGCCGCGAGACCTGTTCTGGCCGTGGTTCGCGGCGAACGTGTCGGTATTCGGCATGTCGTACGGATCGTTCGTGCTCGGATTCGGCATCTCGTTCTGGCAGGCGACGATCGTGTCGGTCATCGGCATCGTCGTGTCGTTCCTGCTCTGCGGACTGATCGCCATCGCGGGCAAGCGCGGCTCGGCGCCCACCATGGTGCTGTCCCGTGCGGCCTTCGGCGTGCAGGGTCAGAAGGTGCCCGGCATCGTCTCGTGGCTGACCTCGATCGGCTGGGAGACGTTCCTCGCGATCATGGCCGTGCTCGCGACCGCCACCGTCATCACGCAGCTCGGCGGCGACGGCGAGAGCATCGCGCTGAAGATCACCGCGACCGTGATCGTCGCCGCCCTGATCGTCGCGGCCTCGGTGCTCGGCTACCACACGATCATGAAGCTGCAGTCGGTGCTCACGTGGGTCACCGGTGCCGTGACGATCCTCTACATCGTGCTCGCCGCCCCGAGCATCGACATCGCCGCGGTCATGGCCCGGCCCGACGGCGGCCTCGGTCAGGTCATCGGCGCGCTCGTCATGGTGATGACGGGCTTCGGACTCGGCTGGATCAACATCGCCGCCGACTGGTCGCGGTACCAGAAGCGAACGGCATCCGACGGCGCGATCGTCGCCTGGAACACGATCGGCGGCTCGATCGCCCCGGTGATCCTCGTGGTGTTCGGACTGCTGCTCGCAGGATCCGACGACGAGCTCAGCGCCGCGATCGCCGCCGATCCGATCGGCGCCCTCGCCACGATCCTGCCCATCTGGGTCCTCGTGCCGTTCCTGCTCACCGCGGTCCTCGCGCTCGTCTCGGGCGCGGTGCTGGGCATCTACTCCTCGGGCCTCACGCTGCTGAGCCTCGGCATCCGCATCCCGCGTCCCTCGGCCGCGGCGATCGACGGCGTCATCCTGACCATCGGCACGATCTACGTCGTTTTCTTCTCCACCGACTTCCTCGGCCCGTTCCAGAGCTTCCTGATCACGCTCGGCGTGCCGCTGGCCTCGTGGGCGGGAATCCTGATCGCCGACATCCTGCGTCGCAAGAAGGACTACGACGATGACGCGCTGTTCGACAGTCGCGGGCGCTACGGCGCCTGGGACTGGATCTCGATCGGCACCATGGTCGTCGCGAGCGTGATCGGCTGGGGCTTCGTGCTCAACGGCTTCGCGGATGCCGCCCCCTGGAACAACTGGCAGGGCTACCTGCTCGGCCTCGTCGGCGGGGTCGACGGCGATTGGGCCTACGCGAACCTCGGTGTCTTCTTCGCTCTCGTACTGTCGTTCGTGGTCACCTGGTTCGCGCGGGCGGGCCGGATCCGCCGGCAGGAGCAGGGAGCGTGACGGGCGACTCCTGGCTGGTCGTGATCGACCCGCAGGCGATCTTCGCGTCGCCCGACTCCGCGTGGGGGTCGCCGTTCTTCGCAGACGTCGTGCCCCGCATCCGCTCGCTCGCCGAGTCGTTCGGCGAGCGGGTGATCGTGACGCGCTGGATGCCGACCGCCGATCGCTCGACCTCGTGGGGTGCGTACTTCACGGCCTGGCCGTTCGCCGACCAGCCCCCGACGGATCCGCTGTTCGACCTCGTTCCCGACGCGGTCGATCTGTCACCGCATCCGACGCTCGACCTGCCGACCTTCGGCAAGTGGGGCCCCGAGATCGAGGCGATCGTGGGTCGCGGCGCGCACGTCGTGCTCACCGGCGTCTCGACCGATTGCTGCGTCCTATCGACGGCGCTGGCCGCCGCGGATGCCGGGGCGCACGTCACGGTCGCCGCCGACGCGTGCGCGGGGTCGACGGCCGAGAACCACGCGGCAGCCATGCAGGTGATGGGTCTCTACCCGCCGCAGATCACGATCAGCGACACGGCGGCGGTGCTGGCCGGGCGCTGACTCGTCCCGTCCTGTCTGACGTCGCTGCTCCGGTCCCGATCTGCGGAGCATGACCCGATCTGCGGGCGAAATCGCCGGATCAGTCCGCGATCCGTGCACTCGTCCGCTGATCGGGCGCTGACGCGGCCCGTCCCGTCACCACGCCGTCCAGGCCGCCCACAGCTCGGCGTAGGGGCCGGGTGTCGCCACGAGCTCGCCGTGGGACCCCGACTGCACGACGCGGCCGTCGGACATCACGAGGATCCGGTCGGCGGTGGCCGCCTGGCTCAGCCGGTGCGCGATCACGATGCCGGTGCGGTCGCCGATCGCCCCGAGCGACGCCAGGTCCAGCACCTCCGAGTCCGCAGATCCCGCCTCGGCGGTGGCTTCGTCGAGGATCACGACGGATGCCGCCGACAGCGCCACGCGCACGAGAGCGAGGTGCTGCGCCTGCCCGGGAGTGAGCGGATGCCCGGCCTCGCCGATCTCGGTGTCGAGTCCGTCGGGCAGCCGCAGGATCCAGTCGGCGCCGAGCTGCGCGATCACGCCCCGCATCCGCTCGTCGTCGGCGTCGCTGAACAGTGCGAGGTCGTCTCGCACGGTGCCCGCGAAGACGTGCGGTTCCTGGCTGAGCATCACGACGGCATCGCGGAGATCGTGCGGATGCCACTGATCGATGGCGCTCCCGTCGTGGCGCACCGCGCCGCCGCCGACCGGCAGCGCACCGGCGAGTACGCGTGCGAGCGTCGTCTTGCCCGCTCCGCTCGCGCCGACGATCGCGACCCGCTCCCCCGGCGCTATCGCGAGCGAGATGGCATCGAGATCGCGTCGATCGGGACGGTAGCCGAAGTCCAGCCCCTCGACATCGATCGCCCCCCGCAGCGCCGTGCTGTCGCCGACGGGCTCGCCTTCCGACCCACGACGGATCGCGCGCTCGGCGGGAGTCGGCAGTCCGATCACACCGAACAGGCGCGCGAGGCTGGCCCCGGCATCCTGCAGGTCATCGATCCGGTAGAGCAGGCTGCCCATCGGGCCGAACAGTCCGAGGAAGTACAGCGCCGCCGCGGTCGCCGCCCCCAGCTCGACCTCGCCCCCGGTGACGAGCAGGTAGCCGACCACGAGCACGGCGGCGAGACCGACGAGCTCGGCTCCGTTGAGGAACACGTTGAAGTCGTTGCGCACGCGGGTCGCCCGTACCTCGAGCGCGATGGCGTCTTCGCTCGCCTCGGCGATGCCCGCGAGGTGGCGCTCTTCGGCGCGGAGAGCCCGCACGGTGTCGGCCCCGCGCACGGCCTCGATCGTGCGCTGGCCGCGCTCGGCCACGACCACCCGGTGCTCGCGGTACACCGGGGCGGAGCGCCGCAGGAACCAGCGCAGCGAGAAGTACTGGATGGGCGCCACGAGCAGCGCGGCGAGCGCGAATCGCCAGTCCATCAGCCCCATGCCGAGCAGGCTCAGAACGATGCTGAAGAGCGCGGTCAGGAAGGCAGGCAGAGCATCTTCGACCACCTGCCCGACGGCGCGGACATCCCCCGAGAGCCTGGCCACCAGATCTCCGGTGCCCGCTCTCTCGATGCGCGCGGACGGCTGTGCGAGCGCGGTCCGGAACGCCTGCTCGCGGACATCGCGGATGCTCCCCTGACCGAGCCGTGCGAGGAGCACGCGTCCCGCCCAGGTCAGCACGGAGCCGGCTGCGATGGATCCCGCCAGCGCGAGGCCGAACGGCAGCAGCGCGGCCCCGCCGGCGACGATGTCGTCGACCATCATCCCGATGATCCACGGGGCCAGGAGGGCGGCACCGACACCCGCGAACAGCGTGACGACCGCTGCACCGCAGAGTCCGCGACGACGACCGAGAGCGGCGAGAAGGCCCCGCGCGGTCTCGCGACGCGGGGCGATCGGAAGCTTCTCGTCGCTCATGCGTCCACACCTCGCAGATCGTGCACGCGGTGGCAGCTCGACAGCAGGGATGCGCGGTCGGTGAGCAGCACGATCGTCCGTCCCTCGGCAGCGAGGCCCGCGGCGACCTGCGCCTCGGTGATCGGATCGATCGCGGTGGTCGGCTCGTGCAGCACGACCAGGCGTTGCGGCTGATGCAGGGCGCGGGCGAGCAGCAGGCGCTGACGCTGGCCTCCCGACAGCCGGAGTCCTCGCTCCCCCACTCTCTCGGCGAGCCCGTCGGGCAGACGCTCGACGACCTCATCGAATGCGGATGCCGTGAGACGGGCATGGTCGATCTCGGTCGCGATGTTCTCGGCGGCCGACCCGGTGAACACGGCCGCATCGTGCGGAGGCGCGAACACCTCGGCACGCAGGCCGTCATGTCCCAGATGCGCGGCGTCGCGGTCCCCGATCACCAGCTCTCCCGGCTCGGGGTGTCGCAGACCGCTGAAGAGACGGGCGAGATCGACGATCCGGTCGGGATCGGCGCGGATGCCGGTGACCCGGCCCGCCGCGATGTCGAGCGTCTCTCCGTCGACCGTCAGACGTGCGACGACGTCCGTGGGGATCGGTCCGGCAGCGGTGGCCGAGTCGGCCGGGTGGGCCTGGTCGGCGTGGTCGGCCGGGTGGGCCTGGTCGGCCTGCGCGGCCTGCGCGGTGGGAGCATCCGCTCTCGCGCCGGCTTCTCTCGTGAACTCCGCGATGCGGGTGGCCGAGCCGTGCTTCGATGCGATCTGCGCGGGGAGGTA
>NZ_DALZXX010000075.1:14191-14450 GCF_031988965.1 Microbacterium sp.
CCCCGCGAGCACGGCGATGCCGGTGAAGACGAGTCCGCTGACGAGGATGTTCAGCGCTGTGAGCCCGGCCGCCGCCTTCTCGGCGCGGTACGCGGCCTCGGCGGCGACGGCGCTCTCGGCGACGTAGCGCTCCGCAGCCCGTGATGCTCCCCCGAGCGCGCCGAGAACGCGCAGCCCGGTGGCGAAGTCGGTGCTCACGGCGTCGAGCCGCGCCGCCTGCTTCTGCGCCTCGTATCCGCGTCGCCGCAGTCCACCGCTG
>NZ_DALZXX010000076.1:0-6375 GCF_031988965.1 Microbacterium sp.
GCCGGACACGGTGCTCGGCACAGGTCTGCAGACGGCGCGCGCCGCGATCGACGGCGGGGCGATCGGCAGCCCGACATCCGCCGCGGCGATGTGGGTCTCGGCGGGCCATGAGGCGTGGCATCCGCATCCGGATTTCTATTACCGCGTGGGCGGCGGTCCGCTGCTCGACATGGGGCCGTACTACGTGACGGCGCTGGTGCAGCTGCTCGGCCCCGTCGAGGCGGTGTCGGGCGCCGCATCGCGGTCGCGCGACGAGCGCGTCATCGGGTCGGGGCCGCGAGTGGGAGAGTCCATCCCGGTCGAGGTCGACACGCATCTCACCGGCATCCTGCACCATCGCTCGGGCGCGATCTCGACGGTGACCATGAGCTTCGACGGAGTGCGCTCCGCGGCATCGCCGATCGAGGTGCACGGCACCGAGGGATCTCTCGTGGTGCCCGACCCCAACGGCTTCGCCGGCGAGGTGCGCGTGCATCCGCGCGGTGGCGAGTGGAGTGCGCTCGAGCCCTCGGCCGGATTCGAGGACTCCGGGCGGGGAGTCGGTCTGATCGACTTCGCGAGGGGAGAGGCCCGCGCCGACGGCGCGATGGCGCTGCACGTGCTCGAGGTGATGACGGCGCTCGCGACGTCTGCGAGCTCAGGTCGGCGCGAATCGCTCTCGACGACGGTCTCGAGGCCGCCGCTCGTGCCGCTGACCGCCGCGGACGTGTGGCGCGGGCGGGCGTAGCCTGAGGGCATGACCACCTCAGCTCGCACGACTCTCGAGGTCGCCGACTGGCGCCGCCGCGTCTTCGCCCTGTACTCCGCGGTGCGGCACGCCGATTCACCCGAAGAGGCGCACGAGCTCTGGCGCATCGAGCGCGATGAGCTTCTGCTGCACCACCCGGCGACGCCGCTACTGGCCGACGATCGGGTGATGTTCGAGGGGCTGCCGATCGCCTCGTACGATCCGGCCTGGCGCTTCGAGCTGCCGATCCTCGACGCCGAGCCCGGGGGATTCGACTTCGCGACCGGCACCGACGGGGTGGTGCCCTTCGAGCGGATCGGCAGGGTCGAGATCCCCGACACGGGGTCGCTCGACGTGTGGCGGCTCACGACCTACGGCGGAGGTCTGTTCATCCCGCTGCGCGATTCGCTGGCGGGGAAGCCCGGCGGCACCTACGGCGGAGGGCGCTACCTGATCGACACGATCAAGGGAGCAGACCTCGGATCCGACGCGCATCGCGGCACGATCGTGCTCGACTTCAACTTCGCCTACAACCCCTCGTGCGCCTATGACCCGGCGTGGGCATGCCCGCTCGCGCAGCCGGGCAACGTGCTCGACGTGGCGGTGCCGGTCGGGGAGCTCTACGGCGCGTGAGCGTGCGGCTGCGGACCGCGTGACGACGCCCGGTCACTCCGCGACACCGGCTGCCGCGCTCGGTGCTCCGCGCTCAATCCTCCGTGTGCACGGACGCCGGCCACGGCGGAAAGGGGTCGTCGAGCCCGGACCAGTCGGCCCCTTCCGCCAGGAACTCGGAGTCCGAGACTGCGGCCCGGTCGAGCGCGGCGGAGAGCGCGGCCACATCCAGATCGACGCCGATGACCCCGATGTCCTGGCCGAGAGAGAGCATCTCCCCGTCGAGGCCGTCGTCGCGCACGAGGGGCTCGAGTGAGATCATCTGGCCGACGTGGTCCCAGCTGCCGACGATGCCCGGTCTGGTCGCGAGCCGGCAGAAGCCGGCAGATCGCAGGACGGCCCCGAAATCACCGCCGGGGAACTGGTCCTGGAGGAGCTGGTGGAGTCGCCCGGGGTGGAAGGGGCGCAGCTGCTCGTAGCGGAAGGCGCTGACCCGGATGTCGCTCATGTGCGGCCGGTGCTCGTCGTTGAGCAGGTGCACCCAGCCGGGCTGATTCTCGATCGGAGAGAACGCGGACGGCGGGGCGGCATCCGTCGCGCGATCGAGGCGCAGCCTGGCGGCGGGAGCGAAGTTGCTGAGTGTCGCGAGCAGCACCGACAGGTCTCTGGTCGCGACGTCGTCCCACCCGGTGATCAGGATCGTGCTCGCGTGCTCGATGTGCTGCACCATCCGGAGCGAGCGAGCGACGAAAAGCGGCGGACGACTGTTCGCGACCGACACGTAGTCGTCGATCAGAAGATCGTCGAAGAAGGATGCCGCCTCGACGACGCACACGAGTTCGGCGAGGGCGATGTCCTGGGCGTCGTCGAAGACTCCGATGGTGGTCTCCACCGAGGCGTCCGCGGGCAGCTCGATCACCATCCTGTCGAGTGATGCGACGGATCCGGTGGCGTGGACGGTCGCGAGTGCGGCATCCGCTCGGGAATCCGTCAGCGCGTCGGCCGGCACGTGGGAGCAGCGCTGGCGGCGCGCGACACGTCGCGCGACCGCCGACCGGGATTCCGGTCGGAGTCCGGTGACGACGGTGATCTGGGTGGTGCTCACGTTCCTCATTTCCGTTCAGGCGCTTCGGGGCCTATCGTGAAGATGATAACGGTTCTCAATAAGGAGAGTGCAATGAAAGTGCGAGCGTCGCTCAAGTCGCTGAAGAATCAGCCGGGTGCCCAGGCCGTCAGGCGGCGAGGCCGGGTGTTCGTGATCAACAAGCTCAACCCGAGGTTCAAGGGTCGACAGGGCTGAGTCGCGCAGCGGCGAGCGCGAAGGTCGCGCGTCAGAAGCGAAGCAGGCTGCGGATCGCGAGAACGGCGCCTGCGCGTGCCCACTCCGTGAACTCGAACGGCTGCACGTCGAGCGGTGCCGGCAGCGCGCTCGGCACGCGGGTGGCCTCGATCGTCTGCATGACGGTCTCGCCCTGCAGTTCCATCAGGGCGAGGCCGTCGCCGGTCAGCACGATCTTCTCGGGGTCGAGTCCGTTCAGGACGGTGCCGATGATGATTCCGAGCGCGCGCGCCGCGTCGCCGAAGGCGCGAAGAGCGATCGGGTCGCCCGCGCGCGCCCGCGCGACCGCGCCGTCGTAGTCCAGGTCGGTGCCACCCTCGCCTGCAGCGGCGATGGCCTGCACGATGCATGCGCTCGGCAGGTAGGCACTCGCACAGCCGTGATGCCCGAGTCCGCACGTCGGCCCGGTGGTGTCCACCAGCAGGTGGTCGAGCTGCCCGGCCCGGCCGTTGTGCCCGGTCACCACGCGTCCGTCGACGACGAGTCCGAAGCCGATGCCGGCACCCACGGTGACGAGCGCCAGCGAATCGCATCCCGCTCCGGCGCCGAACCAGTGCTCGGCGGCGGTCAGTGCGCGCACGTCGTTGTCGGCGGTCACAGGGATGCCGAGGCGCTCGCTGAGCAGGGCGGCGAGGGGCACATCGCGCCAGCGCAGGAAGAACGAGGCGACCACGATCTGCTGACCGTCGACGGTCGCGAGGTCACCGGCCAGGCAGACGCCGGCGGCATGGATGTCGTCGAACGTCTCGGAGAAGCGCGCGTGGATCCGCACGATCTGATCGACCGTGTCCTCCACGGAGTTCGACACGAGGGGCTCCTCGATCGAAGCGACGAGCCGGGCGCCGAGGGTGGTCACGACGGCGAAGACCGCGTCACCGGTGAGCTTGATGCCGAGAAGGTGATGCGCGTCGTCGCTGACGACGAGCATCTCGCTGGGGCGACCCATCGCTCCGCGCAGCGTGATCTCGTCTTCCGCGATCAGGGAGTGCTCGACGAGGAGTCGCGTGGCGCGGGTCATGCTCGCCCGCGACACCTGAAGGCGCCGCGCCAGCTCGGCCCGCGGCAGGGGGCCGTGGATCAGCAGCTCGCGGAGGGCACCGCGTTCGACGCCCGTCAGATGGGGCCAGGTGCGCATCTTCGCGCCCGCGTCGTGCTCGGTCACCTGTCCTGCTTTCGGTTCATCGACACCCGGATCATACCTCCGGGCTATACTGGCCTCACTTTGTAAACTTAGGTAATAAAGTAGCTCAACGCAAGGACGCTCATGGCACTTCGACCTCTTCACGACAACTGGACCCTGACCGCCGTCTCCGGCCCGATCCCGCAGGAGGTCGCGCAGGCGGCGGTCGCTGCGACCGTGCCCGGATGCGCGCACACCGATCTTCACGCAGCCGGCCTGATCGCCGCTCCTTTCGACGGCGACAACGAGTCGGCGCAGCAGTGGATCGGCAGCACGGTCTGGCGCTACGAGACCGAGTTCGACTGGCACGACGACGGATCGGATCGTCACGACCTGGTCGCCGACGGACTCGACACGGTCGCCGCGATCGAGGTCAACGGCCGCCTGATCGCCGAGACGCAGAACCAGCACCGGGGCTACCGCTTCGACCTCGGGGGGCATCTGCGCGACGGTGCCAACACCCTCGCGATCACCTTCCGCGCGCCCGTGGACGAGGCGGAAGCGCGCAGCGCCGAGCACGGGCCGCGCCCGCACGTGAACCACCACCCGTACAACGCGCTGCGCAAGGCCGCGTTCAACTTCGGCTGGGACTGGGGCATCGACGTCGCCACCAGCGGCATCTGGCAGCCGATCGGCCTGGACAGCTGGACCGGAGTGCGGATCGCCGCCGTCCGGCCGCTCGTCGATCTCGCCCGCCGCGAAGACGGCGTCGACGGGGTGCTCGATGCGCACATCGACCTGGAGTGGTCCGAGGTCTCCACGGGTGAGCCGGTGCTGGTGACGGTGTCGGTCGGCGGAACGAGCATCTCCGAGCAGGTGGCCCAGGGCGCGGCCGGGGTGGTCGTGAGCATCCGAGTCCCCGATGTGCAGCCCTGGTGGCCCGCAGGCCACGGCGAGCAGCCGCTCTACCCCGTCGAGGTCGCGCTCGACCGAGCCGGCGAGGCTGTCGATCACTGGTCGTCGCGGGTCGGATTCCGCACGGTGGCGGTGGACACGACTCCGGATGCCGAGGGCACGCCGTTCGTGCTGAGGGTGAACGACAAGGTCATCCAGGTGCGCGGGGCGAACTGGATCCCCGACCACGCCTTCGTCACCGAGATCGATGCGGACCGCTATCGGCGTCGCGTCCGCGATGCCGTCGAGGCGAACATGAACCTCCTCCGGGTGTGGGGCGGAGGCCTCTACGAGTCCGACGACTTCTACGACGCCTGCGACGAGGCGGGCATCCTCGTCTGGCAGGACTTCCTCTTCGCCTGCGCCGCGTATGCGGAGGAGGAGTGGCTCGCCGACGAGGTCGAGGCCGAGGCGACGCAGGCGATCGTGCGGCTCAGCCCGCATCCCTCGCTGGTGATCTGGAACGGGAACAACGAGAACATCTGGGGGCACGAGGACTGGGGCTGGAAGGAGCCGCTGGACGGTCGCACCTGGGGGCTCGGGTACTACCTCTCCCTCCTGCCGTCGCTCGTCGCCGAACTCGATCCGACGCGCTTCTACTCGCCGGCCAGCCCGTACTCGTTCGCCGAGGGCATCCACCCCAACGACGAGTCGCACGGCACCATGCACATCTGGGACGTGTGGAACACGCTCGACTACTCGGAGTACCGGCGTCATCGCCCGCGCTTCGCCTCGGAGTTCGGGTTCCAGGGGCCGCCCGCATGGACGACGCTCGTCGACGCGGTGCACGATGAGCCGCTCGATCCCTACGGGCACCAGATGCTCGTGCACCAGAAGGCCGCCGACGGCAACCTCAAGCTCGAGCGCGGCATGGCGGGCCACCTGCCCGAGCCCCGATCGATCGAGGAGTGGCACTGGGCCACCCAGTTGAACCAGGCCGCCGCCGTGCGCTTCGGCATCGAGCACTTCCGCTCGCTCTCGCCGCGCAACACCGGCGCGATCGTGTGGCAGCTGAACGACAGCTGGCCCGTGGTGTCGTGGGCGGCGGTCGACTTCGCCGAGCGACGCAAGCCGCTCTGGTTCGCTCTGCGCGACGTGTACGAACCGCGTCTGGCCACCTTCCAGCCGCGCGAGTCCGGGCTCGCGCTGGTCGTGCTCAACGACACCGACGAGCCCTGGCAGGGCGAGGTCGCTCTGCAGCGGACGACCTTCGACGGCCGGGTGCTCGCCGAGTCGGTGCAGGCGCTGTCGATCGCGGCGCGCGGTGAGGCGACGATCAGCCTCGACCCCGAGCTCACCGACCACGCCGACGCCGCCGGTGAGATCGTGGTCGCGCGGCTCGACGGCTTCCCCACGGCCGTGCACAACCCGGTCGAGCTCGTCGCTCAGAGACTCGACCCGGATGCGCTCGACGTCGAGGTCCGCCCCGCGGCGGACGAGCCGGGCGTGACGCTCGTGCAGGTCACGGCGCGGGCCTATGTGCGCGACATCACCCTGCTCGTCGACCGGTACGCGGCAGACGCGACGGTCGATCAGGGACTCGTCACGCTTCTCGCCGGCGAGACGGCGGTCTTCCGCGTCGCCGGCGGGGGTGATGCGGATCCGGCCACGCTGCAGGATCCC